>JAJYSP010000002.1 GCA_021793515.1 Actinomycetes bacterium | reverse complement strand
GCCGCTGCCACGTGCGGCAAGGTTTCGTCGGACCGGTCTCCAACGCATAACGTCGCCACTTCAGCGAACTTTCTTGCTTGCGCGAGCCGGGCGAGAGCCTCGGGACGTGAGCACGGGCTCGTTGACGCGCTTTTGTGAGCGCTCACGCTGGCGCTGCTTCGAAGACGGCGGTGTTGCCGTACACCACTTCGAGGTCTCTGCGCCACTCGGCGAGAATCGGCTCGTCGACGGACCGCATCGCTCGAAGTTCTGACGGAGTGATGGCCACGATTTGAGCTCGGTTACCAGTCCAGGTGACGACGGCGCGCGCGAGTTCGTCCTGTACACCATCCGGGCAACGTTCCTCCCCGACTATCACGATGTCGATGTCACTCCTCGAGTCTCCGTCGCGGCGCGCAAAGGAACCGAAGATTCCAACCAGATCAGCCTGGTACGGCCACGACGCCACTTCGGTGTGCAGGCGAGAAAGGAACCTGGCTCGAATGGTGACGAGCGCATCGATGGCCTGCGCCGCGACGTGTTCACGGTTCAAGAGGTACCCGCCGGGAACGTCTAGGACCACTCCCTCGGTCACCAGCCGCTGGAGTACCCTTCGCGTACCAGAAAGCGTGCCGCGTGACGCTCGGCGTTGGACTTCGGAGAGCGAAAGGGGTATTGCGCTTCCCGCAAGTACCTCAAGGACGGGTCCATCTAGCGTGGGCACCACACTGCTGATGGGGCTTGCGATGTTGATAGGTACTCCTTTTCCCAACACTATAATGCAAATACTGCGGAATAGTACAGTTATTACAGAATACTGTGAAGATTACAGAATAGTGTAAACTGGGCGGCGCCGGTGGCTCACGAACACTGTGCTGCGGTTCTGCGTCCCTTGCCTCAGCGAGGTCACGGGTACTCGCTCTTCTCGGTGTGAGGGTCTCGTCCTGCTCAGTTGCTCGATGAGACACGCTTTCGGTGCACTACCTGGTCCCGAACTCGTCGATTGACCAAGTGGCAGACACGTGATAGCCCAGACGGGACTTGGTTTTTGGTCCAACAGTCCCTATCTAATTCGCCACTGTCGGCGACAATCCACCCGGAATCAACCAAGATCTCCATTAAACGCCGGATCTTGCGAATTCAAGGTAAAACTCCCCATTTGACAGGGATCTACGCGCAGCCCCGGCGACTGACGTACCAGGGGACGATGAAGGGGACGTCGTGCCGTGCCGTGCCGTGGCGTGGGTCACGTAGACCGTAGGCAGAGGGAGTCCTCATCAAATGGGACTGGAAGGTTGTCAAGCGCGTCGAGGTGATTTCTTGACGAACGACGACGTCGAGCCGCGGGCGACTGTGAACGGGAGTCATCGCACCTCGGAGAAGAAACCATCGAGTGCTCAGCGCGCGGAAGTGAACGGCGGAGCGGGACTCGGGTCAGTGAATCCAACTCGCACGCGACCCAGCCGTACGAACACCGTGACGCTTAATGCCACGTACAAGATCCACGCGCCAGCCTGCAGTGCGGTCGGGCGGTCGGAGTAGCCGAGCAAGGAGTGCAGCACGTCGCCAACGTTTGAGGACTCAAGGATGGTCCCGCTGGAGTTCCACAGCACGTGTGCGCCAATGGGTAGCCAACCCAGCTGCTGGAGGTTCTCGATAGCGTCGGCGAGCAAGCCAGCGGCGAAAAAAATCAGCAGCGTTCCGAGCACGCGGAAGAACTGCTTCAAGTTGAGCCGAGTGCCGAGTCGGTAGACCGCGACCGCGAGCACGAGGGAGGTCAGGAGTCCGAGACCCGCCCCGACCAGTACCAGACTGCCGTGCACGGGTGTCGCCCCTTGACGCGAGTTCGAAAAGACGATGGCGAGCGTGAACACCATCGTCTCGAGTCCCTCACGTCCGACGGCCTGGAAGGCGAGAATGCCGAGGCCCCAGCGGGTTCCTCGGGTGAGCGCGAGCTCACTGCGCGCGCGCAGCTCGCTCGCGATGGTGCGCGCGTGCTTGGCCATCCACAGGGTCATGTACGTGAGTGCGACCGTCGCGAGCACGTACGTGGCGGTCTCGAAGTACGTCTGGACGTTCGAGCCGTCGTACTGGTGTACCAGCACGTAGGCGGCGATGCCGCCGGCGATCAACAGCACCATCGCGGCACCGACACCCACGAACACATCACGGAAGTGTCGGCGCTGGTCGATGCTCTTCAAATACGAAAGCAGAATCGCGATGATCATCGAGGCCTCGATGCCCTCACGCAGGTAAATGACGAAGGAGGGGATCACGAAGTGCCTCGCCGGTCACGTTCGGGCACGGAACCTCGCGACGCCGTCTCCAGTCGGGTTAGCCGTGTCATATTAGGTTAGCCTAAGCGAAGTATTAGCTCGATGCAACGTGACCGGACGTCATGTCCTGCGTCGAACGACTAGCTGGTCTCCATCCAGATCCATCGAGCCGACTCGAGTGACATGGCGAGGATGCGTCCCTTGACGCTGATGGCGATCGTCGAGGTATCCCCACCATCAGGGGAGACGAACACTTCGCTCCCTTCGGTAATGCCCGCTTCGTGGAGCGATGTCAGGAGGGTTCGCGCCTGGTGCTCGGCCACCTCGGAGATGCGACGTACGCGACCCGACGAACCCGGCTCGAGGTCGGCGAGGGCTACGAGTGTGCCGTATCCGGGGGACCGTCCCGGGATCGGATTGCCGTGGGGGCACGTGAGGGGAGAGCCAAGGGTCTCGTCAAGCCGATCGATGACGTCATTGGAAATCACCGAACTGAGTCGGTCCGCTTCCTCATCGGCGGCGACCCAGTCGAAGCCCAGGGTGTCGGTCAGCCAGCGCTCGAGGATTCGGTGTCGGCGAACGATGGTGGACGCCTTGGTGTCTCCCATCTCGGTGAGTGAGACGCTACGGTCACTGCCGATCACAACCCACCCGTCGCGCGCGAGCCGTCGGATCGCCTCGCTGACCGTCGGGGCGCTCACTTCGAGCCACTGGGCCAACCGACTCGGTCGCACGATCTCGCCTTCGCCGGCGATGCAGTAGATGGTCTCCAAATAGCGGTCGACGGTTGTGGAGGTCTCGGAGTCGCGAGGTTCCGTGGACATGGACCGATTCTACGGCTGTCCATCAGCGCAAAGCCGAGGAGACACGCAATCGTTGGCCGAGATCGTCCGATGGGCGCTCGTATGGCCATGCGTGTTGAAGATCTCACGCAACAAGGACCGTGCTTCGAGCGTTGGCGTGGCGATGCCGAGCTGTATCCATCGAGGCCTCTCGTGCGTCTATGAGGTACGAAGCAGAAAGGGATCACCATGAAGAAGACAGTTGGGTCATCAGACAAGGTCGTGCGGGGCGTGTTCGCGATCGTGGCGCTCGTCATCGCGGGATTCGCCGGTTTCTCGAGTGCCTGGGGCATCGTGCTCGTGATCGTCGCCGCAGTCCTCGTCGTCACGGCCGCCACCGGCTACTGCCCGTTCTACAGCGCGACGGGGTTGAACACGCTCGGTGAGCACGAACACCGACACGACGCGAGCGCGCACTGAGGTTACGATCGGCCGATGATCGACGAAGCGACGAGCGGGATCGACGACGGGTTCGCGTCCGCCGTCGCCGCGGAGATCGACGGGCTCTACCGGTATGCGCACTGGCTCGTCGGCAACGACGCCGAGGCCGAGGACCTCGTCGGGGACACGATGCTTCGCGCCCTCGAGCGACGCGACCAGTTCCGCGGCGAGTCGTCGCTGCGGACCTGGTTGCACCGGATCCTCTATCACCGCGCCGTTGACGTGTCTCGGCGCCGCAGTCACGAGCTCGTCGTCGACGACGTCGAGCGTGATTGGGACGACGAGCGCTACAGCGTGGACGCCACGGTCGTCCTCGAGCGGGCCGAGAGTCGAGCGGGCCTCACTGAAGCCTTGGTGCATGTGCCGGTGCACTACCGAACGGTCGTCGTGCTGCACGACGCCGAGGGATGGACGGTCGCCGAGGTCGCCGACCAACTCGGGCTCTCGATCGCGGCGACGAAACAGCGGCTACGACGGGGACGCATGATGCTGGTGAGCAGCCTCGCGAGCGCGGAGGAGCGACGAATGGCGAATCGAGACGTGGTGTTGGGGTGCGCGCAGGCGCGCTCGTTGGTGTCGGACTATCTCGACGGCGAACTCGACGAACAGGGACGCAAGAACCTCGAGGCGCATCTGGCGACGTGCGCGACGTGCCCGCCGCTCTACGCGTCGTTGGTGGGCGTGCGCGACCTGCTCGGTGACCTCCACGATCCCGACACGGTGATCCCCGACGCGATACGTCGTCGCCTCGAGTCGCTGCTGGCGCGTCCGACGACGCTCGAGTCGCGGTGAGTTCGGGTCCGTCGGTGGCCGGGGCGCACGACGTCGTGGGCGCTAGCGGGACGTGACTGACGCCGACGTGGTGGCGAGGACCGTTCGCCATCGGTTTCGGGTGGGACTACGGGTTGCGTCTCGGTCTGGCGCGCTGAGTCCGATGACTACCACATCGTGGTGATCCGCATCACGTGATCAGGCTCGGCGCGACGGTGTCGGTCACGACGACGTGGCGCCGATAGCAATCTCAGACGTCGGAGTTATCCGACCCACCGAGTCGCTCGAGTCTCTTGGACCGTCGCCGGCCGACAATGGCGACGGCGCACAAGAGCACGAAGAGTCCGAGGGAGATGGCGTAACCCAGTCGAACGAGTCGCCACGGCGTGAAGGTGAGGGTGCCACCGGCCGCTCCGACGTGCACCAGCACCGTGCCCGTCGCCGACTCGATGGCGGGGGTTCCATTAAACGACCACCCCTCTTGGTAGGGGGCGTCGACCGAGACCCACCCCGCGGGGCCCGGCTCGATCTGATAGGTGATGGGCGAGACCTGGTGGACGGTGCGGGCGAGCGACGTTGGTGCACTCGCGGGCAGACTGGCGCCTGAGCGGAAGACGGGCACTCGGCCGCGGAGTTTCCCGTCATTGGCGAGCGTCACGAGTTGGGCGAGTGTGTTGACCGGGCTGAGGGCCGTCGCGCGCACGCCGACGCCGCGGTAGTCGAGGTTGCGCCAGAGTTCGAGTGCTGGGGTGTTCATCACGAGACGCAGGTCTCGCTGTTGGTTGAGCCAACCGTAGAGTGGCCAGTCGACGGTCTTGGAGAGCACGACGTACTTGACGCCGAGAGGGGCGACCAGCGCACCAAACTCGTGGGTCGTCGGGGCCAGGTTGAAGAGGTCCTGGAGGTAGGCCGAGCGCGGTGAGGTCGACTGGCTGTTCACGTTGCCGGCTTGCACGTTGTCACCCGCGATCACGCCGCGTCGGAACTCACTCGTGGTGATGTTGGCGACGACACGATCGTTGGTGAAGGGGTAGGCGAGGTAGAGGTGCCAGGGTAGCGAGAGGACCAGTCCCGGCCCGGTCCCCATTCGGGTATCAGCCTGTTGGTATGACGCGGGCACGGCACTCGGGGCGATCTGATGGGCAAGCCCGAAGAAGATCGTTGGGGTGTACCCCAGGGGCAGCGCGAGGGCGAGCAGCCACGTCGCGGTGAGCTGACCACCGCGGAACGAGAAGGAGGGTGATTTACGGAGGCAGTCGATACCCCAGCCGAAGAAGACGGCGTAGGCGAGGGCGAGCAGCATGAGGAACTTCTGAGGTTCGCGCATGATCGGGAAGAATGGCACGTGGTCGTAGGCCCAGAGGAAGAGTGGTCCCATCGGGCCCTGGTCACCGAGGGCGAGGAAGAACCCGACGACCCCGACGAAGAGGAGCAACCACGCGAGTGTTCGGCGCGAAGGCTCTTCGGCTGGCGACGTTGGTGCTGGTAGCTCACTGGTGGCCGCGACGTCGCTGGACGTCGTTGTGGACAGATCGGCACGTGGTTTTGAATGTCGCCGAAGGGCGTGCACAGCACCGGCGAGCACGATCAACAGCATGACGGCCATAAGAAACGGCCATCCGGTGACCACTTGCTTGGGGAGTTCGGGGCCAGGACCGATCCGCCAGAAGCCGTAGAGACCGAGGACGTTGGGAATGAGGCCCAGCGACGGATCACCGAGTGTCCGGTAGAGGTCCAAGCTCGCCGAGCCAACCTGGGTCGGTAGGGTCGTGGTGCTATGGGGGAGCCAGAGATAACTGCTCATCAAACCGAATAGGGTGACTTGGGTGGCGAACCAGAGCGTCCGTACCCGTGGGCCGATCCCCTTCGCGACGAGGACGACGCCGACGATCACGACGCCGTAGATCCAGGCGAAGTGCGGACTCAGCGACGTGAGTACTGCCCACCAGAGAGCCGGAACGACCGAAGACAGTCTCGGAGCCGCTGGCGAACGCAGTGCCGATTTCACCGCGTAGGGAAGCAGGGCGTAGCCGATGAGGAGCGGCAAGTGACCGACGAAGAGACGAGTGAAGACGAAAGGATTGACCGCGTAGAGCGTCGCGGCGGCTAGCCGCGACCACTTCGACCCACCGGCTAATCGTGCGGCACCGAGCATCGCGATGGGAAAGAAAGCGACGATCAGTAGCCACGTTGTCGCGGCGCCGACGAGGGCATTCAGCGCGACGGCGAGCAATGAACCGCCGATGCCGGCAGTGAGACCACCGTTCAATCCGAGTGTTGTCGCCGAGACAAGTGGGGCAATGGGGCCAAGGGACCAGTCGAGCAGATAGATGCGACCGCCGTTCACCAGGGGAGCGGCAACGGTAATCGCTACGATTATCGAGACGATTGTTGTCAACGAATTGGGATTTCTGGTAGCGCGTGCGAACCAGATGGGCGGGCGGGCCAAAGGCGGCGTTGCGTGCTTGTCGTTACGGTGGTGATGGTCCGATGGCACGATGACTACTCATCTTAGGGTCAGAATCATCCAATCTTTAGAATTTGAGTACAGGGAGTGATTGGGCGCCGTTACTGGAGTGACATTTAGAAATATCATTCGCAGAGAAAGACCGTGGTTTAACAAAGGGGGCCTCGTCATTGCCGGTAACTTGGAGCGACACCGTATGGTGAAGGATCCACGTTCATCTGGCGTTGTGTAACGAGCAGTTGATTAGAGAGTGGTGATGGAGACGAAACGGGTCGGCGCGCGTGGCGACAGGTATTCGTGCGACATCGGCGTTCTCCCGACGGACGAAAAACGCTCCAGCGGCTTTCGAATGCTTCGTCCGCACGCTGACCGCGAGTTGACCGTTCGCCATCGGTGTGCTTGCGATTCACTCGCCCTCGAGTCTTTCGTGGCCACTACGTGCGATGAGCCCTCGATATGACCATGAAGGCCGAGCGTTCGAGTCGCTGGACGGCAGGTTTTCGGGCGGCGGTCTCGCACGGCATATTCAGTCGCGGGGCGGTATCGTTCCTCCTCGCGACAGCGGGCGTCAACGTCTTTAACTTTCTGTTCCACGTCGTCGTGAGCCGACTTCTGGGCCCGACGCACTACAGCGCCCTGGGCGCATTGTTGAGCATCGTCGCGCTGCTGGCAGTTCCTCTCGGTGCGGTGCAGTTAGCCGTCACCCAAGCAGTTGCGCGTCGAGTGGACGCGGATGAGCCAATCGGTCTCGGTCGATCAGTTGGCCTCGGTGCATTGTACGGCTTGCTCGCGATGGGGATCGTCATTGCATTCACTCCCCTGGTCGATCGATTTCTTCACTTAGGTTCGTGGGTGCCGGTCCTGCTCGTCGCGACGTGGATCCCGGTGGCAACGGTCGGTGCGGTGCTCACGGGCGCGTTGATCGGCGAATACCGATTTCGCGCTGTCGCCATTGCGACGTTTGTGGGTGGCGCCATCGTGCGTCTCGCGGTTGGGGTTCTACTGGCTGAAACTGGAGGTGGCGTGGCGGGGGCGGTCAGCGCAACAATTTTCGCACAGGTCGTAACGACCGGGATCCTCGCCGTTCTCGCACGGTCGTACTTTGGGCGAGCCGAAGGACTTGTGTCGTTACGGGCGACGAGTCGAGACACGTTGCGCTCCATCGGGGCGCTGACGGGTTTGACGGCCCTAATGGGCGTCGATACCGTTCTGGCTCGGCACTACTTCACGCCATTCGTTGCTGGACAGTACTCCGCCGGCGCGGTGGCGGCACGTATTGCGTTGTTCGTGCCGGGCGCTATAACGACGGTTGCCTTTCCCCACATGGTGGCTGGTGACGGCACGAGCGCGGCGAGTCGCCGCGCCTTCGTTCAGACTCTCGGGGTCGTCGCGCTTATTGGCGTATTGGTCGCGATTGCGCTCACCACCTTCGGATCGTTCACCGTCCATATACTTTTCGGTTCGGCATACGGAGGGTCGAAGGTGGTCCTTGGCACGCTCGCCTTTGAATCGGCCGCCCTCGGTGTCCTCAGTGTGCTCGTTTACTTCCATCTAGCGCGACGTTCGTGGACATCGCTCGGGACGTGGATCGGCCTCGTCGTCGCGGCCGTACTCGTCACGTTCGATCATCGTTCGCCGAGCGTCGTGGCATCAATCCTCTTGTTCGTCGTCACCACCCTTGTCGTCGTAATGGCGGCGCCCGCAGTCCGATCAGTCATCGCGTCGGGATCCCAAGCGTCAGCTACCTGGTTCACCACTGGCGAGTACTCATCAGCTGACCTCGACTTCACCCTGGTCATCCCGTTCTACAACCCCGGTGAGCGGTTCGGTGCGCATATTGAGAACGTGCTCGCCGTCTTATCGGAGTCGGGCATTACGTACGAAGTGCTCGCGGTCTCTGACGGGTCGACCGACGGAAGCGAGAAGCAACTCGAGGGAATGGATTCCGGTGTGCTCAACTTAATCCAACTTTCTGAGAACAGTGGCAAAGGGGCTGCACTGCGAGTGGGACTTGCGCGTGGTCGGGGCAGATACCTCGGGTTCATCGATGGTGACGGTGACATCCCGGGCGATATTCTGCGCGGGTATCTCGAGCGCATTGTTGCGGACGACCCCGACATCATCTACGGAAGCAAGCGCCACCGTGACTCACAGGTCGTTTACCCACCGCTTCGCCGTATCTATTCGTGGTTCTACCAACAGATAAATCGGTGGCTTTTTCGTTTACCCGTGCGCGATACGCAGACGGGTGTGAAAGCGATGCGCCGAGACGTGTTGGCGAGTGCTCTGCCGAGGATGGTTGAGAAGCGATTCGCTTTCGACTTGGAGCTTTTTGTTGTTGCCAAGCGCCAGGGCTTCGATAAGTTTGTGGAGATGCCGGTGCAGATCAATGAACGGTTTACCAGTACCGTGTCGCTCCGGTCAGTAAAGCAAACACTGTTAGATACTCTCGCGATTTTCTACAGATTACGCCTGATGCACTACTACGACCGCGATATTTCATTAAACGAAACCGATAGAACTGACGCGGACCATATTTGTGGTGAGTCATCTATCAATCAACCGGGAGCACAATGAAGTGAGCACCGACCGACCACTCCGCATTCTGGTTCTCAATTGGCGTGATGGTGCTCATCCCAACGCTGGTGGCGCAGAAGTGTACACCCAACGAGTCGCTATGGAGTGGATCAAGATGGGACACTCCGTGACGTTGTTTTGCGCTTCAGTGTCAGGACGTTCCTCGGACGAGGTGATCGATGGCGTACGTACGATTCGCCGAGGCTCGAAGCACTCCGTTTACAGAGAAGCAAGGAGATTCTATCGGCGCGAAGGATACGGTCGATATGACCTTGTCATTGACGAAGTGAACACTCGTCCCTTTCTCGCGCCAAAGTGGATTGATGATACGCCTGTAATCGCTCTAATCCACCAAGTCTGTAAGGAGGTGTGGTTTTACGAGTACCGACTACCTGTTGCTTTCGTCGGGCGGTTCATTCTTGAGCCATGGTGGCTTAAGACTTATCGCAATGTTCCAACTATCACCGTATCTCAATCGAGTGCGAATTCGTTAGTAGATTACGGTTTGCGTAACGTGACTGTTGTGGCAGAGGGAATAGACCTCGTGATAGAGCAAAGTGACGTTAAACGTGAAGATTCCCCGACATGCATTTTCGTAGGGAGGTTAGCAGCTAACAAGCGGCCCGATGATGCTATTGAAGCGTTCCGTTTAGTTCGACATGTGGTACCGTCAGTTCGCTTGTGGGTAATTGGAACCGGGCCAATGGAGCAGAAAATACGCAGATTATCTCCGCCAGGAGTTGAATTTCTGGGCCGGGTTTCGGAAAGTGAAAAACGTGACCGTTTGGCAAGAGCACATGTGTTGCTCGCAACATCTGTTCGCGAAGGTTGGGGGCTCGTTGTGACAGAGGCGGCGCAGTATGGGACGGTTACTGCGGGATACGAAGTCCCGGGCTTATCTGACTCGATCTCCGCATCTAACGGGGTGATTACTCCATCTTCGCCACGAAAACTAAGCGAAGCAATTATCGACATCATTACTAAAACGAATTACGAATATCAATCTAAGGTCCAGCCCAACGGTGTTATTCCCTGGGAGGATGTCGCAACAAAGATTCTTGAAACGGCAACAGGGTCTAGTCCCAATTATAATGGATGTGGCGTTTCGGATTCTGGCACGGTCTAGATTTTCCAAGATGGCTCTTGTGACACAACCGGGGTCGATCTCATCACTTGACGACCCCTTAGCGCAGGACAATAGCGGCGCTTTGGATTCAAAAGTAACATTAGGGGTGTGAACCGAGTTACGTCATTCGTTAATCAGCACTTCGCAAACGAGCGGGGTCGAGTTGACGCCAGTGGGCTGAACTTCAAGGGGTAGTCGCGAGAGCAAACGGGGGTTCTGCAAATCTGTTTGGTGTCTAAGCCAACAGAAAGAGAACCTCCGTGATTACCGACCCTATCGCCATGAATCTGTTCTTCGTCAACCTCGATAGGGTGCGGCTGATCCAGATCGATGACGAGAAGGTGGCGCCCAAGGTGCACATCGAGCTCGAGAGAGAGGTCGTGGGGTGTCCCACTTGCGGAGTGGTGGGGAGCGTGTAGGACCGACGCTTGGTGCCCCTTGTCAATCTCACGATGGTCGGTCGAAAGCTCGTGCTGGTGTGGAACAAGCGCCACCTCGCCTGCCGAGAGAGCGACTGCCCGACGGGCACCTGGACCGAGGTCGACGAACGCATCGCCGCCCCGCGCCTCAAGATGACTGACTTCGCGGGACGCTGGGCGACCTTCGAAGTGGGCAAGAACGGTCGCACCGTCGTCGACGTCGCCGATCACCCGGACGCCCTCGAGGTTGACAAGGAACACGTTCATAGCGATAGGGTCAGTGATCATGGTGGGTTCTCTCTCTGTTGGCTTAGACACCAAGCAGATTTGCAGAGCCCCCCGTTCGCTCTCGTGACTACCCCTCGCCGGTCAACCCACTGACGTCATTCGACCCCGCGCGAATCCGAAGAGCCGCTTTATGAGATTGTTCGCCTCGGTCGGCCCGTTGGACCCAACCGTCGAATGCTCCTGAACCCAACGATCTAAGTCCCCAACGGATTCGGGTCACTCATCCGTTTCACCCTCTCGCAGGCCAAGACTTCGAATTCGTCAAGCGGCGTAAGAGTTGGCAGGTTGACCGAATCTATGTCTATGACGCCAGCGGCAAACTGGTGTCACTGCCGGCAGAGTGGACCGACGCCGTGGCACTCGATCCGTTCGTGGTGGTATCAGCGGGCCGCTCACCCTTCCACCTTGCGAACCTCGCTGCGCTGACTGAATTGATTGGCGGCCTGACCAGTGACCGTTCGCTGATTGTCAAGGAGATTACGCCGTGAATGTCCAGAGAATTATGTCATGGACCAGACGGTTCCAACGAGCGCCGTCGTTCCTGAACACTCTGAATGGCCTAGATACAAAGGGTCAATGAGGTATGAGTGTCCGTCCATCCACCAGTCCCCAAAAGAGAGACGGCATAATGGCCTTAACACTATTACCGAGGAGACACCGTGTCCAAACGTCCACCCGATTCCAAGGCCGCCGAGCTAGTCCGCTCACGAACCCTCAACGCGCATCCCGAAACTGTGAACGACGAGACCTTCCTCTCCTCGAGCTTCTTCGACGCTCGCGACCTCGTGCAGGTCAAATACGAGATGGTGCGAAGAGCCCAAACCGGGGGCGCCTCGGTGAGCAGCGCCGCGCGCGACTTCGGACTCTCGCGCCAGTCCTTCTACAGTGCGGCCGCGGCCTTGGACAGTGGTGGCCTGGCCGCACTAGTGCCGGTCAAACCGGGGCCTCGTCGGGCGCACAAGGTGACCGCCGAAGTGCTCGACTACGTCGCCGAGCTACGGGCCGCCGATACGCACGTAGGGTCCGCAACTCTCGCCGACGCGGTGAACAATCGCTTCGGTGTGCGGGTCCATCCGCGTTCGATCGAACGGGCCCTCGCGCGCCGGGACGGCCAACCCAAAAGTGGCTGACACGCTCGACACCGGCGACACGGAGGTCGAGCGCGATCCGGGTCAACTGGTTCTCGCCTACGAGGAGTTGCGCGAGGCGGTGCTCGCCGAGCAGCCCGGCGGGTGGCGTCTCGGCCACGGGGTACTTACCGGCCGAGGCGTGGCGGCGTGGATGGCCGCGCGGGCCGCCGTCGCGAGGCCGAGCGGAGCAACGTCAGCGCGACCCTCGTCCATCCCTCTACCAACATCAATCCACCAACCATCCGTCGCGCTGTCGTTGCGGCCCACGCCAGAAGTCGTCGCCGTGCTCGCCCAGATGGCACTCGCGCACGCCTGAGAGCACATCATCACGAAAGGACACCCATGACCGATACCTCGACCAAGGTCAACGCCGATCACCTGGCACGAACCGCCTACCTCTACGTGCGCCAGTCCAGTCTCTACCAGGTCGCCCACAACACCGAGTCGACCCGACGCCAATACGACCTGCGCGGCCGGGCGATCGCGCTTGGCTGGCCCAGCGAACGAATCGTCGTGATCGACGTCGACCAGGGCCAGTCCGGCGCGTCAGCCGCCGACCGCGAGGGCTTTCAGCGTCTCGTCGCCGACGTCTCGCTCAACAAGGCGGGCATCGTGCTGGGCCTGGAGTGCTCGCGCCTCGCGCGCAATAACGCCGACTGGCACCGCCTCTTGCAACTGTGCGCCTTTACCAACACGCTCATCTGCGACGAGGACGGCCTCTATGACCCCTCGACGATCAACGACCGGTTGCTGCTCGGGCTGAAGGGCACCATGTCCGAGGCCGAGCTGTACTTCATCCGCGCCCGACTCCAAGGCGGGATCCTCGCCAAAGCCGCCCGGGGCGAACTGCGCGTGCGTCTGCCGGTCGGCTTCGTCTACGACGCCACCGGAGCGGTCACGCTCGATCCCGACGCCGGCGTGAGAGGAGCGATCGCGCACCTCTTTGGCACCTTTGCGGCGACCGGTTCGGCCCTTGCGGTCGTGAAGGCCTTTACCAGAGAGGGTCTCACGTTTCCTCACCGCCACCTCGGCGGCCCGCACTCGGGCGAGCTGTACTGGATTGCGCTGCGCCACGACAACGTCCTGTTCACGCTGCACAACCCGCGCTACGCCGGCGCCTACTTTTACGGTCGCAAGCGCGACGTCACGAACGCCGAGGGTCGACACCGCACGCTGAACAAGCCCCGCGACGAATGGACGGTCCTCATCCCCGAGGCGCACGAGGGCTACATCAACTTCGCCACCTTCGAAGCGAACCAGACCACTCTCGCCGCTAACGCGGTCGCTCACGGCGAGAATCGCCGAGCCGGTCCGGCCCGCGAGGGACCGGCGCTCTTGCAGGGACTTGTTATCTGTGCCAAGTGCGGCGAGCGCATGACCATCGGCTATCACCGCCGCGATGCCACGACCCTGGTGCCGAGCTATGCGTGCCAGCGAAAAGGAATCGCCTCTGGCACACCGTCGTGCCAGAGGGTGTACGGAGCGGGTGTCGACGCCGCGGTCGCAGCCCTCGTGCTCGAACAGCTCACCCCGCTCGCCATCGAGGCCGCCTTTCAGGTCGCGGCCGAACTCGCCAACCGCACCATCGAGGCCGATCGCATTCGTCGAGCCGGCGTCGAACGGGCCCGTTATGCGGCCGAGGCCGCGAGGCGCCGTTACCTGGCCGTGGATCCCACCAATCGTCTGGTGGCCGATACGTTGGAGGCGGACTGGAACCACAAGCTTCGTGAACTCGCCGACGAACAGGACAACTACGAACGATCCCGCGACGTGGCCGGCGCAGCGCTCGACGAGGAACATCAGGCCCGCATCCGGGCCCTCACCACCGACCTGCCCGCCCTGTGGAACGATCCGGGGACGCCAATGCGTGAGCGCAAGCGCCTCATTCGACTTCTCGTCACCGACGTCACCCTCTTCAAGAGCGACGAGCACATCACGGCGCACGTCCGACTTTCCGGTGGGGCCACCCACAGCATCGAAGTCCCTCGTCCACTCAGGGCCGGGGAGTCTCACGCCACCCCACAGGCCACTATCGACGCGATCGAGGAACTCCTCGCCGAGCATCCCACCGATGAGGCCGTCACGATCCTCAACGAACGGGGACTCCTCGGCGGCTGGGGCAAGCCATTCACCAAGCCATCCCTGGCCCAACTCTGTCGCAACCGGGGCATCGCGGACCTCCGCCAGCGACTCCGCTCCGCCGGCATGCTCACGGTGGGAGAGATCGCCGTCGAACTCGACACCACCGCTCAGACAATCAAGATCTGGCGACGCCAAGGTCTGCTCACCGGACGACGCACCGATGGGCGCGGTGCTTTCCTCTACCACCCAGGACAGACTCGACCGCCTCAGCGCCGCTCTCGCTCGACCAATGTCACAGTCTCGCGCGATAATGAATCCGCGGCCAACATTCGGACTACGAACGACAGAACATCACAAGGAGGTGCAGTGTGAAGCGCACTCGTTCGAGAAGTAGGCCTGATGCCTGTACGGAATCAATCGGAACTTGCGAAAACCCTCGGAATCCCTACTACTGTTGCGACCCGCACGGTCCGTGGTGGCGAGAAGCCAATGAGAATACGAACGGTCTGCTTTGCCAATACATGGTCAAGAGGACCAAACTATTGGAGCACCCGAAAGAAGACCTGCAACGCATTCAATTCAGTCTGAACGAACGTCCGCGCAAGATCCTCAGCTATAAGACACCATTGGAGAAGTTCACAGAAATAGTTACGCTATCTACTTGAATGCCCCCAGTCATCAATGACCACTTGACGTCATCTACAGACGACGACTATCGAGGGCATTGGCCCACTGATCGTGACGCTATCTCTTCTCGTGTGCACTAATCGCCTAAGATCAAAACTACGTTCGGATGGGTTATCATATAAATATTGACATGAACATCGGATTAGGTTGCGCATTGACAGAGTATCTGGAAAGGTTCTCAGATGAATAAATTCCAAGAAAAATTGGAGACTCTAGTGGCCAGTCCACTAGTGTTTGCTCTAGGAAGACCTTCTGCAGCCAAATTGAATAGTGTGCTCATTCACTTCATCCTGCGAGGAAGCGGTTACAAGAATTCAAACATGGCCCGTAATGGAGAGCAAAAGTTCATAAGACGAATTGCTAAACAAAAGCTTGAAATTTGCATTGATGTGGGAGCGAATAGTGGCAGTTATTCGAGAAACTTGCTAATGTACTCAAGTGCTCATGTGTTTGCTTTTGAACCCTTACCATCAGAATTCGATGAACTCAAGAAATTACAAAATCAGTTCCCGGACAGATTGACCATAGTGAATGAGGCGCTTGGAAGTAGCGCGGGTGATGCTCAAATTCATTTTGGTTCTCGAAATACGGAGTTTGCATCACTAAGTAAGAGCATCAACGAGATTGAATATGTTGGTGCAGTAAATAAGGAAACGCTGACTGTTCACGTAAATACTTTGGATAACTATTTCAAGACAAATATTCCTAACTTTAGTGAGATTGATCTTATCAAAATTGATACTGAAGGCTATGAATACGACGTCTTGCTAGGTGCTCAAGATACGATAACATACCTCCGTCCAAAGTTCATACAGATTGAGTATAATTGGCATCATTTATTTGAGGGTCATACGCTATTTAGTATAGGAGCATTGTTACCTGGATACGCCCTATTTCAAATCCTCCCCTATGGTACTTCTCTTCTTAAGCGAGACTTGAGGAAGCCCGAAACGAATATTTATCACTATTCGAATTTTGTATTCATAAGGAAGGACATCTCGTGTTAGGTCAGGTGTTATGTTGACTGCGGGCGAGTTGTCCTCCTGAAATACCGCGATCGTGAGGCGCCAGCCGAGGCATAACTGAAGCGAGCAAGGGCTCGTGCTGAGCACGGGCTACTTATGGAGAACTGAGTAGTTGAATCTCGAGCATCTCGAACTAGATAGCGCTAACCCCAATACCGTTTACTTAAGCCGATAGGATCATTGGCGTCCGGTCCGGAGGCGGCCCCGGGCGGCGATGTTCGGGGCGCGTAACGCCGTAGTTCGACATCTTGCGTTTGACGACCCGGGCGTTGGTGCGGTGACGCCTCGGGTCGAGAAGTTCGAACAACATCTCCGAGGTCGCCTGGTGGTGTGCGTCGTCAAGTACCTGAGGGGGAAAACCCGGGTGGGACGCCGTTGTGCGGCGTGCCACCCGGAGGGTGCGAGTGAAACTGATCCGATCGGGGTCGGCGTCCGCGCCGAGCGCCACCGAGTGCATCAGCCAGCGGATGGCGTAGTGCACGCAGAAGTAGCCGTAGACCTCCTGGAGCACGCCCTCGGGCATCTTCGAGCGCAACACGACACGCGCACTGCGCTGGTGGGTCTTTAACTCATCGAACGCGGATTCGATCTCCCAGCGCTCGGCGTAAAGGCGAGCGAGCTGCGCCGCGGAAGCGACCGTGGGATCGAGGATCGTGGTGAGCAGGCGATAGGTGGTGTCGTCGGCGCCTTCGCCACCGAGTGCGTACTCGACCACGCGCAGCGTGACGGCGTTGGTGTCGTGGCGGCGATCCTTCAAGCTCGGATAGATCACCGAGAGAAACGAACCGTCGGCGAGGCGCGCCTTGATTGGCAGCACGTGGCTCGACTTCGTGCGCCACAACAGGTCCGCCCCGCTCGCCGAAGCCTTGGTCCACAAGGAAAAGCTGAAGAACCCCCGATCCGCGAGGACCAACATGTCCGGCCCCATCGAGTCAACGAGGTTCCCCACGAGGCGATGTTCGCTGTCGCGGTAGCGACCGACTGCGACATCGACGATCGCGTGGGTCGCGCACTCGGCGAGGGCCACCACGCGGATCTGGGGAAAGGCCCCGACGCCCCCTGGACCCTTCGAGCCGGGACGTCCAAAGAACGCGTCGTTGGCCACGGTGTCCGCGACGTCGAGGCACGTGCCATCAATCGCCATGAGCCGACGTCCCTTGAACCACGCGCCTCTGGTGCGCTTGGTCGCCATCGGCGCCGCGGTCTCTTTGAACAGCGCCTCGAGTGGTGTTGAGCCCAGGCGCATGCGCGCCTTGAACAGCGCCGCCTTGGTGGGCACGTTCCAGGCGTGGGCCCAGTCGCCGGCCCAGCTGAGCCCCTCGACGAGCATCCGCATCACCTCTTCGTAAGAGGACTGGCTGAAGAGGGCCAGACCGAGCACGTAGTAGACGACGACCCGGGCGGGCAGCAGTCGGTGGCGTTTCTCGGTCCGACCCGATTCTTCGATCACGCGATCGACCAGCTCCGGTGGGAATACTCGGGTCAACACGCCAATGGAGATGTGATCGGAAAGGCGCTGATCAGTCTCCGGCTTCACCCACCCCGCGCGCGGCATGTCCTCAGATTTCCACTTCAGTCCTTAAGTAAACGGTAATGCGACTAATGGCAGAACACGGCGGCACCCCCGACTCGCCACTCTTTGCCAACACCCACGGCTCGGGCCCGCTCAGTCGCAGCGCCGTCAGCAAGATGGTCGCTCGACACGCACGGACGGCGGCCGAGTGTTGCGCCTCGCTCGGACAAAAGGACGTGACGCCGCACGTACTTCGCCACACGGCGGCTATGCGCCTCTTTCGACGCGGGCGTGGACGTGGCCGTCATCGCCTTGTGGCTGGGACACGAGTCAATTCGCACCACCGACATCTACCAGCACGCTGACCTTGCGCTGAAGGAACGCGCGCTGTCCAAGGCAGCGGGTCCCGCCACGACGTGGACCCGTTTCCGGCCACCCGACCAACTGCTTGCCTTCCTGGAGGCACTGTGATTATGCCGACTCGCCCAACACCACCCACCAGGGCCGAACAGATGGAACGCGCGTGTTCTGGTCTGGAATCGACATAATCACGCGGTCAACATAATCCAACCTATGCCGACATCGGCATAGGTTGACGAAGTGGGATACCTCCCTTCACCGCGCCGACGCCAACATGGTCTTCCAGATGGTCTCGCGCCGCTATGAGAAGGGGTCGATCATCGTGACCTCGAACAAAAGCTTTGGCGAATGGGGTCAGGTCTTCGGCGACGACGTCCTCGCCTCGGTTATCTGACCATCTGTCGGTGTTGTCTTTAACGTCTATGACGAGACCTCGACCATCCCCGGCTTTGTGTCTTGGGCGGGTTATCTTGCGGTTCCCACGACAGGAGACCAGTTGCGTGTTCAACGAGTAGTCATGCCTTCGGGGGTAGAGTCGTCGACGATTTTGGCGGACGGTCAATTTGTCGAACCGGTGGAGAAGTTTCTGGCGCATCTGAGCGCGATCGAGCGCTCGCCGAATACGGTGAGGGCCTACGCCCACGATCTGAAGGACTTCTTTTCGTATTTGACCATCCGCGAACTCGACTGGGCCGCAGTGTGCCTGGAGGACCTCGGTCGATTCGTTGCGTGGCTCCGGCTTCCTCCTACCGCACGAACCGGCCGGGTGGCTGCATTGCCATGGGTGGAGGGCGCGTTGTCTACTTCGACGGTGAACCGCAAACTCTCTGCGGTGGCCTCCTTTTACGAGTTCCACGCTCGTCACGGTGTCGACGTGGCCGAGCTGTTGACGAGATGGCGGCCCGGCGGACGGGGCGGATCGTGGAAGCCCTTCCTTGCCCACCTGGGCGCGAGGCCCGAACGGCACCAAGTCGTCGGGCTGCGCCGAGAACGCCGAACTCCGCGGGAACTCACACTCGCGGAGATGAGCAGTCTGATCGAGGGGTGCGACCGGCTGAGGGACCGGTTCCTACTGAGCCTGCTGGCCGGCACGGGCTTGCGCGTCGGCGAGGCGCTCGGTCTCCGTCACGAAGACATCGATGCGCGGCGTTGCGAGATCGCCGTCCGCCAGCGGTTGAACATCAATGGCGCTCGCGCCAAGTCCTGGTCTCGTGAGGTGCCAGTCGACCCAGGACTTATTCGGCTCTACAGTGACTACCTGCACGACGAGTACGGGGCGTTGGACTGTGACTACGTGTTCGTGAACCTGTGGGGAGAACCGCTCGGCCAGCCGATGACCTACGCCAGCGTCTACCGCTTGGTTCGTCGGTTGCGCGCCCGGACCGGCATCGAGTTCAGCCCCCACTTATTTCGCCACTCCTTTGCCACAAATCTCCTCCGGCGAGGTGTGGCACCCGAGGTCGTCCAAAAGCTCATGGGTCACGCTTCGATCTCGACCACGATCGACACCTACGCTCATCTCGGCGTCGAGGACGCGAGAAGGGCGCTCGTCGCTGCTGGCGTGTTGGCAGCGATGCCCGCGCCATGAGTGCTCTGGCAAGGCCGCTTCAGGTCGGAAGCGTGAGTTTGGTCGAGCGTCTCGCCACTCAGTTGCGCCCCGAGTTCGACGAGGACGTGATCTTCGTCGATGCTTCCGACGCCGTGATGGGAGGCCCGACGTGCAGGGCCGCCAGCTGCACGCGCACCGGCGTGCTCATCGGGATGTGCGTTGCCCACCACCAAAGCTGGATTACCGCCGGTCGCCCGGATCTGGAGAACTGGGCAGCGTCGGCACCGGCCAGTTCCAGGTGGCTCGGCCAGCCTCCGGGCTGCACGGCTCCGTCGTGTCGCCGCGGTCATTACATGGCCACGTTCTGCCATGCCCACTATCTGCGCTGGCAGCGTGCCCACTTCCCTGATCGGGCAACGTGGGCGACCGAACACAGCGGGCCGTCCTTCCATCGAGAGGCGAAGTGTGCCCTCACGCACTGTCTGCTCGACGGCGAAGGCCCTTCGGGATTGTGCCGATCCCATCGCACCCGTTGGGCCAACCACGGCAGACCGCCTCTGGCCGAGTACGTTCTCAGCTGCGAAAGTTTCGGGAGGGACCGATTCGACCTGCGTGCCTTGCCGATGCCGATGCGCCTCGAGATCGCTTACGCGATCCAGTGTCGGGTCGACGAGCGCCGCACCAAGACTCGGCCGGACTTGCTGCGACGCCTGCTCAATCAGCTTTCAGCGAGTGGTGCATCATCGCTGTTGGACCGCACTCCTGAGACGTGGACTATCGACCTCGGTTACTCGACCGATCACGGCAGCGTCAGTCACCGGTTCCTCCTCGACGCCATCGGCTATCTCACCGACCTCGTCGAAGGCGTTGGCTGGGACGCCGAGTTCCCGAGAGATATCTGGCTGCTACGCCGGATCGGTTACCCAGGCCGGGACAAGGCGCTACGTTTCGACGGGATCGCAGCGCCGTGGCTTCGCTCGGTGACCAAGCGTTGGGCTCGCTGGCGCCTCTCGACCGGGATCGGGATGTCGACCGTAGTGGCCGACGTTCACGCCATCACCAGATTCTCGGAGTCGTGCCCGTCGCTCCAGCGCGGCCCTGAGGCGCTCACCCGCCAGTTGATCGAAGTGCATCTCTCGAACCTGGCCACGCTCTACCCGAATGCCAAGACTCGGATAGGACAGATCGGGAGCTTGGCGGGGCTGCTCCTGACATCTCGACAACACGGGTGGGAACCTCGGCTTAGCCCGAGAGCAGCGATCTACAGCGAGGACTACCCTCGTCGCGACGTCGCACTCCCGAGAGCATTGCCAGAGATCGTCATGAGCCAGCTGGAACGAGAGGAGAATCTGGAACGATTCGCAGACCTCGGTGGCCGCCTACTCATAAAGATTCTCATGGCCACGGGCCTTCGGGTCGGCGACGGATGCAAGCTGGCACTCGACTGCATCGTTCGTGACGGCCAAGACGCGCCATACCTGCGTTACCGGAATCACAAGATGCGACGCGACGCGGTTGTTCCCATTGGAGCCGACCTGGCCGAAGCCATCCAGGTGCACCAGGATGTCGTATTGAGCAAGTTCCCCGACGGGCACTGCCTGCTGCCACGCCAGACTCGCAACCCCGATGGACAAGTGCCGTTCAGTGCAGCGACCTTCCGCGGGGAGCTCGTCACGTGGCTGCTCATTTGCGACGTGCGTGATCAGCTCGGTCGTCCCGTCCATGTGACGCCCCACCAGTGGCGCCACACCTACGGAACGCGGCTGATTAACAACGACGTTCCGCAAGAGACGGTCCGTCGTCTCCTCGACCACGACTCTCACGAAATGACATCTCACTACGCCCGTCTATCGGACCAGACAATCCGTGAGCAGTGGGAGCGGGCCCGCAAGGTAAATGTCGCCGGCGAGGAACTGGCGATCGAAAGCGGGCCGCTTGCTGAAGCAGTCTGGATGAAGAACAACCTCGCTCGCGCCAAGATGGCCCTGCCGAATGGATATTGCACGTTCCCTCTCCAGAAGAGTTGCGAATACGCCAATGCGTGTTTGACCTGCCCGGTGTTTGTCACCACGGTCGAATTCCTTCCGCAGCATCACCGCCAACTCGAGTCCACTCGAGCATTGATAGGACGTGCCGAACATGACGGCCATCAGCGGATGGCCGAGATGAACCACACTGTTGAACGGAACTTGCAGTCGATCATCGCTACGCTCAGCCACGACGAATCGAGCGCAGAACCGCCCGGATCAACCCAGTCGGCCGTGACCGGTTCCGATGCTGCCTGACAACTCGGAGCGATTGGCCCAACTCGCTCGGGCTCGTCATGACGAGACGTTGAAGCGAGCGACCACCGGGTTGGCATCGATGCCACAAGGCGAGGTGATCACGGTGGCTCGACTCGCCGTCAGAGCACGGGTCTCCCGGTCGTGGCTCTACGCTCAGCACGATCTCTTGGACGAGATCAAAACGCTCAACGCATCGAAGGCCAGTCCTGTGCCGGAAGCTAGGGACAGCCGGGCAAGCGCAGAGTCCAATCGCCGCCGCCTTGAGATCGCTCACAAGCACATCACCGAACTGACGAAAGAGAACAGGGATCTGCGCGACACCGTCGCCCGCCTCCACGGGCAACTGCGCGAAGACGCCATTCGAAGATGAAGTCCCGCGCAGAGCAAAGGCGCAGTCGTCCTCCGGCAAGGACCTGTCTTAGACACATGTCCACGATAGATCCCCCCAGTTCAGGGCCACTTTTCTTCGCGTAAAGAAAGATAACGTCGGCCATCCTCGACCGGCTCTTGCACCACTGCGAAGTCATCTCGATCAACCGCCCGAGCTACCGCTTAAAGGACCACGTCAACCCGAAGGGAGGTGACCAGAACCGCTAATCTGCAGTTTGGCGGACCTACACGTTCGCATGTACTTCGTGCTACATATTTGCGAGTACGCGGACAACATTGCTTCGATCGCACTCTGGCTCGAACACGAATCAGTTGAAACGACTCGGATCTACGTCCACGCGGATCTCGCCCTCAAGGAACAGGCCCTCGACCGCACTGACGAGGCCTCTAGCCGCTTGTTCCTCTGTTCGAGTTTGTCGAACTCGCGCCGATCGCGACGCGACGAGTTCGAGTCGCGCGCCGCGAGCGTGCCGGCGTCTCGAGCGCGGCGCCACTCGGTCAGCTGACTCGAGTAGATCCCCTCACGACGGGCGAACTCGCCCTTCTTGCCGGGGTCGCACGCCTCGTAGGCGGCGAGAAGGGCCAACTTCTCTTCGGTGCTGAATGTTCGTCTCGTTGGTCGAGCCGCGGGGTCGGTGTTGTCTTGCACGTCACCATCTTGGTCACGCGAAACCGCCTCGGCGGCGTTGGTTGTTGTCATTGGTCGTTGGAATCACTTGTCTCGCCCTTATGAAATGGAAATTCTCAGCGGGTGTCTCACCCGGGGCTGACGGTTAGGGGTCATGGACGAGGCGCGGCGCACCTCTTGTAGGCGGCCAACCGCCATTCGGTAATTCATTACCGACTTAGAGAATTCGTCCATCTCAAACGCAACTTCATCTGATGCGAATAGCGATACTTGTGCTCCCTGCACGTCACTGACCTGGGGTAGTACCGGTTCGGTTTCACCTATCAATTTGACGAGATTCAGGTTCCATGTGGCGTGGTCGGCCCAGGAACTGACGTAGATCTGCAATGTGACGTACGCGTCGGTGAAGCGTCCTTGGGTTAGCTCTTCGGTGACATGTCGCCCTTGTTCCCGAATGGTGATCCACGCGGCTAGACAGGTGGCTCCACCGCCGACGAGTGCGCCGAACAGGGCATCGTTCACATGTCCATCATGGAACCTCGACGGGTCCCGGTCAGGGATTCTTCAGAAATCGTCTCTAGTAGTACTGACGCACGTATTCGTGAGCTCGCTCGAAGAGCACGGGATCGCGTAGTTGGTAGCGGACGTAGAGGGTCTTGCGCAGAGCCTGCTGAACTTCACGGTCGCCTTGGGCGGTCTCCTGCCAGCCCTCGAATCGCACCGCCCGCACGACCTCGTCGATGTCGTTGACGACGCGCTCGACCATTACTGGTGTGTTCTCGCTCTTGACGGAGTCGAAGAGTTCGGTGAGCGCAGCCTTGCCGCGCTCCTCACGAGGAACCTCGTCGGCGTCCTTCTCGGCGGCGACCGTGTCACGGGCGATTTCGAGCAGCTCTCGTAGGAAATCGAGGCTGGCCTGCTGCCCTTGGTCGTAGCGCTCCTTCAACTTCTCCAGACGCTCACCGAGTGCCACGAACTTGGGGTCGTTGCCATGTCGCGCGATGCGTCCTGAGATCACCCGCATTGCCACTTCCGGATCGGCCTTGCCCACAGCTAACTCCTCTAGCAATTCAGCGTCGATCACAACGGTCGCGAGGTCATTGCGGGGAACGTCAACGGTTACGTTCTCGTTGATCAACTCGAGGGTCTTCGCACCAAGAGCGTGCCAGACGAGTTTGCCTGTGTGGTCCGCTGGTCGCACAGACTCATAGACATCGGTCAGCCACCGGTAGTCGGTTCGGAGGGGGGAGAGCATTGGATCTGGGCTAATGGCTTCCCAAAGCTGCGAGAGTTTGGAGTATGCCCGTGCGAAGGCGTCGCGGGCCTCGTCGTCGGGCAGGCGATCCTGGGCGGCCTGGAGACCTTCCCAGCCTGCTACCGAACGATCGACCCCCGTGAAGAAGGCGAGCGCGGTCGTGAGAGCCGTTGGAAGCTGCTGCTTAAGGGCCTCAAGGTTTGTGATGACCGAGATCATCGTGGGATCGTCGAAGAGGAGAGACTGGGCCACGTCGTCGAAGATTCCGATGTAGTCGACGATGAGTCCATGGCTCTTGCCGTGATAGGGGCGATTCGTGCGACAGATGGCCTGGAGCAGAGTGTGGTCACGCAGGGGCTTGTCTAGGTACTGGACACCCAGGATTGGGGCGTCGAAGCCCGTTAGGAGTTTCGCGGTCACGACGAGTATCTGCAGAGGGTCAGCGGGATCGCGAAAGCGATCGAGAATCTTCTTTTCCTCGTCCCGGTCGCGGCCCCAGGCGTCACGCCACTGCTGAGGGTCACGGGCGTTCATTGACATGACAATGGTTGCCGCCTCTGCACCTAAGATCCGGTCGAGCTCGGTCTTCATCAAGACGCAAGCCTCCTTGTCGTAGACGACTACCTGGGCTTTAAGGCCCTCAGGGGCGACACGCTCAGTGAAGTGCTCGGCGACGTCGCGAGCGACAGTAGCGATTCGGTCACGGGCTTTGAGCAAGTGAGCGACACTGGCCGCTTGTTTCGAGAGGGCGCTGCGCTCCTTGTCAGTGAGTTCCTCGGTTAGCGCGGCGAACGCCGTATCGATCGCCGTACGGTTGATGTGCACGTCGACGAGTCGTGGCTCGAAGTGCAGCGGAAGAGTCGCGCCGTCTCGAATCGAGTCCGTGAAGGTGTACTTCGACATGTAGCCGCCCGGGTCGGCGGGTGCACCGAAGGCGGTAAAGGTGTTGCGGTCGCTCCGATTGATGGGTGTTCCCGTGAGTCCGAAGAGGAAGGCGTTCGGCAGTGCTTCGCGCATTGCACGTCCGAAGTCACCCTCCTGGGAGCGGTGGGCCTCGTCGACCATCGCGATGATGTTGGACCGCGCATTGAGCACCCCGGGGGCCTCACCGAACTTGTGGACCGTCGTGATGATGATCTTGCGAGTCCCAGTTAGTAGGAGTTCTTGAAGTTCACCGCGACTGTCCGTGGAAACGACATTCGGGATGTCGTGAAGCGTGAAGGTGTCGGTGATCTGGGTGTCAAGATCCAGTCGGTCGACGACAATGATGACGGTCGGCGCACCAAGACTCGGGTCGCCGCGCAATTTCTTCGCGGCGAATACCATGAGGAGCGATTTGCCGGATCCCTGGAAGTGCCAGACCAGGCCCTTCTTGACCTGACCGTCACGAACACGCTCAACGATGGCGTTGCCGGTCTGGAACTGCTGGTAGCGCGCCACAACTTTGATCTTGCGGTGGCTGCTGTCGGTCGCGAAAACCGAGAAGTAACGAGCGAAGTCCTGGATCGCGGCGGGGGTTAGGAGGGCCCCCACAGCGGACGTCACGGCTTCCATTCCTAGCGGGTGGAAGCCTGGTCGATCTTCGCGCCACGGACCCCATTTGTCGACGGGCGTCCCGACGGATGCGTAGTGGAACTCCTTACCTTCGGTTGCGAAGGTCAAGACGTTAGGCACGAAGAACGCGGGCACGTTCATCTCATAGTCGTCGTGAATCTGAGCGGCTGCGTCGACCCACGAGTAGGCCGGCCTCACCGGCGACTTCGCTTCTCCCACCACGAGGGGCATTCCGTTGACCCAGAAGACGAGGTCGAAGCGGCGCTCGACGCGACCTCGGGTGTGGGTGACTTCGGTAGACACGACCCGCCGATCGCTCGACGGGTCATCGAAGTCGAGCAAGTAGATCGTGACGTGCTCACCGTCAGGTCCGAAGGGCATCGAGCGGTCTCCGGTGAGCCACGCTACGAACTCCTCGTTTGACGTGGCCAGCGCTCCGGCCCTGGCGGACAGGACCAAGCTACGGAGTCGGTAAATGACGTCGTCTGCACGAGAGGGGTCAGCCGCGATAGCCGGATTTAGCCGAACTAGCGCGTCACGAAGGTCAGACTCGATGAAGACGTCAGAGTATTCGCGCTGAAGCGCGCTGCCAGCAATGAAATCCCACGAACCGGCGGCGGCTCGGTCCCTAACAAGGTCTCGAACGGAGTTGGCTTCGTTGAAGTTCATATCGTGTCCTCACCAATGAGAAAATCGAGAGCCCGACTGAGAAGATCCCTCACCGAACCGAGTTCGTCATCAATTTTCGAGATACGTGAAGTCACCGCGGCTATTTTTGCCGCTCGGTGCTCCATATCTTCGGGCAAAAGGATCGGAATCCTCCTGAGGCTGGACAGATTCAGCTTTCCCCGCGTGGTTCCAGTTACGAAAGGCACTATCTCAAAGTGCATCAGCGAATATAGGAGCCACTGGTGCGATACAGATCGCGCACGAAGTACATGAGCGTGGTTATTCACCCACGACGGTCCGTCTATTTCATAAGCGATTGGCCTTTCTCGCCATTCGTTAAACGGCGCCCCGTCTTCCCCAATTAAAACAAGCCGCTCATTGAAAATAGACTCATCGATCCAGCCGACTTGACCAGTTGCCCCGTAGTAGGGGACACTGCCAATTCTCTTCGCACGTTCGGCTTCGGATACGGGCACGCGACGATTATCAAGTACATCGGCGACATCTGCAATTGAGACGGAAGGTGCCCCAGTTGGTCGACACAAGGTGCGAATGGATTCTCTCCTCACTAACTCGGTCTGCGCCCTCAATTTAGTTAATGCCTGCCCGTGGTCATGCAGCCCCCAAAGTAAGTCCGCAATTCGCTGTTGCTCGGAGAGAGGCGGGAGGAGGAATTCCTGTGGAGCGAGGTCCCTCCAGTTGACAGTGGGTGAGAGTGAACCTACGGAGATCTTGATCGCTCGATCGAGAAAGTAATCACTACTCAAGAAGACGGGGAGAAACTTGTGCAAGACGAATTCTGGCTTCGCGCGCAGGACTAGTGCGTGAGCGGAACAGATTCCTTCGAAGTCTGCCTGAGCCACCTTGCGTTGATATGCCCTCCGTCTACCAAAGATGACGTCCCCCGGCGCGAAGCGGAGCTTCTGAGCCTCGACGTCGCTTGGGTGGCCCCAGCGTGTGATCGACAAACTGCCTGGGTCGAGGTGCTCGAGTCCAACATATCGATCGACACCTGCGTCTGACGGATCATCGACACGATCCGTGACGCTCTGTGCGAAATCTCCGAAGCGGACCTTGCGCCAATTGCTCTTGTCAATGGAGAAAGTCATTGGTTGCGCTCCGTATCGAAGGTTCCAAGGACGGTGATCACGGCAGCGTCGGCAGCAGCGGCTGCAACTCGCCACTGACTGACGAGGGACTCGATTGTCCGAGTCGTGGCAGGACTCTCGACCGCGGCGACGTAGAGAGGGATGGCGAGGGAGTACGCGTTGCTCGCGATGTCGTCGGTGGTGGCGACCGCGGCGAGGCCCGGTTTGCCCTTGAAGGCCTCGTACGCACCGAGGATGGTGGCGCGGTGCTCGGGATAGAGGAAGGACTGCGCCCTTTCGCGAGCCACTTGATTGACAGCGTTAATGAAGAGGACTGAGTCGCACTGCTCGGGAGGACGTTTGGAGCGAAGCACCACGACGACGGCCTCCATCGGCGAGTTGTAGAAGAGACCTGGTCCGAGACCAATCACCGCTTCGAGGAGACCAGATTTTACGAGGTTCTCGCGCAACTCCGATTCCTCCTGTCGAAAGAGAACGCCGTGTGGGAACAGGATGGCTGCACGACCGGTCTTTTCATCCATCGAGCACGCGATGTGCTGGAAGAAGGCGTAGTCCGCACGCCCCTGCGGTGGGACGCCCCAGACGTTTCGCCCGAAGCGATCCGCAGTGAAAGCCACGCGGTCCCAGTTGCTGATGGAGTATGGAGGGTTGGCCAGGACGAGGTCGAAGCGACGGAGTCTCCCGGCGTCATCTAGGAATCGCGGATTGACCAGCGTGTCGTCCTGGGCGATCTGACCGTCCTCGATGCCGTGGAGAAAGAGGTTCATCTTCGCAATCGAGGCGGTGGTGAAGTTGCGTTCCTGGCCGTAGAGATGCAGAGCCCGGTGTTCTTGCCCCCGGTTCTTCACCTCGGCGGCACAGGAGATGAGCATGCCTCCCGTGCCGCAGGTGGGATCGTAGATACTCTCGCCAGGTTGGGGTTTCAGCATCTCGGCCATGAGGTGAACGAGCGTGCGGTTGGTATAGAACTCCTGAGCCGTGTGTCCGGAGTCGTCGGCGAAGCGCTTGATGAGGTACTCGTAGCCGTTCCCTAGCTCGTCCTCGGGCAGGTTCGCGATGGAAAGGGTTCGTGTGGAGAAATGTTCGACCAGTGCCGTCAGGGTCGCGTCAGGGAGAAGATCCTTGTTGGTCCACTCGGCGTCACCGAAGACGCCCTCCAGCGAGGCGGGGTTAGCGGATTCAATCTGGATCATGGCCGAGCGCAGGCGAGCCCCCACGTTGGTCGCCGTCGAGCGGACGTCCTCCCAGTGACAGCCCGGGGGAATCGTGAAGCGGTGGTTCTCAGGTAGGTCGGCCAGTTCCTCATCGTCGTAGGCGGCGAGGGCAGTGACGTGCTCCTCATCCCAGACGTCACTCACGCGTTTCAAGAACACGATCGGGAAGATGTAGCCCTTGTAGTCCCCGGCGTCGATGAGACCACGAAGAATGACGGCGGCTCCCCACAGATAACTCTCGAGCTCGCTCTGTGTGATGCGGCCTTCGGGCATCAGAGTCCCCACTTGGTGAGTTGGGCCTCGAGATCCGCACGAGAGGACCGGACCTGGTCGTACGCGACACGGAGGCGCTGGAGGCTCTCTTCCAAGGTCACGGCCGGGCCATTCGCAACTGGTGCAACGTAGAGGGGGACATTGAGGCTGAAATCGTTGGTCTTGATATCTTCCTTTGTTGCGACGTGACTTAAACCGGGTACGTCGGCGAAGTTTCGATAGAGGTCAAGAATCCGGGCGGCCTGGTCAGCCTCGAGGGAGTTCTGATTGCGGCCACGCTGATACAGCGATTCCGCGTTGATGAAGAGCACCTTACCGGCGTGCTCCTCTGGCTTGCGGGTGCGCAGGATCATCACTGCGGCCGCGAGACCGGTGCCGTAGAAGAGGTTGGGCGCGAGGCCGATGACTGCTTCAATGAGGTCGGCGTCGATCATCGCCTGGCGCACGGGCTCCTCCTTCGCCTTGCGAAAGAGGGCTCCTTGGGGCACCACGACGGCGATGCGGCCGTTCAGTGGCGTCATCGATGCAACCATGTGTTGGACCCAAGCCCAGTCACCGTACTTCCTTGGTGGGGTTCCACCGAATTGGCTACGACCCCACTTGTCGGCCGGCCACTGGTCCTCGCCCCACGACTCGAGGGAGAAGGGGGGATTGGCGATGACGCAGTCGAAGCGGGCTAGGCGGTCGTTGTGAGTGAAGGCGGGTGATCGCAGGGTATCGTCTTTGACGATCTTGAAGTCAACGACGCCGTGGATGAGGAGGTTCATCCGGGCGATGGATGAGGTGGTCAGAACTTTCTCCTGGCCGAAGAGTTTGCCCCAGAGCAGTTGAGGTTTGCCACCAGCCGCCTTCACGTGTTCGATCACTTCGATAAGCATGCCGCCCGTCCCGCAGGCGGGGTCGTAAACCGTTTCGCCCTCTCGAGGATCGAGAATGTTCACCAGAAGACGTACGACAGAACGAGGCGTGTAGTACTCGCCTGCCTTCTTGTTTGACTGATCAGCGAAACGTTTGATGAGGTACTCGTAGGCCTGACCGAAGACATCCGGCGCCACGTTTGAGTTGGTCAGGGACTTCGAAGAGAAGTGTTCGATGAGGTCGACGAGGGTCCGATCGGGCAACTTAGTCTTGTTCGTCCACGATGCCCCGCCGAAGATGCCGAAGAGGGTGTCGGGATTGGCTCGCTCGATGCCACGCATGGCGGATACGAGAGCCTGACCTACGTTCTCGGTCCGGCGGCGGACATCGTCCCAAAGGCATCCGTCGGGGATCTGGAATCGGTGATTCTCGGTGAATTTCGCGAATTCGTGGTCGCCGTCAGATTCGGCGAGGGCTTGCTGATACTCCTCGAGATAGACGTCACTGATGCGTTTAAAGAACATGAGGGGGAATATGTAGGCCTTGAAGTCGGCCTGGTCAATGGCGCCACGAAGGAGATCGGAGGCGCGCCCTAGATACGACTCGAGATCGCTTAGAGAAATCGGGGCGGCACTGAGCGGCGCCTCCGCGTCCCCGATTGAACTCCCCATCTCGCTCACCCCTGTCACCGTTCCTGGTTTGTCCGAGGGCGCAATCGATTCCGCCCTGACCAGTCTGCCCTACTCAGTCGGATAACCGAATGACCACATCGGGCAGCAGAATTCCAACTCTAAGCTTCGATTCCCGCGCCATGTTTCTGAACGTCGCTAAGAGATTGCATGCTCTCAAGTGGCTGAATGCCAACTACCGACATTGATGAGATTGAACCACTCCCTGGCTACTGGATCTGGCGGCGCGTCAGAACGAGGCGAGCGCTTGACCCAGCAGCAACTGAGCGGTCGCGCGAGATAGATGCTCGTGGTGCGTCTGATTCTGGTAATTACGAAGACACTGGTAACACGAACCGTCTGGCGTACAGCCGCAGTTCTGCACGACCCCCAGCGCGCTTCGTAGGAGTTCGGGAATCTTCTCGCTGATGGTTTTCGTGTACCCGGCGCCGCCGGCGGCCGTGTCGAAGATGACGACACGTGGCTCGCGACCACCGGTGATGTCGGCGTCGATGTCGAGCGTGCTCACCTTGAGTAATCGCGCCGCTCCCACAGCGAGTGAAGCCGCGAGGGATCGCCACGCACCGGCACACACCGGGTCACCACAGACGCAGGCGGGGGTCGCTGACGACAGACGTATCTCCAGTAGTTCGGTGCGGTGCGGGTGACCCAACTTCAACGTGTACAGGGTCTTGGTACAGAGGGCATCGGGGTCCGCACTGCGGTAGTTGCGATGACCTTGTTGCTGCGCCTTCTTCTTCGCGCCGAGCTCGACGTAGCCGCAGTACAGACACGTCATCTGCGGCATCGTGGTGAGTGTCAGCCTCTTCGCGATTCGCCCGCCGCGATAACTGAGCGTGGATGACAGCTCCGTCCACTCGATCTCGTCGCCGGCGGCGCTCTCGGCCTCGTACGACAGGTAGGTCTTGGTGCCCAATCGACTGATGGGCCGACGTGAGCCACCGACGTCCTTCTGGACTTCACCAATGAATCCGTACCGGGGCTCGATGAAGCGCCGCTTCTCCACGGGTCCGCCACACGAACCACAGACGGTTGGAAGATCAACCTCACTGCCCACGTCGGCAATCAACGTATGAGTGAACCAGTCGCACTCGTCGCACGTCACGAATTCGGACAGCAGGAGGTTGTAGCCCGAAAGTGTCTTTAACCCGACTGACTTGACGATGTTGCCGGCGGCCATCACCTCGTTACCAGGGGCGTACTCCCTCAGCGCGATTCGAAGGTCGCGAGTCAGGTTCAGCTTGTCGAGCCCCGTAACGGTGGCCCGGTCGGCGGTCACGGGGTGCAGGCCAACGACATCAACCGGGAATCCATACTTGGGCAGGACGCCGTTGTTGGCCAATTCGCCGATTGCGTCCTTGGCACGAAGCGTGTCTTCCGTGCGGAACAGTACAGTCCGAAAGCTGTTCAGTTTCCCCCGACTACTCGGGTCGGTCTCGGGGTCATCGATTCGTGCTGATACCTGCTCTCGACGATCACGAACAATTTTGATGTCGTCCACGAACGCCTCACGGGCGACAGTCAAAGGTCCCGGGTGATCAGCGTCAGTTGAGGTCAGGACGCCGGTCCATGTACCCGGCGTTGGAATCCCGAGCTCTAGATTGACCGAAACAGTGAACCCGATGTCGGCGGCGGGGACCGACACAAGCCCGGGTCCGGCGACCCACTTGGCGAATCGCTCGGCGGGCGATGGCTCGTCTGTACGGCCGCCGTCGGCTTCGAAGAAGTCTCCTGATTTCAATCCGCCGGGCTGATCCGGAAACGTCTCGCTCAAGAAACGCGACAGGGCCGTTGCGTACAGATGCCGACGGGCGAGGTTCGCATTGTCGATGTCGATCGAAGGCACCGGAACGACGCCCGATACGAGGCGCTCGGGCTGGGATGAGTAGTACGCATCGTGACTCCGCGTCCGAGCGAGGGTCACGACCAGTGACGCATCTCCCTCGCGGCGACCGGCGCGCCCGGCGCGTTGGATGTAGTTGGCCGGAGTTGGCGGTACGTTTCGGCACAGCACCGCTTGGACCGCACCCACGTCGACGCCCATTTCAAAGGTGGTCGAGCATGACAGGACGTTGACGTGGCCCTTGACGAATTCTTCCTGGATACGTTGGGCTTCGTCGCTCGTCCACTGTGCGGTGTGTTCTTCGACCCGCAGTGGCTGAATTCGATCTCGCGTGCTGTACAGCGATCCCCAGTAGTCGAGTGCCTGCTCGGTCTCGACCGGGGTTCCGCCACAGGAGGGAGTGGGACAAATCGAACCTCCGAGCCAGGTCCAGCGTCGACAGGTCCCGCAGAAGTACCGCCCGTTGCGGGGAAGGTCGAAGTACCAGGAGTCGAGCGGGACGTTGAACCTGGAATCTCGACCGAGCAGAACCCCAGCGTCAAGAAGGGCGGTCCAGATCTCTTCTAGGACATCAACCGCATGCACTGATGAACCTGCACGGTCGAGGGCCTTGCGGACGATTCGAGTGCGGCGATTCTTCGTGTCGCGATCCGAGCCGACCCATCGGTGGACGGGTAGATTTGGCGGCGTCTTGCCGTTGAGGACGTACTGGTGCTCCGCCAGAATCGGGGCGAAGACCGGGTCCTTGGCGTTGACTGCCCCCTGCGTACCGACGGCGCCGTCAAGTCTCATCGTGTCCAGCAGCATCCGAACAACGAGTTCAGGTTTCTCAACGCCGTACGACGAGAGGACCTGAGCGGAGGTCGAGAGACTGGCGCCGTTCAGGCTGCACCGAAGCAGGCCCACTCCTTCCAGGGACTGTCTGGTGTCCCGCGGGATCAACTCGGCGCGGAGCCACGTGCGAGCCATCTGAATGGATGGATTACCGCGAGCAAGCCCCAGATCGTCCAGCAGGGGGGCTAGTTGTGCGCTCACGACTTCCGACTCGTACGGGGCCGAGTACGCCCGATCGTCGGCTAGCCCAGTCAGCGCCTCGTAGATGACGCTGCGGCGAAGGTACTTCCCGTTCTCGACTTGCAGGAACGGCGCGAAGTAGGCGGCGTCCTGTCTGCTGTCGGAGAACGCCAGGAGCTTTCTTTCCCCGCCGGGTGCGCTACTGCCGGGAGCCGGAGGAATTGACGCGTAGAGGCTCGACGCCAGCACCGCGCTCAACGAGTCGACACCCGGTACCGCCCGGGCGATGGGGCCAAACCCTGTCCCCGCGTACCCGCAGTGCAGACAGTGACCGTTGGTAGAACCGTTCGAGACCTTGCGAACAAAGACATCGACGAGTGAAGAACTTCCGCACTCACAGATGGCAGTTGGGCCCGACACCTTCAGGCACTGGGTACATACCGACTTAGGGCTGTGCTCAACCTCGGCTTCGCCGTAGGAGTCGTCGCGTTCGGCGCTGTCTTCCCCGGGAGACCAGGAAGCGATCCCCGGCGGATCGAGTGGCGTTCGCGTCATTCCGAGGAGCAACAGTGTCGGCGACTCGTCGTACGGACCGACCAGCTCGAGTCGTCCGCCTCGCTCCCTTCCACGTAGGTACTCAGCGCCACAACTGCGGCACGCCGCTAGCTCCATCAGACGACTCTCTACTCCGATTTTGCGGCATTCCACACAGCTTCTGCCTGGCTGTAACGTGATCCGCGGTTTGTCGATCCCGTCTGGGTGCGATGGACTGAGACACACGAAGGCGCCGGCGGGGCTTCGGACGATCTGGTGGTAGCGCACTGGTAGGGAGGCTGGATCCTGGCGGAGTTGCTCCCTGAGGCCCGCCCACGCAGGATCGTCAAGGTTCAGCGCCAAGTTCTGACCCAACTGGGTCAGTGCCGCCGTCTGGAGAGTTGAGCTACCGGGGTCGATAACCATGGGGACGTGGGTCGGCGTGATGACACCTGCGGCGTCGAAGGGTTCGTCAAAGAGCTCGGTCGCGTACTTGGCGACGGCGGGGGCGCTCGCTGGCCCGTCGCCGAGGGTCGCCGACGCAGCGAAGCACTGAAGTCGCCCGCGCACGCCTACCGTTCGCTGGCGCAGGCGCCGCAGAAGGAAGGCCATTTCGGTACCACGAGCGCCGTCGTAGCTGTGGACCTCGTCGAGGACGATCCACTGCAGTTCCTCCGAGAAGAGACGACTTGATTTTGGGAGTAGGAGGAGTCGCTCGAGCATCGCGTAGTTGGTGAGAAGGAGGTGAGGTGGTGTCTCGTCCATGACGTCGCGACTGATCAATTCGTTAGCCGGACGAACGGTGTTTCGCCCGTTGCGTTCGAGCCAGTCCTTCTCGGCGTCAGCCTGCCGGTGCTCCGTGGCACCGATGTACCTGCCGAACGTGATCTCCGGTGGGAGATGGCGAAACATCTCACGGATCCGCTTCATCTGATCGTTCGCCAACGCGTTCATTGGATACAGGAGAATGGCTCTGACGTTGGTCGTCAATCGTCCAGCGTCGTGTTCCTTGAGCAGACCGTTAACGATCGGAAGCAGAAAGGCCTCGGTCTTACCTGAGCCTGTTCCGGTGGCAATGACGACATTGCGCACGTCATTGATGGCCGTGCGTACCGCCCGTTCTTGGTGGTCGTAGAGCGACGGATGGACTTCGCCCGCGTTGACGAGATCACGGAACGGGGACGCGAGCGTTCCCTCCGTTACTAGGTCGTTGATGCGGGCCCCTTGCGTGTACGTGCGGCGGGGTTCAAGGAGCAAGCTCGAAGTGGCTTGGGTCGCATTCGCATTGCGCAATGCTGCGGCGTAGGCCGTAGCCACTTCGTTTCGACGGGGCGAAAACGAAGACCCGAGGAAATTGCTGTACGCCGCGGTGACTGCATCAGCCGCTCTCACTGGATTGAATTCGCTCACAGACCTCGACTCCTTCTTCTCAGACTCTCCGTCAAGAGTCGGTCACGCTCCCTGCATTCGCTGGACTCGGCTTCACGGTTCGCGTTTCGAGCTGCTCGCATCTCGTCTTCCGTGTAGCCGGCTTCACTCGCGACATCCCGCAGTGACACTGACTTCCACTGGACCTTCTTCGCCATCGCCGCGAAACGCATGAGTACTATGTCAACGCCACACAGGCGCGCTCGAATTTCGACTGTTTCGTGAACGTTGGTTCGGGCCAATCCGTGGACACTTCGTAGGTCGTAGTAGTGCGATGATGACGTGCCACTGAGTCCCTGATTCGCAGGGACCAAGCTCTGCACTGGACGACCACCCGCCATCACGGTCACGTTTGGTGACGTGGCTTCACCGTGATAGACGCGCAGGCCTTCGATCTTTGGTAAGTCAGCGTGCTCTCGTAGCAGTGTGGTCCATTCTGGGGATTCGATTTGTCGACGATGCACCGCCCAGCTCAACGAGGGCACTTCAATCGTTAGGTCGTACGTTTGACCCGTAGAGTCCGATACCACGAGGGCGTGATCACCGTTGTGAACGAGTTCAATGGTCTCGGGGCCGCTCCAACCGATCGGAAGAGTGAGCTCGGCGTGTGTCGGACGACCTGGTAGGAGTGTGGTGGACGTCGTCGTCAATCGTGCGCCCCGCATCACGAGTCCTTCAATTTCGTAGGAGTCCCCAAGTCGTTCTCCCTTGATCGAGAGCGACACGATCGGTCCATGATCCTTGTCAACGACGGAATCCCCGGACAGCCGTTGCGAGGCGATGCCGGCAGCGTTATCGATGATCAGGGCGCGATCGGCTAACAATCTCGGTACCTCGGAATAGACCGGCTGCGAGCCCGCGAAACGCAAACGCGGTACGAACACCTCTTCGACGCTGATGTCGGATCGTGACGGGACGAGCGCTACGCGCGCTCCGTCGCTGCTGCACACCTCGTAATCGATGCCGGCCACCACGTACGCCGTATGCGTGCCCCAATCTCCCCTCAGGCGTCCCAGGTCAGCGTACGGATCCGGTTTCAGATGAAGACCGTGATTAACCACCAACATGCCGCCCATTTTGGGTAGAACTCCAGACTTGATGTAGCGGCCCAAATTAGAAAAGACGAGTACGGGTAAACCCGTGGGGAGCAGAGTAATCGGATCGCCCCCGCCGAGCTGTACAACGACCGGCGGAATTGGAGCGGGCTGTTCGCAACCCTGTCCAACCTCCGAAACGGTTGTCCCCTTGAGCGACCACTGAGCATCGGGTACTGGGGGAAGAAACACTTCGAGCGTCGGGTAGTCGAGAGCGTCGAGATGAATTCGTGGACTCGATGCGGGTGACCCCTTCAATCCCACGGAAATCGAATCGGTGCTATCAGTAACGGTCGCGATGTGGGAGGGCAACAGTTCACTGGCCGTACTGGGGATCCTCAACGCCTTCATCATTCGGTCCAGGAGGTCATCGGCCTCCTCGGGCGCGTACTCAAGCAGGTACCTGACTGACACCGCTGAGGTACTGGTCGACTCGAGTAGGTGATTACGCAGGTCGCCAGCGTCCCAGCCGTTTCGGGCGGCCATCCGAACCTTCTTGAAGAGATCGGGTATGGCGAACGGCGGAAGCAGCGCATGAATTCTTGCGGCCTGCACGTATCGGTTGCTGTTGATGAGGGCGGCCTGAAAGTCGTTTAGCCGCAGACATTGGAGCGCCGTGACGTACTCGGGACCGAGCTTGCCCTGTTGCACCCAGTCCGGTAGTCCGGTCCAAAAGGCGTGTGCTTCTGGCTGCTGTGCGTGCTGTGTCAGCCAAATCGCGAGGGCCGCTGGGAAGTACCTGAAGGTCTTCGCTTTCTGCGCATTCTCCCCGACTCGCTCAATCACCTCGCTGGCCCACTCACCAAGGGACTTACCGTCTCGGTTCTCACTGACGAGGTCCAACTGCCCGATGAGGTGTACGCGACTCACGGCCGGCTGCAGAATATCGTGTTCGATTTGATTCGGATTCACAAGATGAACCACCCGGGGTTTGCTCAATGATTACATTGTTTAGCGGCCGGGTGTGACTTCGTACCTACCCGACGCTTCATCATCGGAACTCAGGTCTTCATCTCTCGACTGTCGGTTGACGGTTGGGATCACATCCACTACGCACTGACCAACGGTTCTGCTTAGGAGCGTTTGACCAGAAGGTGACATCCTGAACGTGTCCGCACGGTGCTACCCCTAACTTGATCTTGGACGCGAGGACCGCCCGGGGGATCGAGACTTACCGGGTGCGGCCACCAATCTCACGGGACTACTCACGGACCAACGGATCCAGACGATGCTCAGCGGTGCGCCGGTGACGCTTCATAGAGGTAGTTCCCAGCGATATCTCGCGCGTAAGTCAGACGTACGCCAACCGCGCCGTACAGACGCGCAGTACTGCTCGACAGCGGTGTGCTCAGGACTACGTAGCGGACGCTCCTGTTAGCGACGTCATATTCTCAGAAAACCGGGGGAAAGCGGTGGTGGCGAGTGCGCAGATCGGGCTAGGTGGGCACGGTGCGCGCCATGACCCAACGCTCGGGGGTTATCCCCCAGAGTGGTGGCTCCCTGGTGGAGCTGCCCGGCCGGTCAGCCCTCACGAGGGCCAATCCGGTGAAAGACCACGTCAGTACTGCTTCGAAGAAGGTGACGAGGCGCTCGTCATCTGGCCCGCATCTCCGCTCGACCACTTTCGTGACGGTCGACGCCTCGAACCTCAACGAGGCCGCTCGCGCCCTAGGGGAACTTCTCGTTCGAGCACTCGCCACAGCCCATCGGGGCGTCGGGTGCGACGATGTCAGAGGAATTGGTTAAACAGTTCCAAGGTTCAGCAACGCTGGCGAAAGGGGTGTCGATGTCCACAAGCAGTAGGCGGCGACTCGCACGAGACGACGGCAGAGTACTTCGCGTCGCGACGTACCGGCGCATCTCGACCAACGAGGTCAACCAACCACACTCCCTCGAGTCCCAGGAGCGGAGCCTGAAAGACTACATCGCGGTGCACCAGGAACTGGTGTTCGCCTGTGACTACGCGGACCAGCAGACGGGGACCAACAATCACCGTCCGGGTCTCGAGGCGATGCTCAACGACGCCACCACCGGCAAGTTCGACGTCGTGCTCTTCTATCGACTCGACCGATTGGCGCGGTCGGTCTACGGGTTCATGGACATCACGAATCGTCTGGAGCAGGCGAACGTGGCGGTGCGCTCGGCGACCGAGCCCTTCGAGACGATGACGCCCGCGGGCAAGCTGATGGCGCAAATGCTCGCGTCCTTCGCGGAGTTCGAGCACAGCATCCTCATCGACCGCATCCTCGAGGCCTACGAAACCAAGGCAATGAAGGGGGAATGGCTAGGGGGCCGCGCTCCGTACGGATACGCGAACGACAAGGTGAACAAGTCGCTGGTCGTTCTGGCCGATGAGGCGGTGGTCGTTCGTCGAGTGTTCTCCGCCTACCAGACGGGTAAGGGGGCCAAGACCATCGCCGAAGAACTGAACGGCGCCGGCATCACACATCGCGGTGGGAAGAAGTGGTACCCGGAAGCCGTCTTGCGCCTCTTAGAGGGGGCCGTATACGCCGGCTACATCGCGCACGGTGAAGACCGGCATCAGGGTCTGCACGAGGCCATCGTGAGTCCCGGGGATTTCGCCGCGGTAGCGGCGATTCGGGCGACACGCAACAGCCGCGAACGGGCCACGCGACCAGCGATGGGTCTAACCGACTACATCCTCACCGGAGTCACGAAGTGCGGGGAGTGCGGCGGGAGCATGGTCGGAAGTGGAGCGCACGGACAAGGAGGCTCTTATCGGTACTACACGTGCAGCCTCCAGACCAAGCGGGCCGAGTCGGAGCGTTGTCGCAACGAGCGGGTGGCTGCGGACGAGCTCGAAGCGATGGTTACCCAGGCGGTCTTGAACGCGTACCAGGACTCTGAGCTCTTCGAGATGGCCGTGTCGATGGCGGCCGCCGACGCGCCGCATCAGACGGCGGACCTGGATGAGCAGGCGAGCAGTATGCGCTTGGCTATCGCCAAGTCCGAAACCGCCATAGAGCGCTACTTCGAGGCGTTCGAAGAGGGAACACTCGACGTCGCAGGGATGAAGAAGCGAGTCGAGTCCCTGGAAGCCCGTCTCGCAGCACAGCGGGCAGAGCTCACGCGATTGCTCGAGGAGTCCGCGGAGCTGAGTATGGGTGGGGGTAGCCTCGTGGACCTCTCCGCTGCGCTCTCCGAAGTGACGCAGGCTCTGTCCGCGAAGGACGGATACTACGAGAAGAAGCGCATCCTCGGGGCTCTCGTGGACTCGGTAACGGTGAGCCGGGGGCGCAACATTGACGTCGTCCTGCGAGTGCCGACGGTCGATTCACGGGGGCCCGGACAGGTGCTGCCTGGCGGGCGGTCGCGGCGGGTGGCGACGCACTCCAAACGTAGACAATCCGACGCGGAGTCCTCGGAGGAGGGCTACGGCGATCCAGGCGACACCTTGGTACGCCTGGATTCGCCGCTGACGTGGACCCCAGTTCGTACAGGGTCACAAATGGTGGAGGTGCTGGGAATCGAACCCAGGTCCGTCGGCTTCTAAGTGAGTCTTCTCCGAGCGCAGCTGATGGAGATTGTCGGGGGCAACACCGTCATCAGCACCGGTGTGACCCCTTAGTCAACTGAATTGTCCCGACGGTCTCATTGACGAATCCCGCTGGTAAGCCTCGCTTCATGACGCCCGTGACCTACACCGCGAGGCCGGGTATAGACGGACGGGTTACCTAAGCGGCAACAGCAAACGCAGCATTAGTTGTGGCGTTTATTTTTGTTTCCGGCTCTTTAGCGTGGTTCCGGAGACCACGGCTCGCTTCTCTCACCATGTCGACCAACGTCGAGACCAATCACCCCCATGGATGCTTCACGGTCAACTTGACCGCACACTTAGCGTACCGCAGTGACTCGTCGGACGTTCAGCCACGAGGGGATAGTGCCTTCGGATCGACGCTCAGCCGTACTTCTCGAAGTTCCGCACGGACACGGCGATCTCGCGCTCCGCGTCACGCTTGGCGAGTGCCTGACGACGGTCGTGCTGCTTGCGACCGCGGGCGAGGGCGATCTCGACTTTGGCGCGGCCATCTTTGAAATACACCTTGAGCGGCACGATGGTCAGTGGTTGTGTCTGGGTCTTGATCCACCACTGGTTGATCTGGTGGCGATGGACGAGGAGCTTCCGTTTCCGATCTGGGTCGTGACTCCCGAATCCAACGGCGTAGCTCCACGGTGGGATGTGGGAGGCGAACAACCAGAGCTCACCGTCGTCGATCCGGGCGTAGCTCTCGGTGATCTGCGCCTTGCCTTCTCGCAGCGACTTCACTTCACTGCCGGTGAGCACCAGGCCGCATTCGAGGGTATCGACGATCTCATAGTCATGCCGGGCGCGCCGATTCGTGGCGACCACACGGTCGCCGTTTACGTTCGCCCTTGCGTTGGCGCGACGTTCTTGGATCTGTTTGGCTCGTGCCACGTGTCCAGCGTAGTGACCAGCGTGTCCCCAATTTCTGGTCGGTAGGGTGGGCCCGTGCTCACACTGACCCCGGCGATCCGCGACGCGATGATCGCGACGTGCATTCGGGCGTTGCCGAATGAGGGGTGCGGACTGCTCATCGGTCGGGTCGATGGCGATGACGCCACGGCTACCGAAGTCGTTCCAAGCCCGAATGTTGCGGCGTCGGCCCGGGTTTACGAAATTGACAGTCGCGTGCTGTTGCGGACATTCCGCCGAGTCGACGACGAGGGATTCGCCGTGCTCGGGGTCTTTCACTCGCACACGCACTCCGAGGCTTACCCGAGCCCGACCGACGTGCGTCTGGCGCCCGATCCTGATTGGCACTACGTCCTGGTTTCGCTTCGCGACGTACCAGCTGTCGTGCGTAGTTTTCGGATCAAGGATGACACGGTGACCAGTGAGGACATCTACATTGAGGAGTGACGGGTCTCCCGTCGCCACGAGGGGGTTCTGCCAGTGACGAGCATCGCAACCAATTCAATTTCCTACAATCTCGTGCTGCTCGCGTTACGACTGTTCCTCGGCTCGATGATCTTCGCGCACGGGTACCGGAAGTTCTTCGGCGGTGGCAGGCTGCCGGGGACCGCGAAGTGGTTCGAGTCGATCGGCGTTCGCTACGGCGCACTGAACGCGCTGATGGCGGCGTCGACGGAGGTCGGTGTTGGGATCTTGCTCGTGCTCGGACTCTTGACGACGCTCGCGGCCGCGGGACTTATGTCGCTGATGGTGGTCGCTATCGCGACGGTCCACCGAAAGAACGGGTTCTTCATCTTTAACAAGGGCGAGGGAGTCGAGTACACCCTTGGCGTCGCGGTCACGACTTTGGTACCCGGGACGTTCGGAGCGGGTCGGTATTCACTCGATCACCTGTGGAACATCTTCGCGTGGACGCCGTCGGTGCATCTCGGTGTGACCCTGGTCGTTGGCCTGGGCGCCGCCGCGGCCCAACTCCTAGCCTTCTACCGTCCCTCCCGCTCGGCGTAGGTCACGACCTACGAGGTGACCACTAAATTCGACCGAAAAGGTCGTAATTGGACCGGTGAAGGAGAATGTGATGGCGGCAACGGTGCGAATCCCCACGGTGCTCCGTCCAGCGATGGGCGGATTGACGACGGTAACGGTTGAGGGGTCGACGATTGGTGCAGTGCTCACCGAGTTGACCACCACGTATCCGGCCGTCGAGGGGCAGCTGCTCAACCAAGATGGCACCCTGCACCGGTTCTTGAACGTCTACGTCAATGACGATGACGTTCGTTATATCGGTGGGGTTAACGCGCCGGTCGGGGACGACGACGAGATCACGTTGCTGCCCGCTGTTGCTGGCGGTGCCGCCTAGTGGCCCGCGTTCAGTCGGTGCTCGACCTCGTGGGTTCAACGCCCGTCGTGGATGTGAGCGCACTCTCACCCAGGCCCAACGTCACGATCTTGGCCAAGCTCGAGGGCCGAAACCCGGCGGGTTCGGTGAAGGACCGCGTCGCGCTGTCACTCGTTCGCGCGGCGGAGCGTGACGGTCGACTCATCCCCGGGCGAGACGACCAGATTTTGATTGAACCATCGTCGGGAAACACGGGGATCGCGCTGGCGATGGTGTGCCGGATGCGGGGGTACCACCTCAAGGTCGTGATGCCTACCAACGTCTCCCCGGAACGGCGTCAATTGCTCCTGGCGTGGGGAGCGGAGATTATTGACTCGCCGGGGACGGAGGGGTCAAACGGCGCGGTACGCATGGCGCAATCGATCGCGGCCGAGAACCCCGACTGGGTCTTTCTCTACCAGTACGCCAATCCGGCCAATCCGATGGCGCACTACGAGTCGACTGGACCGGAGATCCTTGCCGACGTTCCCGAGGTGACCCACTTCGTCGCCGGACTAGGCACGTCGGGCACACTCATGGGCGTCGGACGGTACCTGAAGGAGCACAAGCCGGGCGTTCAGATCTGGGCTGTCGAACCGCCCAGCGGTGAGATGGTGGATGGTCTACGTAGTTTGGACGACGGATTCATCCCGCCGATCTTCATCGACAACCACGGCGTCGACCTGCTCGATCGCAAGGTTGTGGTTCGCCCACGCGAGTCGATCGAATGGACGCGGGCAATGACCGAGGTCGGACTCTTTGTTGGAATCTCATCCGGGGCCATCATGGCCGGAGCGGTCAAGTGCGCCCAGACGATTCCCGAGGACCAGACGGCAACGATCGTCACGATCGTTTGCGACGATGGGTGGAAGTACCTCTCGACCGGCGCCTGGAGCGACGACATCGACGACGTGGTCGATCGAGCGAAGCGGATCATCTACTTTTAACGAGTCCGTGGTGTCAACTACGGTGTTCGCACCGATGAGAGGGAGACCATGACCACGCGATCTGACGGACGTAACAACGACGAGGCCCGTCCACTGCGCTTCACCCGTGACTTCACCGAGATGGCGGCGGGCTCGGTTCTCGTCGAGGTTGGTAGGACGAGGGTACTCTGCACGGCTTCGGTCGAGACCGACGTGCCGCGATGGCTTCGCGGGTCGGGGCGCGGTTGGGTGACGGCCGAGTACTCGATGCTTCCGGGATCGACACCCGAGCGTGCGTCACGTGAGGCAGCGCGCGGTAAGCAGTCCGGGCGCACCCAAGAGATCCAGCGACTGATCGGGCGATCGTTGCGCACGGTGACCGACCTCACGGCGCTCGCGGACGTCCAGATCATCGTTGACTGCGATGTCCTACAGGCTGACGGTGGCACGCGCACGGCCTCGATCAGCGGGGGATATCTGGCGCTGCACGATGCGATCACGCGCCTCGTCAATGACGGCACGATCCGTAGCCACGCGCTCACCGATCTCGTGGCCGCGGTTTCGGTGGGCATCATCGACGGCGTGCCGATGCTCGACCTGCCTTACGAGGAGGATTCGTCGGCCGAGACCGACATGAACGTCGTGATGACCGGTTCGGGCGGTTTCGTCGAGGTTCAGGGCACCGCGGAACGTGCTGCCTTTAGCCGTACGGAACTGGATCAGCTCCTGGACCTCGCTTCAGAAGGGATCAAGTCGATCCACGAAGCCCAGCGACTCGTATTGGCGACGCCGCCAACTCCTCGGACGCGATGATGGGACTTACGTTCGTTCTCGCCACGGCCAACGCGCACAAAGCCGACGAGATGCGCTCGGTGCTCGCCGAGGTCGGCATTGACGTGGTCGCACGGCCAGTTACCGTGCCCGACGTCGCTGAGACGAGTGACACCCTTGAGGGGAACGCGTTACTGAAGGCACACGCGATCTGTGGCGCTAGCGGGCAGCCGGCGATAGCCGATGACACCGGACTATTCGTCGAAGCCCTCGGTGGTGAGCCCGGTGTTCACAGCGCTCGATACGCCGGACCATCCGCAATTGACGCCGACAACGTGAGAAAATTACTGAGCGAGCTCTCAGAGGTCGACCGCGCGGATCGCGGTGCGCAGTTTCGCACCGTGATCGCGGTGGCGTACCCGGACGGATCGGCGTTGACGGTCGAGGGCTCCCTCGACGGTTGGATCGTCGATGAGCCTCGCGGGGAACGAGGTTTTGGATACGACCCCGTTTTCGCGAGCGCGGAACTGGGTGGGCGGACCCTGGCGGAAGTGACCGCCGACGAGAAAAATTCCGTATCGCACCGGGCGCGGGCCTTGGCAGCGCTGGCTACTCGACTGCGGTCGTGATCGGCGCTTCACGGAATGTTCACCTTTAGGCTGGAAGCGTGAACAACGGCGTCCTTCCCATGTTTCCCTTGGGGATGGTGGTCTTCCCACATCAAGTGGTGGGACTGTGTGTGTTCGAACCCCGCTATCAGGCGATGCTGCAGGAGCTCCCTGACGACCAAGAGTTCGGTACCTGCATGATCGAGAAGGGCGCCGAGGTCGGCGGCGGTGAGGTCCGTACGCGCGTCGGTACGGTCCTTCAGATCCTGGGTTCCCAGAAACTGCCCAACGGCCAGACCCTGCTTAGGGTTGAAGGGACCCAGTGCGTCGAGGTCTCAGCGTGGCTCGCCGACGCGCCGTACCCGCGCGCGATAGTTCACGAACGGTGTTGTGACGAGATCGAGATCGAACCAGCCCTGCTCAAGTCGACCGAGTCCGCCGTGCGCGCCCTTCGGGCGTTGCGAAGTGAGGTGGTGACCGACGAGTCACTGCGCCACGATTGTGCGATGGACCCGAATCCGTCCGTACGGAGTTGGCAGCTTTGTGCGATGACGCCGATGTCGACGCTCGATCAGTTCAAAGTCCTGAGTCTGAGCAATCCCAACGATCGCCTTCGGCTCGTGGCTGAGATCTGTTGTGAACGATACGGCGATTATCAGCGCCTGTTGGCACGCGATTCGTCACCGTATCTGCTCGGCTAGTTGACCTCGAGTAGGTCGACCACGAAGATCAGCGTCTCGCCCGGTGCGATGACACCACCGGCACCACGCTCGCCGTAGCCCAGGTGTGAGGGGATAACGAGGCGACGTCGTCCGCCGACCCGCATGCCAGTCACGCCCTGATCCCAGCCCGCGATGACGTAGCCGCGGCCGAGTGGGAAGGCGAACGGTTCGTCGCGATCCCAGGATGCGTCGAACTGTTGACCAGTCGATGCGCTCACGCCGACATAATGGACGGCGACGGTCTGTCCCGCCGCGGCGACGTCCCCGTCACCGACGACGATGTCTTCAATGATCAGTTCAGTCGGCGGTTCACCGAGGTGTGGTTCAACGAGAGGCTTATCAGTCACGGTTTGCAATGCTACCGGTGACGTGCGCCGCCTGTGACGACGCGGACGTTTCGTGCTTCGCGACCCTTGGGGCCGGTCGCTTCGTCGTAGGCGATGGTCTGACCTTGGCTCAAGGTCTTGAAGCCGTCTCCGACGATGTTGGAGAAGTGGATGAACAGGTCATCACCCTTCTCGTCGCTCGCGAAGCCGAACCCCTTGGAGTCGTTGAAGAAGCTGACCACGGCGTGTCCCGCGCCGGACCGCTTCGTCGCTCCAGAGGTCTTCAATTCGCGGTACTGCTCACGTGGGGCGCGAGAAGTCGACCGATCGGTGACGCGCGGCGCGTCGGATCGGAACTCACTTCGCGGCGCACGCGATTCGTTGCGAGCTTCGCTCGGTGCGGTACGACTACGTCGAGTTTCGCTACGCTCCCGCGTGCGCTCGCCGAAACGGCCCGCAGGGCGGTCGGTGCTGTCACGTCGATTGGACTCGGCTGGACGGTTCGAGCGCGAACGCGGACGTTCGTCCAAGGACTGGGCGGCCGCAGCGTCGTCCACGGCACCGAGGCGAATCGCGGTCGCGTTCTGCGGGTCGTCGAGCGTGGTGGGGATGCCGAGCGATCGCTGCATCCGCTTCACGTGCCCGGCGACGTCGTCACTCACGAGTGAGATGACCGCACCGGTGGCGCCTGCGCGCCCGGTGCGTCCCGAACGGTGAAGGTAGTCGGTCGCCTGGGTCGGTGGGTCGTAGTGCACGACGACGGGGAGGAGATCGATGTGAATACCACGGGCAGCAACGTCAGTCGCCACGAGAACCCGCGTCTCACCGTTCTTCATCGCGCGCAGGGCGCGCTCGCGCTGGGCCTGTGTCCGGTCTCCATGCAACGCGACTGACGATACGCCGCGTTCGCCGAGCTGGCGGGCGAGCCGGTCAGCGCCATGCTTGGTGCGGGTGAAGACGATGGCACGCTCGTACTGTTCAACGATGTCGGCGGTCACCTGGGGGCGCTGGTCGCGAGCGACGCGCCAGAAGAAGTGGTCGACGTCGCTCGGCGCTTCGTCGCCCACCACATCGTGGATGATTGCGTCGTGGGTGAACGTGTTGACGAGGGTTGCGACGTCGGGGCCCATCGTGGCCGAGAAGAGCATGACGTGGCGATCTGACGGGGTCGCGCCGACGATACGACGTACCGCGGGTAAGAAGCCCATGTCCGCCATGCGGTCGGCTTCGTCGACGACGACGGTTGTTACCGCGGAAAGGTCGAGGGCACGCTGCTCGAGTAGGTCCTCGAGTCGTCCGGGACAAGCGACTACCAGGTCAACACCCGCGTTCAATGCTTTGCGCGTCGTGTTGTACGAGGTACCACCGAAGATGGTGATGATCCGACGTCCACGGTCATTGGTCAGTTGCGCCAACTCCTTTTGGACCTGGGAGGCGAGCTCCCGGGTCGGGACGAGGATCAAGCCGAGTGGCTGGCGCGGGCGGGCTGTGCCGAGCCTTGCGAGTAGGGGCAGTCCGAAAGCGAGAGTCTTGCCCGAACCCGTCGCCGCCTTGCCCACGACGTCGCGTCCTGCGAGCGCGTCGGGGATGGCGGCTTCCTGGATGGGGAAGGAGTCGGTGATTCCGCGGGCGCGAAGGCGGTCGACGAGGTTGGTGGGCACGCCGAGATCGGCGAAGGATACGGACACAATGACTCCTGTGGGTTGAGGTGAGCCCAACCCGAAATGTCACGGTCGAATCGGTCTCCACCGCGATGTGCGGCGAACGTCCCGTACACGCTAGCAGATGAATCGAAACCTCAAGCGTTGGGTTGGGCAACGTCTGGCCCAGGTGGGCCATGAGCACTGGAGCAGCGTCGAGAGATGGTGCGGGCGGAGGGACTCGAACCCACACTCCGAAGAACTGGTACCTAAAACCAGCGCGTCTGCCAATTCCGCCACGCCCGCGAGTGGTTCCACACTAGGTCGCCAACGAAGCGGGCGGGTGCACGTCCAGTAGATTGGTCCCATGAACAACTCCGCCATGGCCGAAGGAATGGGTGCGAACGACCTCAATCAGCGACTGCTGCGTGAGCGGATCGTGTTCCTCGGATCTCAGGTAGATCAGAACACGGCGAATCGGATCTGCGCTGAATTACTGTTGCTCGAGGCCGAAGACCGCGACAAGGACATCAGTCTCTACATCAACTCGCCCGGTGGATCGGTGACCGACGGCCTAGCCATCTACGACACGATGCAGTACGTGAACTGCGACATCAGGACAATCTGTGTGGGCATGGCGGCGTCGATGGGGCAGTTCCTGCTCTGCGCGGGCACACCCGGCAAGCGCTTCTCCCTGCCGCACAGCCGCATCCTCATGCACCAGCCGTCGCTCGGCGGCATGCAGGGGCAGGCGTCGGACATCGCCATCCAGGCCGAGCAAATTGTTTACATGAAGAAGATGCTTGCCGATCGCATCGCCTTCCACACGGGCCAGCCCGTGGAGAGGATTGAGGCGGACTCGGATCGCGACCGTTGGTTCACCGCCCAGGAGGCGGTTGAATACGGTTTCATCGACGCCGTGATCGACCGTTCGGCCATTCGCCAAGGGGCCTAGTGGACGAGCCATCTTCGGCGGAGCAACGATCACTCGTTGCGTCACCGGTTCGCGTCGTCAGTGCACGGGCGAGTCTGCGCACGAGACTCGCCAACCTGATCGAGCGGCGAGAGTTGCTCTTCAGTCTGATCACCTCGGACATTCGAATCAAGTACAAGGGTTCGGCGCTCGGGCTGTTCTGGTCAATGCTTTCACCGGCGCTGACGCTCGCGACTTACTACCTGGTCTTCTCGGTGTTCCTGAAGAATGGCATTCCGCTGTTCGTCGTGTATCTCTTCGCTGGACTCATCGTGTGGAACATGTTCCAAAGTGCGGTGAGCAGTGCCACTGGTGTGATCGTGGATCGAGCCGGATTGGTCAAGAAGGTGTCATTCCCTCGAGAGATCCTGGCACTATCCAACGTCGGCGCCTCGGTCATCTACTTCGTGATCCAAGTCGTGGTGCTCGCCATCTTCCTCGGCATCATTGGTCACGCGCCCGCGTGGAGTTTCCTCTGGCTCCTGCCGATCTCGTTCCTTGCCCTGTACCTGCTCACGGCCTCGATTGCGGTGGTGATGTCAGCGATCACCGTCTACCTGCGTGACGTTCGACACCTGATGGACGTGGTGCTGCAACTGTGGTTCTGGGTGTCGCCGGTGGTCTACTCCTATGAGAATTCAATCGCACCGGCGCTACGGATCCGCGGACTGACGGCCCTCTACTTCATCAACCCGATGACACCGATCATCTTGACGTTCCAGCGCATCTTCTACGTGAACACGACGGTCCGTTCGACCACGACGGGGCTGCCCCTTCACATCTTGCCGGCCTGGTCGATGACGACCTTCGCGGTTGTCAACCTCGGGCTGCTCGCCTTCGCCGTCGTACTCTTCCTCGTCGCGTTGGTGATCTTCGGTCGCCTCGAGGGCAACTTCGAGTCGGAGCTCTAGTGACCAACGTCATCGAAGTCGAAGACATCTCGAAGCGATTCACGATCCACCACGAGCGTAACCAGACGCTCAAAGAGCGGATCCTGCACCCGCGGTCAGGTTCCTCGGAGATCTTTGACGCACTCAGTGACATCAATTTCACCGTCGAACAGGGCGAGACCTTAGGGATAGTCGGGCACAACGGATCGGGCAAGTCGACGTTGCTCAAGTGCATCTGTGGTGTCCTCAAGCCCACGACCGGGCAGATCCGACTCCGGGGCAACCTGGCGGCATTATTGGAGCTCGGGGCTGGCTTCCAGCACGAGCTCTCCGGTCGCGACAACGTCTACCTCTACGGCTCGATGCTGGGATTCACGCGCAAGATGGTTGACGCCATCTTCGACGAGGTTGTGGCATTCAGCGAACTCGAGCATTTCATCGACACGCCGGTCAAGTTCTATTCGAGCGGGATGTACGTTCGTCTGGCATTCGCCGTCGCGGTGAACGTGAACCCCGACATTCTCGTGGTCGACGAAGTACTCGCGGTCGGCGACGAGCGATTCCAGGCCAAGTGCATCGATCGAATCCGGCACTTCCAGCGCGAGGGCCGCACGATCTTGCTGGTGACCCACCAGGCCGACACGGTCCGAGCGATCTGTGATCGCGCGATCGTCCTCGACCATGGGAACATGATCGCTGACGGCCCGGTCACCGATGCACTTCGGATCTTTCGGGGACGTTTGCTCGGAGACGTGGTCGATCACCGGCCCGGGGGCACGGGCGTGGTGACGATCGATGGACTCACGGCACCGTCGGGCTCCTTCGAGGTCCGTCACGGCGGGAATCTGCATTTCGACGCCACGCTCACCTGCGACCACGCGGTGAGCGGGAACTTGGTTATCGAGGTCTTCACCCGAACCGGACTTCTGGTCAGTCGTAATGACGCCGAGGCGGCACCGGTTTCTCTGCGGCCCGGAGCGAACAAGGTCGGCGTCGACCTCACTGGCGTGCCGTTGCTCGACGGCGTCTACGACATCAACGTCGGTCTTGTCGAGCCGCAGGGTGCCACGATGCTCGCCTGGCGTGAGAAGGCCGCGTCCCTGCAGGTGCTCTACGACGGCCGGTCGTCCGGAGTCGTGGCCATCGAGTTGTCGGTCACGCAGTGGTAGGTGGCTCGCTCGTCAGCCTCGGGTAGCGTCGCAGCGACCCCAGGCGACCCATCTTGCCGGCGTTGAACGGGTAGGTCGCAAGTCGCAGGAGGCGTCGGTCGCCCCGTGAGTTGCCGTAGGCGTAGACGATGGGTTCCGCAGAGTACTGGCGCTGCTCGATCCAATCATTGAATCGACGCATCTTCTCAGCACCTCGACAGTTGCGTCCGAGGTAGCCGCCGGTCAGATGGCCGAGTGGATCGGCTGCGAGCCGCGTGCCCAGGGCACCGTGCGCGCCCAACTGTTCGGCCACGACGTTGACGTACATCTGGGGTGACGCCGAGACGATCACCACGTCGTGTCCGGCCTCGAGGTGCCACCGAAGTCGCGCCAACGTCTTGGGGCGAAGCCGTCCGCCGAGGTGCTCGAGGATGAAGGCTCGCGAGTGCTCGACGACGTCCGTCTCCGCCCGGCCGGCGAGAAGCGACATGAACAGACGCTCTTTCGCGTTGTCCGCGGCGCGTCCACTGCGGATCGCACCAACGGTGAGTGGAACGGCCAGGCGAAGCGCCGCGAAGTAGGTGCGCCTCGCGCCGGCGATCCAGCGCAACCAGCGAAAGACGCTGCCACCTTCGGTGAGGGTACCGTCGAGGTCGAAGGCGGCAACTACGGGTTTGGGGTTCTCGTCGGAGTTTGGCACCCAGTTAGTTTCCCAGGCTTTGGGACCGCCCGTGAACACCGGGGCGAAACGACGGGCAGTTCGTGGCTCGCGGTAACGACGGCGTTCAACGAGTCGAGTCGAGACCCACCGTCCTTCGCGCGCAATTCCAGTGACGTCACGACGGACGCTCATGCCCGCTCCCGGCGTGACCTGAGAAACTTCTAGGTGCCCGCACTTCGGGTCCGATGTGCTCGGTTCGAGCCTGACCGGACGAGCAAATCGTCCCGGTAGGCTGGCCGCGCAGTCGATCGACTGATGTAGCGATGAAGGAGCGAACATGACGATTCGTCTCGGTGATGTGGCCCCCGATTTCTCGGCGGACACCACGGATGGCCCAATCAATTTCCATGAGTGGCTCGGGGACAGTTGGGGAATTCTCTTCTCACACCCCAAGGACTTCACCCCGGTGTGCACGACCGAATTGGGCGCCTTCGCTGCGCGCAAGAGCGAGTTCGACAGCCGAAACACCAAGATTATCGGCGTGTCGGTCGACGACGTGGCGTCCCACCAGCAGTGGAAGGGCGACATTGCCGAAACGCAAGGGACTGCGCTCAACTTTCCGATCATCGGTGACGAGGAGCGCAAGGTCGCCACGCTTTATGACATGATCCACCCCAACGCGAATGACACCTTGACCGTACGCAGCGTGTTCATCATCGGCCCGGACAAGAAGGTCAAACTGACCCTCACGTATCCCGCGTCCACCGGCCGCAACATTGACGAGATCATTCGCGTCCTCGACTCACTGCAGCTCGTCGCGGGCTACTCCGTGGCTACGCCGGCGAACTGGCAAGACGGTGATGAAGTCATCATCGCGAACTCGATCACCGACGACGAGGCCAAGACAAAATTCCCGAAGGGGTTCCGCAAGCTGAAGGACTACCTGCGTCTCACGCCGCAGCCCAACAAGTAGGTACCCGCCGTTCGGTGCAGTGGCCACCGATCAAGAGAAATTGAGAAACTACGATGACATCTACATTCACGTACGCCGGTCAGACAGTGAAACGGCTCGGCTTCGGCGCGATGCGCATCACGGGGCCCGGCATCTGGGGGCCGCCGCGTGACCACTCGGAGGCCATCGCGGTGCTGCGTCGCGCCGTCGAGTTGGGTGTTGATTTCATCGACACGGCCGACTCCTACGGTCCCGCCATCTCCGAGGAATTGATTGCCGAGGCGCTGCACCCTTACGGCCACGTTCACGTTGCGACCAAGGCGGGGTTACTTCGCACCGGTCCCGACCAGTGGACGCCGTGCGGGCGACCGGCCTATCTACGTCAGCAGTGCGAACTATCGCTGCGTCGGTTGGGCCAGGATTCGCTCGACCTCTTCCAGTTGCACCGCATCGACGCCACGGTCCCCGCCGACGAACAGTTCGGGCTGCTCGGCGAGTTGCTCGCCGAGGGAAAGGTTCGCGCGGTCGGACTCTCGGAGGTGGGTGTCGCGGACATCGAAGCCGCCCGAGCGGTGGTGCCGATCTCGACCGTTCAGAACCTCTACAACGTGTCGCGTCGTGACAGTGAACCGGTCCTCGAGTACTGCGAGAAGAACGGGATCGGGTTCATTCCGTGGTTCCCTGTGGCGGCGGGTCAACTGGCGCGCCCGGGTGGGGAATTGGATCAGCTGGCCGCACGCGCCGGGTGCACCGTTGCCCAGTTGTCGATCGCGTGGTTGCTCGCGCGATCCGAAGTCATGATCCCGATCCCGGGTACATCGTCAGTCGCGCACCTCGAGGAGAACTGCGCCGCGGCCGAAATTCACCTCGACTCCGAGATCCTGGCTGAGATGGACCGACTATCCTCCGTCGAGTCAGTTGGCGAGTAGCGACTCGCGTAGTGCTCGTTTGAGCACCTTGCCCTGGGGGTTACGTGGGAGCGGGTCGCCACGAAAGTAGTACCGGGTCGGAACTTCGAAGTGGGCGAGTCGGTGACTCACGTGCCGACTGAGCTCCTCGGCGCGTAGGACGCGTCCTGGTCGCACGACGATGACGGCGGCAACCTCTTCGCCGAGGACAGGGTGGGGAACCCCGATCACGGCGCAGTCGGCGACGTCGGGGTGCTCGAAGAGCGCGGCTTCGACCGCAACGGATGACACGTTCTCGCCGCCTCGGATGATCATGTCCTTGGCGCGGTCGACGATGTAGATGAAACCGTCATCATCGATCCGGCCGATATCGCCGGTGTGCAGCCATCCGTGGCTGAAGGAGCGCTTCGTCTCCTCGGGTTTGTTCCAGTAGCCCCGCACCACATTGGGCCCCTTGATCCAGAGTTCACCGACCTGGCCCGCCTCGTTAATTTCGGGTGGATCGTCACCGAGGAAGCCCTCGGGCACGACCGCCACGCGACAGACCGGGACCGCCGTCCCGCAACTCGATGGGCGCAGTACGTAATCGGGGCCATTGTTCAGGGCCACGGCCGCGGCTGTCTCGGTCAGGCCGTAGCCATTGCCGGGTTGGGCGAGTCGAAACGCCTGACCGATCCGCTTGACCAGCTCGGGCGGGGCTGGCGCACCGCCGTAGGAGACGAGGCGAACGCTCGACGTGTCGAAGCGTTGGAAGTCGGGGTGATCGAGAATCTGCATGACGACGGTCGGCACACCACCGAAAGCAGTGATTCGCTCACGTTCGATGAGTGCCAGTGCCTGGCCGGCATCGAAGTGGTGCATCATCACCAATCGGCCGCCGGCGGCCGCGTTCACCACCATGACGGCTAGGCAACCGGTGGCGTGGAAGAGCGGGATGTTGAGTAGGTTGGCGATCGGATACGTCGTAGCGTCGGTCGGTCCATCGCCGAAGCGAAGCGACGAGCGTTGGCTGATGAAGAAGAGGTTCATCAGGTTGGTGATGATGTTTCGATGGGTCGCCACCGCGCCCTTGGGCCGTCCCGTCGTACCCGACGTGTAGAAGATCGTGGCGTCATCGTCGGGCTCGAGTGGCGCATCGATGGGTTCCGCGTCGAGCTCCACAGTCCCGATCAGGTCATCGAAGTCCACGACACGGTCTCGATCGTGCTCGACGGCGACGGGCTCGCCTGACCCGCTCGATCGAAACACGATGACGTGTTCCACATCGCTCAGTTCGTCGGACAACGTTCGGACACGGTCGAGGCGTTCCTCATCGACGAACAAGACCCGTGCCCCGGAGTCGGCGAGGCCGTAGCGGAGCTCGTCGGCGGTCCACCAGGCGTTGAGCGGCACCGCGATAGCCCCCATCGTGACGATTCCCCAGTACGCGCAAACCCAGTCCGGCAAATTGCGCGCCGCGATCGCGACCCGATCGCCGACTCGGACGCCGAGGTCGTGCAATCGGTGGGTCAACGTAGCGGCGCGTCGATAGTGCGCTTCGAAGGTGACGCGTTCGTCGTCGTAGACCAGGAACTCGCGCTCACCATAGCGACGGGTCATCTCGAGGACATCTCGCAGTGTTGACGGAGCGTTTTTCCACACGGTCATTGCGACGTCACCGACCACTCGGTCCTCGAGTTCGAAGACCTGACCCGGCGCCGTCAAACGGACCGTTGCCGCCGCCAGGGAAAGCGGCTCGTCGCTCATCGACGTGAGGCTACTCGGACGGCGGACGGGCGAACAACTGGTCCCGGTAGTGCGCGAGCTCGGCGATCGATTCACGGATGTCGTCCAACGCCCGGTGGTTCGTCTCCTTCTCGGGCATCGAGGCCAACACGTCGGGGTGCCACCGACGGGCGAGCTCTTTGATTGTCGAGACGTCGACGTTGCGATAGTGGAAGAACGACTCGAGTTCGGGCATGTAGTGCTGAAGGAAGCGTCGATCGGTTCCGATGGAGTTGCCGCACAACGGCACCGTGGCGGGTTCGCTGATGTGTTGGCGCAAGAAGGCGAGTGTGGCGCGCTCGGCGTCGACCATGGTTGTCGTCGAGGTACGGATGGCTTCGAGAAGCCCGGACTTGGTGTGCATCTGGGTGACGAAGTCGCCCATGTGACTCAACTGTTCCTCGGTGGCGCCGAGCACCAGATCAGGACCTTCAGCGATCACCGCAAGGTGATCGTCAGTGATGATCGTGGCGATCTCGACGATCACGTGGCGGTCCGGCTCGAGTCCGGTCATCTCAAGATCCATCCAGGCAAGCATCCCTTGACACTACCTACGCGTGGCGAAGCGACGGTAGTCTCGGACGGATGGAGATCGCGTACACGACGTTACGAGAAGACGCCGTTGCGCCACACCGGGCCAATAACGGCGACGCCGGCTTTGATCTAGTTGCGGTGGAGGAGCACCGGCTCGCTCCGGGCGGCGGTCGTGCCTTGGTCGGTACGGGTCTCGCGATTGCGATCCCCGAGGGTTTCGCCGGACTGGTGTTGCCACGAAGTGGATTGGCCATCAACCACGGTGTGACGTGCGCGAACGCGCCGGGGCTGATTGACTCGGGCTATCGCGGCGAGATCCGCGTGGCACTCGTGAACCACGACCCACAGCGCGAGTACCAGGTGCACGTGGGCGACCGGGTCGCACAGCTCGTCATCACCGCGGTACCCGCGGTGACACTCCGTGCGGTGGACGAGTTGCCGGACTCCGAGCGCGGCGCCGGGGGCTTTGGCAGCTCAGGTCGGTGACGGGCGGCGACTGGCTCGTTGAGCTGGCCAGGTGCCGCGCGCGTCGGCTACACTGGACCTCGACGCGGACGTAGCTCAGTTGGTAGAGCGCGACCTTGCCAAGGTCGAGGTCGCCGGTTCGAGCCCGGTCGTCCGCTCCAGAGAAGTGTCGGCCCAGTCGGCCGACGACCCGAAGTCGTTCGCGATGCCTGCTGTGCTGTTGGTATCTGTCGATAGGAATTATCCACCAAATCGATGGGGTGACCTCGGATTCACCTGCCACACTGGGGATGACCGAGGAGCGGCATGCTGAGCGTTGGCGCAGGGGAGATCGAACGTCGCGTTGCCGCAGTGACCGTCCGCGAGCCTCGCGTCGTCGTGTCCGGGAACTTCGCGACGCCCTGGACCTTGCTCGGTATCATCGACCGGACGCTCGAGCGGTATCGGGCTTTCGTATTGAATCCACAGCGTGGGTGGCCCGAACGCGTGGGCCTCATCACGGAGTCCCCGTTCCTCGGTGAGGGTGTGCGACGGTCCCCGAACGTCGAGTTCCTGCCGATGCGACTGTCTCTCGTGCCGCGGCTCTTTGCGACATCCCGACCGCCAGACGTCGTCCTCGTGCAGTCGTCGACGCCGCACCGGGGCCGGATCTCCTTGGGCATTGAGGTGAACATCATGCCGGCCGCCATACACGAGGTGAGACGACGTGGGGGCCTCGTCATCGCCCAGGTCAACCCCCAGATGCCCTACACGGTCGGTGACGGCGAGATCGACGTCGAGCTCGTCGACCTCGCCCTTGAGGTCGACGAGCCACTCCCGTCGCCGCCTGAACGCGAGGTTGACCCGGCTGCGGCGAGCATCGGTGAGCACATCGCGTCGCTGGCTGGTGATGGTTCGACGCTGCAGATGGGCATCGGCCTGTTGCCCGACGCGGCGCTCACCTTCATGCACGGGTACCGGCACCTCGGCGTGTGGTCCGAGATGATCAGTGACGGCGTCATGGGATTGGACCGCTCGGGCAGCATTGACCCCGATCGTGTGATCACGTCGACCTTCCTCTACGGGACCCCGGATCTCTACCGGTGGGTCCATCGCAATCCCCGGGTCGTCATGCGTCGAACCGAGGTTGCGAACAACCCGGCCCGCATCGCCGAACAGACGTCGATGCTGTCGATCAACACTGCACTCGAAGTCGACCTCTTCGCCCAAGCCAACGCCAGCTACGTCCACGGGAACGTCTACTCGGGCTTCGGGGGGCAGCCCGACTTCGTGAGCGGTGCCCTGCACTCTCGTGGCGGGCAGGCGGTACTCGCGCTGCGGTCCTGGCACGACAAGTCCGACCAGTCCACGATCGTGCCGCTGTTGTCCAATCCGGTGTGCTCGTTTCAGCACAGCGCCATCATCACCGAGCAGGGCATCGCGTCGATCTTCGGGCACAGCCAGGGCGATCAGGCGACCGCGATCATCGAGCACGCGGCCAATCCGCGGGCCCGAGGTTCGTTGACCGAGTCGGCCACGGCGATGGGAATTCTGTCGCAGCACCGTGAGGGTGGTGCCTAGGCTGCACGCCAGGAGGTTCCATGATTCATCCGGCACTGCAACGTTACGTGGACGACATTCGCGCGAATCCCGCGCCGCACCCCTCGTCCATAGACATCGAACGGCGCCGGGTCGCCTATCGCGAGGGGGCGACCGCCTTGTGGCCGACGCCCGAACCGCTCGCCGAGGTCCGCGAGTGCCGGTTCGACCTGTCCGGTCGTACTATTGCCGGGCGCCTGTACGTTCCCGCCGGTGACGAGGCCCGAGGTTTCGTGGTCTACTTCCACGGGGGATCGTTCGTCGTCGGTGACCTCGAGACCCACGACGGAGTCTGTCGCCGCCTCGCGGTCGACACGGGTATGCGATTACTCGCGGTCGACTACCGGCTCGCGCCCGAACACCCGTTTCCAGCTGGCCTCGATGACGTCGTCGACGTGCTGCGCCACGTGTCCGCACACCGCGATGAGTACGGCGACTCCGCGGCGACGATGTTCGTCATGGGTGACTCGGCCGGGGCGACCCTGGCCACCGTGGCCGCGACGATCACGCGTCACGAGGGGCTCGGGATCGGTGCCCAGGTACTGCTCTACCCGACGCTCGGACCTGAGATGTTGACCGACTCGGCACACGCGTACGGCACCGGTTACTGGCTCGAGCTCGACCATCTGCGCTACGACTACGCCCAGTACCTCGCCGGCGCAGATCCGACGGACCCGAGGGTCTCGCCATTGCTCAACACCGATCTCGCGGCCTCGCCGCCGGCGATCGTGGTCGTGGCTTCTTGTGACCCGTTGCGCGATGAGGCGGTCGCCTACGCGGGCCTGCTCGAGCACTACGGGGTACGCGTGGAACTCTTGGAGGCTGAGGGCATGGTCCACGGCTTCATCCGCCTCGGTGGGATGTTCCCTGAGGCGCTGGCGATCGTCGACGACCTCGCCACACATATGCATCGGCTCGTCGAACGACCGTGAACGTCTTGTTCGTCACCCTCGATCAGTTTCGGGGTGACGCCTTCGCCGCGGCGGGCCACCAGCTCGTAACCACACCGAACCTCGATCGAATCGCGCACGAGGGAGTACGCCTCGCCCGTCACTACTCCCAGGCTGCTCCGTGCGCGCCCGGGCGTGCGGCGCTCTACACCGGCACGTACCAGATGAACAACCGTGTCGTGGCCAACGGCACGCCTCTTTCGAGCGGCGTGTCCAGTGTTGCGACTGTCGCTCGTCAAGCGGGGTATGACCCGACTCTCTTCGGCTACACCGACCAGGGACTCGATCCCCGTGGCGCGATCGGTGCCGACGATCCACGGCTCGACGACTACGACGGTGTCCTGCCCGGAATGTCCGTGGGTCTCTACCTGCCCGAGAGCCAGGCTGGGTGGGTCCAGTATCTTCGCAGCAAGGGTTATGACGTCCCGAGTGGCTGGGCGCTCGCGTTGCGAGGTGAGCCGGAGCGTCACGAAGACGACTCGTTGAGCGGATTTCTCACTTCGCGATTCCTTGAGTGGCTCGGCCACCAGGATGCGGGATGGTTCGCGCACCTGAGCTATCTGCGACCCCATCCGCCCTACGGCGCCGCTGGTCGCTACTCGACCATGTACGACCCTGACGACGTCGACCTACCAATCCCGCCCACCGACGTCGATCGACACCCACTTCACGAGGCCGCACTGTCGAACGAGGAGAGCGCGGCGCCGACGTCGATCCGAGCGATGCGCCATCTTCGGGCTCAGTACTACGGCATGATCAGTGAAGTCGACGCGCAGCTGGGTCGCGTCTTGCAGGCCATCGAGGACCGGGGGGAGTGGTCCGACACCCTGGTGGTCGTCACCTCTGACCACGGTGACCAGTTGGGCGATCATGGGCTCATCCAGAAGCTGGGCTTCTTTCCCCAGAGCTATCACGTGATCGGACTCTGGCGCGATCCACGTCGTGACACTGTGGGCACCACGATCGAGCGCCTCACCGAGAACGTGGACATCCTGGTGACACTCGCCGACGCGCTCGGGGTCGACGCCCCAGCTCAGTGCGACGGTCGGTCCCTGAACCCGCTGCTCGACGGGCTCGATGTTCCCTGGCGAGACGCCGCGCACTATGAGTGGGACTATCGGTACTTGTTCATGGGAGATAGGCGCGAGCCGTGGCCTTACGACCGCTCGCTCAGCCGACGAAACCTGGCTGTTTCAGTGAGCACGGACGTGGCCTACGTCCAATTCAGCGACGGCAGCTACCGGTGCTACGACCTCCTCGCCGATCCGACGTGGCGCACACCGTGTCGCGACGGTGACCGGGTACTCGCCGCCGCCCAGGAGCAGCTCGTCTGGCGTCAGGAGCACCTTGGTCGAGACCTGACCGACATGGTCCTTGGGCCCGATCGCCGCGGACGGTGGCCCCAGCGGGTCACTTGAGGCGGGTACCTTGCTGGTCGACCCGTACGACGAGGGGAAACGTCGGAGAAATCGATGAAGTTGTCGCGCGGCTTCGTGTTCGGCGATCTCGCGCGAAGGCAACGCGACACCCCGCAGTCGCCCGACCCCCGTTGACCGGGTCAATCTGATAACAATAACGGTTGCGTCACAACGGCGTAAACAGTGAGGGAGATTTCATGCAGCGGATTTCACGCGTGCGTCAAGCACTGGCCACGGTGGGCGTCGCAACGCTCGTTCTGGCCTCCAGCGCGGTCGCGGGAGCGTCCACGTCAGGGCACTACAACGCCGCGGCGGCCAAGTTGGTGCCAGCGGCGTACAAGGGCAAGGTGTTACAGGTCGCGACGGACGCCACGTACGCGCCCGACGAGTACATGAACGGGACCAAGATGGTCGGCTTCGACGTTGACATGATCAACGCGATCGCCACGACGCTCGGCCTGAAAGTGGTCGAGAACAACGTCACGTTCGACAACATCATCGCCGGCATCAAGTCGGGCCACTACGTCATTGGCAACTCGTCGTTCACCGACACCAAGGCCCGCCAGGCCCAGGTCAACTTCGTCGACTACTTCCAGGCCGGTGAAGGCGTGTACGCGAAGTCCTCGTCGAAGTTCGGCTTCTCCGGTTTGAAGAGCTTCTGTGGCCACAGTGTCGCAGTCGAGACCGGTACCGTCGAGCAGACAGATGCTCAGACGGCCGCCAAGAGCTGCCCGTCCAACAAGAAGCTCAATGTGCTGACGTTCTCGACCCAGACCGAGGCGAACGTCGCGGTCTCGTCGGGCCACGCACAGTTCGGTTTCGCGGACAGCCAGATCGCCGGCTACATCGTGGCGACCTCCAAGGGCGCATTCAAGCTCGTCGGTAAGGCCGTCAACGTCGCACCGTACGGCATCGCCACGCCTAAGACCGCGGCCGGCCACCAGCTCGCCAAGGCGATCCAGGCGGCACTGAAAGTGCTGATCGCCAACGGGACCTACCACGCGATTCTGGCCCACTACGGCGTCCAGGCGGGTGCGCTGCCGGTGGCTCGAATTCAACTCAACGGAGCGACCTCGTAGGAACGTATCTGCGTTGTCGGTTGTGTTAGAAACGTAATCATGACTTCGGACGGGGGCGACGCGGTAAAGGTCGTCCCCGTCCGTCATGTCGGACGGTGGATCGCCGGTGCGGTGATGATCGTGGTCGTGGCCATGCTGGTCCACACGCTCTTCTCCAAGGTCTCCACCGGGCAGACGTCGTGCCACACGGTGAACGGGCTGCGGACGTGCCACCCGGTGACCAACTGGCGCTTCAGTTGGAACATCGTGTTCCACTACTTCACCTCGTCGGAGATCCTTCACGGACTGCTCTTGACGATCGAGTTGACGATCCTCGCGATGGTGATGGGGATCGTGCTCGGCATCACCATCGCCGTGATGCGACTCTCACCGAACCGGTTGCTCTCCTCGACGGCCTGGAGCTACACCTGGTTCTTCCGGGGAACCCCGGTGTACGTGCAGTTGCTCTTCTGGTTCAACATCTCAGCGATCTACCAGTCCTTGTCGATCGGTATTCCGTTCACGCACGTGGCGTTCCTGCACATCAACGCTGTTTCACTCTTCAACCCGTTCCGCGCCGCGTTGATCGGTCTCGGACTGAACGAGGGTGCCTACATGTCCGAGATCGCTCGCTCCGGGCTGATCGCCGTAGACGAGGGCCAGATCGAAGCGGCCAGTTCACTGGGTATGACTCGGGGCCAGACCCTTCGTCTGGTGGTGCTGCCTCAGGCCATGCGAGTCATCATCCCGCCGACGGGCAACGAGGTGATCTCGATGCTGAAGACCACCTCGCTCGCCAGTGCCATCTCCGTGGTCGAGGTGCTCGGTGCCGCCCAGAACATCTACGCCGCGAACTACGAGGTCATGCCGCTGTTGATCACGGCGAGCGTCTGGTACCTCATCATCACAACCGTGCTGTCCATTGGCCAGTTCTACTTGGAGCGCCACTTCGCGCGTGGCGCGCAGCGGACGCCACCGCCGACCCCGATCGCGCGCCTTCGCCAGGACGCGAGGGGCATCCTGGCGAAGTTCCGTACACCCCGGCCGGCGATGACGAGGGAGGCCTCAGCGTGAGCGTGGACGTCGTGCCCATGGTCGAAGCTCGGGCGGTGTGCAAGCACTACTCCGGCATCGAGGTATTGAAGGGCGTTGACCTCACGGTGAACCGCGGCGAGGTCACGTGCCTCATCGGACCCTCCGGGTCGGGCAAGAGCACTCTGCTTCGTTGCATCAATCACCTGGAGAAGCACGACGCGGGCGAGTTGCTCGTCGATGGTCAACTGGTGGGCTACGAGGCGCGCGACGGCAAGCTCTACGAACGCAGTGACAAGCAGATCTGTGTTGAGCGCTCACGCATCGGAATGGTCTTTCAGCGTTTCAACCTCTTTCAACATCTCACCGTGCTCGACAACGTCACCATCGGTCAGGTGAAGGTGAAGAACGTCGCACCGGACGCGGCGGCGACGCGGGCGCGTGAGTTACTGGCGCGAGTGGGACTCGACGCGAAAGAGAAGAACTACCCGAGCCAACTCTCCGGCGGTCAGCAGCAACGCGTAGCCATCGCGCGGGCGCTGGCCATGGAGCCCAAGTTGATGCTCTTCGACGAGCCGACCTCGGCACTCGACCCCGAACTGGTGGGTGAAGTGCTCGACGTCATGAAGGATCTGGCTCGCAGTGGGATGACCATGATCGTGGTCACCCACGAGATGGGATTCGCTCGCGAAGTGGCCGACACGGTGTACTTCCTCGATCGCGGGATCATCGAGGAGTCGGGGGATCCGCGCCAGGTCCTCACGGCACCGTCCTCGGAGCGCTTGAAGAGTTTTCTGTCGAAAGTGCTCTAGTGCGCTGGGAGCTACACGAGTCGAACCGTGGCACGGGTCTTCCCCTGGAAGGTCTGCGTGTGCTCGACTTCTCACGGGTGCTCGCGGGTCCGTTGTGCGCGATGATCGCCGGCGACCTCGGAGCGGACGTCGTGAAGGTGGAGGGCCCCGACGGTGACCCCGTCCGTGCGCTGGCGCCACCGCGAATCGGCGACGACGCGACCTACTACCTGGCCGTGAACCGTCACCGTCGCAACGTCGTGGCCGACCTGCGCGATCCGGCGCACGTCGCGGCAATCATTGATCTGGTGCGCCAAGCGGATGCGGTCGTTGAGAACTACCTTCCCAATCAACTCGCCGCGCTCGACATCGATCGACTCCACGACGCGAACCCCGACTGCGTCTGGGTCAGCGTCACCCCGGCGACCTCGGGCGGTCCGGTCGCCGCCCAGCCATCCTTTGACCTCTTGGCGCAGGCGAGGTCGGGGCTGATGGGTGTGACCGGTCGCGGCGACGGCGAGCCGACCAAGGTTGGTTCACCACTGGCTGATGTGGTGACCGGCCTGTACGCGACGATCGGGCTCCTGACGGGCCTGTACGCCAGGGCCGTCGGTCGCGACGCTCGACGCTTCGAAGCGCCGTTGCTCGAGTCGACGATGTCAGCGCTGATCAACCAGGCGCAGGGTTACCTCTCGACGGGTGTCAACCCGAAACGCCTAGGCAACGATCACCCGAGCATCGCCCCCTACGGTCCAGTGACGACCGCAGATGGCTATGTGCTTCTCGCGGTCGGTACTGACGGACAGTACGAGCGCCTGGTCGCAATGCTCGACGACCAGATGCTCCGTTCGCGAACCGAGTGGGCGACCAACGCCGCACGAGTCGCTGACCTCGCGGCCCTGCGAACGGCCCTCGACGCGATCTTCGCAACGCGACCAACGGACTACTGGCTCGAGCGGCTCGCCACGTCGGGCGTGCCGCACGGTCCGATCTTCGACGTGGCGGGGGCCTTCGCCCAGCCGCAGATCGCCAACGGCGATTTCGTGGGGGTCATGGAGACGCCAGCGGGTCCGACGAACGTCATGCGGTCGCCGTTGCTCATCGACGGCCAACGTCCACCCATCCGGCGAGGTCCGCGTCGTCTGGGTGAAGACACGGTCGAATTACTCGGCGACCTCGCCTAGCGCGGTTCCGTCGAAGGTGTCGACAGTCGCGAACGCCGAGACGTGTCGACGTGTCAACCGCGTCACCCGATGCTTCGGGTGCCCGAGGGCGACGACGGCCGCCACCGCGTGGCCAGCTGGAATGTTGAGAGCCGCTAGCAGGTCTGGTTCGTTTCGCACCGCCACCGTGGTCATGACTCCGCCGAGGTCGTGTTCGCGCGCCGCGAGCAGGATGTTCCACACGAACGGGTAGACCGATGCGCCACCAATGAACTGGTAGCGGTCGAGGTCCCGGTCGGTGGCGGCGAGAACCGAGAGATCGGCGCAGACAACGAGCATGGCCGGAACGGTGTCGAGGGTCTCGGCGAAGCCGTCGGGTCGTGAGGCGCGTACCGCGTCGTCGTAGTGCGCCTGCGCGGCCGCCCGTTCCGAGGCCGTCGCGACGGGGGAGAAGGGAACGACGCCCGCGAGCACGTGCGCGACGTAGTCGTGCCAGGCGTCGAGGTAGAGGTCTCGTATGAGCCTCCGCGTCGCGGGGTCGTGCACCACGATGACGTGCCAGGACTGGCGATTTCCGCCCGACGGGGCAAAGCGGGCAGCGTCGAGGATCGCGTGGATTGTGGCGTCCGAGACCGGCTCGTCGAGGAATTCCCGCACGGCCCCGGTGGTGCGCATGGCGTCCAGGAGCTCCATGGCGCCAACCCTACTCACGCGTCACGGCGAACGAGCAACGTGGCGCCGGCCACGAGGACGACGGCGACGTACCCGAGGAGCAGGAGCGTGGCGGTCCATGGACCGAACATGTTGAGTGGGGCAGTGGTCGACATCATGGCGTGTCCGAGCGAGGACGGTTCATACCGGGTCACGGAATCCTGCCAACTCTGGGGAAGGACGAACACGATGATCGGTACGATGAGCAGTAGCGAGGTGAAGACGCTGATCGCCGCGGATTGCTGGCGCAGGATCAAGCCGAGCCCGAACCCGAGGGTGGCGAGGATCGTGAGGTAGACCCCACCGAGGATTACCGATCGCAGCACGGCTCCCGAAGCGAGGGACGCCGTTGGCACCACACCCTCGTAGATTCGTTGACCCAGGAGGAACGCCACGAACACGACGACCTCGGCCACCACCACGGTGACACTGATGAGAACCGCGAGCTTGGCGACCACGACCTGGATCCGCCGTGGCGTGGCGGCGAAGGTGGTGCGGATCGAACCCGACGAGTACTCACTCGTGATGAAGAGCACGCCGATGACGCCAACGGCGAACTGCGCGAAGAGGGTCCCGCCGAGGCTGGTTGAGACGGGGTCAAAGGTCAAGCGGTCTAGGGGATTCATCGTTCGCCAATGACCCCGAATGGCCGTCGTGATCAGTGCGCCGATTCCCCGCGTCAGCAGTATTGTGACGATGTAGCCCATGATCGTTGAGCGAACGGTGCGGAACTTTATCCATTCGGCGTGGGTGGTCGAGGCCAGGGTGACCCTATCCATGACGCGTCGATTCGACGGCGCTGGCGTATTCGACGGCGTCCGCAGTGAGGTCCATGAAGACCTCTTCGAGTGACGCGCGCTGCGGTGTGAGCTCAAAGATAGCGATGCCAGCGGCGAGCGCTGCGGTCCCCACCGCTTCCGCGCTCGTCCCGCGTACGGTCATCGTCCCGTCATTGGCCGAGTCCACCGTGGTCCCCGAAGTCTCGAGGAGGCGCCGCAGCGCGACGTTGTCGGCGGAACGAACGAGGACCGTGCCGTCAGCGGACGCGGTGAGCTCGTCGACCGTGCCTTGGGTAATGAAGCGGCCGCGGCCGATCACGATGATCTCGTCCGCGCTCTGGGCCATCTCGCTCATCAAGTGTGAGCTCACAAAGACGGTTCTTCCCTCGATGGCGAGCGCTCGGAAGAACGCCCGGATCCAGCGGATGCCCTCGGGGTCGAGCCCGTTGACGGGCTCGTCGAAGAGCAGGACCGGCGGGTCGCCGAGCAACGCGGCCGCAATCCCGAGGCGTTGGGACATCCCCAACGAATAGCCCCCGACCTTCTTGTCGGCGACCGCGGCGATACCGGTGAATTCGAGGACTTCCTCGACGCGACGCACCGGGATTCGATTCGAGGTCGCCAGGGCGAGCAGGTGATTACGAGCGGTGCGCCCGGGGTGCACGGCGGCAGCGTCCAAGAGCGCGCCCACCTCTCGCAAGGGGGCCTTCAGATTCCGGTAGCGTTGACCATCGATCGTCGCGTGTCCCGACGTGGGTGCGTCCAACCCCATGATGACGCGCATCGTTGTAGATTTCCCAGATCCGTTGGGACCGAGGAACCCCGTGACCACACCGGGACGCACCTCGAAACTGAGGTCGTTCACGGCGAGGGTGTCGCCATAGCGCTTTGACAGGTGTTCGACAGAGATCACGATTGGTGCGAATCTAGCGACCGGTGCGGACTTACGGAGCGTGTGCGTAGCGGCGTCATCACGCGTCTCGACAACGAGCGCACAAGCCAGCGATCGCGACGTGATGGCGGTCGAGCCGGAAGCCGTACGTCTTGAGTAGGTCACCGCTCAGCGCGTCGAAGTGGCGTGACGGGATCTCGATCGTGACCCCGCAGTTCGTGCACACGAGATGCCCGTGGAGCGCCCCAGCCAGGTGATACACCGTGGCGCCGTGTCCGACGTGGGCGTGGACGACCAAGTCGAGCCGTTCGAACTCCTCCAAGATCCGATAGACCGTCGACGGGCTGACGTCGGACGCATAGCGTTGGGCGGCCCGAGTGATTTCCTCGGCGCTGAGGTGGTCGGGCAGTTCGACGAGTACACGAGCAACTGCTCGCTTAGCTACGGTCACCCGCCTGCCGTCAGCGCGAACGGCCGAAATGATGTCCTCGAGTCGATCGTGGTCCACGGATCGAGACTAGGCCGACGCAACGTCCACGAGAGACCCCTAATCTGCCACTATGCACTCGTCCACTTCCATGGTTTCCGCGGCGCAGGCGCTACCGGGTCGCGCTGAGCCCATCGTCGTCGATCGTGCCCACTTGGTCCTGGGCACGAGACTCGACGCACCAGTCGATCCCGCCCACGAGGTCGCCTACGTCGCGATGGGCTGCTTTTGGGGCGCTGAGCGATCCTTCTACCGATTGGCGGGGGTCGTTTCGACGTCAGTCGGCTATCAAGGTGGCTTCACGCCGAATCCGACCTATCGCGAAGTCTGCACCGGGATGACCGGGCACGCTGAGACGGTTCGGGTCATCTTTGACCCGTCGGTGATCACCTACGAGGGGATCATCGGTCATTTCTTCGAAGGGCACGATCCCACGCAGGGGTACCGACAGGGCAACGACGTGGGCACGCAGTATCGAAGCGCGATCTTTACGACCACGGACGCTCAGGCCACGGCGGCCGCCACCGTGGCGGCACGCTACGGCGACGAACTGCGCGCCGCGGGGTTCGGGCCGATAACGACGGAAATCACTCCGGCTGGACCGTTCTATCTGGCTGAGGAGTACCACCAGCAGTACCTGGAAGCCAATCCCAACGGGTACTGCGGTATCGGCGGCACGGGGGTTTCGTGTCCCGTCGGTCTGCTCGGCCGTTAGCGGCCAAGCCGCGATAGGACGGCCTCGGCCTCGGTATTGATTCGCGCGACCAGTTCACTCGCGCTCATGAGTTCGGCGATGCCGCCAACTGATTGCCCGGCCGGGTAAGCCTCGACGGTCTCGTCGACGCCCGAGGTCGTGTCGTCGCCCCCGAGGTGAAACGAGCCGTCCGCCAGGGAAATCGCGAGTTGCTCAGGAAATGGTCGAAGCATCGAGGGGTCGGCTTCGTACCGGTCGGTTCGATCGTTGCGCAACACGCGCATCGTCTTTCCCGTGTACGCCCGCGTGATGGTGGTTGTGTCCTCGGCCCCGACCAGGATGTGTTCCTTGAAACCGCGAACCGCGCGTGCTTCGGGCGTGGCGATGAAGCGCGTGCCAATCCAGACGCCGTCGGCACCGAGGGCTAGTGCAGCCGCCAGGCCGCGCCCGTCGAAGATCCCACCGGCTGCGACGACGGGGATGGCGTCGCCGACAGCGTCGACGATAAGTGGCACCAGTGGCATGGTGGCGACCGTCCCGGTGTGGCCGCCGGCTTCGGTCCCTTGGGCGATGACGCCGTCGCAGCCACTGTCGAGGGCATGGCGAGCGTGGTCGACTTTGCCGCACAGCGACATCACGAGCACCTCGTTGCGATGGCAGGTGTCGATGACGTGCCGCGGTACGCCGAGGCCAGCGACGAAGACCGACGCCCCACCTTCGATTGACAGCTCGACGTTGCGTTCGAGCGACTCGGGGAAGGCAGTAAGCAGGTCAACGCCGAAGGGACGGTCGGTGATGGTACGGACCTCGGTCAATTGGGTTACCAGTTCGTCGCTCGACATGGTCGATGCGCCGAGGCACCCGAAACCCCCGGCGTTGGAGACCGCGCCGACGAGGGCGCTGTAGGAAACGCCGCCCATCCCGGCAAGCATGATGGGAACCTCGATCCCCAAGAGGTCGGTCAATCGTGTTCTCACGCGTCCCCTTCGCTGATACGACCGTACAACGACGGGAGGTGGTGGTGCAGCAGGATTGCACCCACCACGGCCGCGATAACCGATGCACCGAGGAGGCCGACCGTGAAGGCGCCATACGTCGCGCCTGATGTCGGAAAGAGTGCCTGGGCAAAGAGCAGCGGCACGGTGAAGCCGATGGCGCAGAGGACGGCTCCGGCTCGAAGCACCGGGCCACTGATCGAAGTCGGTGGAGGAAGTCCGAGGCGACGGGCGATGGTGACACCCGCGGTGATACCCAGCACTTTGCCGATAATGCGTACGACAATGACGGCCACCACGATGGTGGTCGTGGTCCCGCCCCAGCGCAGGTGGTTCCACGGCACGCCGCAAGAGACCAACGCGTAGACGGGCAAGACCACGACGACCGACCATCGGTTTGCCGCGTGCTCGAGTCGAGGCGCGACGTCGTCGTCATAGGGGGCGAGCAATCCGGCGACGACACCGGCCAAGGCAGGTTCGACGTTCGCCCAGGTCAACGCGGCCCAGAGTGCGACGAGAATGATTACTCGTGACGTACGGGTCACGTGGTGACGCGATAGTAGCCACGCGGTGGCGGCGACGCCGAGGGCCGCGAACACACCGATGACGTGGACATTCGTCGCTCCGTCGACGGAAAGCACGAGGACGCTAAGAACGTCGTCAGCCACGGCGAGCGCAAGCAGGAATAGTCGAAGGGTGGTGGGAACGCGGCGACCAACGAGTGCGAGTATCCCGAGGGTGAAGGCGATGTCCGTCGCCATCGGGATTCCCCAACCGTGACGTAACGCCGGTTCGTGAGTGAGAGTGCCGGCCGCAACCGTCAGCAACGCGGTCATGGCCATCCCGCCGATCGCGGCGAGGACGGGCGCCGCGGCGTGGCGCAGGTGCGCGAGGGCACCGCGGCGACGTTCGCGGGCGAGTTCGAGTCCCACGCCGAAGAAGAAGATTGTCATCAGCGCCGAGGAAGCGACTTCGTGTGGTGACGAGAGTCCGACGTCTCGCATGAGTTGACTCGACCAGCCGACGTTCACGAGCCGCTCGTAGTTCGGTGGGTTCGCGAGCGACCAGACGAGGGCGGCGAGTACACCGGCGAGCATCGTGAAGGCCGGTGCGACGTCGGCGTCGAGCAGTCCAGTGAGCGTTGGTCGCTCAGCCATGGAAATGGCCGTCGGGAGCGCCTATGGGGGTCTCGTCAACGTTCCAGCGGTCGAGTAACCGTCGACTCGCCTCGACGAGTACTGCGAGACACTCATCGAAATCGTCGTCGGTTCCGTAATAGGGGTCGGCGACCTCGAGGTCGAGACCCGGTTGGAGCAGGTTGCGGAGCATGACGACCTCGGTCCGCGGGTTGGTGAGCCGTGCGAGCACGTCAGCGCGATGCTCGCGGGTCATCACGAGTACGAGGTCCTGGCGATCTAGGTACGCCGAGTCGGCGTACGCGGCCCTGGAACCGCGCTCAACGAATCCGGCTCGGTCGAGAGCCCGCCGCGCCCGCGGATCCATTTTCGAACCTTCGTGCCACCGAGCCGTCCCCGCGCTCGTGACGCTGATCAGTTCGGCGAGGTCCGAGGACGCTCCAAGCAGGTGCTTCAGCGCCACCTCGCCCATCGGCGAACGGCAGATGTTCCCGGTGCAGATGACCGCGACGTGTAGTTGAGTCATAAACCTTCTCTGCGGCGCCACTCGGCGCGAACTTGACGTGCGTACTTCGACACCAAGACGGTACGATAAATCCGAGACGGAAAGGGGAAGCGATGCCATTGTCAGAGCACGAACAGCGGATCTTGGCCGAGCTTGAAGAGTCGCTTTCCAAACAGGATCCCCGATTCGCAAAGTCAGTACGTGAGACGAATGTCTACTCCCACGGTGGACGTCGCGTCCGCTGGGGCGCCGCCGGTTTCGTCCTCGGTCTGGCCATCTTGGTGTTGTTCTTTTCCCGGTCGATCGTGATCGGGCTCGGTGGTGTCGCCCTGATGTTCATCTCGGCCATCGTCATCGAGCGAAACGCGCGACTCCTGGGTCGCGCGTCGTGGCAAGACTTGACGCGTCGCATTCACAGTGATGAGACGCACACGACCGAGAGCCCCCGGGCGCGGTCGCTTCGCGACTGGTTGTCGCGCCAACGTAATAAAGACCAGTGATCCTCTCGGGGGCGACGGCGTACGTCGCTCCGGTGCTGGCGGTTGACATCGGTGCAACGAAGATCGACGTGGCGGTGGCCGAGACCGACGGCTCACTGCGCGACCGACGCCGACTACTGCTCGCCGGACGGGACGACATCGCTTCGGCGCTGGTGTCACTCGTGCGTGACATGGCGTCCACACATCAAGTGGCGGCCATTGGCGTGGGGTGCGCGGGACCGATGACTGACCACGGTGCGACGGTGTCGCCCGTCAATATTGACCAGTGGCGCGAGTTCCCACTGCGCGACGTTCTGTGCGAGGGCACCGGACTCGACGTCTTTATTGAGGGTGACGCACGGGCGCTTGCGCTCGCCGAAGGTGCGGTGGGCGCAGCTCGGGGTCAACGGTCATATCTGTCCATGGTCGTCTCGTCGGGTATCGGAGGCGGAATTGTGTTGAACGGGGGACTCCTCGATGGCGAGAGTGGTAACGCGGGACACGTCGGACACCTCACCGTGGTGCCCGGTGGCCGCCGCTGTCACTGTCGCAGTCGAGGGTGTCTCGAGGCCGAAGCCTCGGGGATCGCGATTGAGGCGATGACCGGACGTCCCCCGCGCGAGGCCGATGACTCGATGCGTCGACAGGTCGGCGAACTCGTCGGTCGGGCGGTCGGAACGCTGGCGTCGGTGCTCGATTTCTCGAGATGCTACGTCGCGGGTTCGGTCGCGCTTGGCTACGGCGACGTGTTCTTCCAGAGTGCCAATGACGCAGCCACCCGTGTGTCGACGATGCCCTATACGAGGAACCTGACCATCGAACGCTCGGGTCTCGACGCAGATGGGCCGCTCCTGGGCGCTGCGCACGTTGGCTGGCGAGGGGTCGAGTCATGAACCTATGGCCGCCGAGATTCGCTCGTTATCTGGTGACTCACCCACGTGACGTCCCCGTCGTGATCGCCGCGGCCTGGGCGCTACGACGCACAGGGTGGTGGCGGCGCACACCGTTTCTGCCCGTTCCCGACGACGCCTACTGGCAGTTCCGCCTCGCCACCTTCGGTGGTTCGCCGACGCCGCAACTCGATCCCCGTGAGGTCGTCGAGGCGGCGAAGTGGTCGCGGCGCCAACGGAGCACAAGGTAGGTTGGGCTAGTGGGTCGCGTCTTGTTACTCAACGCCACCTTTGAGCCACTCCAATTGGTGAGCGAACGTCGTGCGGTGGTCCTCGTACTCGGCGGTCGAGCCGAACCGATCGCGACCGACGACGATCCCGTTGTCTATCGGTCGGCTTCGGTCACGGTCCCGATTCCGGCAATCGTTCGACTGAGTGAGATGGTCAAGTTACCCACGAAGGTTCGCACACCACCGCTGACTCGTCGGGCGCTGCTATTACGTGATGGCTATCGGTGCGCCTACTGCCTCGAACACGCCGACACGATCGATCACATAGTCCCACGGAGTCGAGGCGGCGAACATTCGTGGACGAATGTCGTCGCCGCGTGCCGTCGGCACAACATGCAAAAGGGCGATCGACTGCTCGAGGAGTTGGGTTGGCGTCTGCAGATCGAGCCCCGCGTCCCCGACGGACTCTGGTGGCGGTGGCGCTATCTTCCTGACTCACACCCCCTCTGGGCGCCCTATCTGCCGCGGGCATCGTGACGGATGTGGACGACGGGGTCGAGGAACTCTACGACTACGACGCGTTGCGAGCGATCACCGAAGCGTCGGTGTTCGTGGTGCACGTCAATCAGCCGACCGTGGTGCTCGGTAGCCGACAGCGCGCAGATCTTCTCACCACCGGGTTTCGGTCGCTACGCGCCATTCGTCGACGTCGGGGTGGTGGTGGAATCGTGCTGCTACAACCGGAAGACCTCTGGGTCGATTGGTGGATCCCCGCCGATGATTCCCGGTGGTCGGTTGACCTGCGTGAGACATCTCGCCACGCCGGTGAACGATGGCGTGAGACACTCAGCGAGCTTGTCGACGGTGAACTCGTTGTCCATGATGGTCCGCTGGAGGTAGACGGCGCCTTCAGTGTGGTCTGTTTTGCCGGTCGCGGTCCGGGCGAGGTCTTTTTGGAGCAGCGCAAGGTGGTCGGCGTCACGCAGTGGCGCGTGCGTGAGGGTACGTTCGTTTCGACGGTGTTGCACGGCCAATCGACGCGGCCCCTCATCGAAGGGCTCGCAGACCGTCCGCCCGGTATTGCCGACGCCCTCGATCACCACACCCTCGAATCGTTGGGCATTGGTGATGCTGAAGCCCTCGCGCAGCGACTCGTGTCGGTCGAGGGACCGTGGCATTCCCGTCGATTGGTACTCGTCGACTGAGCCAAATTTGAGTGGACGGCTGCCGTCCTCAGTTGGCGAACGGTGAACACCGCGACGCGGCTTCGATTCACGCACGACCATCCCAGAAAGAGCGAGACACGTCGGTCAAAGGCGTCAGTTCGGGAGTGGCATCTGCGACGCCGGCCCGCGACCGCGCCCCGTGCGTCGCGCCGACTCCGCCGTTATGGCGACTGACCTGGCTCGCCGTTGCGAGCGGTGGTCTAACTGGGAACTCGCGGGCGCCGAGCCGTCGCGCTTGTTCCCGATCGGGTCGGAAAAGGGAGCGTTCGGTCGAAAAGTGGTGCGAATTGGAGTGCAGTGGTGTATTGTGTCGCGAAGTGGGGACAAGTGGTGACTTAGAGGAGGCGTAGGTGTTCGGGTTCGTTGGTCAGTTCCAGCACTCGCTGGATGCCAAGGGACGCCTCATCCTGCCCGCCCGCTTTCGTTCTGAGTTTGAACGAGGTGGTCACCTCAGCCCCAATACCGAGGGCTGTGTTGCACTTTGGACACCCGGTGAGTTCGCACGTCAGACCGAGGAGCGGTTGGCCCAGAGTCGCCGCGGCGGCGCACAGGATCGCCAACAGGCGCGGTACTGGGCAGCCAACTCGTCCGATGTTGAATTCGACCGCCAAGGTCGTTTCGCGCTACCCGCGGTCATTCGCGAATACGGGGCGCTGCGCGACGAGGTGCTCATTGTCGGCGCTTTGGACCACGTGGAACTCTGGGACCCGCAACGATACGCGACCGCCGTCGGTCCGGCAGAACGGATGTTCAAAGACGGTGTCGAATGACGACGGCAACCGTGTTCGCGCTCGGCGAACGATTCGTGCCACGCTCTCGCGGGCCAATGGAACCACAGCGCTGGGCGACCGCGAGGGCCACGATGGCTGACGAGTCCTACCACCGCCCGGTCCTCGTTGAGGAGATCGTCGAGATATGTCGCGCGCTGCCGGGCGGCGTCATCATCGACGCCACGTTGGGTGGCGGGGGACACGCCGCGGCGATACTCGAGGCCACCGAGCACGTGAGAATTCTCGGCATCGATCGAGATCCCGAGGCACGTGCAGCGGCGGCGTCGCGCCTCGCGCCGTTCGCTGATCGCGCGCGGATCGTGTCGGCGTCGTTCGCAGACGTGCCAGCCGTGATCCGAGCAAACGATGACTTCCTCACCCCCTCGTCGGTCACCGGGGTCTTGATGGACCTCGGTGTTTCGTCGCACCAGCTCGATGACCCTTCGAGGGGATTCTCGTTCCGTTTCGACGCCCCGCTCGATATGCGCATGGACCCAACGACCGGTGAGACCGCCGCCGAGCTGATTGCGCGCATCTCGCAGGACGAGTTGGTCCACCTCTTGCGAGTCAACGGCGAGGGTCGCTTCGCGCGTGCGATCGCGACCGCCGTTCGTGAAGGCCGCCCGACGACCACTGGTGAATTGGTCGCTCTCGTTGAGCGCGCGGTACCGATACCGGCTCGACGCCGCGGCAACGTCGCGACCAGGGTGTTCCAGGCACTACGGATTGCGGTGAACGACGAACAAGGTCAACTCGACGACGGTCTGCAGGCGGCTTTTGACTCGCTCGCGCCGGGCGGCGCCTTGATTGTGATTTCGTACCATTCCGGCGAGGATCGTGCCGTCAAGTCGTTCTTGCACGAACTTTCGACGGGCGGTTGCCACTGTCCACCAGAACTCGGGTGCGTCTGCGGGGCGGTCCCGTCCGCACGGATCCTCCGGGCGAGTGCCGTCTTGGCCCGTCCCGACGAGATTGCGTCCAATCCCCGGGCGCGATCGGCTCGACTACGCGTCGGATGGAAGTTAGCGCGATGAGCGTCATCACTTTCCCCCGACGCGTCGAACGACGGCTCGGTTCGCCGAGCCGACCAGCGGTCCGAGCCGCGGGGCACCGCGCAACCGTATCGCGGGAGCCGCGTGTACGGACTGGTTGGCGAAACGCGTCGCCCGCTCGTCGGTCGGTCATGATTATGGGCGTGGCGCTGGTCGTGTCGCTGAGCGGGAGCATGGTGGTCGCCAACCGCCAGGTGGAACTCCAACGACTCCAAAGTTCGCTCTTGCAGGCGCAGTCGAACTACGCCGTCCAGGTGGGGTCGATGACCAACGCCTCCGCACCGAGTCAGATCGCGTCCAAAGCGGGCGCGTTGCATCTCGTTGACCCCACGTCGGTAACGCAAGTTCCCGCCACGTCGCTTGAGAGGCCGCTGCCGTTACCGCAGTTCAACGGGTACGCACCGGTCACATCAAGGACGAGTCGGTGAGCCCGCGAGCAGCAACGCCTCCTCGGCGGCCCCGAAGCAGGACAACATCGCCGGTCGGGGCCAGCCGTTCGGTGCGGCGCATCCGACTCCTTCGGTTCTCGCTGGTGGCGATTTTCGCCTTGCTCGCATTACGCCTCTTTATGATCCAGATCGTCGATCACGCGCACTACGCGCGACTCTCCGTCGGTCAAGTTCGCGAGGATCTCGTCACAACGGCATTGCGAGCTGGCATCTACGACCGCTACGGGCAGATTCTGGCCGTCTCAAGGCCGACGTCACTCGTCATCGCCGACGACTTCCAGATTGCCCATCCCGGAACTGAGGCGCGGGCAATGTCACCAGTCGTCGGCGTGCCCGTTGGTCAATTGACGCGGCTGCTCTCGGAGCGACACGGTTACGTGGTCATCAACAACCACCTCGACCTCACGATGGGCCGTCAGCTGGCGACGATGAACTTCCCCGGTATCGTCGTGCAAAACTCCTCCGTTCGCTCGTATCCCAATGGTGCCGAGGCGACCGCACTCCTTGGTGGGGTGAATGCGTCAGGGGTTGGTTCGGCCGGACTGGAATACGAGTACCAGAAGCTCTTGGCGGGCCAGACCGGCATCACGCGCGCTTTCGTATCGGCGTCGGGCGTCAACTTGCCCAGTACGCACACCACCGTCATTAAGAAGGCCAAGCCAGGTGTCGGACTCGAACTCACGATCGACTCGTCACTTCAGTTCGTCACCGAACGTGCGCTCGCGCACGCGCTGGCGTCCACCGACGCCGTGGCGGGCACCGCCGTGGTGATGGACGTCCACACCGGCGAGATCCTGGCCAACGCGTCACTCGTCAACGTGCGCGCTAATCCCGGGGTACTCGGCAAGGTCCCATCGTGGGGAGTCTCGGTTGGCGTACCGGGCATCGAGCAGACGATCAATGACCTGGCGTTCACGTACGCCTACGAACCGGGTTCGGTCTTTAAGGCCGTCACATTCTCCGCCGCACTGCAAGCGGGCATCATCACGCCCTCGACCGTCTTCACGATCCCCAATAGCATCATGGTCGGTGGTCGGCTCTTTCACGACGCCGAGAACCACGGGCTCGAACATCTCACCGCGACCCAGATCCTCGCCCAGTCCTCCAACATCGGCACCTACAAGATCACCGATCGACTCGGTGAGGCGGGTCTGCTCAGCCAGGTTGAGCGTTTGGGCTTCGGTCAGTTGACCACCCTGAACTTTCCGGGCGAGACGGCCGGACTGCTCGTGAACGCGAATAGCTGGTCCGCGAGTGACATGGCCGCGATGCCGATCGGGCAGGTCGACGCCGTTCCACCGATCCAGGTGCTTGACGCTTACAACGCCATCGCCAACGGTGGGCTCTTCGTTGAGCCCAAGCTCGTACGTGGCTACGTCATGGCCAACGGATCCGTGCGAGCAGCGCCCCCGAGCAAGACCCGGCAAGTGGTAACGCCGACGGTGTCGTCTAAGTTGACCAAGATGCTCGAACAGGTGGTTCTGGCAGGTACCGGCACCAACGCGATCATCCCGGGCTATCCAGTGGCCGGTAAGACGGGTACGGCGACCATTCCCTACCCGGGTAAGGATCTGCTGTTGTCGGGCCAGTTCGACGCCACCTTCGTCGGCTTCGCGCCGGCCGACCACCCGGTACTCTCGATGATCGTGGTGGTCGAACGTCCGTTGACGACCGTGTATGGAGGCACCGCCGCGGCACCGGTTTTTCAACAGGTGATGTCCTACGCGTTGCACCACTACGCGATCCCGTCGTCGGGTATCACCGTGAAGCCGCTCAAGGGGCTGGCCTCGATCGCATCGGACGTGACGTGATGCAACTCGGCGACCTCTTCGATGACGCACCCTTGGATATCGTCACGGCGAGCGTCGAGATCGACCGTGTCGAGATCGATTCACGCGCGTGTGGTCCAGGAACGCTCTTTCTAGCCGTTCCAGGCTCTCACGACGATGGTGCGCGCTACGCCGCGGACGCCGTGGCCCGAGGGGCGGTGGCGGTCATGGCGACGGTACCGATGGACGTCGGCGTCCCGGTCGTCGTCGTCCCGCCATCGCAGGTGCGCGCGATGGTGGCCCACGTCAGCGCGGCGATCGTCGGTCACCCGGACCGTCGGGTCGAACTTATCGGTGTGACGGGGACCAACGGCAAGACGACCGTGACCACCGTCGTGGCCCAACTCGCAAAGGGCATGGGGTGGAACGGCGCGAACATCGGCACGTTGACGAACCTGCGAACGACGCCGGCCGGGCCTGAACTCTTCCGGAGTATCGATACCATCGTGCGCGGTTTCGAGGTATCAGCGGGACGGTCGATTCTCGCCTTGGAGGTGTCCAGCCACGCCCTCGACCAGGGTCGCGTCGATGGACTCGAGTTTGCGGTGGCCGCATTCACCAACCTCAGTCACGATCACCTCGACTACCACGGCACCATGGAGGCGTACTATCGCGCCAAAGCCCAGCTCTTCACGCCGCAACGGGCACGGCGCGCCGTGATCTGGGTCGACGACCCGTACGGGTCCCGACTCGCAGACGAATCCACGATCGCCACGACCGCCGTTTCGATGGCGGACGTCACGAGCGTGACCATGTCGCTCATCGGGACGACGTTCTTCTGGCGCGGACAACTCGTCCGGTCGCCGCTAGTCGGCGACTACAACGTCGCCAACGTCGTGATGGCGCTTTCGATCATGAGCGCCCTCGGCGCCGACGAGGCGGAGGTCGTCGAAACGCTGGCGGACGTGCGTCCAGTGCCCGGACGCTTCGAGATCGTCCACAGCCACGACGTCGTCGTGATCGTGGACTACGCCCACACACCCGCCGGGCTGGAGCACCTACTGCGTGACGTTCGTTCGCTCGCACCCTCGTCTCGCGTCATCACGGTGTTCGGGTGTGGGGGTGATCGAGACCATGAGAAACGACCCGCGATGGGCGCCACGGCAGCCGAGTTGTCCGATATTGTCTTCGTGACCTCGGATAATCCGCGCTCGGAGAATCCAGATGGCATCATTGATGCCATCATGGCGGGCGTAGCGAACGATTCGAACGTCCACCGCGAGGTCGACCGACGTCGAGCCATCTCGTCCGCGCTGAGCGAAGCGCGCACCGGTGACGTCGTGGTTGTCGCGGGGAAGGGTCACGAGACGACTCAGATCATTGGCGACGCCGTGCTGGAGTTCGACGATCGAGCGGTCGTCAGGGAGCTGATGAAATGAGTCCACGATGCTGAGCTTGATGGAATCGGGCGGGATCGGATTCCTCGTGTCGCTCCTGGCGACGCCGATCTGGATCCGCTTCGTGCGCCGTCGCTCAATGGGCCAACACATCCGCTCCGATGGCCCCTCGTCGCACCAGGCCAAGGCCGGCACGCCGACGATGGGTGGTGTGATCATCGTGCTCGCCGGTGTCATCGGCTATCTCATGGGACACGTGGGCACTTCGATCAACTTCACGCGAGCCGGTGTGCTCGCGATGTCGGTGACGGTGGCCTCGGGGGTCGTTGGTTTCGCCGATGACTACCTGGGGATCCGCAACGCGAGGAACCTGGGTTTGAACAAACGCGGCAAACTGGCCGGCCAGTTGTTGATCGCGGCGGTTTTCGCAGTACTCGCCATCTATTGGGTCAAGACTTCCACCGACCTCTCGTTCACCAGGTTCTCGCTGCCGGGTTGGAACCTGTCGGTGACGGGGTGGATACTCCTCGCGGTTTTCGTGATCGTGGCGACGTCGAACGCGGTCAACTTGACCGACGGGCTCGACGGACTGGCGGGTGGCTCGGCAACGTTCGCCTTCGCGGTGTTGTCGATTATCGGGTACTGGCAGTTCCGACATTTTTCCATCTACCACCTTCACAGTGCCCTCGATCTCGGGTTGGTTGCCGTGGGTCTGGTGGGGTCGTGCTTGGGCTTTCTCTGGTGGAACGCCGCGCCTGCGCGGATCATGATGGGCGATACGGGGTCACTCGCGATCGGTACCGGTCTGGGTGCCTTGAGTCTCTTAATGAACCTCGATCTGCTGCTCGTGGTCTTGGGCGGTCTGTTCGTTGCCGAGACGGCGTCGGTGATCCTGCAGGTGCTCAGTTTCCGACTGTTCGGTCGACGAATTTTCCGGATGGCACCGTTCCACCATCACTTCGAACTGCGCGGTTGGCCCGAGACGACCGTGATCATTCGGTTCTGGATCCTCTCGGGCCTGTGCGCGGCCCTCGCGCTGGGGATCTTCTACGGCGACTTCCTGAAGATCGCCAAGGTGGTCTGATGGACGAGGCGCGCCCGGGCCGACTGCTCCATCCGTGGCCGCGGGGAAATCCTGCAGCCCGGTCGCTGCTGCTCGCCACCATGATCATGGTCGCCTACGGGACGGTCGCAGTCGCATCAGCGAGCGAAGGTCAGGCCACGGCCAATGGCGGCTCGAGTTGGAGCATCGCGATCCACGATGTCATCTACCTGGGATTCGGACTCCTTGCCCTCTACCTCGGCGCGAGGTTACGCACCAGCTACTTGATACGTCGCGCACCGCTCGCGATGATGGGCGGGATTGGACTGCTGCTGGCGGTCAAGGCCATCGGCGTCAGCGCGAACGGTGGCAAGCGATGGCTGAACCTCCACGTGATCTACCTCCAGCCGTCGGAACTCTTCAAATTCGTCACGATCCTCTACGTGGCGTGGGTAGTGCTGTACCACCACGAGGAGTTGGGGGAGTGGCGCCGGTTGGCCCTGTGGATGTCGCCCGTGCTGCTCGGCAGCGGGCTGATCCTCCTAGAGCCTGACATCGGGACGTCCTCGGTTGTCGTAGCGATCGCAGTGGTGGTGCTCGCGGTCGCGGGACTCAGCCGCCAGCTGCTGACGCGCATCGCGATCCTCGGCGTGCTCGCCTTCGGCGGGTTCATGCTCGTCAAGCCCTATTCGGCCCGGCGGTTCCTCTCATTCCTGCATCCCGGCCAAGACCTCCAGGGCAGCGGCTATCAATTGCTGCAGTCAAAGATCGGACTCGGGGCGGGTGGCTTGACCGGACTCGGTCTCGGTCACAGCCGCGAGAAGTGGGGACTCCTACCCAACCCGCACACCGACTTCATCTTTACGATCATTGGTGAGGAGCTGGGTCTCATCGGGACCCTGGCGGTGATCGGACTGTTCGTGTGGTTCCTGTTCAGCGCCACTCGAATCGCCCTCAACTCCCAGAACGCGGTCCAACGGCTAGTCGTCGTGGGGATCGTGACGTGGATCGTGCTCGAGGCGGTCATCAATATCGCCTCGGTGGTGGGTGGCTGGGCGGTGACCGGAATCCCGTTACCATTCTTCTCCTACGGCGGCACCGCGCTGATAACCGAACTCTTCGGAGTCGGCGTGTTGTACAACATCGGACACGATACGAGCCGGTTAGGCGGGCTCGACATTGAGGATTCCGTTGCTGTGGTCGGACACACCGAACACCGCAGCGCGCCGCGCAGCGCGCCGCGTACTGCGCCGCCCGTCGCACCTCGTCACGGTCCGAACGTGCGTGCACGCGTCCGACGGTACGACTGATGCCCGGACCCATCGTCGTGACCGGAGGCGGTACCGGCGGTCACATCTTCCCGATGCGCGCGATCGGCGACGAACTCGTCGCCAGGGGTGTACCCGCCACCTCGATCCACTACGTCGGCAGTCGCCGGGGACAGGAGGCCTCACTGCTGGCCAATCAGCCGATTGACCTCACGCTCTTGCCGGGCCGGGGGATCCGACGGTCGTGGCGGATTCGCGCGCTGCTCCAGAACATCGGTGCAGTCGCCGGTCTCACCACGGCGTTTGTCTGGTCATTCGTGCGCATCGGTCGCTGGCGTCCTTCAGTTGTGGTGTCGGTCGGCGGTTACGCGGCGGCGGCGATTGGTGCGGCGGCGGTGATTTGGCGGCGCCCGCTGGTACTGGTGGAGCTCGACGCCACCCCGGGCGCGGTGCATCGAATCCTCGCGCGTTTCGCGAGTCGGCGGTGCCTCGCGTGGGGTCCGCCCGACAGTCGCAGCGTTGTGACGGGCGTCCCCCTCGGTCGTGACGTGCTCGCGGTCGATCGCGAGTTACCAGCGCGCGAGCGATCGCGCGAGTCCATGGAACCGCCGATCGAGCCAGGTCGCGAGGTAGTGGTCGTGATGTCGGGGTCGCTTGGAGCGACGCGGGTCAACGACGCCGTGAGTGAGCTCGCGCGGCGTTGGTCGCACCGGAGGGATCGAACGATCATCCACGTGAGTGGCCGCCGTGACTCATCGCGGGTCCTCGCGCGACGTCCGCCCACCGATGGGCTGGACTATCGAATCATCGAGTTCGCGGTCATGGCCCCGTTGTGGGCGGTCGCCGACGTCGCGGTGTGTCGAGCTGGAGCGGGTGCACTCGCCGAACTCACCGCGCTCGGGATCCCGTCCGTGCTCGTACCGCTACCCGGCGCCCCGGGCGACCACCAGACGCGCAACGCGCAGGTCGTCGCCGACGCCGGTGGCGCGGTGCTCGTGCGCGACGAGGACTGTGACGCTGCGGCGCTGGAGACGGCGTTGGAGCGATTGCTCGCCCCGGGCGAGCGCGAACGCGCCAGTGAGGCCGCTCGGCGGCTCGGGCACCGTGACGCCGCGGCGGAGATCGCGCACGTCGTGCTCGAGGTCGGGGGTCGTTGGACGTGATATTCGATCTTGGTACCCGGGTCCACATCGTTGGTGTGGGTGGCGCGGGGATGAGCGGGCTCGCTCGACTCCTCGCCCAGCGGGGCTGCACCGTGACGGGCTCTGATGCGCGGCCCTCGACGGTCCTTGACGAGTTGAGCTCGGCGGGTGTCACGGTGCACGTCGGCCACGACGCCACCTTCGTAGCTGGCGCGCAGGTTGTGCTCTGGTCACCGGCAGTCGCAATGGACCACGTGGAGCTCGTAACGGCGCGCGAACGTGGGGCGATCATGGTGACACGAGCTCGCGTGCTCGCCGAGCTGGCAACCATGCAGCCCGTGGTCGGGCTCACTGGCACACACGGCAAGACGACCGCGACGTCGATGATGGTTCACGTGCTGCACGCCGCCGGTGTTGACGCGTCGCGCCTCCTTGGCGCACCGGTGGTCGGGGTCGGGGCGAATGGTCACTGGGGCGCCGGTCCGTTGGTGATGGAGGTCGACGAAAGTTACGGGACCTTCCGTGAACTCGTGCCGTCGTCGCTGGGACTGTTAAACGTCGAGGCGGACCATCTCGACTACTACGGCGATCGGCGCACACTCGACGCCGCCTTCGCCGACCTGGTTACACGCACGACCAGCCCGGTCGTCATCTGGGCGGACGACCCCGGCAGTCAGCGGGTGCTCGAGGTTGTCGAGCGGCCGGTGACGACGGTGGGGCGCCGAGTCGGCGAATGGATCGTGACTGATGAGGTGCTGGCCAGGCGCGCGGCCAGATTCGAGTTGCGTGGCGCGAGCGACCACTTGGCGATCGAGCTGTCGGTGACGGGTTCGCACAACGTTGCGAACGCGGCCGTCGTGGCGACCTTGGCGCTCGCCCTCGGGGTTGAGCGCGAGCACGTGATGGCGGGACTGCGCGCGTTCGTCGGTGCGCCTCGGCGATTCGAGTTTCGAGGTCGATGGCGCGGGGCTGACGTGTACGAGGACTACGCGCACCTGCCCGGTGAGGTGGCGGCGACGCTGGCGGCGACGCGTGCTGCGGGCTACGAGCGCATCGTCGCGATCTTCCAACCGCACCGGGTAACCCGCACGATCGCCCTGGCGCAGGATTTCGCCACCGCTTTTGACGGGGCGCAACGGGTCATCGTGACCGACATTTACCGGGCCGGTGAAGCGAATCCGTCGGGGGCGACCGGTCGACTGGTCGCCAACGCCGTGGCGGGGTCGCTCGCGGGCCAGGTGGACTACGCGGCGACCTTCGCCGAGGTGGTCGCGACACTCGCGGCGGGCCCCGCGGTCGACGTGATTCTCGTGCTCGGGGCCGGGGACATTGCCGACGTGATCGGACTGCTACCCGATGGACTCGACCCGTGAGTCTGGACCAACTCATCCGCGTCGGCGGCGCGCGGGTGCTCGAGCACGCGCTGGTCGGGCCGCTGACGACGTATCGGGTCGGAGGTTCCGTGCGCGCCCTCGTGACGCTCACGTCGATGGCGGACGTGCTCGAACTGCTGCCACTGGTCGAGTCAACGGGGCTTGAGGTCGTGGTCATCGGCAACGGGTCGAACCTGCTCGTCGCCGAGGGTGAACATGACGCCATCGCGATCCGACTGGTCGGGGACTTTACGAGCGTGACGTGGACGGAGGACGCGGGATCGGTCGCGGTCGTCGCCGGTGGTGGCCTCGATCTGCCAGTGATGGCGCGTCGACTCGTCGCCGAGGGGATTGCCGGTTTCGAGTGGGCCGTCGGGGTGCCAGGCTCCGTCGGCGGCGCAGTGGCGATGAACGCCGGTGGACACGGGTCCGACATGGACGCGAGCGTTACCTCAGTGGAACTCTGGCACGAGGGTGGCGTGGTCACCTGGGAACACGGTCAGCTCGCCTTCGGCTATCGCTCCAGTGCCGTGGGTGGTGGCGACGTTGTGCTCTTTGCGACACTATCGCTGGTCAAGGGCGATATCGAGGAGTCGCGGGCCCGGTTGAGCGAGATCGTGCGCTGGCGGCGCGAACATCAGCCCGGCGGGGCCAACGCGGGCAGCGTGTTCCGCAATCCCGAACACGATCACGCCGGGCGGCTCATCGAGGTCGCCGGCTGCAAGGGGCTGCGTCTCGGCAGCGCCATGGTGAGCGAAAAGCACGCGAACTTCATCATCGCCGATCCTGGGGGGTCCGCTGACGACGTCCACCGACTCATCAAACTGGTGAGCGCTCGGGTGCTGGATGAGGCGGGTGTGACCCTCGTTGCGGAGAATCGGTTCTTTGGCTTCGAGGACACCCGATGAGCCGTCGAAAGCCGATCGCCGGGTCCGTGAGTGCCCCGTCGCGGGCGCCTAAAGTTCGTCGGTCCTCGAGGCGCGTGGCCGTGGAGTCTGAAGCGCCGCGCCGAGGTCGCCGCAGTCGGTCACGGGTGCGCTCGACGGACGCACTGGCGCCGCCGCGCCGACGTCGCCGGTGGCTCCCCTACACGATCGCATTACTACTCGTGTTGACCTCGCTTGGCGTGGGGCTCAACTGGCTCGTGCACTCGTCGATCTTTCGGGTTCGTCACATCGTGGTGATCGGCCTTCGACACGAGTCCCGTGGCGCGGTGCTCGCGGCCACGGGGCTGATCACGCACCCACCGTTGCTCGACGTGGCGACGTCCCAGGTGGCTCGTCGGCTTGCGGTCTTCCCGTGGATCGGTACGGTCGCCGTGACCAAACGGTGGCCGAGCACCGTGGTGATCGTGGTGCACGAGCGCACTCCCGTGGCGGTCGCCTTCGACGCGAACCACACGTTGCAGTACGTCGACGCGACGGGACACGACCTCGGGCCGGCGCCCCTCAGCGCGAACCTGCCGACCCTGGAGTACCTGCATCCCCAACAACGCAGCTGGCCCTTCCAGCACGCTGGATTCAATGCGGCGTTGGTCGCCAGCCGATTGCCACCCGCCTTCGCGGCGCAGGTCTCGGTGATCACCGTGACCGCGAGTGGCTCGGTCTCGTTGAAGTTCACCACGCCGGTCACCTTCATCCTGGGCCTACCGACTGACCTCACCGACAAGTTCGTCTCGGTGGCCTCGGTAATCGCGCACACGCAGTTACGCCCCGGGGATGTCGTAGACGTGCGGGTTCCGGGTGAACTCGCGGTATCGGGCCCGTCGGCAGGGTAGTTTGGTATTTGACCGAAATGGAGCCACTGACTAGCCTGCAATGACATTTTGTCGTGCACGCGCGCGACGCCCAGCGCGGTGGGTCACAATAGGTAGAGTCGCCCGAAGGGGGTTTCATGAGTTTGAGCCAGAACAACTACCACGCGGTCATCAAGGTGATCGGCGTGGGAGGCGGGGGCGTCAACGCGGTGAATCGCATGGTGGCAGCGGGTCTGCGCAACATCGAGTTCATCGCCGCGAACACCGACGCTCAGGCGCTCTTACTCAGCGAGGCCGATCTCAAGATCGACATTGGACGCCAGTTGACCAGGGGCTTGGGCGCGGGCAGCGACCCCGAGATCGGCCGGCAGGCGGCCGAGGAGCACCGCTCGGAGATTGAAGAGGCGTTGAAGGATACTGACATGGTGTTCATCACCGTCGGTGAGGGTGGTGGCACCGGTACGGGCGCCGCACCCGTGGTCTCTGACATCGCACGTTCGTTGGGTATCCTCACCATCGGCGTCGTGACGAGGCCATTCTCCTTCGAGGGCAAGCGCCGCGCGACCCAGGCCGAGAAGGGTATCGAGGCTCTGCGTGGCAAGGTTGACACGCTGATCGTGATCCCAAATGACCGGTTGCTCTCGGTGACGGCGGCCGACACCTCAATGCTCGACGCGTTCAAAATTGCCGACGACGTGCTGTTGTCGGCCGTTCGCGGCGTCACCGACCTGATCACGGTGCCCGGACTGATCAACACCGACTTTGCGGACGTGAACGCCATCATGCGTAACGCTGGTAGCGCGATTATGGGCGTCGGGCAGTCCACCGGGGAGGGCCGAGCGGTGAACGCGGCCCGCGCGGCGATCACCTCGCCGCTCCTGGAGGCTTCGATTGACGGGGCACGGGGCATTCTCATGAATATCGTTGGTGGGTCCAACGTGACCCTGACCGAGGTCACCGACGCCGCGAACATCATCCACTCGGTGGCCCACCCCGACGCCAACATCATTTTCGGCAGCGTCATTGACGACTCGATTGGCGACGCCGTGCGTGTCACGGTCATCGCCGCCGGTTTCGATCACCAGACCCCCGCCAAGACCGTGCCGACGACGACCAGTCAGCCCGTCATGACCGAGGGGCCGCGCACCGACATCTTCAGTTCCGCGAACGACGACTTCTTCGACGTTGGCGGCGATGACGACCTCCCCAGCTTCCTCCGCTGACGCCCGCCTGTTCGAGCGGGTTAGCGAGAACGTCCGGCTCGCCCGACGTCGTATCGCGGACTCGTCGCCCGCGCCCGAACAGGTGCGCATCGTTGCGGTGACCAAGACGTTTGGCCCACAGGCCGTGCGAGCCGCCGTGGCGGCGGGGATCGAGACGGTGGGTGAGAACTACCTTGTCGAGCTCGAGACCAAGCGACGGGCCCTCAGTGACCTTGCCGTGCGCTGGCACTTCCTCGGGGCGTTACAGTCCAACAAGATTGCCCGCGCCACGCGAGCCGCGGATGTGCTGTGTGGGGTGGCCAGGGCCAAGGAGGTCGCGCGGATCGCTTCGCTGGCTCCCACCTCGACGATCTACGTCGAAGTTGACGTGAGCGATATTGCGACGCGAAGCGGGGCATCGGTGTCCATGACAACCGAGCTCGTCCTCGAGGCTCGCCGGCTCGGACTTGACGTGCGGGGTCTGATGACCGTCGCACCACCCACGATCGAGGGGGCTCGTCGGGCCTTTAAGACCGTTCGTGAACTCGCTGATCAATTGGGTGTTGTGGAGCGATCGATGGGCATGAGTGATGATTTAGAGCTCGCGTGCGAGTACGGTTCGACGGAGGTTCGCCTGGGGCGGGCCCTGTTCGGCTCGCGGGTGGCTGCGTGACGTGGTGGCCTAACATGGTTTCGGGCGGTAGCCGCAAGGGGAGCAGATGAAAGATAAATTCCGAAAGGCGTTGGGGTTCCTCGGGCTTATCGAGGACGAGTACGGCGACTACGCGACGAGTGTCCCCGCGCGCCCCTTTACCGACGAGAGCGCCTACGAAGAGCCGACGGACTGGCGTCCGGGCCAGCCCGGTGCGGGTCGGCCCTACCCGCCGACAGCCGCCCCAGTGCCCCCAAGGACCCAACAGGCCGCTCGACGGCCGTCGTCGATCTCGGTGCTCGACAACGCGGGCGAGCCGCCACGCGTGCGCCCGATGCCGAGCCCGCGGCCCCGTCCGCCGGCGACGCTCGCCAACGAGTACGAGCCAGCGATCCTGTTCCCGCAGTCCTATAACGAGTCACGGCGCATCACCGACCTCCTACGTAGCTCGCGAGTCGTCGTGCTGAACGTGACCGGGTTGGAGCCGAGTGTCGCAAGACGGTTGGTTGACTTCGCGTCGGGCACGGCGTACGCATTGAGCGCAAAGATCGAGCCGCTGGACCAGGGTGTCTACCTGGTCTGCCCACAAGGCTCGCACGTCAGCACCGACGCCCGGGCGTCGCTGCGCGCCTCGGGGTACCGTTCGTTCGACGCCCTATGAGACTGATCCACCTCCTGCTTTCGCTCTACATCTGGGTCTTCATCGTGGCCGCGTTGTTGAGCTGGTTCCCGTCGTCAAGCACGGGTGGCGTGGCGTCACTGCGCCGCGCGCTCATGATCGTGACCGAGCCAGTTCTACGACCGTTGCGGCAGATCCTTCCGCGCCCGCAGTTCGGTGGCGTCGGAATCGACTTCTCGGTGCTGGTCGCGATCATCGCGTTGGAGATCATCAACGCCGTGATCTAATTGCACCCAGGCGCGACTCGTCTCGCGAGGACGACGAGCCACGTTCGCGCAGTGGTCGCGCGGTATGGTTGCTGGTATGGACAGCACCGATAACGCCCGATCCGCCCTGGATTCCATCGATACCGTCGCCTTCAAGGTCGGTCTCAAGGGCTACAACGTCGACGAAGTCGATGAGTTCCTCGAGCGTTTGTCAGGTGAAGCGCGTCAACTGAAGGACCAGTTGGCGCAACAGCGCCAACAGTTGCGACAGGCGGCCGAGCGGATCAACCAGCTCGAGGCGGCACGGGCGAACGCCGGTTCGGCACCGGCGCCGGCTCCCCATGCGGCGCCGCGCCCGGCGCCGAGTGCGGCCGGCACGGGGGCCGAGCAGGTGACGTCGATGATCGCCATGGCCCAGCAGTTCATCGATCACGCGCAGCGCGAGGCGGAGGAGAAGTCACGCGAGCTCACCGTGGCGGCCCAGGAACGGGCACGCCAGATCGTGACCGAGGCTCGCAGCCGTGCCGAGGACGAGGTCAATCGACTCAACGGGCTCAAGCAGCGCCTCAGTGAGGACGTTGAGACGCTGACGCGCCAATTGGACATCGAGCGGACCCGTTTGAGTGGCGCGTTGAACGAGTTCTCACGCTGGATTGAGTCGACCTTGCACGTGGGCGGGCGAACCCCGGCCCCGGCGGGGGGGCAGTCGTCAGCACCGGCACCCGCGCCGGCGCCGGCGCCGGCGCCGACCGCGCTACCCGTCACCGACTTTGACTCGACGGCCCAACAGACGGTGGTGACCCAAGCGATGCATTTCGAGACGCCAGATCCTGACGATCGCGCGTAATTAGGGCTGGGACTGCTAGGGTCGGCCAGCACGAATCAATGGCCCTAAGGAGTACCCAATGACCGCCAGCCCCGTCAGTTCGAAGAAGGCCGTGTCAAAGGCAGCTAAGAAGCCTACGGTCGCGAAGAAGACGGCGGCAGCCTCGAGTGCGGCCACGGCGAAGAAGACGACGTTGAAGGCGGCGCCCGCCAAGACGTCCACTGGCGCGAAGAAGTCCGTGGCACCAGGAAAAAAGACGCCGGCCGCCGCCAAAGCCACCACCACCGGCTCGGCGGCCGCCAAGGCCAAGGCCGCCGCCGCCGCCAAGGCACAGCACGAGCGTGAGGCCAAGGCCGCCGCCGCGAAGAAGGCCGCCGCCGCCAAGGCCAAGGCCGCCGCCGCCGCCAAGGCGCAGCGCGAACGCGAGGCCAAGGTCGCCGCGAAGGAACGCGAGGCCAAGGCTAAGGCCGCGGCAAAGGAGCGCGAGGCCAAGGCCAAGGCCGCCGCAAAGGAACGTGAGGCCAAGGCCAAGGCCGCCGCAAAGGAGCACGAACTGCAGCGCAAGGCGCGTGAACGCGCCGCGGTTGAGGCGAAGAAGCTCCGTGAGATCGAGGCGAAGAAGAAGGCGGTCGAGGCCGAACGCCAGCGCAAGCAACGAGAGATCGAGCGTCGGAACCAGGAGGAGCAGAAGCGTCAGGAGCGCCGTGAGCTCGAGGAGCGCAAGCGTCAAGAGGCGCTGGAACGCAAGATGCACTCCAAGCCCTACGCGAATGACGTTGCGTTCCTCGCCGAACTTCGTGAGCTGCTCCTGGAGACCCAGTCGGTCACCGCGGAGCAGATCACGGTCCTCGAGAGCGCAGTGAATGACTTGCTGGAGGGGCGCGAGCGGCCGGAGTACGACGAAGAAGACGGCTCGAGCGCGGGCTCGGATTACGACCGCGACCAGTTGAAGATGCAGTTGGACAATGAGCGCCTGAAGATTGAGCTGATCGACGTCGCGTTGGCACGGGTCGACGATGGGAGCTACGGGCGCTGTGACAGCTGTTACGAGCCGATCGCAAAGGATCGACTCCGGGCACAGGTGCCCGTGTTCACCTGTGTGACGTGCCGCGCCAACGGCTGAGGATCGCGCCTAATCGCACGGTGCTGGTCACCGCCCTCGGCGTACTCGTCGTGGATGCGGCGAGTAAGGCCTGGGCACGCCGGACCCTCACACGCCCGCTGCACGTGCTCGGGCCACTTTGGCTGCGCCTGCAGTACAACGCCGGCATCTCGTTCTCGCTCAATCGATCGGGCCCGCTCGTCACGACCGTGGTCACGACGGTGGTCGCGCTCGCCCTCTTGGTCGCAGCGGTACGGGCTCGCAACGGAGCTCCAGCGGTGGGATTCGGGCTCCTGGTCGGTGGTGGGGTCGCCAACGTCGTGGACCGGCTCATGGCCACACCCCACCGGGTGACCGACTTCATCGCCGTCGGCTCGTTCCCCGTGTTCAACGCCGCCGACATGGCGGTTACCTGCGGTTTCGTCGTTCTGCTCGTGGTGGCACTGCGAGGCGATACGTTGATGAGACGATGAGCGACACCGACGAGTTCGAAGACGGTCGGCTCAATGTCGTGGTACCCGGCGGTCTCGACGGCGTGCGATGTGATCGTGCACTGGCGATGTTGACGGGACGACCCAGAGCGCTCATCGCGGCGGTGATTGCCACCGGTGCGGTCAGTGTGGACGGTGCGGCACTCAAGAAAGCGTCAACGCCGTTGGTATCGGGCCAACGGCTCGTGGCCACGTTGCCCGACATCGATGACGGCTGGGTGGAACCTGACGGTTCGGTGTCAGTGGACGTGGTGGCCGAGTCGACCGACTTCATCGTGGTGAATAAGGCGCCGGGACAGGTGGTCCATCCCGGAGCCGGCCAACGATCGGGCACACTCGTCGCGGGGCTACTCGCGCGATACCCCGAACTGGACGAGCTACGTCAGCGCGGGTTGGGCGACCCGTCTCGCCCCGGCATCGTGCACCGTCTCGACAAAGGGACCTCGGGGCTGCTCGTGATCGCCCGATCGCCCCTCGGCTACGAGCGACTGCACGAGCAGTTGGCCGAGCGTGCGATCGAGCGGATCTATATCGGACTCGTCGAGGGCCACGTGACCGAGTCGCGCGGGGTTGTCGATGCCCCGATTGGTCGTTCGACGAGAACCCCGACCATGATGGCCGTTCGGGCCGACGGCCGGTGGGCGAGGACGGCCTACGAGGTCCTGTCCCGGCTCGAGTCGCCGCGTACGACCGTCTTACAGCTGAAGCTGGAAACGGGCCGTACGCATCAAATCCGCGTCCATCTGGCGTCTATAGGCCATCCTGTGGTCAACGACAACCGGTACGGTCACCGCCGTGAGCCGCGCCTCGAGGCTGAGCGGGTGTTCCTCCACGCCACCCGGTTGGGGTTTCACGACCCCGCAACGGGTGAGTGGACGTCATTCGAGGTCGCCCTGCCCGAGGACCTCGCGGCCCTCATCAGTCTGGAAGACCGCTAGGCGAGTTCGTGGGCAGCGATGACGGTCTGGTCCTTGCGAAGGATCGCCATCGCCTCTTCTTCGGCTCGACGGACGCGACGCACGCCGATGTCCATCACGTTGGCCGTGGCCTGGAGTGATAGTGGCGATGAGCCGTTGAGCCCGAAGCGGTAGGAGAGGACGTCGCGCTGGATATCGGTCAACTGGTCGAGGGCGTCAAGCAGTTGCTGGTCGACCATGGACTGCTCGATGTCGCCGACCCAGTCGTGCTGGCTCGGGGCGACGAGGTCGCCCAACGTCGTCGCAGAGTCCGACGACGCCGGCTGGTCGAGGCTCGCGGTCACGCCGGCGAGTCCACGCAGGTTGTCACGCTCCGCCTTAGACATGCCCGTGGCTTCAGTCAATTCGTCGTCGGTTGGCTTGCGCGCGAACAGGGAGGTCAGTTCGGCCGATGTCGCCTCGAGGCGCTGGAGTTGCTCACCCACCTCGAGCGGAATTCGAATCGTGCGGCCATGCTGCTGGACTGCACGCTGTAGGGCCTGGCGGATCCACCACGTCGCGTACGTCGAGAACTTGAATCCCCGCTCCCAGTCGAACTTCTCGACGGCGCGCAGGAGTCCAAACGTACCCTCCTGGACCAGGTCGATCATCTCCACGCCGCGGTCCTGGTACCGGCGGGCCCAGTGCAGGACGAGGCGCAAGTTCGCCGCCACCATCTGCTTTTTCGCCTCTTCGTCGCCCGCGGTGACTCGTTTGGCCAACTCGACCTGCTCGTCGTAGTTGGGCATGGGGTAACGGTCTAGGTCTCGCATCAGGAGCCCGAGCATGTCGTTCGTGTTCACACTTGATCGCCGGTTCGTGTTCATCGCAGCTCCTCGTCGCATTCCCAACACGTATGCGGGTGGGATATTTCTCCTACCAACGCATAACTAATTTACCACAGCGGTAAACCCGTTACGGGGAAAGTTATTCCCGGACCTGCAATCCTGGATCAGGACAGGGTGAGAAAATCGTAAGTTTCCAAGGGTTTCGCTCTGGTCGCATCGATCGATCACGACTGTGTGCGCCGCCGATTCACGTGAAGGCCCCCGGCGACGGGCGCTGGGCTGGGACGGGTCAGCGCCTAGGCCGAATGGGTACGTCGGGCAGGCTGGACGCCTCGTGCCTGGAGCACCATGTCGGCCAAGGTATAACTAGCGAGGTGTTCGCGCATGTGACTACCGACGTCGGCCCATACCCCGAGCAGGACGCACTGGCCCTCGTGGTCACAGGCGCCGTCTTGGTGGGGTTGGCCGAAGTCGCCCGCGACAATCGGCCCGTCCACCGCGGCGACTACCTCGGCTAGCGTGATCGACTCGGCCGATCGCGCCAGAACGTAACCACCACCGACACCGCGTTTTGACCGTACGAGCCCGACCCCCTTCAACGCCAGAAGAATTTGCTCGAGGTACGGCTGGGGGAGTCCGGTGCGCTGGGCGAGGTCTCGCACCGAGGTCGGGCGAGACGGATCATCGTGGAGCGCAAGGCTGAGAAGCGCTCGGCTCGCGTAGTCACCTCGCGTCGATACCCTCACGCCCTCAGTGTAGTGAGGCGCGTCCCTCGCGGCGTTGTGGTCACCCCGGGCCACACTCTGGCAGACTACAGGGGTGGAAGACGAGCAAAAAGAGAACGTGACCGTCGATCCGGACTCGGTGCTGCCGCCCGGCCAGGCCGAGGAGGAATCGGAGGAGGCGACTGATTTCATCAGCCAGCCAGCCAAGGTGATGCGCATCGGCGCGATGGTGAAAACCCTGTTGGACGAGGCGCGTAGCGCCCCCCTCGATGAGCCCGGTCGGACCCGACTTCGCGAGATCTACGAACTCTCGATCCACGAGCTCTCCGGCGCACTGTCCTCGGACCTCGGCGACGAACTGGCGCGCATGGCGTTACCCTTTACCGCGGACGTGCCCACCGAGTCCGAGTTGCGGATCGCCCAGGCGCAGTTGGTCGGATGGCTCGAGGGTCTCTTCCACGGTATCCAGGCCTCGCTCTTTGCCCAACAGGCCGCAGCCGCGGCGCAGTTGGAGAAGATGCGCGAGCGTTCACTCAATCCCGGCTCGCCCGAACCGCGCGCCGGCACCTACCTCTGATCGGGTGTCGACCACGAGGAGGCGAGAAGGGCCGGAAAGGACGCTGAGCAGTCATGGCTGACGGTTTCGTCCACCTGCACAACCACACCGAGTACTCGATGCTCGATGGTGCGGCGCGCGTCGACGACCTCATTCAGGCGGCGCTCGAGGACGGCCAACGGGCCATCGGGATCACTGACCACGGCAACCTCTACGGCGTCATCGACTTCTACCAAACTGCCCGTAAATATGGGGTGACACCGGTGATCGGGCTCGAGGCCTACATGGCCGCGAACTCGCGTTTCGACCGTCCACCGCGGCGCGGCAAGATCGATGACACCGGCGGCGACACCGAAGGTGGACAGAAGCTGTACCACCACCTCACTTTGCTCGCGGTGTCCAACGATGGCTATCGGAACCTTCGCGCGCTGTCGTCACTGGCCTTCCTCGAGGGGTACTACTATAAGCCGCGGCTTGACTGGGACCTCTTGGAGCGCTACGCCGGTGGGCTCGTCGCGACGTCGGGTTGCCTCGGAGGCGTCGTGCTCCAAGCGTTGCTCCAGGACGACTACGCGAGGGCCAAGGAGCTGGCCGGACGCCTCCAGACGATCTTTGGTCGTGAGAACTTCTTCATCGAGCTCCAGGACCACGGGATGCCTGAACAGGCTCGGACTAATCCGCTGCTTCTGTCCATCGCCACCGAGATCGGCGCGCCGCTCCTCGCAACCAACGACCTGCACTACGTGCGCCACGGCGACGCCGAGATGCACGACGCGCTGCTGTGTATCGGCACCGGATCGTTGGTCGCCGACCCCAACCGGTTCCGTTTCTCAAGTGACCAGCACTACCTGAAATCGGCCGCAGAGATGCGCTACCTGTTCCGCGACCATCCCCAAGCCTGCGACAACACGCTGTTGATCGCCGAGCGCGCCAACGTCACGATCGAGTTCGACAACGACGCGCTGCCCCAGTACCCGATACCGACGGAGTTCAGCGGGGGGACCCACAAGGACGAGGCGAACCGGTTTTTGCGCGAGCTGACGATGCGTGGCGCGGTGGAGCGCTACGGCGAGCTCAACGATGAGGTACGCCACCGGATTGACTACGAGTTGGGTGTCATCGCGGACATGGGATTCTCGGACTACTTCCTCGTGGTCTGGGATCTGATTCGTCACGCGCGCGAGCAGGGAATCCGGGTTGGCCCCGGACGGGGATCGGCGGCTGGCTGTTGTGTGGCGTACTGCCTAAGGATCGTGGACCTCGATCCCATCCGCTATGGACTCATCTTCGAACGCTTCCTCAACCCGGGCCGCCGACAGATGCCCGACATCGACATGGACTTCGACGAGCGCTACCGCGGCGACATGATCCGCTACGCGGCCGAACGGTACGGCCCGGATCACGTGGCCCAGATCATCACCTTCTCGACCATCAAGGCGCGGGCGGCCGTGCGTGACGCGGCCCGTGTGCTCGGCTATCCACCACAGCTCGGGGACAAGATCGCCAAGGCGATGCCGCCGCTCGTGATGGGCCAGGACCTGCCCCTCGAGGCGTGCTTCACTCCGACGCCGGGCTACGAGGGCCGCTACGCGGAGGCGGCCGATCTGCGGGCCCTCTACGAGACCGACAGCGAGGTCCAGCACGTCGTGGACGTCGCTAAGGGCTTCGTCGACAAGCGCCGCCAGGACGGCATCCACGCCGCCGCGGTGGTGATCACGAAGGACCCGGTACTCGACTACGTGCCGATCCAGCGTAAATCGAGCCCCAATGGCTCGCTGGAGGACGCACCGATCGTCACGCAGTACGAGGCCACCGCCATCGAGAAACTGGGCCTGTTGAAGATGGACTTCCTCGGGCTGCGAAACCTCGCGATCATCGAGCGCGCCCTTGAACACGTGAAGCGTCGCACCGGCGAGGACGTGGACATCGACCACGTGGCGCTCGACGACCCCAAGGTCTTTGAGATGCTGCGCCACGGCGACTCGATCGGGATCTTCCAGCTCGAGGGCGACAAGATGCGCCAACTCATGCGTCGTCTCGCCCCGACGAGTTTCGATGACATCGCGGCGCTCGTGGCGCTCTATCGTCCGGGTCCGCTGAGCGAGAACGTCCACAACGACTACGCCGACCGCAAGAACCACCGTCAGGAGGTTCGCTACGATCACCCGGACCTCGAGGAGATTCTGCGCGAGACCTACGGGCTGATGATCTATCAAGAGGACATCATGCGCGTGGCCACGCGAATCGCCGGCTTCTCCATGACCGAGGCGGACGACCTACGCAAGGCCTGTTCGAAGAAGATCCGCGAGATGATTCAGGCCCAACGAGCGAAGTTCGTCGACGGTGCTGAACGGATGGGCTACGGCCGCGACCTCGGTGAGGCCATCTTCAATAAGATCGAGCCCTTCGCCGACTACGCCTTCAATAAGAGTCACGCTTACGGTTACGCGCTGATCGCCTACCAGAACGCCTGGTTAAAGGCCAACTACCCGGTGGAATACATGGCCGCGCTGTTGACGTCGTTCCGTGACGACAAGGACAAAGCGGCGATCTACCTCAACGAGGCCCGTCAGATGGGCATCACGGTGGGCGTGCCCGACGTGAACGAGTCCCTCGCCGACTACGCCCCGAGCCAGCGCGCCCCTATGACGATCCTGTTCGGCATGGCGGCGGTGCGCAACGTCGGCGAGGCCCTCGTCGAGAAGATCGTCGGCGAGCGTGAGTCCGGCGGACCCTTCGTCTCGGTGTATGACTTCGTGCGCCGCGTCGACCCCGCGGTTCTCAACCGGCGGACAATGGAGTCACTGATCAAGGCGGGCACGTTCGACTCGCTGGGGGTGTCACGGATGGGACTGCTCCTCGCCGCCGACGAGCTGATCGAGGTGACCTTGAGCCGCCGCAAGGACCTGTCGCTCGGCATCTCGACGCTGTTCGCCTCACTCGGTGACTCGGCTGGTGGGGGGGATTGGGAAGGCACCGAGCCACCCATCAGTCCGGTGGAGTTCGACCAGGCCGTGAAGCTGGACTTCGAACGTGAGATGCTCGGGACCTACATTTCAGACCACCCGCTCTACGCCGTAGCCGACGTCCTCGCAGCCAAGACCGACGGCTCGATCGTGGTCATCCGCGAGCGCGCCGAGGAATTGGCTCGCCTCAACCGGCCGGTGACCATTGGCGGAATCCTGGCCGAAGTGCAAATCCGAACGACCAAGTCGGGGCACCAGTATGCCCGGGTCGTGCTCGAAGACCTCGGCGGTGCGCTCGAGATCATCTTGTCGGCGCGCAAATTCGAGGAGTGCAGTGGTTTTCTCGCCAAGGACAACATTGTGCTGGTCAAGGGTCGCATCGACGTGCGCGACGAGGAGATCCGTTTCAACGTCCTTGACCTCACCGCGCTGCCGCGGGGCCGAGACGACGGTGAGCTGCGCCTGGCCCTTCGTAGTGAGGACCTCACCTCGCGGTCCATCGCCGCGCTCCGAGAAATCCTTACGCGCTACCCCGGTAAATCGCCCGTGATCGTCGAAACGGGCGAGTCGGGTAAAGCCTTTAAGCTCGGACCCGAGTTCAACGTGAATATCGCCGGCGTCGTCGGTGATTTGCGCTCCGAATTCGGCCGGAACGTCATAAAGGCCTAGGCGTATTGGCCGGTGACGAAAGTCCCGTAGAATAGATAGTTATGGCGATGATTGTGACTACGAAGGACACGACGGCCCTGAGTGACGCCGAATTGGCCGAGATGGCCGATCTCTGCGTCGACCGTGAACCAAATTTCGACATCGGTTTCCTGTCGAAGCAGCGTGAGGAGTGGGTACTGGTAACTCACGCCCGCGAGGGCTCCAAACTGCGGGGGTACTCGTTCAGCACGTTGGAGCGGATCGGTGGCACGCCATCGTTGCTGGTCGGGCTGCTCTTGGTCGATCGCAACGCGAAGTCAGACCAGACACTCCGGTCGATCCTGCACGATCAGTTCCGTCGGGCACTGCTGGCCTTTCCCGACGAGGACGTACTGCTCGGCGCGCGCCTGACTTCGCCAGACGGGTTCCGCGCGTTCGCGGGCCTCGAGGACATTGTGCCACGCAAGGGCTACAAGCCCACGGGCGAGGACCGCGCGTGGGGTCGACGACTGGCCAAGCGCTTCGGCGCGGAGAAAGCCATCGACGATCACACCTTCGTGATGACGGTCCCTTCGGGGCCGGTCGGTTGTCTCGACTACGTGGCCGCCAAGGGGGCTATCCCCGACGGTGCCGACGAGTTCTTCACGAATCTGTGTCCAGAGGCCGGTCAACGGCTCATCGCCTTCGGCTGGGCGATGGCGGAATCGCTCGCGTCGGGCAAACTGCCCCGCTAGCGAACAGAACACCGATCCGCTACCCCCGGGGCAGTAGTCCCGTGCAACTCTTATAACAGTGGCCGTCTACGGGGCGTGACAGCGTGGTCAGCACGTAGGTGGGCCGAAACCCGAGTGAGGTGGCGAGGTCCTTGCCCGCGAGTGACGAGCGGCGGGTCGCCTCCATGGTACGGATGGCGTGGCTGTCCTCGCAGACGAGCCAAACGTCGTCGCCGAACCACCCGAAGCGCACCCACGTTGATCCGTCGTCGTGACGGCGCAGCAGCTGCGGTCCTCGATCGGCGGCGATGAGCGCGACGCTCGGTCGCTCGCCGCGGAACTCCCAGTACGGGGCGCTCGGACCACGGAAGCCGAATAACGGGCCGTCGGCGGGCGTCGCTAACTCTTCGAGCCAGTGACGGATGTGCCGGCCCCGATACGACCCGAGGCGTCGAGGCAGGTCGGCGATGGTGACCGCCTCGGGCTGGGCGAGGTCGGTGCGCTCGATGTCGCCGGCCAACTGCCCCTCAACAACGTCGAACGTGACCAAGTCGGTCTCCACACCCCTCGGCCAGGGGATACGCCAGCGCACGATGGTGTGGGACGCGAGGTCCATCACGGTAGTGGTCTCGTTGGTCGAGCCCAAGACGAGACCGAACATGGTGGAGTTCGGTGAGAGGTCGACGGTCGGGTGATGCACCATGCGCTCGACGAGCTGCTTGATCGCTCGAACGGCCGGGTCGCGGGAGAGGAGCGCCATCAGTGGATCGCGCGGAGTTGATCGTCGAGTTGGTCGACGGAGCGAACCGGTGCGAGACACACGCCGCGCCGACAGACGTAGGCCCAACCGGGCTCGCGCCCGACCAGCAGCGGCGAGGAACCCGATCCGGTGACGAGAACGGCGTGTGGCATGGACATCAATCGTACGTGACCGCTGAGGGTGCTCTCGGGTCCCGGGATGACGACCTCGACGCCGTCGAGGGCGAATCCGGCGGCGTCCACGAGATCGGGAACACTGGTCGGGTGCTTGGTCAAAAGGTCGCCGGCCACCTCGACGAGTCGCTGAGCGGCCCCGAGGAAGTCCGCGCGCTCGTCGATGAGGCCGAGCCGCGCCAAAGCCCGCGCCGCTACGGCGTGGCCCGACGGGGTGGCCCCATCGAAGAGCCCCTTGGTGCGTACGAGGACGTCAGTGACCAGGTCACTTGACTCATAAAGCCCGATACCCGAGACCGGTTCGGCGCGGGTCGGCGTGGGTCCGTCCCAGAAGTGGGCGAGGAGGTAGGCCGCGTCATCACGGGCACGTTCGAGCCATGAATCGTCCCCGTCTACCTCGAACGCGTCGAGTTCAGCGTCGACGAGCCAGGCGAGGTCACTCGCCGTGGCGTGTGCCGCGCACTGTCCGACGCGGAACCAAACCCCACCAACCAGGTGCGTCGCGCGCAGCGAATCGAGTAGGGCTCGACCGTCGGCGATGAGATCGGCGTCACGGGTCGCGAAGAAAGCACGTGCCACCATGGCGTTCCACTCGAGGACGACCTTGTCATCGCGTGACGGTTGGGGGCGCCGGCGGCGCGCGACGTAAAGGGCGCGATGGGCGGCGTCGAGGCGCGGAGGCGTCAAGAACGGCTCACCGGGGGCGAGGGACGGCACCGATCGTCCGTCGAGATCACCCGTGGGGGTGATCTGCCATCGTTCTATGACCGCATCGCTGAGGTGGGCCAGGCCGGCTTCTTCGAGCACGGTGGTCACCTCGGTCGGCGTCCAAGTGATGTGTGAGCCCTCGACGCCTGCGGCGTCGGCGTCGAGGGAGGACGCGTAGCCGTCGGGGGTTGCGAGCTCGCGCCGAACGAAGTGCAGAGTTTGAAGCGCGACGTCGCGCCACTCGTCGTTGGCGGTAACCCGGTTGGCCCGCAAGTAGCACAGAGCGAGCAGCGCCTGGTCACTCAGCATCTTCTCGAAGTGCGGCACACGCCACCGATCGTCGACGCTGTAACGCGCGAAGCCACCGCCGAAGTGGTCATAGAGTCCCCCGTGGGACATCTCGTGAAGCGTGAGCGTCGCCGCTTGACGCGAGCGCTCGTCGCCGTCCATGAGCGCATCCACGTAACTGGGGCGCGGAAACTTGGGGGCGTGACCGAAACCGCCATGCTCGTCGATCCGTGACATGAGCTCGTCGCGAAGCCGGTGACGAATAGTCGGGAGATCGAGTCGTTGACTGGGTTCAGTGAGGTGGTCGGTGAAAGAGACCTCGCGACGCAATGCGGCGTCCAGTTGATCCGCCTGGTCGGTCACGAGGGCCCGTTCATTGGTCCAGGCGTCGTGTACCGCCCGAAGGAGTCTCGGGAACCCGACGGTTCCGGGGCGATCGGCGGGTGGGTAGTAGGTCCCAGCGAGAAAGGGGCGTCCATCGGGCGTGAGGAAGACCGACATGGGCCAACCTCCCTGTCCCGTGACCAGTTGGGTCGCCGTCATGTAGATCGTGTCGAGATCGGGTCGTTCCTCGCGATCGACCTTGATGGCGATGAAGTGCTCATTGAGCAACTCGGCGATGGCGAGGTTTTCGAATGACTCGTGGGCCATGACGTGACACCAGTGACAAGCGGCGTACCCGATGGACAGGAAGATTGGCCGGTCAAGTTCGCGGGCACGTTCGAGCGCGTCGGGACCCCACGGCCACCAGTCAACGGGGTTATCGGCGTGTTGACGCAGGTACGCCGAGGTCGACGGGGCCAATCGATTCATGGCCAGATGCTACGGGTCTAGGTCAGCGAGTCGGACCGGCGCGGCGCGGTGAGCCACTCCCACGACGGGCTATCTACGAGGTCACTGCGCGTCGGCGGGAGCGCCCCGTGATGTTCGCACGTGATCGCGGCGATTGTCATCGCGGCGATCAGCGCGTCGTTGACAGCGCCACGGTCGTCAATGGCGTGCCGGTCGAGGCGGTGTCCAACCCACCACGACAGGAAGCCGCCCACCAGTGCGTCGCCTGCGCCGATGGTGTCAACGATGGGTCGGTCGTCGACGGGGAACTCGGACATTCCACCAGGTCCGAGCAGCCGGACTGGCCGTGGACCATCGGTGATGATGATCCACGGAACCCCGCGCTCAATGATGGATCGGGCCGTGTCGAGGTGATCGTGATCGGGATCGATGTATTCGAGGTCGTCGGTGCTGACTTTCACGACATCGGCACGGCTGAACAGTTCGTCGAGTCGTGAACGGTAGCGGATCGGGTCGGCGGTAGCGCTCGGGCGACAGTTCGGGTCGATGACTACCAGCGTGGAGGGGTCGGCCGCTTTGACCAACGCGAGCGCGGCGCTCGCCATCGGTTCGACGACGAGTCCGAGCGTGCCTACGTAGAGCGCGGCGGGGGTCGGGAGCGCACCGAATCGCTCGAGAGCGGCGGCGGTGTCGACTTCGAAGGCGGCGGTGTCGGTCAGGTAGAAGGTATAGGTAGCAGAACCTCCTCGTGAATCCGCGACGGCGAGACTGGTTGGTCTCGTCGAGGGTTGACTGAACTCGATGATCACGCCGTCGTCGAGAAGTGCATCGCGCAGTTGGGCGCCAAAGTGGTCGTTTGCGACGCCACTGAAGAAGTGGGGCGAAATGCCAAGTCGTGCGATTGTTCGTGCGACGGTGAAGGGCCCGCCACCCGGTATCGGCGCCATTCCCTCGTCGGTGACGACGAGGTCGACGAGGTTTTCACCGAGCACGACGACCGTCGACGTCACGGCCGCAACTCCCATGTGCGGTGCGACACTTTCCTCACGATTCCCCCAGCGTTGACAGCAGTGTTATGACAACGTTATCTTGATACGCCAAGTATGTGTCGCACATTCCCCTCTCGCACTTCAAAGTCACGCCGAGGCGGCACTGAACGACGGTCGCGCGTTGCGACGACGAACGAAACGGATTCCACCAACAAGATTCGGCAGCTCTAACTCGAAAAACCGTATCGACGAGTTCTCGTCATGGCCTTATTATCTCGGCGGTATCTCGCCAGATCCACGCTGAATCAAGGTGACGGGAATCACGTGTGTCTGGGTCGGCGATGAGTCACCATCGATTCGACTGAGAAGAATCTCGCAGGCGAAGGTGCCGATGACGGTGGGATCTTGGGCGACCACTGTCACGCCTGGCACAAGGAGGTCCGCTGTTTCAATGTCGTCAAAGCCCACGAGCGCGATTGACTCAACTAGTCCGAGTGCACGAAGCGTACGGATGCTCTCGACAGTAATGAGGTTCTGTGCGGTAAAGACCGCGCTGGCCTTTCCTTCCACGACAATCCCCATGATCGCTTCGCGTATCTCTTGCGCAGAGTGCAAATTCGTTCTTACCAGCGATTCATCGACGCGGATTCCGGCGTCTCGAAGCGCGTCAAAGTATCCCTGCCTTCGTTCGACCATCGTCCATATATGATCTCGGTCACCAAGGAAACCAATGCGCGTGTGGCCGACCTCCAGTAGATGATTGACCGCTCGGTAACTGCCTCCTCGATTGTCACTGACGACCGCGTCTCCGCGCAACAACTGGGGAATGCGATCGACGAAGACCACTTTGAGACCGAGTTGCTGGTCCTTCATTAGATAACTCTGATCGTCCCCAGCCGGCACGATAATCAGCCCATCGACTTGACGTTCAATGAGTACGAGCGCATTGTCACGTTCGTGAGTCGGCTCTTCGTCAACACCACTCGAAATCACGACGATTCCGCGCTTTGCCGCAGTATCCTCGATTGCGCGTTGAAGGGTGGATGAAAATGCATTCGCAACGTCAAAGAGCACGACACCAATTGTTCGGGTCGCCCTATCCTTTCTGCGAAGGTTACGAGCCGTCAAGTTCGGTCGATAATCCAACGACGCAGCGGCTTCACGAACCTTTGCAGTCAGCGTGGCTCCCACATCCGGCTCACCGTTCATTACGCGCGACGCTGTCTTAAGACTTACGCCAGCCAATTTCGACACTTCGCGAAGTGTCGCACGTCGTCGTGGCGTCTCTGGGCCGGACGGTGTTCCTGCAGGGTTCCGGTTCACGTCGTTATGCTCGGTTCTGTCTGGTGCAATGGTTGTCGACTTATCATCGAGTTCGCGGCTGCGAAGTGGCGAAGGTGCGAAGTTGGGGGAGCGCTGAACGAGGTGAGACAACGTTCGCTAATCGCATCACGACGAATCTAGGCGAAGTCCTGACGGGATTCAAGGAACAACAGAATTCGGAGAGAATCTTGCGTGGGCCACGCCCAGGCACGCAACCTTGACCGGTGTTGTGTTCGTGTTGTGGGAGTCTTGAAACGGGAGGAATTCGTCGAGAAGACTCGACGGCAGTGCCAGTTATTGCGATACACCACCATATGAATCCTTGAGTGTAGGAATCACCTCCCAGCCGCCAACCTTCAACGAGGTGGCGCCGTGAATTGACAACTCGGGCAGGCAAATAACCAGATCAATACAGGATTCGTGGTGGACGTGACTAGCGGACAGCTCAGTCGGATTGGATCTTCCACAACTAAAAGCGCCGCTGCAATGACGTGCTGCGCGTGTTTGCGACATAGTCATTTACAGCCCCGCGTCGGGCCCCTCAAAGGCCGCAATACACGGTCGCGCAACGCACACGCTCAGGCGAAATTCTTGAGTCCAAAGTTTGATGGAGGAAGTACTTGTCACCCCGAGGGGCGGGTGCTACCCTCAACTGACAACGTTGTAAATAGCGTCTCCTTCATGGCGGGAGATGGAGCTAGGGGGTAACTGTGTTGTATCAGGGCAAGAAAATGACGGGCTGGGCGCGATCAAGATTGGTGGCTACCGGACTTGCAGCGGTTACGGTCGCCGCGGTCCCGGTGGTGCAGGCGCAAAGTTCAGCGGCGAGCAGTAAGGCGCACGTTGCCAGCACGACGATCAAAATTGCGATCGAGTCAAACTCGAATATGCAAAACATTGAAACGCTCACGCCGGAGTTCGAGAAGCTCTACCCAGGGATTCACGTCGAGTACGACAGTCTCAACGAGAACAACGAGCGCGCGCTTGTTGAGACTGACATCACCACTCACGCAAACGAATTCAATGCGGTGATGATCTCCAACTACGAGACGCCGATGTGGGCCAAGAACGGCTGGCTGGTAAATCTGACACCAGCGTTGACCGCGGACAAGAGCTATCAGATCAATGACCTGCTCAAGCCGATCCGAGACTCACTCAGTTACAAGAACAACCTCTACGGTGTGCCGTTCTATGGTGAGTCGTCGATGGTTTACTACCGCAAGAGTCTGTTCAAGGCGGCTGGCTTGACAATGCCGCTCCACCCCACGTGGCGCCAGATTGAGGCTGATGCAGCCAAGCTCAACAATCCGTCGAAGGGTGTCGCGGGCATCTGCTTGCGTGGACAGAACGGTTGGGGCGAGAACTTGGCGGTGCTCGACACCGCGATTAACACCGGTGGAGGCTCGTGGTTCAATGACTCCTGGAAGCCGCAGTTAACCTCTCCCGCGGATGAAGCGGCCGTGAAGATGTACGTGAACTTGGTACGGAAGTACGGCGAATCTGGAGCGTCGCAGGACGGCTTCACGCAGTGCGAAGCCCTATTCGGTGAGGGAAAGACCGCAATGTGGTACGACGCGACTGTGGCTGCTGGCCTGATTGCCACGTCGTACCCAAAGGTCTCTGCTGACACGGGTTACGCCTACGCCCCGACGGGTTCAGCTTCGGGTGCCAAGGGTGTGCCCTCTGGGTGGTTGTACACCTGGTCGTTGAGCATTCCGAAGGGCGCCCCAAATCAGGCGGCGACGCTGAAGTGGCTCGAATGGGCGACCGGTAAGCAGTACATCGCATACAGCGGTCCGAAGATCGGTTGGGCGAACATTGACCCAGGTACTCGTTACTCTACCTACGCACTACCGCAGTACAAGGCAGCGGCAAAAGCGTTCGCGGCGATTACCTTGGCGTCCATTGGTGCCGCCAAGCCGAACGATCCCACGAACCCTGGCGTGAAGGTGCCCTACACCGGCGTGCAGTTCGTGGACGAACCGTGGTTTATCAACCTCGGTACGGAAGTGTCGAACAACATTTCAGCAGCAATCGCTGGGACTGAAAGCGTGACCCAGGCTCTTGCCACAAGTCAGGCCGAAGCCACCCAGACGGTGAAACAAGCCGGACTGCTGAAGTAGCGCAACGAGTTCGAGTCGAGGCATGGGCATGAAGGTGACGTTGCTAGTAAAAAGGCAGTCATGAGCGACCTGGTCGACTCGACGAATCAATTGGAAGTGGGTCGCGGGGACGTAGTCTCCGCGACCCACGGACCAACCTCTAAGAAGGACGGGCACCTTCGTCGCAAGGCGTGGATACGTCGGTTGCCACTACTGCCAGCACTGATTTACATGGTGATTGTGACACAGGCGCCATTCGTGGTCACGCTCTGGTACAGCTTCCGTGGTTGGAACACTGAGACGCCTGGCTCAAACAAGTTCGTGGGATTCGCGTCCTACAGTGCAGTTCTATCGGACCCCGCATTTCGTTCGGCAGCGGTAGTAACGATTGAGATGACCGCGTCGGCGGCGATAATTTCGATGTTGCTTGGTTCCGCCATGGCGATCCTTATCAACCGTACATTCATGGGTCGCGGCGTAGTTCGCACGATGTTGATTACACCATTCCTAGTGATGCCTGTCGCAACTGCCTTGTTGTTCGGCACCACGATTTACGATCCCTATTTCGGGCTCTTGAATTGGATCTTGTCGCCCTTCGGAGTCAACCACGTGAACTGGGTTGGCCTCTATTCGATGCCCTCAGTCGTCGCCGTTCTGGTCTGGGAGTGGGCGCCCTTCATGATGTTGATTGTTCTGGCAGGTCTGCAGAGTGAGTCACTCGAGTCGCTAGAAGCCGCTCGTGTCGATGGTGCCAATGCGTTCAAGACCTTCGTCTGGATCACGCTTCCCCACTTGCGTCAGTACATCGAACTTGGGTTACTACTTGGGTCGATATACATAGTTCAGGCATTCGGAGAGATCTTCATTCTCACCGATGGTGGTGGCGGCAATGGGTCCGCGACGACAAACCTTCCGTTTTACATCTATAACAAGGTCTTCAATGCCTTCGATTTTTCGCAGGCTGCCGCAGCGGGCGTCATCGTAGTGATCGCGACCGAAATTGTGGCGACGGTCACCTTGCGATTGCTTTCGGGCCTCTTTAGGGCGACGGAGGTAATGAGCTAAAATGGCCACTAGTCTCGACAATCGTATTCACCACAAGCGTGGATCGCGCCAGTGGTTTCTCGGGCACTTCTGGACGACAGTGACGTGGGTAATCGCGCTGTTCTTGTTCTCGCCCGTGCTCTGGATGGTGATTACATCGTTCAAGCGCGAAGGAAGCGCGTACACGGATCCACCGACTCTGATTTTCCACCCGACACTCAATGAGTATTCCCAAGTATTCTCATCGGGGAGTGGTGCGGGAGGCGCTGGCGCGCCATTTGAGCATTCATTGGTGGTCACCGTCGCATCTGTCGCGCTCGTCTTATTACTCGGTATTCCTGCCGCGTACGCACTTTCGATTCGGCCGATCAAACGGTGGCGTGATGCATTGTTCTTCTTCCTGGCGACCAAGATGTTGCCATACGTGGCAGCGATTGTTCCGATTTACTTGATCGCGGAGCATCTCGGCTTACTCGACAACGTTATTGCACTAATCATCCTGTATACCGGCTTTAATTTACCGTTGGCAGTTTGGATGATTCGCTCGTTTCTTCTCGAAGTACCAAGAGAGGTGTTGGAAGCTGCACGTATTGATGGCGCGGGATTGCGGACAGAGTTGATGCGCGTCATTTTCCCAATGGTGCTTCCTGGGATTGCGGCAACGGCTCTAATTTGCGTGATTTTCACGTGGAATGAGTTCTTTTTTGCCTATTTCCTCACTGCGTTCAATGCTCAAACCGTTCCAGTGTTTCTCTCGCACTTTCAATCGACCGAGGGAGAGTACTGGGCCCTCCTCGCGGCCGCGGCAACGATTTCGTGCTTGCCGGTGATCCTTGCTGGCTGGATCGCCCAGAAGCAACTGGTTCGCGGTCTATCGCTCGGAGCCCTGAAGTGATGAACACGAATGACACAGTCCGGCTCGACGCGAGTGCGCTCACGACCCTTGCCCAGCGGATACCGGTTCCCACCTACGATCGCAGTCAGTTGAGCGTGGGAATTGTCCACTTCGGCGTGGGTGGTTTTCATCGTGCACATCAGGCGATGTACCTAGACCGGTTGATGAATGCCGGTGAGGCACTGGATTGGGCGATTTGTGGCATCGGTGTCACGCCAGCCGACCGCCTCATGCAGCGCGCCCTCCGCGAGCAGGATTACCTGTTCACTCTGGTCGAGAAGCGCAGTGACGGGGTTTTTGAGCCTCGAGTCATTGGTTCCATTGTGGATTACCTTTACGCACCTGACGATCCCGAGGCGGCTATTGCCCGTCTGGCTGATGAGTCAACGCGAATCGTTTCGTTGACCGTGACTGAGGGCGGCTACAGCATTAACGACCTCACCGGAGAGTTTGATGCGCGACTAAACGACGTGAGCCGAGATCTAGAGCCTGGGGCGACGCCACAAACTTTCTTTGGGTTGATTACCGATGCTCTGGCTCGCCGGCGGGATCGAGGCATCGCGCCCTTCACGATCATGTCGTGCGACAACCTCCAAGGGAACGGGCGCCTCGCACGGCGGGCGTTCACGGCCTTTGCGCGCGTACGAGACCGGGAACTTGGAGACTGGATCGAGCAAAACGTCCGATTCCCGAATTCGATGGTGGATCGCATCACGCCCGCGACGACCGACGTCGACCGCGAGAATTTGCGTACTGAATTCGGAATTGATGATCGTCAGCCGGTGGTCTGCGAACCGTTCGCGCAATGGGTACTAGAAGACTCATTCGTGGAAGGAAGACCGCCGTACGAAGACATTGGCGTCCAACTTGTTGAGCATGTTGAGCCGTATGAACTGATGAAACTACGACTGTTGAACGCGAGCCATCAGGGCCTGTGTTACTTCGCACACCTGTTGGGTTACGTGTTCGTTCACGATGCCGCGCAAGACTCACTGCTCAGTGATTTCGTCCGGGACTACATGGATCACGAGGCGACGCCCACGTTGGACCCAGTGCCAGGGGTAGACCTCGAGCAGTACAAGACCACGTTGATCGAGCGCTTCCGTAATCCCGGGGTGGGTGACACCATCGCACGTCTATGTGCGGAGACTTCGGATCGCATCCCCAAATTCCTTCTCCCAGTCGTTCGCGAGCAGTTGGAGAACGGGGGCGAAATTTGGCGTTCGGCGGCAATCGTTGCGAGTTGGGCACGGTACGCCGAAGGCGTGGACGAGCACGGTGAGCTGATTGAGGTGGTTGACCGCCGACGCGACGAATTGATGGAGCTCGCCGCTCGACAAGGTGCGGATCCACTCGCGTTCATCTCCAACCGTGAGCTGTTCGGCGACCTCGTCGGTGATCAGCGCTTTGTCGAGGCCTATCTTCGTGCGCTGCACTTGCTGCACGAAGTCGGTGCTCGCGCCACGCTCACGGCACTCGCTAACGGGGCCCGAGCGTGATCGCGCATCGATGGCTAGCCGATTGGCCGCACATCCGCCAACGACTGAATAGAGGACGGCAATGGCTACGATAACGCTCGAGCACGTGACCAAGGTCTATCCGAACGGCTTCGAAGCCGTTCACGACCTGAACTTGAATGTGGCCGACGGCGAATTCATGGTGCTGGTTGGACCCTCTGGTTGTGGCAAGACGACCGCCTTGCGTATGGTCGCGGGCCTGGAGGACATCACGGCGGGTTCAGTATCGATCGGCGAACGCGTGGTCAATGACGTCAGCCCGAAAGACCGAGATATCGCGATGGTCTTTCAGAACTACGCGCTCTATCCGCACATGACGGTCGCTGAGAACATTGGCTTTGCCTTGAAGTTACGTAAAGTGCCCAAAGAGCAAATTAAGCAGAAGGTCATCGAGGCCGCCGAGTTGCTCGGACTGACTCAGTGGGTTGACCGCAAGCCCGGCCAATTGTCAGGTGGACAGCGCCAACGTGTCGCCATGGGCCGAGCGATTGTGCGCGAGCCGAGTGTGTTCTTGATGGACGAGCCACTCTCAAACCTTGATGCCAAACTTCGAGTTCAGATGCGAGCTGAGATCTCACGCATCCAGCGACGACTGGGAGTAGCGACGTTGTACGTCACGCACGACCAAGTGGAAGCGATGACGATGGGCGACCGAGTCGCCGTCTTGAGCGCAGGCCGACTTCAACAGTGCGACACGCCTCAGAACTTGTATGACCACCCCACGAACCTCTTCGTCGCGGGCTTCATGGGCTCGCCGGCGATGAACCTCTTTGAGGCCGTGGTCGCAGAGGGGGCGACACAGCTGTTCATCGGCAGTCAAGCGATTACGCTTCCTTCCGAACTTCACGCGGTGAGGCCAACGCTGAAGTCGTACGCCGGTAAGTCGATCGTGGTCGGAATCAGGCCCGAGAACCTACCGCTTACCGATAACGCACGGGACTCCGAGTCGACCGCCTCGCCCTTTGAGGGGCACGTCGAGCTAGTGGAAGCACTTGGCTCGGAACTTCTCGTGCATTTCACCACGGATGCCCACGCGTTCGAGATCACTGAAGTGATGGATAGTAACGCTGCGGGTCTTGCCGACGGAACATTGACCAAGGGTGACGCCGGCGTAGCTCGGGTTGAGGCGCACACCAAGATTGCTGCGGGCGAACGAATTCGGTTCTGGCTGAACCCTGAACGACTTCACTACTTCGATCGCGCAACCAGCGAATTGATTGTTTGATGGAACGATTTCCATACCGGGTTCCGCGCTGGTGGTGAGCCATGGGTTTCCATCACACGAGGCTGACCTGGTCACACCGCAGTGGTGTACGTGCGTCACGTGGTACTGCGCGGATCTCTTCGGAGCGGACCCGTTGGGCCCGGCATCTTAAGAGTGTGGAGGCATGACATGGATGTGATCGACGCCGTAGCCAAAGCCCAGCACGGGACATTGAATTCCGCGGCGGTGCTGTATGGGGTCGGAGATTTACGGATCGAAGAACGCCCCATGCCCGTTCCTGGGCCGCTTGAGGTCTTGGTAGAGATCCGTTCCGTTGGAGTTTGTGGCTCCGATGTCCATTATTACGAGCACGGGCGGATCGGCGACTACGTGGTCGAATCGCCACTGGTGCTCGGACATGAGTCTTCCGGTGTCGTTGTCGGACTGGGTACTGGGGTGAGCAAGCATCACATCGGCGAACGCGTAGCGCTGGAACCCGGTGTGTCCTGCGGTGCATGTCGTGAGTGTCGCCTCGGGCGATACAACTTGTGCCGGAATATGCGTTTCTTTGCGACGCCACCAATCGACGGCGCCCTAGCCCGTTACGTCACGATCCACGAAGATTTTGCCTTCACCTTGCCATCGACCGTTTCCGATGATGCGGGTGCGCTATGTGAGCCTCTTTCGGTCGGTATCTGGGCTTGCCAAAAGGCTCACCTCGTAGCTGGTGCACGAGTCGCCATCGCGGGTGCAGGCATGATTGGTGCTGTTACGACGCTTGTGGCACTGACCTCTGGCGCGTCGGAGGTAGTTGTCGCCGACCCCGTGGCCGCACGGCGCGACCGGATGCTGCAGCTCGGAGCGACGGAAGTCGTTGACCCCGCCAGGACGAGTCTCGAAGAGCAGTCTGGCGACTTTGACGTGTTTTTCGACTGCTCGGGTCACCCCGGCGCGATTGATGACGGTATCCGTTCGGTGCGACCTGCGGGTAGGGCGGTGTTGATTGGCATGTCCCCAGAGTCCGAGGTGGCGCTACCGCTCGCCCGGATCCAGAACCGTGAGGTCTGGGTGACCGGTACATTCCGCTATGCACATACCTATCCCGTGGCTATTTCGCTGCTTTCATCGGGGGGCATCGATCTCGAGTCCCTTGTCGATGCGCGATTTACCCTCCAGACGAGCGAGGACGCCCTACTCGCAACGAGAAGAGACCCCGCTGTAATGAAGGCGCTCGTTCGAGTCAGCGAAAATTGATTTCGCGTGCGCTGCCATCAATGAAAGCAGTCGACGCAATAGCGGGGAAGGGACAACATCACCGCAAGGTGCCACCACCCTTCATCGGATGGTCGAACCTTGACGTGGGTCCGAACCTCGGCACCTCCGTTTTGAGAGACGTAAAGTCAGGAGTCGCGGAAACGACAGCACGTGAAGTTGTCTGGGCGATCCACCTGGGCAGTGGGGGTGGAAAGCAGCAATCCGTGGTCGAACGAGGTAGGTATCGTGCAGTCGTGACAACGATGCGTTGTGACCGTGGTCAGTCGGGGGCTTGGTCGTCGTCGTACGACGTGCTTGGGTCGCCCACTTCGGGACAACTGGAGTCGTCATTCGGCACGGGTTGCGACCGGGATCCGTTCGATCGGGTGTCTTTCGGTTCTTTGCATGGGCGCCAAGTCGTGCGGTATCGCCACGACTCGCTCGTTGGGAGTAGACGACCGTGACGCTGGTTGCCGGAATCGACAGCTCGACGCAGTCCACGAAAATTGTCGTGTGCGACGCAGACGATGGGACTGTCGTGCGCCAAGCGAGTGCGCAACATCCCAGTGGCACGGAGGTGGAACCCGAAGCCTGGTGGACGGCGCTCGAAACGGCGGCGTCGGGCAATCTGCTGGATGGCGTGTCGGCGATCTCGGTCGCTGGCCAACAACACGGCATGGTGATTCTCGATGATGATGGCGAGGTCGTTCGTCCAGCGCTGCTGTGGAACGACGTGCGATCGGCGTCAGCGTCTCGAGAACTCATAAGCGAGTTGGGCGGGGAATCCGCGTGGGCTGACGCAGTTGGCAGCGTTCCGATTGCGGCCTTCACGATTTCGAAACTGCGGTGGTTGGCACGTCACGAACCGTCGTCGGCTTCCAGGGTCGCGAGCGTCGTGCTTCCCCATGACTGGCTGACGTGGCGTTTGCTTGGGGGTCGGGCGGCGGGGGCAGAAGCGCTGGTCACCGATCGAGGTGATGCGTCGGGTACGGGATATTTTTCACCGGCGTCCGACTCATGGCGATATGACCTTCTGGAACTGTCACTCGGCAGATCCGCGCGACTGCCACGGATCGCGAGTCCTTCAGAAGTCGTAGGGGAGGCTCGGTGCTTGGCACCAGGCATCACGGTCGGTCCCGGTACGGGCGACAACATGGCCGCCGCGCTAGGACTCGGAATGCAGCCGGGAGACGTCGTAGTGTCGCTCGGAACGAGCGGAACGATCTATCAAGTCTCTTCGGTACCGGTCGCGGACCCGAGTGGCCAAGTCGCTGGTTTCGCCGATGCGACCGGCCACTTTCTGCCACTCGTTTGCACACTCAACGCCACACGCGTTCTCTCGAGCATCGCCGCACTTCTCGGCGTGGACGCGGCGGGTTTGGACGCCCTCGCCCAGGCCGCGCCCGCCGGCGCAGGAGGACTGACGCTCCTACCCTTCTTCGACGGGGAGCGCACGCCAAATCTTCCTGATGCTCGAGGTCTCTTGGCCGGCATCACCCGCGAGAACCTCTCCGCGGCGCATCTCGCTCGAGCGGCAGTCGAGGGGGTGCTCTGTAGTCTCGCGGCTGGTCTCGAAGCGCTCGAGAATCTCGGACTAGTGCCGACGAGAGGACTCTTGATCGGCGGTGGAGCCCGCAGCACTGCGGTGGAGGCGATTGCGCCGAGCCTGTTCGGTTTCCCGTTTGAACTTCCAAACCCGTCGGTCGAATGGGTGGCCCAGGGCGCTGCTCGCCAGGCCGCGTGGGCGTTAACTGGAGGCGCTGAACCACCATCGTGGCCAGTGCGCACCCGACGGCTTGTCGGACAGGACGATGCTGTTGTGGTCGCGAAGTATCGCCAACTGCTTTCTGCGGCACTGCCGGCACTCGGTAGTTGAAGTCGCGGTTAACAGCGCCGCTTCCGCAGTTCCCCGTGTTGTCGGCAATGGAGCGTGTCGCCAAGGCCTCCCGCAACGAGTTCAATGGCTCGACTCGGTACCATCGATCGTGGCGAACCAGCCCGTGAACTGAGGAGAAGACGTGAGCGAGCCCATTCGGTGGGGTGTCCTTGGTACAGGTCGTATCGCCCAGACCTTCGCGCGTGACCTCGAGTTGATAGACGAGGGCGTGGTCGTTGCTGTCGGATCGCGCTCGAGAGAAGGAATGGATCGCTACGCCGATGCGTTCAACGTCGAGGGTCGACACGATTCCTATGAGGCGTTGGTCGCCGACCCCTTGGTTGAAGCTGTGTACGTCGCCACCCCGCACCCGATGCACGAGCAGAACGCGCTGCTCGCACTGACGCACGGCAAACACGTGCTCGTGGAGAAGGCGTTCACGATGAACGCACATGAGGCGCGGCGCGTTGTGAACGATGCGCGCGCTCGCGGACTCTTCGCGATGGAGGCCATGTGGACTCGCTTTCTGCCGCATATCGAAGCAATTCGCGGACTGCTTGCGAACGGCGCGTTGGGCGACGTCATCGCGGTGCACGCCGACCATGGCAAGTGGTTCGAACTCGATCCGCACTTTCGCCTGTTCGCGCCGGAATTGGGCGGTGGCGCGGTACTTGACCTGGGCGTCTACCCGATCTCCTTCGCGTCGATGGTGCTCGGGCGTCCGAGCACGGTTGTCGCAACCATCACACCGAGTTTCACTGGTGTCGACGGACAGACGTCGATGGTGTTCGGTTACGAATCAGGGGCGCACGCGGTACTCACTTGCACTTCGCTCGCACGCAGCGCGACTCGCGCGAGCATCGTCGGGACCGACGCGCGGATTGATGTGGACGGCGACTTCTACGCGCCGACCTCGTTCACGTTGACTCGACGATCTGGGGAGTCGACTCGTCACGAATTCTCGACCCAGGGGCGGGGTCTGCAATACCAGGCCGCCGAGGTGGCGAGGTGCATCAGGTCCGGTTTGATTGAAAGCCCCGCGATGCCCTTAGACGAGTCGGTCGCGATCATGGAGACGATGGATCGGGTCCTCGCCTACCAAGTACCGGTCCCATGAACTGGCTCAGAGGCGACGTCAAACCGCTGTAGCGCAACGGCCGTGGGTGATGCTTCGTGGACTAGCGGCAAATGCTTTGGGTGGTGGTACACACGCAAGTTCAGGTGCTATCTTGCTCTTCGAACGCCGATCACGGTTCGTTCATGCAGTTTTAACAAACAACGACGTCGCGGGACGTCACAGAAGGGTTGGGGAGAATGAAGTTCAAAACAGCGAGGACCCTCGCGTCCGTAGCATTGGTGGGGAGTTTTGTGACTGCCATGCTGCCGGGTGTGAGCTCCGCTAGTGCGGGGACAGTTTCAGACAAGACGTTCAACACGAGTTTCTCGACGATGAAGTTGTTGAAGCACATCGCCGCGAAGGGTAAGGGCTCAATTGCAGTCATTTTGCCCGACACGGTCACGTCGACGAGGTACACCGAGTTTGACGCGCCGTACCTGCGCAAGGCGTTCCTGGCGGCAGGTCTGAAGGGGAACCAGTTCACCATTCAGAATGCCCAGGGTAGCGACACGACCCAGTACACCGACGCCCAGGCGGCCATTGCCCGCGGCGCCAAGGTGCTGCTGCTCGACCCGCTGGACTCGACCACCGGTGCGGTGATTGAGGCCTACGCGAAGGCCCGTGGCGTCAAGGTGATCGACTATGACCGCTTGACTCTCGGTGGTGCACGTAGCTACTACGTGAGCTTCAATAACGTGGCCGTCGGAACACTCATCGGTAAGGGCATGCTGTCGTGCCTAACCGCGTGGAAGATTAACAACCCGGTGGTCTACGTCATGAAGGGCGCACCCACGGACAACAACGCCACGCTGTTCGCCCAGGGCTATGACGCCGTGCTGAACGGTGCCGGCTACAACACGAAGAGTGGCTCGGCTAACACCGTGCTCGAGAACGTCGGGACATGGACGCCGTCGGTCGCACTGACTGACTTCCAAGGTGCCTACACGGCGAACCCGAAGATCAACGCGGTCGTCACGCCGAACGACGAGAACGCTGCGCCGATCATCAGCTACCTGCAGAGCAAGGGCCTCAAGCCGCAGACGATTCCCTTCACGGGTCAGGACGCGACGCTGACCGGTTTCCAGAACATCATCTCTGGCTACCAGTGCGGCACCGTCTACAAGCCGATCTGGCTCGAGGCTCAGGCCGCGGCTGCGTTGGCTATCTACCTGCGTGCGGGCGTTCGTCCGCCGGCGGGCCTCGTCAACGGCACATCGACTGACTCGGTCGCGACCATCAACAGCTTGAAGAAGGTCCCCTCGGTCCTCCTGACCGCTGAGTGGGTCACGGCGTCCACCGTTCAGAAGACGGTCATCAAGGACAAGGTCATCATGGCTTCAGCGCTGTGCACGAGTGCATCACCCACCGTCGCCGGCTCACCGCAGCCGACGTACGCGCAGGACTGCACGAAGTACGGGATTAAGTAGTACCTGACGATGACGACGACCCCCGAATCGACGAGTCCCCTCACGCCCCCAAATGGGGTGTCGGTATCCGCTGATTCGGGGGTCGCGTCGTCGACCCTGCTGAGTCTGCGCGGTATCACGAAGAGCTTCGGTGCTGTTGAGGCGCTCAAGCACGTCGACCTCGACATTCCCGCCGGCCAGGTCACGGCGCTCATCGGCGACAACGGTGCCGGAAAGTCGACGCTGATCAAGGCCATCGCGGGTATCTACGCACCCACGAGCGGCGACATCTTCTGGGAGGGGCGTAAGGTCACCATGCACACGCCGCGAGACGCCGAGAATCTCGGTATTGCGACGGTGTATCAGGACCTCGCGCTGTGCGACAACCTCGACATCGTCCAGAACATGTACCTCGGTCACGAAGAGAGCCGCCACTTCACATTGGACGAGATCAAGATGGAGCTCAACACCAAACGCGTGTTGAGCGAGTTGTCCGTTTCTACCGTGCAATCGGTCCGTCAGTTGGTCGGGTCGCTCTCGGGTGGCCAGCGCCAGGCGATCGCCGTAGCGAGAGCGGTCATGCACGAGTCCAAGCTGGTGATCATGGACGAGCCGACGGCTGCGCTGGGCGTCTCGCAGACGGCTCAGGTCATCGATTTGATTAAACGACTGGCGTCACGCGGCATCGCGGTGCTCGTCATCTCACACAACCTCGTCGACGTCTTCGAGGTCGCCGACCGGATCGCGGTCATGTACCTCGGCACGCTCGTCAGTAGCGGCCCGGCCGCCAACTATGACACCTCGAGCGCGGTCGAGATCATCACTACGGGTGGTTCACGGTCCGATGTCGCGGCCTCGGTCAACTAAGTACACGAACAAAGGATTCTTCGGTGTCTGACAATTCCGAGACTGCGGTCGTCGCGCGCGCCAGCGCCGACGGTGCGCTGCGGGGTCAACTCAAGCGGCTTCGTCAAGGCGACAAGGGGCTGCTGCCCATTCTCCTCGGGCTCATCGTGTTGGTCATTTATTTCGAGATACGCAACAGCGTCTTCCTCTCGTCGGGGAACCTCACCAACCTCTTCGTCCAAGCGACGATCTTTATCCTGCTGGCGATGGCTGAGATCTGGCTGCTCCTGCTCGGCGAGATCGACCTATCCGTCGGGTTCGTGAGCGCACTCGGTGCCACGACGGCGGTGATCCTGCTCGACAATCAGTTCCACTGGCCGTGGTTTGCCGCACTCCCGCTCGCGATACTCGTCACGACCGCCATCGGCACATTGCAGGGTTTCATCATCATCAAGCTTCGCCTGCCGTCCTTCATCGTCACCCTGGCTGGCCTGCTCGGGTGGGAGGGCGTGCTCATCTTCTTCGTTGACCGTCAAGGCACGGGTGGGACGATCCCGGTGCAGGAGAAGGTCCTCTACGACCTCGTCAACGCCAATCTCTCGCCGGTGTGGACGTGGATTTTCGTCCTGGCGTGTCTGGCGGTACTGATCTACCTCATTGTGCGGCGAGACCAATCGCGTCGCACGAGCGGGCTCGATTCGGTGCCACACTTCGTAACTATCGCCAAAGCCGTGGCGCTCATCATCGCGGGTGTGGTCCTGGTCTTGATCTTCAACCGGAATCGGGGCACCTTCACCGTGCTGGAGGGCATGCCGTATGCAATCCCGGTAGACATCGCGATGCTCGCTGCCGGCAGTTTCATCCTGACGCGCACGAGGGTGGGCCGTTACATCTACGCCATTGGCGGCAACGCGGAGGCGGCACGTCGCGCCGGGGTGAACGTCAATCGATATCGTCTGCTGGCCTTCGTATTCACGGGGTTCACCGCTGGTGTGGCGGGATTGATCTACGCGTCGCGCCTCGGCGGAATCTCGGACAATGTCGACAGCAACCTCGTTCTACTCGCGGTGGCGTCGGCAGTCATCGGCGGGACGAGCCTCTTCGGTGGTCGGGGCAAGATGATCCACGCGGTCATCGGTGGACTCGTTATTGCGACCATTTACAACGGTATGGCACTGATCAATATGAGCGCCGCGACGCAGTACATCGCGACGGCACTCGTGTTGTTAGTGGCGGTGGCGATGGACGCGGTCGCCCGGCGGGGCTCGACACCTTCGCGCTAGAGCGATGTCGCGCGAGACCGGACGGCTGGAGGACCGCGTTGTCCTCGTGACGGGGGCGAGCCGCGGCATCGGACTCGCGATAGCACAAGCGTGTGCGCGCGAGGGCGCCCGCGTGGTGCTCACCGCGCGCCACCTCGACGAGCTCGAATCGGCGCGTACAACGTTCCCCGACGAGTCACGGGTTCTTATCCGCACGTCGCACGTCGGATCACGTGAGAGCGCGATTGACCTCGCTGCGTGGGTGGTGGCGAGCTTTGGATCGCTGGATGTCCTCGTGAACAACGCGGCGACGAATCCCTACTTCGGACCACTGGTGGACATCGACGACGCGAGGATGATCAAGACTTACGAAGTCAATCAGGCCGCGATCGTCACCCACGTGTCAGCGGCGTGGTACGCGTGGATGCGCGAGCACGGCGGCGTCGTGCTCAACGTCGCCTCGATCGGGGGGCTTTCCGTCGAACCGGGGATCGGCTGGTACAACGTGACCAAGGCGGCCGTGATCCAGCTCACCAAGCAGTTCGCGTGGGAGCTCGCACCGAAGGTCCGCGTGAACGCGATCGCCCCCGGGCTGGTTCGCACCGCGTTCGCTCGCGGACTCTGGGAGGAGCACGAACCGGTCGTCGCGGCCAACATCCCCCTCGGACGCATCGGCGAGCCCGAGGACATTGCGTCCTTCGCAGTGACGCTGGTCAGCGATGATGCGTCGTGGGTGACGGGTCAGACGTTCGTGGTCGACGGTGGGACGACGACCAAACCCTCGGGCGCGGTCAGCTGAACGTCACTGCAGGTAGGGCAGGTCACTGCGGCGGATCTTGCCGTTACTCGTCCTCGGGATAGCGGTGACGTAGCGGATCTCCTTCGGTTTGGCCCAGGGCCCGATCCGTTCGGCTGCGAGCCCACGGATCTCGTCGTCCACCCGTTCGCCGTCGGTGACCACGAGTGCCACCACGCGTTGACCCCACTGGGGATCATCGACCCCGGTGACGGCGACGTCACGGACGTGGTCGAGTCCGGCGATGGCGCTCTCCAGGTCCTCGGGCCACACCTTCTCCCCGCCGGTGTTGATCACGTAGGCGAGTCGTCCGTGTACGGCGAGGCGGCCGTCAACGACGGTCCCGCCGTCTCCGGTCGGGAACCAGTCGTCAGCACCGTCTGGGCCAACGATGCGCGGGCGTTCCATGGAACGATACGAGCGAAAGAGAGTTGGCGACCGCACGACGATCTCACCGTCGACACTGGCCAGCTCGACGCCGGGTAGCGCTTCGGCGTTATAGACGACACCCGAGCCGGTCTCGGTCATGCCCCACGTGGTGATCACGTTCGACTCCGTGAGTGACGGTGGGCGTGCACCGCCGAGTAAGACCACCTCGAAACCGCTCAGGTCGTGGCGCGCGAGGTGGGTTCGCACGACTGAGACGTGTGTCGCGCCTCGCGTTAGAGCACCAGCGAAGTCGGTTGGGTCGCCCCAGACCAACGAGGCATCGTCGAGTATTGCCCGAAGGAGTACGGCGAGCCCACCGATGTGGTTGGCGGGTAGCACGGGGAACCACACGGGGTCGGATCCGTGGCGGAGCGTGGCCTGCGTGATGCGGGCGCTCGCTCGCAGTGCCGCCCACGTAATCTCGGCGGCCTTTGGTGCTCCGCTCGACCCCGAGGTCAACATGACGAGTCCGATCTCGTCGTCGACGGCGCGACCGGTGGTCAACCTAGTACGGCCGTCAGACCCCCAGCGAACGGTGGCACCGAGTGCGCTGAGCTGCTCCAGGCGTTGGCGGGCGCTCAATCGTTGATCAAGGACACAAAACGCCGTGGTGTCCTCGACGCAGTCGCGAAGCGCACGTTCCAGGTCTGGGCCGAGTTCGAAGTCGAGTGCGAAGAGATCGGCCACGAAACAATGTTAGGGCGAGGGTGCGTCGTACCACGAGGTCGACCGACGAGTCTTGGTGGTTCCGATGCCACGAAAAGGGAACGTCAGGGCGTGATTGCGTCTCCGGCGCCTAGCCGGGGATGGTTCGCAAACCAGAGACGCGACGTCGGATGCGCCAGTGGGGGGGCGACGTCGTTCGGGCGAGACTCGTGCACCCGGTCCCGTTGGTCGCGCCACACGACCGCGGCGGTAGCGTGGTCGCCATGACTGAGACCGTTATTCAAGGACCGCCAGTTGACCCCGTGGATCAGTTCCGCACCATGCCACTGCCGGTGTGGCAGACCGAGGGGGAGTACGGCGACATCATCTACGAGGTTGGTGAGGGGATCGCGCGGATCACCATCAATCGACCCGAGCGGCGTAATGCTTTTCGACCTCAGACCCTGTTCGAACTCGCCGACGCCTTTGAGCGCGCACGGGATAACACCACGGTCGGCGTGATCGTCTTGACTGGTGCCGGTCCCGACGCGTTCTGCTCAGGCGGTGACCAGAAGATTCGAGGCGAGGACGGTTATATCGGCGATGACGATGTCGCACGGCAGGGCATCGGACGGTTGAACGTGCTGGATCTACAGGTCCAGATCCGGCGGCTTCCCAAGCCCGTCATCGCCTCCATCGCCGGGTACGCGATCGGTGGTGGGCACATTTTGCATTTGGTGTGTGACTTGTCCATCGCGGCCGACAACGCTCGTTTCGGTCAGACCGGCCCCAAGGTGGGCTCCTTTGACGGCGGCTACGGTTCGTCACTGCTCGCGCGCTCGATCGGTCTCAAGCGGGCCAAGGAGGTCTGGTTCCTCTGTCGCCAGTACGACGCCGCGACCGCGCTCGACTGGGGGCTCGTGAACACCGTGGTCCCCTTGGCGGACCTCGAGGCCGAGACCGTCGCGTGGTGCCGACAGATCCTTACCCTTTCGCCGATAGCACTTCGCATGCTCAAGGCCGGATTCAACGCGGCCGATGACGGACTGGCGGGGGTTCAGCAATTGGCGGGTGACGCGACGATGCTCTTCTATATGTCCGAAGAGGGCCAGGAGGGCCGCAATGCCTTCGTCGAGCACCGTACACCGGACTTCTCGAAGTTTCCCAAGCGTCCATGACGCCAGCCCCCGGGGCCATCAATCGGTGGGTGCTCGCGGCGCGGCCGCGGACGTTGCCGGCGGCCGTCGTGCCAGTCGGGGTGGGGGCCGCCCTCGTGCGACCCGAGACGATCAACTGGTTGAACACCGTGCTCGCGGCTGCGGTGGCGTTGTGGTTGCAGATCGGGACGAACTACGCGAATGACTACTCCGACGGCGTTCGCGGCACCGACGAGCAGCGCGTCGGGCCGTTTCGTCTCACGGCATCAAAGTTGGTGCCCGCTCGGTGGGTGAAGTTCGCGGCCTTCGCGTGTTTCGCACTCGCGGCGGTAGCCGGACTCGGGCTCGCGGCTCGAACGTCTTGGTGGTTGATCGCGCTCGGGGCGAGCGCGATACTCGCGGGCTATCTCTACACTGGCGGACCGAAGCCCTACGGGTACCTCGGTCTGGGCGAACTCTTCGTGCTGCTCTACTTCGGCCTGCTCGCCACGGTCGGCACGGCGTACGTCCAGCACCGTCAGGTGATCGGCGCGGCGTGGTGGATCGGGCTAGCCACGGGTGCCATGGCCTGTGCACTCCTGGAGGCGAACAATCTTCGTGACGTCCTCGGGGACATCGAAGCCGGGAAGCGGACGCTCGCTGCGCGATTGGGTCGCGAACGAGGCGCGTGGCTCTTCGGCGCGTGCGTCGCGCTCGTTGCGATCGGGCTTGCCGCGGGGGGTGAGCCCATCGTGGCGCTCGTCGCCGTGCTCGCCTACATCCCGGGCGTGCGCATGGCATTCTCGCCGCGTAGCGGGCGAGAACTGCTCGCCTTGCTCCAGTCGTCCTCACGCGTCCAACTACTGCTCGGCGCGCTGCTCATTGTGGTGTACACATTCTCCCGTTAGATGAGGAACTCGTTGACGTGCCGGGCGGTCAGGTCCGGTTGCGCCAAGTGGGCGGCGTGGCCGGCATGTTGCACCACTGCCGCCGTGCCATCGGGGACACCCGTGGCGATCGCACGCGCCTCACTGGCGAACTTATGGTCCAGTTCACCGGCCAGCGCCAGCGTCGGGGCGGTGATCGCACGGATGCGTTCGCCGAGCCACGCCTGAGTACCCGTTCCGCATCGACGCAACGATTCCGCGAGTCCGCGTGGATCGTGGCTCCGGCTAGCGAGCTCCTCGGGATCGTGCTCGAGGTCAGCGAACAACGGCTGGGCGAGCCACTCGCCGAGGAACGTGTCAGCGCCGACCGCCTCGATGTGGTCGGCGAGCGCGTCGTCGCGGCGGCGGCGGTCCTCTCGTTGCGAGGGGTCCTCGATACCACGGGTCGCGCCGAGGAGCACGAGTCGAGAAACGACCTCGGGATGGCGCAGTGCCACGTGAAGCGCGACGCGTCCGCCGAAGGAGTATCCGCCGAGATCGCAGGGTGCGTCGAGCAGGTCGGCCACGAGGTCGGCACATTCGTCGAGGGACGCCCAGACGGTCGCCGCCGTACCGTGGCCCGGCAGGTCGAGTGTCCAGAGTTCGCGAGTCTCTGTCAGAATGGAACGGAACCGGGCCGCGGACCGACTGGTTTGGGTGAAGCCGTGGAGCCAGACGAACACGGGCCCATCGCCCTCGCGTTCGACCTTGAGGAGTGACATTGCAATCGAGCGTACCGAACCCGAGCGCCGTGCAGGCCACCTTCGCCGCCACCCTCTTTGACGAGTGGTACCGTCACGGGCTGCGCGAGGTAGTCGTGTGTCCGGGCTCACGGTCCACGCCGCTGGCGGTCGCCGCGGCGGGCCATGGTGACTTGACCGTTCACGTACGGGTGGACGAGCGCAGCGCCGGATTCTTCGCAATCGGCCGTGCGCTCGCCACATCGACGCCGGTCGCGATCGTCGTGACGAGTGGGACCGCCGCGGCCGAGCTCCACGCGGCTGTTGCCGAGGCGGACCTCGCCGGTGTGGCACTGCTGGTGGTCACGGCCGACCGGCCAAGCGAACTTCATGGTGTCGGTGCTCCCCAGACGATCGAGCAGCGGGACCTCTACCGGTCGGCGGTGCGTCGATTCGAGGAACCCGGGGTGGCGAGACTCGAGGCGTCGTCGAGTTGGCGACCCTTGGCGAGTCGGTGCTGGTGGGCTGCGGTCGGCGTGGACGGAAACGGTGGACCGGTCCACCTCAACGTCGCCTTCGTTGAGCCCCTCGTCGCGGAGCCGCTGCAGTTGCCCGGTGGGCGCGTTGATGGCCAACCGTGGCGACAGGACGAGTCGCGCGACGTAGTCGCGGGTGAGATCGACGTTCGGGGCCGCCGCGTGCTCGCCGTGGTCGGCCGAGGAGTCCACCGTGAGACGGTCGCCTCCATGAACGACTGCGGGTGGGCGGTCGTCGGGGACGCGACGGTGTCTTCAACCATCGCACACTACGACGGTTTGCTTCGAGACCCGGGCTTCGCCGACGCCGCGCGTCCTGACGTGGTCGTGCGACTAGGGGGCCTGCCCGCCTCGAAGGTCCTCGCCGAACAGATGCGCCGCTGGCGTATCCCCGCAGTGGCCTGGCGCGGTTGTGGATCGCTGAGCGACCCGGACGGCGCGATCGGCGTCTCCTACCCGGGACTGCCCGATTTCGCCGAACAGCGCCTGCACGCTGACAGCGCGTATCGCGAGTTCTGGGTTCGCGCCTCCACGGCGGTCGAACAGTGGTTGGAGGATCGCGAGTCGCTCGACGGGCCCTTGAGCGAACCCGACGTGGCTCGGGCGGTCGTCTCGGCCAGCGCCGAGCACGCCGTGGCGTTGGTGATCGGGTCGTCCATGCCAGTACGTGACGTCGAGTGGTGGGCGCCACCGCGCACGGCGCCGACGTTCGCCAACCGTGGTGCCAACGGGATTGACGGTGTTGTGTCGACCGTGATGGGTGTCGGGGCCGGCGGTTCGGTGGTCGGACTGGTTGGTGACGTGACGTTCCTGCACGACGTCTCGGGCCTGGTGGACGGTCTGGGCACCGGTGGTGGCCGGTGCGTGCTCGTTGTCGTGGACAACAATGGCGGCGGGATCTTCTCGTTCCTTTCCCAGGCGACCGCGTTGAGCGCACCGGATTTCGAATCGCTCTTTGGCACTCCGCGACAGCACGACCTCGAAGCGGTCGCGCGGGCCTTCGGTCACGAGGCGGTCTCGGTGAGCACCAGAGCGGCGTTGCGAGCGGAGATCGACGCCGGACTACTCCGTGACGGCGTCACGGTGGTCGTCGCGCGCGTGCCTGATCGCACCACCAACGTAACCATCCACGACGAATACGTAGCCGGCGTCGCGGGTGTCTGGCGGTCGAACCCCTCGTGATCGGAGCCCTGCCGAGTTCGCTGATCGCCGCGTTCCCCCTGGCCTTCGCGGCGGGACTGGTGTCGTTCATTTCACCCTGCGTCCTGCCCCTCCTGCCCGGCTACCTGGCGTTCCTGAGCGGTGCCACCGGCGGCATCAACGGTCGCACCGGCCGCGGACGGGCGGTCGCGGGTTCCCTCGCCTTTGTGGTGGGCTTCGCGCTCGTCTTCGTGAGCTTCGGCGCGGTCTTCGGCGGGCTCGGCAGTTCGCTGCGTACCCACCAGCGAGGACTCGAGATTGCCTTCGGCGCGATCACGATCGTGCTCGGACTGTTCTTCGCGGGATGGTGGCCCTCGTCGTGGCTGCAACGCGAGCGGCGCGTTCAGCACCTGCCACGCGCCTCGGTGCTCGGTGCCGCGTTGTTGGGGGTGCTGTTCGCGCTGGGCTGGACGCCGTGTATCGGGCCGACGCTGGCGGCGATCTTGGGTCTCGCGGCCTCCTCCTCGGGGGCCACCGCACTGCGCGGGTCGATCCTCGCGTTCGTCTACTGCCTCGGACTGGGCCTACCGTTCGTGGTCGCGGCCATCGCGACCGAGTGGATGGCCACGGCGTCGAACTGGTTGCGCCGGCACCACCGACTCATCGGACGTATCGGCGGGGTCATGTTGATCCTGATTGGTCTGGCCGAGATCAGTGGCGCGTGGCACACGTTCGTACTCTGGCTCCAGGTGCATTTCCCCGCGAGCAACGCGATCCTCTAAACCAATGCCAGTAAACGCTCTCGTAGACTTCGGTCATGAACCTGCGTGAAGACTGGCAGTTCCGGGGACTCATCCATCAAGTCACCGACGACGGCGTCCTGGATCGACTGAACGCGGGCGGGGTGACGGCTTACATCGGCTTCGACCCCACGGCCTCGTCACTGCACCTCGGTGGACTGCTGCAGATCTGCAATCTCCGACGACTGCAGATCGCGGGGAACCGGCCGATTGCGTTGGCGGGTGGCGGCACCGGGTTGATCGGCGATCCCAGCTTCAAGGACGCTGAACGCCCCCTCTTGACCCGAGACCAGCTCGAGGCGAACCTCGACGGAATCCGCAACCAGCTCGAAGGGCTTCTGGATTTCTCGGCTTCGGCGGGTAGGTCGCGGGCGATGGTACTCAACAACGCGGACTGGCTGACGACAATGCCGTTGACCGACTTTCTCCGTGACGTCGGCAAGCACTTCACCGTTAACCAGATGGTGGCCAAGGAGTCGGTGCGCAGCCGGTTGGACCGCGAAGACGTGGGTCTGTCGTTCACCGAGTTCTCCTACATGCTGCTCCAGGCCTACGACTTCTTGCGGCTCAACATCGATCACGGTTGCGCCCTGCAGTTGGGCGGTTCGGACCAATGGGGCAACATCACCATGGGCGCCGAGCTGGTACGAAAGGTGACGGGTCAGTCCGCTGGCGGCCTTACCTCACCCCTCCTGCTACGCCCCGACGGACGAAAGTACGGCAAGTCCGAAGGCGGCAACGAGCGCGTATGGCTCGATCCCGCCATGACCTCGCCGTTCGCCCTGCACCAGTTCCTCTTGAACAGCGAAGACGAGATGACCCCGACGCTCCTGCGGTTCTTCACGTTCCTCGATCACGAGACCATCAGCGATTTGGATGAGTCACTGCGCGTTGACCCCCAGGCTCGTCGCGCTCAGCGCGCCCTCGCGAACGCGGTGGTGGCGATGGTTCACGGCGAGCAAGCCGCCCTGCGCGCAGAGCGCGCCGGTGAGGCACTGTTTAACGAGTCGATCGCCGAGCTGGACGAGGCGACGTTCCTCGAGGTCCTCGCCGACGCGCCGTCGTCGACGGTGGACCGCGAAGCGCTGCGCGCGGGACTGGACCCGGTGGACGCACTCGTACTCACCGGACTCGCCTCGTCCAAGGCCGAGGCGCGTCGATTCCTTGAACAGGGTGGCGTGTACCTGAACAATCGCCGGATCGAGAACGATGCTCGCATCGAGCTTTCGATGGCCCTGCACGATCGGTACTTGGTGTTGCGCCGGGGGCGTCGGCTGCTCCACCTCATGGTCGTCGCGTGATTCGTCACGTCGGCGTCCTGCTCGCGGCGGGATTGACACTGGCGGCGTGTGGGGCCACGGTGAGTAGCGCATCGGCGCTGCGTGACTGGGTGTCCCAGACCGGGTATCACAACACGTCCCTCGCCATCGTGGCGGACGCGCGGCACGCGGTGCGCGCCCTCGAGAACCCGTCGACGAGCCCCAAGATGCTGCACCTGGTCTGTGGGGTGCTGCTCTATGACACCGAGTCGGCTAACGCGTCATTACCCACGCCCGATCAGCAGGCCACAACACTGCTCTCACGGGCCTATACCGACTTCGGGGCCGGTGCGCACCAGTGTTACGACGCCGGTGCGGATCACGTTCGTCGTACCGCGGCGCTCGGATCGCTGCGGGCTGGGGGGGCGGCCATCGCAGAGGCGACGGCGCGGATTGCGGCCGCGACCTAGGCGTCGGATTTGGGTCGCAGGTCGATCTCCAGGCGCAAGATGCCATCCTCGAGGGTCGCCACGGCGTCCCCGAGCATCGCGAAGTCCTGGAAATCGATTCGGGCGGCCTCGATGAATTGCTGTCGTTCGGGTCCTTCGACGGGCGGGAAACCACGTCGTTTCACGGCTTCGGCGCGCTCGCGGAATCGAAGGACCATCTCGTTGGGGTCAAAGGCTGGGCTCACGAGTCGATGTTAGGGGTTCTGAACGCCATTTGAGTTGGTAACATGGGGGTTCGGCGTGCGAGAGCGACGCTGCGGTTGCCGCCAGTTATGGACCGCGACCAGTGAGGAGTTGACGTGAAAAAAGGCCGCCACCGTCGGTTTGTTGAAGCTCGCGAACTCAAGCGATCTACCGGGCCACGGGCGACGACCTGCGTCGAGTGCGGTGCCGCGCCCGAGGACGTCCACGCGGAATGGTGCCTCGCCGAAGAGGACCGCTATGACGAGATCCTCGGCAAGTTGCCGCGTACGGCGTTCGCCGAGGACGATCCACTCGCGGCCGAAGGCTAATCCCGCCGACGTAACACGGGGTGGGCGAGTCTGGTCCGAGTTGGGAGTTTCGAGCGCTGGGTCACGTACGCGAGCAGTCGGGCGTACACGTCCTCGCCGACCATGGCAATCAGTTCGTCGCGCATCGAGTCGATGACTCGCGTCGCGCCGGCGAAGGCGTCGGGTGACTCGGTGCACCACCAGTGGAAATCGAATCCGCCGTCACCCCAGTCGCGCCGTTCCCATTGCCCGATCCGCGTAACGACGTGACCACTCTCGGTGACCTCGTCGTCACGATGGAGCGGGAGCTGCCAACAGACGTCTGGCTTGAGCGGGATGTAGCTCTCGTCGTTATCCATGGCGAGCACGTGCAAGGCACAGCCCGGACCGCGATGGAAGTCTGGTCGGTTGAGGAAGATGCACGCATCTTGTACCAGGCGGGTGACGATTTCACCATTGCGCTTGACGCGCGTGGTCCCCTGGGCGCCCTTCTTCTTGAACTGCCACTGGTCATCGCTGAGCCGGGTGGCGGCCAGCTCGACGCGTTGGCGGTCCGCCTCATCGGTGAAGTGGGCGCCATAACTGCAACACCCTTGGACGAGTTCGGGGGTCGGACCCGTCAGCACGCCCTGACAACCGTGGCCGAATATGCAGGTCCAATTGCTTTCGAGGAACGTGACGTCGAACATCCAGGTGCGCTGGACGGTCGCGTCATCGAAACTTACCCACTCGTGGGCGTCGGGAGGTATCGAAGTCACGGCACGAAACTACTCCGAGGTCAGGTCGAGCACGTCGCCCCTAGACTTTGGTCATGACTACCGTCGAGACATTTGACGTCCTCACTCTCACCGATGAAGCGCGCAACGTGGTGATCGACGCGCTCGCAAACGAGCAGCGCAGCGAGGACCTGGCCCTGTTCATCGAGGTGACGGGTACCCGTGCGGGTGGGTACACCTACGACCTCTATTTCTCTGACCGTGTGGATGCGCCAGCCGATGCGGCCATCGGGCGCGACGGTGACGTGACCATCGTCGTCCCAGCTGCGAGCGTGGCGCGGCTGCGGGGGAGCCGTCTGGAGTTCGCACCCGACGGCGGGGGCGGCTTGATCCTCGTCAACCCCAACGCGCCCACGGCCGAGGAGCTGCACCCCGGCGTGCCGGCAGACATTATCGCCTTCGGAGTCGACGGACCACTCGCCAAGCGCGCGATCGAGGTCCTCGAGTCAACGATTAACCCCTCCATCGCGGCCCACGGCGGCAACGCCGATTTGGTCGCTCTGGACGAAGAGAAGCGGGTCGCGTACATCATGATGGGTGGTGGATGCCAGGGGTGCTCGCTCAGTCGGATGACGCTGTCCCAGGGCATCGAGACCGCGCTCGTCGAAGCCATCCCGGAACTGACGAGTGTCGTCGACGTCACGGACCACGCCTCGGGTGTGAATCCCTTCTACTCCGACGACCACTAACCGCCGGAGTCGCCTGTCCTAGAATCGTGCGATGTTGCGATTCCTGACCGCGGGTGAGAGTCATGGACCGTCCTTGACGGTCATCATCGAGGGCCTGCCGTCCGGTCTCGAGATCCGTGAGGAGCAGATCGCCGACGAGCTAGCGAGGCGGCGACTCGGTTTCGGTCGTGGCCCACGGATGCGCTTCGAACGCGACGTGTTGCGCCTCACCGGCGGTATCCGCCACGGGCGCACGCTTGGCTCGCCGGTCGCCATCGAGATCCTCAACTCCGAGTGGCCCAAGTGGGAGGTCGAGATGTCCGCGGCCCCGGGCACGCCGAGCAAGAAGCTGACGGCGCCTCGGCCGGGTCACGCCGACCTGGCTGGTATGCAGAAGTACGGCTTCGACGACGCCCGTGACGTGCTCGAGCGCGCGAGCGCGCGTGAGACCGCCGCGCGAGTCGTGGCGGGATCACTCGCGAAGTCACTGTTGGCGACTATCGGCGTCTCCGTGCTCAGCCACGTCGTGCGAATCGGTTCGGTGGCGGCGCCCACGGACAAACGTCCGTCGGTCCACGACCTCGAGACAGTCGACCAGAGCGAGGTGCGGTGCTTCGACGAGGCCGCCGCCCAGTTGATGATCGCCGAGATCAAGGCCGCCGCCAAACAAGGGGACTCCCTCGGCGGAATCGCGGAGGTCATCGCCTACGGCGTGCCAGTCGGGATCGGCAGCCACGTTCACTGGGACCGCAAGCTCGACGGACTGCTCGCCGGGGCACTGATGAGTATCCAGGCGGTCAAGGCGGTGGAGATTGGTGACGGGATGGTCCAGGCGTCACAGCGTGGCAGCGTGGCCCACGACGCAATCGTCCGTGACGAAGGCGCGTCGAGCGGTGGAGGATTCGCCCGCCGGTCAGACCACGCCGGCGGCCTCGAGGGTGGGATCTCGTCGGGGGCGCCAATTATCGCCAAGGTCGCGATGAAGCCACTCGCGACGTTGAATCGACCGGTGCTAGAGACCGTTGACCTGACGACGGGTGAGTCGACGGTCTCGTTCAAAGAGCGCACTGACGTCACCGCCGTTCCGGCGTTGGGCGTGGTCGCCGAGGCCATGACCGCACTCGTGCTCGCGAGTGAGACCCAACGTAAGTTCGGCGGTGATTCGGTGGCGGAGTTCTCGCGCAATTTTCGCTCCTACGTCGAACAGCTCGGGGCGGCGCCCTCGGCGCGCGAGTAGTCGTGGCCCGGCTGGTATTGGTCGGCCTGCCCGGGGCGGGTAAGACAACCGTGGCGCGGGCCGTGGGGGAGCGACTGGGCTGTCGGGTCATCGACACAGATGAGGTGCTCGCCGCCATGGTGGCGTCACCGGCTCCCGATCACCTGCGCGCGGTAGGTGAGGCACAGTTTCGCCTCGACGAGGTCGCGGCGCTGACCGCGAGCGTCGCGCACGAGGACGTCGTGTCCACGGGAGGCGGCGTCGTCGAGAGCGAGGCCGCGCGCCAGATCCTCACTAACGAGCTGACCGTGTGGCTCGACGCGCCCGATGACGTTCTCGTGTCGCGGGTGGATGGCGGCGACCGACCACTGCTCGGTGGCGACGCGCGCGTGGCGATCGCCGCGCTGCGGGCGCGGCGTGGCGCCTGGTATCGCGACGTTGCTCGAGCACGCATCGACGCCACGGGACCACTCGAAGTGGTGGTAGACGACGTGCTGCGTGCGATGATGGCGTGATGAACTTCGACGTCGCCCTGGGCGAACGTGGCTACGAGGTGCGCACGGGAGCCGGCGCGAGACGTGAGCTCACCGAGGTGATTGCGCGGCGCGCACCGCGGGCGCGCACCGCGGCGATCGTGACCTCGGCGGGCCTCGTGGACCGGTCCTGGTTCGACTTGGACACTGGACTTGAGCAGCACGTAGTCGTGGTCCCCGACGGGGAGACCGCCAAGACGTTGGCGGCGGTGGAGTACCTCTGCGAACGTTTCATCTCGTTGGGCCTGTCACGCGACGACGTGGTGGTGGGCGTCGGCGGGGGTGCGGTGACGGATCTCGCCGGCTTCGCCGCGGCGGTCTACCTGCGCGGCGTCGGTGTGATTCAGGTCCCGACGTCCCTGGTCGGGCAGGTGGATGCGGCAATCGGGGGCAAGACCGGCGTCAACCTCACGGTCGGCAAGAACCTGGTCGGCGCCTTTCATCAGCCACTCGGCGTGCTTTGCGATACCGAAGTCCTTGACACGTTGCCCGAGCGCGAGTGGGGAAGCGGTCGCGGTGAGGTAGCCAAGTGCTGGCTCCTCGAGCGACGCGATGTCGAGGAGATCGCCGCCGCCACGCGCGAGGACCTGGTCGCGTTGTGCGTGGGACTGAAATCCGCCATCGTGTCCGACGACGAGCGCGAGCAGGGGCGCCGGGCCCTGCTCAACTACGGTCACACACTCGGACACGCCGTCGAACTCCTCGCCTTGTCTCGTGACCCCGACGAGCTACGCCACGGTGAGGCGGTCGCGATCGGGCTCGCGTTTGCCGCTCGGTTGGCCCGCGAACTCGGGCGAACCGGCGACGACTCGGTCCACGTCCACGACGCCGTGCTCGACGCATTCGGGCTGCCGAGATCGCTACCGAACGCGATGACGAGCGAACGACTCATCGAGGTCATGCAGCGTGACAAGAAGGCGCATCACGATCTGACGTTCGTGCTCGATGGACCCGCGGGATTCGAGGTGGTGCCGGGCGTAGCGGTCGACGTGGTCGCACGGACCATCGATCGCTTCCGGCTGGAGGCTTGATGCCGTTCGCAAGCGGCGATAGTGTGACGCCGATGACCACCGGGTGTCCGCGACTGTTGTCGGGACCGACGGTGCCCAGACTCGAGGGATGGTGACGGTGGTCGAGGACCGAAGCGGCGCGACTCGGGAATTGCTGTTGCTGTCGGGACCGAACCTCGACCAACTCGGGGTGCGCGATGTCTCGGTGTACGGATCGACGACACTCGAAGAGCACGTCGAGCGTGTGCGCATCGCGGCCCAGCGTTTTGCGCTTAGCGTCCGGCACGTCCAGTCGAACTTCGAGGGTGACCTTATCGAGGCGGTCCACGGGGCGCGTGGTCGTTCGGCCGCCATCGTGATCAACGCGGGGGCGTTGAGCCATACGTCGTGGGCGCTCACCGACGCGTTGGCCATCTTTCCCGGGGTGAAGGTCGAGGTCCACCTATCCAATCCCGCCGCCCGAGAGCCATTTCGCCACGTCAGCACCCTGGCCGGCGTTGTCAACGGGACGATTGCGGGCTTCGGCGCGCTCAGTTACGATCTCGCGCTGGTGGCCGTAGCGGAGCTGCTCGAGACCTGACGCGCCGCGGGCGTGCAAGCGTTGCCTAGACTGTGGCGCGCAACTTCCCCGAAAGGTTCAGGCTCATGGCCGCCATCTCTAGCAACGACATCAAGAACGGCATCACCCTCAAGGTCGAAGACGGACTCTTTACCGTCGTCGAGTTCCAGCACGTCAAGCCCGGCAAGGGCGGCGCCTTCGTGCGTACCAAGCTGCGCAATGCCCGTTCCGGCGCCGTGATCGAACGTACGTACCGCGGCGACGAGCGCCTCGAACAGGCCATCATCGACAAACGCGACATGCAATACCTCTACCGCGACGGGGACGACTACGTCTTCATGGATCAGTCGACCTACGACCAGGTCCCCGTGTCCTCCAAGAGTTTGGGCGACGCGGCGAACTTCCTTGTCGAGACCGGCAAGGCCATGCTGGTACTGCACGACGACGAGATCATCGGCATCGAGCTACCGGCATCGGTCGAGTTGACGATCGCCGAGACCGAACCGGGAATCCAGGGCGACCGGGTGTCAGGGGCACGCAAGCCGGCGACACTCGAGACCGGCTACGTAGTGCAAGTCCCGCTCTTCGTAGGCCCGGGTGAGGTCATCAAAGTTGACACCCGCACCGGCGACTACATCACCCGCGCCTAGTGGACGACCTCGGTAGTCAGCGACATCGAGCCCGAGAGCGAGCCCTCGAGATCCTCTACGAGGCGACAATGAAGGGTCGCTCGACCCGAGAGATCCTGCCACGGTTAACGCTGACTCCCGACCCCTACACCGTGACGCTGGTGGAGTCCGCCGAGCTCAACGAAGCGCGCGCCCTCGCGCTCATTGGGAACAATTTGGTCGACTGGACGATCGAACGCTTGGCGCTGGTCGATCGATTGGTCATGGTGCTGGCGATCGCCGAGCTCCTGCTCGCTGATCCGCCGCCGACGGCAGTCGTGCTCAACGAGGCCGTTGAACTGGCCCGTACGTTCTCGACGGAGGACTCGCCGTCATTCGTGAACGGTGTACTCGCCGCGTGCGTCGACGAACTCGGTTGATCGATTGGTCGGTTCGACATGCCGGGAATGAGTCAGCGTTCGATTGATCTGACGAACCCCTTTGTCGTTGCACTGTTTCGACACACGAGTCTGGTCACCATGACCATCTGGATCGGCGTCGTGGCCGTAGTGATCCTCATCGCCGCCACGGTGCTCGGCGGGATCGCTCGGTTCAACCTGTCGAACCTCGGTCTCAATGAATCTCGTTCGAGAGCGCACCTTCGCGTGGGGTTCGGTGTGTTTTGGGTCATCGACGGCCTCTTGCAGTTCCAGGCCTCGATGCCCCTCGGACTCGCGAACGACGTCGTGGCGCCCATGTCGCGCAACACGCCATCGGCCCTACGCACGGTGATCGGCCACGCCGTCAATTTTTGGAACGGCCACCCAATCACGCTGGCCTCGGGCGTGGCCTGGCTGCAGATCGGGCTCGGCGTGTTGCTGCTCGTGTCCAACGGCGTCACGGGTCGCGTCGCCGCAGCGGTGTCGGCCCTGTGGGCCGCAATCGTCTGGCTGGTGGGTGACGGTGCCGGTGGGCTCTTCGTTCACGGTGCGACCATCCTCTTCGCGTGGCCGGGTGCGGCCCTGATCTACGCGTACGTGGGCGCGTGGCTCGCGCTCGACCCCGAACGCTTCGGACGCTCGTTCGGCCTCGTGACCAGACGATCGATGGCCGTGGTGCTTGGCCTTGGTGCGGTCGAACAGGCCCTACCTGCGGCGGGCTTCTGGCACGGCGGGCCGACCAACGCCCTAAGCGAGATGGCAAGCTACATGGCGGCCATCGCGCAGCCGCGATGGCTCGCCGCGATCGTGCGCGGTGCCGGCTCGCTGGCCGCAACCATGGGTGGCGGGCTTAATGTTGTAATCCTGCTCTGGCTCGTCGTCAGTGCAGTGGGTCTCTGGTTTAGCCGAGCAACCGCACGTCGCTGGCCCGTCATCAGCGTGATCGCGGGTTGTCTCGTGCTCTGGGTCGTCGCCCAGGACACGGCACTCTTCGGTGGCCTGTCAACCGACCTCAACACGATGCCGGCGCTCGCGATGGTCCTCTGGTGCGCGTCACCGTCGAAGTCCGATGTTCCTGTCACGCCGCGAGGCCTCTCGCGTGACTTGCTCAGCAGCACGGGATCGGTAGTCGCCGCTTTCGCGGCGGCGATGGTGCTCGTAGGGAGCGTGGCCATGGGCGCGGCCACGCTCAGCGGCGTCGAGACGACGCTCTTTCTCGCGGACAACGGTCCGGTTACGGCCGTCAACGCACCGGCCAAGCCGTTCACGTTGACCGATCAGTTCGCGCACCGCTACACCTTGGGCGAGCACCGTGGACGACTCACCCTGCTCACGTTCCTTGATCCGAACTGTCTCTCGGGCTGCGTGTCGCTCGCGAGTCAGATCGCCCAGGTGCGCCAGGGGCTGGTCGATACCGCGAAGCTTGATATCGTGGCGGTGGCCTCCGATCCCTATCACGAGTCCTTGAGCGACGTTCGTCACTACATCGACGAGAAAGGCCTCGCGCGGGTGACGGACTTCTACTTCCTGACCGGCTCTCAGGCCGCTCTTCGATCCGTGTGGCGCGCCTATGGGATCAGTGTCGTGATGGGTGCGACGGACCAGACCAGTGTCCACACCAATGTCGTGTTCCTCGTCGCGGCCAACGACCGTCTTCACTGGATCATCCCTGATAATCCCGTGTCGAGCGGGCCCGGGACCGCCTCGGCGGTCGCGCAGCTGCGCCACCTGCTCGCCTATGAGGGCATCAAGTGACTCACGGTGGTGGTGGTTCATCGGCGTCGTCGCGCTTACCGTGGACGCTACGCAAGTAGTCGTTGTATCGCTCGAGTGCTACGTCGGGCTCGCTGGGTGGTTCGATACGGACTTCGAGGGTCGGATCAGGTGATGGGGTGCGATCGTCGCTGAGAAGTTTCTTCCACACGTAGACGGCGTAGCCAGCGAAAATTGGCCACTCGAAAACGTAGGCCCAAGACAAGTGATTTCCGCCCATTGCGCGACGAATTTCGATGTAGAACGCCGAGAGGCAGATCACTTCTGCGAGTAGCAGACCCATATGAATTACAAGAGGATTCTTAGTCTCGCGTCGCACCAACACCAACTGTATAGAAGTCGGGAATTACTCTCTGAACGTCGATACGTCTAGGTCGATTCACGAGGAGTGCGGTATGTCGATTCGCGGAAGATTAGCCATCGTTGTCGTACCTTTCCTGGTCGTCGTCGGTCTGATCGTGTGGAGCGTCGCCACGTTCCTCACGCCGGGCACGCCGGGCGGGGTGATGAACTTCACGAACACCCAAGCGGTGGGTCAGCCAGTCAACCTGACCGTTCAGAGCGTGGGCGCGATCGGCTTCGGACCGCATCCGACCTGGGTGTCCTACCTCGTGAAGGACCCCCACACGCACCAGTGGGTGCAGGACACGACGTGGAAGTTACCGGCTAACACCGTCGTGCACATGACGGTGCTCCAGTACGACACCGGGAGTCCCTTGCGTAATCAACAGTGGGGACAGGTCGTGGGCACGCTGACTGGCACGGCCAACCTGAACGGTCACCCGTACAGCGTCTATGACTCGAACACGGGCAATGGGGTTGGACACACGTTCGCCGTTCCCGCCCTCGGCCTCAGTGTGCCGATGATCGGCGTGAACGCTAATGCGCAAGTCTGCGGGTCGGGACCGTGCCACACCAGTTCACCGCACAACACGATCACGTTCAGCTTTAAGACCCCCGGACCGGGCAGCTACTCGTGGCAGTGCTTCGTCCCGTGCGGGCTCGGCTACCTGTATGGCAATGGAGGACCGATGTCGACCCAGAACTACATGGGCGGATTCCTGGAAGTGGTGCGATAACTATGTCAGCGGAGAATGCAGCCATGAATGAGACTCACCACCTGCGGCGTATGACGATCATTTGGATCGTCCTCTCGGTAGCGGCGGACCTGTTGTTCTGGTTCCTCGTCGGGCCGCACGTGCCACCCGGTCGCATGACCGACATGGCGACGTCGAACCAGTTCGACTTCAACGTCCTGTTCGTCATCGCGATACCAGTGTTGATCGGTGTGTGGATCTACCTCGCCTACGCGATTGCCGTCTGGAGCGCCAAGCGTGGTGGCCCCGAACCGGTGGGCGGGGAAGCCGCGCGAACGAATCGCACCGTACAGGTTGCGTGGATCACGATCACCTCAGTCGTCGTGATCTTCTTGGCCGGTTTCGGTACCGTCGAACTCGTCGTGAACCACGGCTCGGGTGGTGGGGAGGGGCCCAACCCAGTGTGGTCACCGTCGGGCGCGATTAAGGCCGAGACCGCGGCCCTGGCCGGGACAGGGACCTGGTCGCCCAACAGCAACCAGGTCCTCCCGGTCCAGGTGATCGCCCAACAGTGGAAGTTCACCTACCGGTACCCGACCTTCGGCGGCTTTGAGACGTCCCAACTGGTCCTGCCGGTGCACACGACGATCGCCTTCAACGTGACGTCTCTCGACGTGATCCACAGCTTCTGGGCCTATCAGCTGAGCGTGAAGGCAGACGCGAACCCCCAGATCAACGACGTGGCCTACACGACCACGAACCAGACTGGGCGGTTCACGGTGCGCTGCAGCGAGCTCTGCGGCATCTGGCACGGCTCGATGTACAACTACGGCAGTGTGGTCTCCCAGCAGCAGTTCATGCAGTGGGCACAGTCAACCGAGGCAGCGAACGCCGCGAACACCAAGTTCCTGCCCCCGTTCGCCTGGACCTACGTGCCCGACGCGAACGGTGCCGCGGGTGGGTACTACCCCGATGGATCAGCCACGCCCTACAGCACCGCCGAGATCTACGGCGCGAAGCAGCCGGCCTCGTGATCGGCGAAACGATGATGACTAATGCAACGGTGATGACGATGAAAGAAATGGAGAATGGGCGATGACGGAACGTCCTTTGGCGACGACCGGTGAAGCGTCGACGACGTCGCGTACACCGTGGACACAACGTCCGGGTTGGATGAGTCAGCACCTGGGCACCGCGATTATTGGCGGCGTCCTCGGCTATCTCTTTGGGCACTGGCTGGGCAACGCGATCTCGAGCAACTACGCCTACATCGTCAACAGCGGCCAGAACGCCACGGCTGACGCGTTGGCGTTGATCTTCGGAGTCGTGGGCTGGCTCCTCGGCATCGGGGCGCTCAACTACCCGCTGGCGAAGTTGGCTGGACGTCAGCCGGAGAAGGAGGTCGAGCTAGACCACTGGTCCAAGTACTTCCGCTACAGCACGAACCATAAGACCGTCGGCCTGCAGTACGTGGTGGGCGTTTTGTTGTTCATGTTCACCGGTGGACTGCTCGCGATGGCGATTCGTACCGAGTTGCTCAATCCGACGACGCACTACTTCAGCGCCGACACCTACATCAAGATCGTCAGCGAGCACGGCACGATCATGATGATGATGGCGACGTCGATCGTCGTCGGTCCACTTGGTAACTACCTCGTACCGCTCATGATTGGTTCGCGTCGGATGGCCTTCCCGCGGATCGAGGCGTTCAGCTTCTGGATCTTCGTGGCGGGCTACATGGTGATCTTCTCGGCGCTGCCCTACGGCGGCTTCCCGACGGGCTGGACCGGGTACGCGCCGCTGCAGACCCAGGCCGGTCCGGGCATGGTGTCCTACCTCTTCGGATTCGCGGTCATCGGCATGGGCATGATGGCGGCGGGTTTCAACATCGCGGTGACGATCATTAACTATCGCGCGCCGGGTATGACTTGGAGCCGTCTGCCGATCTTTGTGTGGTCGATCCTCGCCACCGCCGCCCTGCTCACTCTGGCAACGCCGACGCTCTTCGCGGCCGGTCTGTTCGGGCTCCTTGACAAGACTGCGCAGACCGCGTTCTACGTGACCGAGCACGGTGGTAGCTCGTACCTGTGGGAGAACCTCTTCTGGTTCTTCGGCCACCCTGAGGTCTACATCATGGCGTTGCCCGGTTTCGGCATCGTCGGGGAGATCCTGCCGGTCTTCACGCGTAAACCGCTCTTCGCCTACAAGGTGGGCGCCGCGGGAATGATCGGAGTGTCACTGCTGTCGTTCTTCGTGTGGCAGCACCACCTCTTTCAGAGCGGCATCAACCCCGACATGCGGCCATTGTTCATGCTCACGACCGAGTTGATCTCGATTCCGACGGGCTTCATCTACCTGGTGGGCATGGGGACGCTCTATAAGGCGAAGATCAGATTCGAGATCCCGATGCTCTTCGCGATGGCGCTCTACTTCAACTTCTTGATCGGTGGAGTCACTGGTGTGTTCCTCTCCGATGTTCCGGTAAACGTGACGGTGCACGGTGGGTTCTTCGTTCTGTCCCACTTCCACTACACGATCATGGGTGGCTTGCTCTTTGCCTTCATGGCGGGTCTGTACTACTGGTTGCCCAAGATGACCGGACGGATGATGAACAAGAAGATCGGTCTGTGGCATTTCTGGACCATGTTCATCTTCTTCAACCTGACCTTCTTTCCGATGTTCATCATCGGTCTGCTCGGTCAGCCACGAAGGGTGTTCACGTACGCGAAGAACCTCCAGGGCCTCAACGACTTCTCGTCGGTGAGTGCGTTCCTGCTGGGCTTCTCGTTCTTGATCTTCTTCTTTAACTTGGTGTGGTCGCTCTACATCAACCCACAGAAGGCACCCGCCAACCCGTGGGAGTCCCTCGGCTTGGAGTGGCAGACCGCCAACCCGGTACCGCCCTATAACTTCGAGCGGATTCCGGTGATCCTCACCGACCCGTATCACTACAGCGAGGCGAGCGCTCCCGCGGTCGCCGACCTCGGTGGCGGCGACGAACTCATACCCGCTGTGTCGTCCCATGACGGCAGCGGCGTGGCGTAGGAACGGAGAACAGCTGATGAGTGGATCTATGAAACAGGCAAACGGGTACACGTCCACCCCGGAAGAGGACGAGTTCGAGTTGCGCGCACACATCGGGTCGGTGTGGTCCGGTGGACGGTTGTTCATCGGGATGTACACGTTCCTGCTGGCGTCGCTCGCGTTCGCGTACTTCTATCTGCGTTCGAGCAACAACGGTCTGCTGTGGCGACCGAACCACGTGACGGCGCCCACGGCCTACGGCTGGACGATCTTCTCGCTGACGATCCTGGCCGCGCTCATGGCAATCTACGGCCAGTGGCGGTTGCGTAAGGGAGGCGTCGTGGACTGGCAGGTTGCGGGATGGACCGCGCTCTTCGCCTCAGTCCTCGCGCTGGTGCTACAGATCTGGGAGTTGACGGCGCTGTCCTTCTATCCCGGTTCAAGCGGGTACGCGTCGACGTTCATCGGCTACGTCGTGATCAATATCGCGACGCTCGTTGTTGGCTCCTACTGGCTTGAGACGACGCTGGCACGCTCATTGCGACTGCACCGCGAGATCGGTGGGGATCGACCCGAGCTCTCGGCACACGCAACTGCGCAGTCGTTCCGCGCGAACGTGTCGGCCATGACGTACTTCTGGGGCTTCATCGGACTCAGTGGTGCGCTGTTCTTCGCCATGTTCTATCTGCTGTAACTCGAGTTTGACGAGAGGAGGTAGCGATCGTGCAGGGAGTTGACATCTATATCGGGCCGCAGGTCCAGACGATGGTCGTATTACTCGGCGTGTTGTTCGGTGTGCTCATCTGGGGATTTTTCCAGCGCCACCCGTCGGAGTAACGGGGCGACGGCGTCATGTCGAGCCACCGCAGATTCCGTGACGTGCTGGCGGTGCTGGCCGTGGCGTGGTGGTTCGTGTGGCTGATCCCACCGCTGGCGTCGTGGGCTCGCCAGTACGAGTTCGTCCAGGCACTGCAGTTCGAGTCGTTTTCACTCATCGCGCCAGTGCTATTCGTCGCCGGAGCCCCGTGGCGCCGCCTCGGTGGACAGCGGTGGCCGATCTGGTCCCGTTCGCCGACGGTTGGTCAGTGGGGTAGTGAGACGATCGTATCGACGTCCGGGGTCAACCATGGGCGATCGATTGCCGCGGGCGGCCTGTTTGTCGCGCTTGCGGTGGCGTGGCGGGTGGCGCCCGTGGTCGACGCTGTGGTCAGACATCCATGGCTCACGGTCGCTGAATTCCTGAGTCTGGGCCTGAGCGGCGTGTTGCTCTTCCGCGACCTGATTGAGTCACCGCCACTCACGCCGCGCGCGAGCCGTCCGTATCGGATCGGCATCTCGGCCGTGGTGATGTGGTTCGTCTGGATCGTGGCGTACATGAACGGCATGTCGCGTTCGTCGTGGTACCACGCGTTCGTCCACACCGCCGGGCACGGTCCATCACTCGCGGCCGATCAGCAGCTCAGCGTCGGATCTATCTGGATCGTCTCGGCGGCCGTGTTCCTGCCGATCATCTTCTGGAACCTGGTGCAGTGGCTCCAGTCCGAAGAGGACCCCGACGCCGAGCTGTATCGGCTGGTGCGACGGGAGCGGGCTCGGGGATTCTTCGGTACCAAGAATTGATTGCGTTACGACGGTGACGGTCGTGGTCTCGTAGTCACGTCGGTCGCTTGGGCGGGGCCACGAGAGGTCGTTGGTCGCTTCGATTGCGGTCGATGGCACCGTGGTGCTCGTAACTGGCCACGTGACTTCAGGCCCGGTGGCGTCGCTCGCAGCCGGCGAGTTGCTACGTGCCCAGCAGCGGCGCGAGCCGCGGCACGTTGACAGTCTTTAACTGGACGCCGACGAGTCGACTCGCTTCGGCCACCAACTGGTTGATCCGTGCGCGGTCCTGGGCGAGATACCGCTGACGAATGGTGAGGTCGTGTACCCACGCCGTGTTCTTGGGCTGCTTGACCGCCATCGAGATGTCGAAGATGGCGTCTTTGGCGTCGTTGGTGGTCCAGGTGATCACGACGGAGTACATGGCGTCGATCTTCTTGCCGGCGGCGGTGTCGACAGGCTGAATGTTGTTGGTGAGGTCATAGATCGGCCCACTGGCCAGGGTGCACGACGCTTCGTCCTCGGTCAGGAGGTTCGGTGCCTGCTGGAGATTTTCGGCACTTAACGTCCCCGATCGCAGGCGGTTGTAGATGAGGAAGCTCTCGTGCAGCGCGTAGGTGCACGGGGCGATGTCGTTATTGATGAGTGTGATCGTGCCGTTCTGCTGCGCTGCATCTTCACTCTTGGAAACGGCGTGGGGCAGGTCCGACAGCACCGAGACGGCGATTGCAACGACGACGACGACGACGATGAGGAACCAGGGACGTCGGTACCAAACCACCTTGCTCGTCAGCAATGAAGACGCTGGCATCGACGCGGGGTCGTACGAACTCGCTCGGACCTCGCTGTCTGGTGTACTCACGGCAACAGACTACTGGCGACCTCCGCGATGCCGGCGGCGAAGGCACGCCGCGACACACCATCGAGTGTGAAGAGGCCCTGGCGACTCTCGTTGGCGAACGGCGTCGCCGACGCGTGGAGCTCGCCACGCGATGTGATGAAGTACAACACGTCGTTGTGGAGTACGGGTGCCGCGGGCTGGCCGACACGAACCTGGATGCCGTAGTGCGACCAAACGGCGTTGAGCGATGGCAGTGAACCAGTCAAAAAGACGACGTTCGCGCGACCCTCGAGTCCGGGTTCGACGAGCGCGGCGGGCCGCGCAATGACCCCGGCGTGGTTCGGGTCGGTGTTGACGATCGCGATCTCGACGCGTCCGGCGTTCGTGCCGAGCAGGGCGATCGACGTGCGCAACTCTGATCCGAGAACGGGGCAGATGTCGTTGCACGTTTGGTTGTAGAAGGCGAGGATGATGACCCGCCCGCGCTGAGCTCCGAGTGACCAGGGCGAACCGTACTCGTCGGTGAGGGTGAACCCGGGCGCGCGCCGCCCAGCGAGGATCTTCAGGCCCAGGATCGAGTGGGGTGTGATCGGCAACGTCGGTGTCGTCGCGGGCGCTGGGCTCGAGGAGACCGACTGTCCCGGCGTTCCCACGAGGCGTTCGAGCACGACGCCGCCGAGGCCGAGGACGACGAATGCCGCGACCACGAGCAAGATGAACTTCGCGGGCACCGGTGTGCGCCCGGCACGCAACGCCGCCCGTCGCTCGTCCTCGGTGATTATCGGCGTCGAGGGGGCATGGTCGGCGTCCTCGGGTCTCAACTCGGGGTCGCTCGTCATCGCACCGCACTCTAGCGAAACGGAAAGTTTTCTCAGCGTCGTGGCTCCACGCAGGGGGATACAGTCAGGGGATGAGCGGTGCGAAGGGTCAGAGCGCGCCCGGCGAGTCGCCCCATCGGATGGGCGGTGCGGACGCGTGGCGCACGCACGCGGTGCTGCTGGCGGGCCTAGCGCTCTGCGCCGTGGCGTTCTGGTTCGAGTTGGGACGCGCCGAGCGTGGGAACACCCTGAGTTGGGCGTACGTGTTCGAGTGGCCACTCCTGGCGGTCTTCGCCGTGTACATGTGGTGGAAGGTTCTCCATGAGGGCACGACACCGCGGCGGCGGCGCACGACGCGTGAGCCCGGTCTCGCGCCGCAGTACGACGGGATGCTGAAGGCCTGGCAGGCGCACCAAGCCGAACTCGCCGAGGCCCAGCGGACCGCCGCAGACGGTGACCAGCCGGAACTCGGTCTCCCTGAACACCACCCCGGCGAGCAGCCCTCGAGCGGGACGTCCTAGACGGTGACCTCGTGAACTACGTCGTGCACCACTGGTCATTCGATCCGATGGTCGTCGTCCTCGTACTGACGGTGATCGCCCACGAGGTCGGGCTACGCCGGATGGCGAGTCACTCGACGGTCGCGAACCGGCGCCGGCGCCGGCGCCGGTCGTACCGGTTCTACGCGGGACTGGCGTTGCTGGCGGTCGTGATCGTGTCGCCGCTCGACTACTGGGCGGCGCGCTACTTCTTTGTTCACATGATCGAGCACATCATCATCGCCTTCTTCGTGCCCATGTTGATCGTCGCGGGTGCACCGTGGATCCCCTCGCTCTTCGTGCTGCCCGTAGACGCACGCCGACGTGTCGGACGGTTCCTGTTCCTTCGTCAGTCGACGGCCTGGCTTCGGGCTGTTGGCCGCTTCGCCCGCAACCCGTGGTTGGCGCTGATCTTGATGAATGTCGTCATGTTCGCGTGGCACGTCCCGAGCCTCTTCGACCTCGGTGAGCGTAATCAGTTCGTACACGTCTGGCTCATGCACGGCAGTTTCGTGGTGGCCGGCACGTTGTTCTGGCTCCAGATCTATCCTTCGGCACCGATGCGACCAGCGAAGGGTGCGGTGTGGAAGATAGGCGCGATCCTGATCACGAACGGACTGATGACCATGCTCGCCATCGCCATGAGCATCCTGACGACCGTGAGCTGGTACGCCGTCTACGCGCACGTGCCGGGCGTGACACTCTCGCCGTTCGCCGATCAGCAGATCGGTGCGGCGATTCTCTGGATCTGCGGTGACTTCTGGGCCCTGCCAACCCTGGCCATCGTGATCCGTCGGGCCATCGAGACCGAAGGTTCGATGGGCAGCGTGATCGATCGTCTGACGGGTCGGGCGTCGACGCTCGATCTGACCATCTCCACGCCCACGCCGACATCCCACGTCGACGGCGCTTGATAGTCGTTCACGGTCTGATATTCTGTCGAGCGTCGTCGTGAAACGGGTCCCGTGAGGCTCGTACGGCGGGAGGGATTGTGACCAAGACACCGGGTACGCCGAGCGTGCCGAACAGGACGTTCGAACCCCGTTCACAACTGCTCTCGCGAGACGACGTCGAGCGAACGCTTCGCCGAATGGCACACGAAGTCGTCGAACGCAACGCGGACCAACCCGACCTCGTCGTCCTTGGTCTCCAGGTCGGTGGGGTGACCGTTGCCGAGCGACTCGCAGCGGCCGTATCGTCAATCGGCGCACTCACGGTCCACGTCGGGCGCCTCGACGTGGCCTACTTCCGGGATGATCTGGACCGCCGTCCGCTGCTCGGCGCGACCGCCACGTCGATCCCGGTCGATCTGACCGACCGGACGGTGTTGCTCGTGGATGACGTGCTCTACACGGGTCGCACGATTCGAGCGGCGCTCAACGCGCTCGCCGAATGGGGGCGGCCCCGTGCCATCCAGTTGGCCGTACTCGTCGACCGGGGCCACCGAGAACTGCCCATTCGCGCCGATTTCGTAGGTAAGAACCTGCCCACCGCACAGCACGAGGCCATCGTGGCAACCGTGGACGGTGTCTGGATCGGTGAGGAGGTCGAGTCGTGATTACGACCATACGGGGTCAAAATCTGTTGTCCCTCCATGACGTCAGCCGCGAGGCAATCGTCGAGGTGCTCGATACGGCCGAATCATTCGTCGAAGTCCACCGACGTACGGTGAAGAAGGTCCCAGCACTAAAGGGGCGGGTCGTCGCGTCTCTGTTCTTCGAGGAGTCGACGCGAACGCGCCTCAGTTTCGAGACGGCGGCGAAGCGCTTGAGCGCCGACGTGTTGTCACTCGCGGTCGCCTCGAGCAGTGTCAAGAAGGGTGAGTCCCTGAGAGACACGATCGCGACGATCGACGCGCTCGGGCTCGACGCGGTCGTCCTTCGACACCGCTCGAGTGGGGCTGCCGAGCAGGTGAGCCGGTTCGTGCCCCACGTGCGTGTGATCAACGCGGGTGACGGACTGCACCAACACCCCACGCAAGGTCTCTTGGACGCCTTTACGATCCGCCAGGTCCTCGCCGAGCGCCGCGGGATCACGCCGTCAGACACGGGCGCGACGCTGTTCGACGGACTCCACATCTTGATCGTCGGAGACATCTTGCACAGTCGGGTCGCGCGAAGCGACGTCGACGCCTACGTCACCCTCGGTGCTCAGGTGCGCGTTGCCGCGCCGGGAACCCTGTTGCCGGTGGACATCGCGACGTGGCCGGTGGAGGTGGTAGACGACTTCGATGAGGCACTCGAATGGGCCGACGTCATCGGGCTGCTGCGGCTCCAGAACGAGCGGGGGACTGGCTCTTTTGTGCCCAGCCTGCGCGAATTTACGACGACCTTCGGACTCACGGCAGCGAGGGCCCGCCGATTGCGCCCCGAGACCTTGCTCATGCACCCGGGGCCGATCAACCGGGGAGTCGAGCTCGACTCCGTGGTCGCCGATCTACCCGCCGCGATCATCGAACGCCAGGTCAGCAACGGCGTGCCCATCCGAATGGCGGTCCTGTACCTCACCGTCGCTGGCGTGACCTCGGAGGTGGCGTGATGGCAGCGGTCATCGTTCGTAATGGATTGGTCGTCGGCCCCGAGTCGGCAACCGTGGCCGACGTGCTCGTCGTCGACGGAGTGATCGTGGCGGTCGGGGAGGGACTCGACGCGCCCTCTCGATCACGCGAAGTGGACGCGACAGGGTGTTGGGTGGGACCGGGTCTGGTCGACCTGCACACCCACCTTCGCGAACCCGGCGGCGAATCGGCCGAGACGATCGAGAGCGGGTCTCGGGCTGCCGCGGTCGGTGGGTTCACCGCCGTGGTCGCCATGCCCAACACCGAACCGGCCCTCGACAACGTGGCGCTGGTCACTTACGTCTTGGATCAAGGGTCGCGCGCGTTGGTGGACGTCGCCGTCGCTGGGGCCATCACCCTGGGGCGCCAGGGCGAACGGCTCGCGCCGATGGCGGAGCTCGCCGCACTGGGCGTGCGGCTCTTCAGCGACGACGGTACGGGTGTTCAAGACGCCGCGGTGATGCGTCGGGCGCTCAGCTACGCCCGGCCCCTCGGTATTCGTCTGGCCCAGCACTGTGAGGACACGAACCTCGCCGCGGGCGGATCGATGAATGAGGGCGCCTTGAGCAGTCGCTTGGGACTGGTGGGTCGCCCGGCGGCGGCCGAGGAGATCATGGTCGCGCGCGACATCGAGTTGGTTCGCCTCACGGGTGCGCCCTTGCACTTCTTGCATCTGTCGACCGCGCGATCGTTGGCCGCCGTAGGCGCCGCTCGAGACGAGGGGCTGCCCGTCACCGCTGAAGTTGCGCCCCACCATTTCACCCTCGATGAATCGGCGTGCGAGAACTATGACGCCCACTACAAGGTGAATCCGCCACTGCGATCGCGAGACGACGTCGCAGCCGTGCGTGCGTCGCTCGTCAACGGTTGGGCCGATGCCGTCGCGACTGACCACGCGCCCCACGCCGCGGAGTTAAAGGACCTCCCCTTTGACGAAGCGCCCGCGGGCATGCTCGGTCTCGAGCACGCGGCGTCGTTGACCTTCGAGGCGCTTGGGTCCTCAAGCGCCGACCCGATCCGGTTCTTCGCACTCCTAAGCCGCTCGCCCGCGCGGATCGCGTCGTTGCGACACGGGGACGCGCGGGTGCGCCACAGTGGCCACGGGGGTGCGGTCGTCGCGGGCGAGGACGCGAACTTGGTGGTCTTTGACCCCAGCGCGCGGTGGCGGGCGAGTCGCGACCGACTCCAGAGCCTCGCCTACAACACGCCCTATGACGGACGAGAACTCGAAGGGCGAGTGCGGACCACGATCGTGCGTGGCGACGTCGTGGTCGATGAGGGGGTGCTCGCGTGACGCGAAGTCATTCAGTCTTGGTCCTCGCTGACGGTGCCGTCTTCGAAGGGTACGCGGCCGGCTACCTGCCCGACGACGGGGTCACGACCGGCGAGTTCGTCTTCAACACGGCACTCAGCGGGTACCAAGAAGTCATCACGGACCCGAGCTACGCGGGCCAGGTCATCACGTTCACGTACCCCCACATCGGCAACTACGGCGTGACCCCACTGGACGATGAGGCGGTGCGACCGTGGTGTCGTGGCGTGATCGTGCGCGACCTCTCGGTGCGCCCCTCGAGTTGGCGGGCCGAGAGCGCCCTCGAGCCGTTCCTGGTGGAGCGACGAGTGCCCGCGATCGTCGGCGTGGACACCCGTCGCCTTACGCGTCACCTGCGCGCGCACGGGGCATTACCGGGTGCCTTCGGTCACGCCGGTGTCGACGTCGTGGCCGCGGCCGCGGCGACGGCCAAGGGAACCGACGGGATGGACTACGTGTCACTCGTGTCGACACCCGCGGCTTACGAGCGGGGCATGGGCCAGCGCCACGTGGTCGCGGTCGACTACGGCATCAAGACAACGATGGTGGACCAACTCGCCCGGCGCTTCCGAGTCACGGTGGTGCCCGCGGCGACCTCCGCCGACGAGATTCGAGCGCTCGAGCCCGATGGTGTCTTTCTCTCCAACGGTCCAGGTGACCCCGCCGCGCTCGGCCAGTACGTGCGCGAGATCGGGTATCTGGTCGGTGAGGTTCCGATCTTCGGGATCTGCCTCGGCCACCAGTTACTCGCAACGGCCCTCGGGGGCACGACGTACAAGCTGCCCTTTGGTCACCACGGCAGCAATCACCCGGTCCAGGACCTCGCGACGGGTCGGATCGAGGTGACCGCGCAGAACCATAACTACGCCGTGGAGCCCGACTCGCTGAGTGCGGTCGTGAGCCACCGGAACCTGAACGACGGCGTCGTTGAGGGGATCGTAGCGCCGGCACTTCGCTGCTTCTCGGTGCAGTACCACCCCGAGGCCGGACCCGGTCCCCACGACGCCCGATACCTCTTTGAACGTTTCGAGTCGCTGCTACGCGGCGAAGACCTGAGGGCGGCCGATGCCACGACGTGACGACATCCACACCATCATGGTGATCGGCTCGGGCCCGATCGTGATCGGCCAGGCCTGCGAGTTCGACTATTCGGGCACCCAGGCCTGCCAGGTGCTCCGTGACGAGGGGTACCGGGTGGTGCTGGTCAACTCCAATCCGGCCACGATTATGACCGACCCGAGCACCGCCGACGTGACTTACGTGGAACCGCTCGACCTCTCGGTGCTCACCGACATCATCGAACGCGAGCGGCCCGACGCGTTATTGCCTACCCTCGGGGGTCAGACGGCGCTCAATCTGACGATGGCGCTCGTCCACGCCGGTGTGACCGAGCGCTTCGGCGTCGAGGTCATCGGCGCGCGACCCGAGGCGATCGAGACCGCGGAGAACCGTGAGCTGTTCAAAGCCGCGATGGCTGACATCGGCCTCGGCGTGCCGGAGTCCGGTTTCGCCCACAACGTCGCTGAGGCCGTCGTCATCGCCGAGCGAATCGGGTGGCCGATCATCGTTCGCCCGAGCTACATCCTCGGGGGCGCGGGAACGGGGATCGCCCACAACGCCCAGGACTTCGTGCGCCTCGCGACCGAGGGGATCGCCGCGTCACCCGTCGGCGAGATCTTGGTGGAGCGGTCCATCGCGGGGTGGAAGGAGTACGAACTCGAGGTCATGCGTGACCGCCACGATAACTGCGTCGTGGTGTGCAGCATCGAGAACGTCGACCCCATGGGTGTGCACACGGGTGACTCGGTCACCGTCGCGCCGGCCCAGACGCTCTCGGACGTGGAGTATCAGGCCATGCGCGATGACGCCTTCGCCGTGCTTCGACGCGTCGGCGTCGAGACTGGTGGCTCCAATGTGCAGTTCGCCGTGAATCCCAGTACCGGCGAACGACTGGTCATCGAGATGAACCCTCGGGTCAGCCGGTCGAGCGCACTCGCGTCCAAGGCGACGGGATTCCCGATCGCGAAGATCGCCGCACGTCTCGCGGTGGGCTACGCGCTTAACGAGATTCTCAACGACATCACGCGTTCCACGCCAGCGAGCTTCGAGCCCGTGATCGACTACGTGGTCACAAAGATCCCGCGGTGGGCCTTCGAGAAGCTGCCGGGCGCGTCATCGGTGCTCGGCACGCGCATGCAGTCCGTCGGTGAGGTCATGGCGATCGGGCGCAACTTCGCCGAGTCACTGCAAAAGGCCATACGCTCGCTCGAGCAGGGACGGCCCGGATTCGCGCCGGGACCTAACCGCGAGTTCGCCGATCTGGACGACGACGCGCTCTGGCACCGCTGCGTGGTGGCGACCCCCGAGCGGCTCTACGCGCTGCACGAGATGTTGTGGCGCGGCGCCTCGGTCGAAGACATCGCCGCTCGCACGGGTATCGATGCGTGGTTTATCGACCAGATGGCCGAGATCGTCGTACGGGAACGTGAACTCCGTGACGCCGACGTGTTGAAATTCGACGCACGCTCGTGGCGTCGCTACCGACAGTGGGGTTTCACGGATTCCCAGGTGGCCGCGATCAGCGGCACCGGTCTTGAACTCGTTCGCGCCGCGCGCACCGCACTCGCCCCGGTCACCTTCAAGACGGTGGACACCTGCGCGGCCGAGTTCGACGCGGCGACGCCGTACCACTACGGGACCACCGAGGACGAGTCGGAGGTCCGATCCTCCAACAAGGATCGCGTGATCATTCTGGGTTCGGGTCCGAACCGAATCGGCCAGGGCATCGAATTCGACTACTGCTGCGTGCACGCCTCGTACGTGCTTCGTGACATGGGCTACGAGTCGGTGATGGTGAACTGCAACCCCGAGACGGTGTCGACGGACTACTCGACCTCCGACCGCCTCTACTTTGAACCGCTCACCCCCGAAGACGTCGCCGAGGTCGTGGCCGCGGAGCAAGCGGCCTGCGTCGACGGGGCACGCGTCGTCGGGGTGATCGTCTCGCTCGGCGGTCAGACGCCTCTCAAACTCGCCCACACCTTGGACCCCGAGCTCGTGCTCGGAACCCCAGTGAGCGCAATCGACGCGGCCGAAGACCGGGAGCACTGGTCGACCATATGCAACGATCTCGGTCTCCGTCAGCCGCCCGGTGATGTCGCCGTCACGCTGGATGAGGCGATTGAGGTCGCGACGCGCATCGGCTACCCGGTGCTGGTACGACCGAGCTACGTACTCGGTGGTCGAGCCATGGAGATCGTCTACAACGAGGCGTCCCTGCGGCGCGTTATGAACAACCTCACGGGGGCGCACGGGGCGCTCGCGCGAGAGGGAGGCGTCAGCGCGACGCGACCGATCCTGCTCGACCGGTTCCTCGAGGACGCGGTCGAGGTTGACGTCGACGCGATTCGTGACCAGGCGGGGGAGACCTTCGTGGCGGGGATCATGGAGCACGTCGAGGAGGCGGGGGTCCACTCCGGTGATTCGGCGTGCGCGCTGCCGCCCCAGACGTTGTCCCAGTCCGTCATCGCGACGCTCCACGACTACACGACGCGCATCGCCAACGCACTCGGCGTCGTCGGGCTCGTCAACGTCCAGTATGCCGTCAAGAACGACGAGGTCTTCGTGTTGGAGGCCAACCCGCGGGCGAGTCGCACCGTGCCCTTCGTCGCGAAGGCGACGGGCGTGCCCCTGGCCCAGATAGCCGTGCGCGTGATGCTCGGCCAGACGCTCGCGTCCTTGCGCGGGGCCGGCGTCGTCCCGGCGACGACACCCAATCCGGACTACGTCAGCGTCAAGGAGGCGGTCCTGCCCTTTAACCGCTTCCCCGACGTCGACACCATCCTCGGGCCCGAAATGCGCTCGACGGGCGAAGTAATGGGTATCGGCGAGAGTTTCGGAATCGCCTTTGCGAAGTCACAACTCGCGGCGGGGACCGGACTGCCCGACTCCGGACAGGTCTTCCTCTCACTCGCGGATCGAGACAAGGTGGGTGGTCTCGCCGTCGCTCGCCAGTTGCTCGAGCTCGGGTTCACCATCGCCGCGACCGTCGGTACGGCCGGCTATCTGCGCTCCAACGGGCTCTCGGTGACGACGCTGGTCGGAAAGGTCGGCCTCGCCGACCTCGGGGCGGACGCCGTCACGCTCATCGCCGAAGGTGCCGTGCAACTCGTGGTCAACACACCGTCGGGCGGGGATGCGATGGTCGACGGCGCTCAAATTCGACACGCCTGCATCACTCACGGTGTCCCGTGCCTGACCACGCTCAACGCGGGGCTCGCAGCGGCTCGGGGGATCGCCGACACCCGGACCCACGGCTGGCGCGTGCGTTCCCTGCAGGAACTGCACGGATGAGTGAGGTCTCGCTCGCTACGTCGGTGGGGTCCGTGGCCTTGCGTTCACCAATCCTCACCGCGGCGGGAACCGCGGGATTCGGCGTCGAACTCGCGGGATACGGCGACCTCAGTCAGATCGGCGCGTTCGTCACCAAATCACTCGCCGCCTTCGCCTGGCCGGGCAATCCCGCGCCACGCGTGACAGCCGTCGACGAGCACCTCGTCAATTCCGTGGGGCTGGCCGGACCGGGTGTCATGGCCTGGCGCCACGACCATGAGCCTGCCCTCGTCGCCGCCGGCGCGACGATCGTGACCTCGATCTGGGGGCGTAGTGCCCAGGAGTTCGCCGATGCGGCCGAGGCGCTCGCCGGTTCGTCCTCGGTGGCTCTCGAGGTGAACGCGAGTTGCCCAAACCTCGAGGACCGCTCCACCATGTTCGCCCATTCGCCCGAAGCAACCGCCGCGATCGTGCGCGCCACGGTCCACGCGGAGCGTCCGGTCTGGGTCAAGTTGAGTCCGAACACGCCCGACCTCGTCGCTATCGCCGCCGCCGCCGTCAACGCGGGCGCCGAGGCCCTAGTTCTCGTCAATACCCTCCTCGGGCTCGCGATCGACCTGGACGCACGCCGGCCGGTTCTCGGCGGCGTTGGCGGTGGGGTGAGCGGACCGGGGATCCACCCGGTCGCGCTGCGCGCCGTCTTCGACTGTCGCCGAGCGCTCCCGGATGTGCCGATCGTGGGCGTGGGCGGGGTGCGCCGGGGTGAGGATGCGATCGCCCTGATGATGGCCGGCGCCAGCGCTGTCGAGGTCGGCACGGCGATCTTCGCTTCACCGCGTGCCCCGTGGCGCATCCAACGCGAGGTTGAGCGATGGTTATCCTCCCACGGTGTGCGTTCTGTCCACGAGATCATTGGAGTAGCCCATGGCTGAATCGTTCGGCTCGCGCCTTCGCACCCTGATCGAGGAGCGAGGCGCGCTGTGCGTCGGGGTGGATCCGAGCGCGGTAGTCATCGAGCAGTGGGGACGAAACGATGACCCAGAAGGCGTGGAGTTCGTGGCGCTCTCCACCGTGGAGGCGGCGATCGGTACCGCGGTCGCGATCAAGCCCCAGGTGGCGTTCTTTGAGCGTTTCGGCTCGGCCGGTTACCGCATCTTGGAGCGGGTTATCCGCGAGGCGCGCGACGCGTCGTTGCTGGTGGTCGCCGACGCGAAGCGCGGTGACATCGGCTCATCGGTCGAGGGCTACGCCCAGGCCTGGTTGAACGACCGCTCACCACTCGCAGTCGACGCGCTCACCGCGAACCCCTTCCTTGGCGTTGGCTCACTGGGCCCGCTCGTGAACACCGCCCTGGCCACGGGTCGGGGGCTCTTCGTGCTCGCGGCTACGTCCAATCCCGAAGGGCGCGCCATCCAGACGGCAATCGTTGACGGCGGACGAAGTGTCGAGGTTGCGCTGCTCGAGGCCATTGGTGAACTGAACGCCGGGGCGGACGGGTTCGGCTCGGTCGGCGCAGTGATCGGTGCGACCCGGGAGCCACCCGCCTTTGACCTGGCCCGGCTGGGTGGACCGATCCTCGTGCCCGGTTTGGGGGCCCAGGGCGCAACGGTCGAGCGCGTCGGCCGGTTGTTCGGTGAGGTGCCACGTTCATCAGTCCTGGTCAACGTGGGTAGAGCGATTTTGGAGCGTGGTCCGGACCGCCGAGCGGTCCACGACGCCGCCCGACGCTGGCGAGACGAAATATCTGGGGCATTGCCCTAGTTCTGGGGTGCATTTATGCTCGTCACGATGTATTCTGGGCGCGTGACACCGACACCGCCCACACTGTCGCAGGAGCAGCGAGTTCAAGCCTCGCGCCTCGCCGTGGCGAACCGTCGGCGTCGTGCTGAGGTGAAGCGGCAGATTAAGTCGGGTGAACTCTCCTTGGAGGAGTTGTTCGAACTCGCTGATCGTGAGGAGTGCATCGCACAGATGCGCGCCTACGACTTGATCAGCGCGCTGCCGGCAATCGGCGACGTGAAGGCCGAGCGCATCATGCAGAAGGCGCAGATCGCCAAGACCCGTCGGATCCGCGGTCTCGGCCCCAAGCAACGCGCTGAACTGTTCCGAGCCCTTGTGCGCTGAACCGCTGCTGGCGGTGCTGATTGGTCCCGGTGGTGTGGGCAAGGGGACGATTGCGCGGCGACTGACGGAGCGAGACCCGAAGCTGTGGCTGAGCCGGAGTTGGACGACGCGCGCTAAGCGCGAGTCCGAAACGGGCGACGAGTACGTGTTTGTGGACCGCGAGACGTTCGAACAAGCCATCGACGAGGGACGATTCCTCGAGTGGGCGCAGTTCCACGGGAACCTCTACGGCACACCGGTGCCCACCGATACCGGTGGCGCGGACGTGTTGCTCGAGATCGAAGTGCAAGGTGCCGAACAGGTACGACGCCACTACGACGACGTCGTGATCTTCCTGATCGTCCCACCGTCGATGGATCAACTCGAAGCCCGGCTGCGCGGACGCGGCGACACCGAGGATCACGTGCAACGGCGCTTGCACAGCACCGCCAACGAGATGCGAATCGGTGAACGGCTCGCGACGCACGTGATCGTCAATGACGACGTCGAGCGAGCCACCGGCGAAATCCTCTCTATACTGGAGATGCTTCGACGAGACCGTCGTTCCCTCGCGTAAAAAGGACTGAATCCATGGCCGAGCGCCCTTCGCTTGTCGACCCACCCATTGAAGCGTTGCTGGCCAAGGTCGGTGACTCGAAGTTCACCCTGGTCGCCGTCTCGGCGATTCGCGCGCGCGAGATCAACGACTATTACAACGGGCTCGGTTCCGGTCACGGATCGATGATCCCGCCCCAGGTGACGTCGCTGTCGAACAAGTCGCTGTCGTTGTCGCTTCAGGAGCTCTACGAGGGCAAACTCGAGTTCCACCGTCCCACGGCCGAGGAGCTTGAGCAAGAGCGTCGCGACCGAGACGCGGCTCAGGCGCACCAGGACGAGGCCAACGACCTGGACGCCTTCACCGATGCCCTCCGCGACGCCTGATTCACCATCGCCTCACATCGTTCTCGGTGTCGCGGGCGGAATCGCGGCGTTTAAGGCGGTCGAGGTGCTGCGGCGCCTGCGAGATGCTGGCTACCACGTCGCACCGATCCTGACGCCTGACGCGACGCGTTTCGTGGGGCCGCTCACCTTCAGCGCGCTCGCGAGTGAGCCCGCGAGGGTTGGCTTGTACGACGATCCGGAGCTGCCGATTCCCCACACGACCCTTGGCCAGTCGGCCGATCTGATCGTGGTCGTGCCCGCTACGGCCCACCTGATTGCCCGCTTCGCCGCGGGCCTCGCCGATGACCTGCTCACCGCCACCCTGATGGCGAGCGCCTCGCCGGTGCTGCTCTGTCCGGCGATGCACACCGAGATGTGGGAACAGCCCGTCGTTCAGGAGAACCTGGCCACGTTGCGGCGCCGGGGCGTCCTGGTACTCGAACCCGAACGCGGCCACCTCGCCGGGGGCGACGAGGGCCCGGGACGACTCGCCGAACCGGCGACGATCGTGTCGCTGGTCGAACGCATCATTGAGGGGTACCGTGGCCCGTTGACGGGACGGCGCGTCCTCGTCACCGCGGGGGGGACCCGCGAGCCGATCGATCCCGTACGCGTCATCACGAACCGGTCGTCGGGTCGCCAGGGCTACGCCATCGCCGAGGTTGCCGCCCGGCTCGGGGCGGCGGTGACTCTCGTGACGACGACGGATCGGGACCTCGCCCTTGACGTAGTGAGCCGCATCGACGTCGTGGCGGTCGTCACCGCGGCCGAATTGCGCGAGCAGGCCCTGACGCTGGCCAAGGACATGGACGTCATCGTGATGGCGGCGGCCGTCGCGGATTTCACGGTCGATCCGGCGCCGAACAAACTGAAGAAAGCGGCGGGCCCGCCCCAATTGGCGCTCGTGGCGACACCCGACATCCTGGTGGAGTTGGTCGCGAACCGACCAGATGGGCAGGTCATCGTTGGCTTTGCCGCGGAGTCCACTGACGTGCTCGCCAACGCCCAGGCGAAGTTTGATCGAAAGGGTGTGGACGTCTTGGTCGTCAACGACGTCATGACCCCGGGCGCGGGCTTCGAGTCACCGACCAATGAGGTGCGACTGCTAATGCGTGACCATGAGCCGGTCGCGGTCTCGATGCGTACAAAAGAAGACGTTGCGCTAGAGGTGTTGACTAGGGTGGTTGCATTGTTACCGCAAGGAGACCAATGAGCGATCGCACCCTCTTCACGTCGGAGTCGGTAACGGAAGGGCATCCCGATAAGATCGCGGATCAGGTCTCTGACAGCGTTCTGGACGCCATCCTCGCTCAGGACGCTCACGCGCGCGTGGCGTGCGAGACCCTGCTCACGACGGGACTCTGCGTGGTCGCGGGCGAGATTACGACCTCGGCGGTGGTGGATATCAACGCCATCGCGCGCAAGACGATTCTCGACATTGGCTACGACAATGGGAGCAAGGGGTTCGACGGGCGCACCTGTGCGGTGCTCGTCTCGTTGGACAAGCAGAGCCCCGATATTGCCGGCGGCGTGGACGCCGCCCTTGAGCTGCGCAGTGGTTCGGGTGGCGAGGACCAGCTGAACGCGCTCGGGGCGGGTGACCAGGGCATGATGTTCGGCTACGCCTGCAACGACAATGACGACTTCATGCCAGTGCCGATCTGGTTGGCGCACCGACTCTCCATGCGCCTGGCCCAGGTCCGTCGCTCGGGACTAATTCCGTACCTCGGCCCAGACGGCAAGACCCAGGTCACGATCGCGTTCGAGGATGGACGGCCGGTGGCGGTGGACACAGTTCTCGTCTCGACCCAGCACGAAGATGGTTACGACTCACAGACCACTATTCGCCAGGATGTGCTCGAGCACGTGATTCGGCCAGTGTTGCCGTCGAATCTCGACACGAGTTCCATGCGCGTCATCGTCAACCCGTCGGGCAAATTCGTCCTCGGCGGTCCCCACGCCGACGCCGGGCTCACCGGGCGCAAGATCATCGTGGACACCTACGGCGGCATGGCCCGCCACGGCGGCGGCGCCTTCTCCGGCAAGGACCCATCCAAAGTCGACCGCTCGGCGGCGTACGCCGCGCGCTGGGTGGCCAAGCACGTCGTCGCAGCGGGCGCGGCGCAACGCTGCGAGGTGCAGGTGGCCTACGCCATCGGGGTGGCGCGTCCCGTCTCGGTGCTCGTCGAGACCTTCGGCACCGAGACCGTCGACCGGGCCAAGATCGCCAAGGCCGTCGACGCTATCTTCGACCTGCGACCGGCGGCGATCATCCGAGACCTCGACCTGCGTCGTCCGATCTACCAGCGCACCGCGGCGTACGGACACTTCGGTCGCAGTGATCAGGGGTTCACGTGGGAGCAGACGCCGCGGGTCGACGACCTGCGCCGGGAGTTGTCGCTGAACTAGTGACGGGGCCGCGTGCGGTTCGTGTGGTGACCGAGGTCGCCGCCGTCGACCGACCCTTTGACTACCTGGTGCCCGAACACCTAGCGTCGCTGCAACTCGGCGACCGCGTACGCGTCGACTTCAACCATCGCAGCGTTCGCGCGTGGGTGGTCGACGAGGCGAGCCTCACTCCCGACCTCAAGCCGATCGGGAAGTGGTTGGGCTTCGGGCCGCCCGCCGAGATGCTCGACCTGCTCGAGTGGGCGAGCGCTCGCTGGCTGGCGCCTCTCGCGCGACTGCTCATATCGGCCTCGCCGAAGCGGCTGGTGACTGCGTTGCCCGCCGCCCCGGCGAAGCGACCGCTCAGCACCTCGATCACCGATCGACTCGAAGCGTTCGAGCCCGGCGTCACGCAACTGGCACCGACGACCGATCCGCTCGGACTCGTGCTGCACGCCTACGAGACGACCCGTTCGGCCCCCGGCAGTTTGCTCGTGGTGGCCCCGACGGACGCTTGGGCACGTCGGCTGCGTGGACGACTCGAGCAACGTGGGTGCGAGGTCGCGGGCACCGATCAGTGGGAGCGGATGCGCGCGCAGTGGCCGATCGTGGTCGGCGCGCGCGGCGCGGCCATGGCACCGGTGGCCCACGTCGCGGGCGCGGTCATCCTCGACGTCGACGACGAGGCGCTGCGATCGGAATCGGTGCCCACGTGGCACGCCTACGACGTTCTCGTCGAACGGTGTCGGCGCGAGGGACGCCCGCTTTGGGCAACGTCGATGTTCCCGAGTCCTCGATTCATGGTCGGAGGCTGGCACCGCGAAGCCGGGCTGGCGGGTGGATGGCCCCGACTCACGGTCGTCGACCGGCGCGGCGGGGATCCCCACGACGGTCTGCTCGCGCGCGAAACACTCGACGCCGTGCATCGGGCACTCGCACTCAACGATCCGGTGGCGGTCGTCGTCGTGCACCAGCGGCTCGGCCGGGGGCGACTGCTCGCGTGTGCGCAGTGCCACGAGCTCTACCGTTGCGCCGTGTGCAGCCTGGCCGAACAAGAAGCCGACGACTTGGTTGCCTGCGCGAGCGGCCACGAACCGCGAGAGCGGTTCTGCCGGTCGTGCGGATCGACTCGCTTCAAGCGATTGCGCCAAGGCGTCAGCACGGTCCAGCGCGACCTCGAGGCGCAGATCGGGCAGCCGGTGAGCATCGTGACCGCGGCCGACCCGCTCGATGGGGCGCTCGCGCGGGTGGTCGTGGGCACTGAAGCAGTCTTCCAACGAGTACGAAGGACCTCACTGGTCGTCATCGATGACTTCGATCAGTATCTCCTGGCACCGCGTGAGTCGGCCCGTCGCCAGGCGGTGGGCGTGGTCGGACGGGCCGGGCGTCTCGTCGGCGCCCGTCGCGACGGTCGAGGTTCCGTCGTGGTCCAGACGCGCCGTGGGCAGGACGCGGTACTTCGATCCCTCGAGGAGGGCTCGTTCGAGCAGCTCCTCGAGGACGAACGCGAGACCGCACGGGTCCTCGGCCTCGCTCCGTTCGGCGCGGCGGCCACCCTGCGCGGTGAGGACGCGGCGGCCTTCGCTTTAGCGCTCGACGGCGAACGAGTGCGCGTCAGTGTGGGCGGACAGGGCGTGGTCGTGCACGCGCGCGATATCGAGACGTTGCTCGATGCTGTGAACGTCCCGTCGCGTCCCGCCTCGGTGCGCGTCGCCGTCGAATGAGCCGGTAGCCTGGAACGGTGAATACGTTGCCCATCCGCGTATACGGCGACCCCGTTTTGACCCAGGCGACCACGCCAGTCGAGGACATCAACGGCCGGATTGCCGCTTTGGCGGAGGTCATGATCGAGACCATGTACGAGGCGCCGGGCGCGGGCCTCGCTGCTAATCAGATTGGTGTGCAGAAGCGGCTGTTCGTCTACGACCAGGGCGACGGTCCCGTCGTGGTGGTGAACCCGGTCATCGTTGAGACTGACGGTGAGTGGACCTTCGAGGAGGGTTGTCTCTCGGTTCCGGGACTCAGTTGGGAGATAACGAGGCCCAACGCCGTCCACCTGACCGGTTACGACCTCGACGGGAACGAGATCGACATTGAGACCGACGAGTACGAGGGGCGGATCTTCCAGCACGAGATGGACCATCTCGAAGGGGTGCTGCTTGTCGAGCGTCTAGACGAGGACCAGCGTCGCGAGGCGAAGAAGCTGCTGCGCAAGCGTCGCCTCACGCTCGGCCGCGACCGTGACGGACTCGGACAGTTGCTCGGCGAGTAGATGCGCCTCGCCTTCCTCGGGACGCCGCCGGCTGCCGTCGTGTCACTGGGGGCACTCTGTGATTACGGCCACGACGTCGCCGTCGTGGTCACGCGGCCTGACCGCCGTCGCAGTCGAGGCGCTAAAGAGTCGCCCAGCCCCGTGAAGATCGAGGCGCAGGCGAGGGGCATCCCGGTCGTGCACCGAGTCGCCGACCTCGCTTCCTTCGACGTCGAGCGGGGGGTGGTGGTGGCGTACGGCGCCATGATCTCCGCCGCAGTACTCGAACGCGTGCCGATGCTCAACGTCCACTTCTCGCTACTGCCACGATGGCGAGGTGCCGCACCGGTCGAGCGAGCCATCCTCGCCGGGGATCGCGAGACCGGCGTGGCGATCATGTCCCTTGAGGCGGGGCTCGACACGGGCCCGGTGCATCTCGAGCGGCGCGTCGAGATCGGCGACGCGACGTTGAGTGACCTGGTGGACCGCCTGGCCCGGCTGGGCGCGCAAGCCCTGCTCGACGTGCTCGGCGACCCGGCACTCCTGGATCATCCCGTAGCCCAGACGGGCGAGGCGACCTACGCGACCAAGTTGGACGCCGAGACGTTCCACCTCGACGCCACGAAGTCAGCCGAGGAGAACCTTCGCATCATTCGCCTCGAGCGCGCGTGGGTGCTCGTCGACGAACGACGAGTCCGACTCATCGAAGCCCACCGGTTCGCGGGCGAGACGGTGGTGGAACCAGGCGTGCTCAAGCGTCGCGACGGGGACGTCGTCTTGGGCGTGCGTGGCGGTTCGCTGGCGCTCGGCTCAGTACGCCCCGAAGGGAGCCGGACGATGTCGGCCGCGGACTGGTGGCGGGGCCGACCCCGTTCGAATGACGTCGTACGATGGCGGTGACCGGGGTCTCTAGGCTGGGGGATATGACTTCCATCGACGCGGGTCCGACGGGCCGCCTCCGTCTTGCCCCCTCGATACTCGCGGCTGATTTCGGCTCGTTGGCTGAACAGGTGCGCGCCATCGACGACGAGACGGACTGGCTCCACGTCGACGTCATGGACGGCCACTTCGTGCCGAACGTGTCAATCGGACCGCCGGTCGTGACGTCGCTGCGACGCTACAGCGACCGTTTCTTCGACTGTCACCTGATGATGACCGAACCCGGTCGATACTTCGAGGCCTTCAAGGCCGCGGGAGCGGACGGGTGCACCATCCACGTGGAGATCGGCGACACCGCCGCCTTGCTCACCGAGGCCCGCGCGGTCGGGTTGCGCGTTGGCCTGGCCGCCAACCCGGATTCCCCCTTCGCTACGGTGGCACCATTTCTCGGTCAGATCGACCTCTTGCTCTTGATGACGGTGTTCCCGGGCTTCGGCGGACAATCATTCATCGGCGAGGTCATGGGCAAAGTGACCGAGGCGCGTCGCGAGATCGACGTGCAGGGTGTGGCGGTGGACCTCGAGGTTGACGGAGGAATCGACGAGCGCACTGCGCCGGTGGCGGTGGCCGCCGGGGCGAACGTGCTCGTGGCCGGTTCGGCGATCTTCTCGCGGCCCGACCCCCTGGCCGCCGCCCGATCCCTGCGACGGGTGGCGATGAAGGCGTGATCGACGTCGAGGAACTCATGACGCGCGCCGTGGCCGAGGGCGAGAAGGCCCGGTACCACGCACCGCCGAACCCCTGGGTGGGCGCGGTGGTCGTCGATGCACGTGGTCGCATCGTCGGCGTCGGGCACACCCAGATCCCCGGGGATGCCCACGCCGAAGTGGTCGCGTTGCGCGACGCCGGCGCGGCGGCGCGCGGAGCCACCCTCGTCGTAACGCTGGAGCCCTGTAGTCACACGGGTCGCACCGGTCCCTGCACCGAGGCGATCATCGACGCTGGGATCTCGAGCGTGGTCGTCGGCACCCTCGATCCGGACCCTCGCGTGGCGGGTTCGGGTGCGCAAGCCCTGCGAGACGCGGGCGTCGAGGTGAGCGTGGGCGTCGCGGAGTCGGTGGTGCGCGAGCAACTCGCGGCGTACCTGTGGCACCGCGAGACCGGACGGCCCTACGTGGTCTTGAAGGTCGCGGCGACGCTCGACGGCGTGGTTGCGATGCTCGACGGCTCGAGTCAGTGGATTACCGGCGAGGCGGCGAGGCGGGATGCGCACGTCCTTCGCGCTCGAAGCCAGGCGATCATCGTCGGCTCGGGCACCGTGCGACGCGACGACCCGCGTTTAACGGCTCGGCTCGACGGCGTCGTCCTCGAACCGTTACGGGTCGTGCTCGGCCACGCGCCGAGTGACGCCAAGGTGCACCCGTGCTGGGAACGCTCGGGTGACATCGGCGCGGTGCTGGATGAACTCGGGGCGAACGGTGTGTTGCAGGCGCTCGTCGAAGGTGGGCCGAAGACGGCGAGTGCCTTTATCGCCGCGCGGCTCGTGAACCGGATCGTCTGGTACACGGCCCCCGCCCTGGCGGGATCTACGGGAACGGTCGGCGCGCTCGTCGACGTGACGACGTCCACGATTGGTGACTTGCGTCGGGGTCGATTGGTGGACGTGCGCGTCGTGGGCGAAGATGTGCGTATCGAATTGGAGGTCTAGTGGCGTTGTCGACGATTGAAGAGGCGGTTCGCGCGATTCGCGAGGGCGGGATGGTGGTCGTCGTGGACGACGAGGACCGCGAAAACGAGGGCGACCTGATCATGGCCGCCGAGGACGTGACGGCTGAGTCCATGGCCTTCTACCTCGAACACACCTCGGGTGTGTTCTGCGTGCCGCTCGAGTCGGCACGGGCCGATGAACTCGACCTGCCCTTGATGGTGGTGGCGAACACCGAAGCGCAACGCACGGCCTTCACCGTCACCGTCGACTACCGACACGGCACCACGACCGGTATCTCGGCGCACGACCGTGCCGCGACCATCCGTGCGCTCATCGACCCCGAGACGCGCGCGAACGATCTCAACCGGCCCGGTCACATCTTTCCATTGCGCTACCGGCCCGGTGGCGTCCTGAAGCGGGCCGGACACACCGAAGCGACCGTCGACCTCTGTCGACTGGCGGGCAAGTCGCCGTCGGGCGTGCTGTGCGAGATCGTGAGCGCCGATAAGTCGGACATGGCACGCTTGCCCGAGTTGGAAGCATTCGCCGAGCGCCATCACCTGCCGATCGTCTCGATCGCGGACCTCATTCGCTACCGTCGCCACCACGAGAAGCTGGTCAAGCGCATCGCCGAGGCGGCCCTGCCGACGGAGTTCGGCAACTTCCAGGCCGTGGTCTTCGAGTCGATTCTTGACGGTGAGCAGCATCTCGCGCTGGTCTACGGTGATATCCAGTCGACGCGGGATGTCTTGGTGCGCGTGCACTCGGAGTGTCTGACGGGTGACGTCCTCGGTTCCCTGCGCTGTGACTGCGGACCGCAGCTGCAGGCGGCCATGATGAAGATCGCGGCCGAGGGGGCCGGTGTGGTCGTGTATCTGCGCGGACACGAGGGTCGAGGCATAGGCCTCGGTCACAAGATTCGTGCGTATGCACTCCAGGAGAATGGTCACGATACGGTTGACGCGAATCTCGAGCTGGGGCTACCGGTCGACTCGCGTGAGTACGGTATCGGCGCCCAGATACTGGTGGACCTCGGTGTGAGCTCGATGCGACTCATGACCAATAATCCGAGCAAGTACGGCGGACTCGAGGGGTTCGGGCTCAATATCGTCGAGCGGGTGCCGATCGAGAGCACGCCGACGCCGTACAACATTGACTACCTGCGAACCAAGCGTGAGCGAATGGGACACCTGTTGGGGGGGCTCGATGACGTCGAGTGACCAGACCGAGTTCGACCCTCTTCGTGGCGAAGCGATCCGAGGCGTCGTTGGGACCTACCTGGAAGGCGGCCACGTCGGACGTGGTCTGCGTATCGCCATTGTGGCCGGACGGTTCAACGGCGGGATCACCACGCGGTTGATCGACGGCGCGTTGGCGACGCTCGACGAGGCCGGCGTCTCGCGTTCGGACGTCACCGTCGCGTGGGTGCCCGGTGCGTTCGAGATTCCGATGATGGCGCTCGCCTTCGCTGATGGACCGTTCCCGGTCGACGCGGTGATCACGCTCGGTGCGGTGATTCGAGGCGATACCGGGCACTACGACATCGTCGCCGGCGAGAGCGCCCGCGGCGTCCAGGACGTGCAGTTGACTACTGGGGTTCCGGTGATCTTCGGCGTGCTCACGACCAACACGGTCGAACAGGCCCTCGAACGTTCGCTACCCGACGAGACCAACAAGGGACGCGAAGCGGCGTTGACGGCCCTCGAGATGGTGTCACTGCTGCGCCAGCGATCGGGTCGATGAAGGTCGAGGGCGTGGTCGTCGAGTTCGACGACCACCGCGGTGACGGCTGGATCGAGCAGGATGGTCATCGGTGGTACTTCCATTGCGTCGCCATCGCCGACGGCAGCCGACACGTCGATAACGGACTCGAGGTGACCGGGATTCGAGTCGTCGGCCACCGTGGCGCCGACGAGGTCAGCGACATTCGACCGCGACGTTAGTGTGCGTCGGTCGTGCTGGCTGCGCGCACGTAGACCTGTTGGACCTCGGCGAGGGCACTTCGATAGAGGCCGACGTGTTCGCCGAGGCGGTCACCCCCCGCTTGAACCATGGCACTGACCACGTCAATCGCGAGCTGCGCCGCGGGCAGGTTGGGTGGCGTGTCCGCGAGGTGCACGGCCGCCAACTGGATCATGTGGAAGAGGTGGTTGCCGAGAATGACGTCGACGGGCGTCGAGCGAATCCACTCGATCTCGTCGGCGGCGCCGTTGTCGTCGCTCATGGTTCTACGGTAGCGGTCGGCTGGCGTGGTATCGATGTCACCTGCTCAGCCGCAGGGTCGTCACCCGAATCGGCCCGTCCGGGGCTAGGGGATGGGACCTTCGGTGGCCCGGAGTGTCGGCTCGATCGGCGACTCGGCGATGAGGTTGCCGATTCTCGCCGAAGGACCAGCGCATCGGTCCAACGCTACGCGTAGGTCGAGGACGTTGGCGACTCGAGCGCCGGGCAACGTCACAGCGATGCGTCGGCTCGTCGCGGTGTATCCCGTGTAGCACGCAATCTGTGCGAAGAAGACGTAGCCCGACCGACCGGGCGCGATGACGAAGGGCGACGGGACCACCGTCGCCATGGGCCAGCCACCGGTCGCGTGGTGGACGAGTCGAAAGGGGAGGGGGGTGCCGCGGTCGAGTGCGACGATGCTGACGTAGCCGTGCAACGTACAGGGCGTGGATGAGGTGTTCGTGATCAGCATCGCGTGCGCCTCCTCCTGGGTCGCGCCACCGACGTCGGGGCCATTGGCGACCGTGACCGCATTGGGCCGGCACGCAGCTGAGGGGAGATTCGAGGCGACGGGTCGCGTGCCGGGCGCGGTGCGCGGGACGTTCGCCGCCAGGATCACGACCGCGACCAGGAGCGCAATGACCGCGGCGTCGGTGAGCCATCGCCTACCGGGCTGACGGTTCGCGGTCCCAAGGCCTGTTCGAGCGACGGGGTCAGTCGAGCCCACCACGAGCCGTTTCACTGCGGCGCCTCGGGAGTTGATCGGGATCGACCCCACGTCGCTGAGCATACCGATGGCGAGGTCGCCGGGTGCGGCCGCCTGCGGCACCGTCCCGAGGGCGTGGACAGCCCGCAGGGATGTGTAAGTCCAGGTGGAAGGGGTAAAGCGATGACGAGCCCACACTGGTTCAGAGTTCGTCGAGTGGCACTTCGTCACATCTTGTTCGTCTACGGTCGACGTCGACCTGGGTCAAGACGACGGCGTCGTCGTTGCGCGCGTCGCTCTGCTAGCCTTGTCAGGCAGTTCACAGCAAGTGAGGTTGGCGACGCCAACGTCCACCTGGGTATGCGTAGTACACCGGGTCTAGAGTCTCCGCCTCGCTTGCCGTGGCGACGCTACGGCGTCGCGTAGAGCAAGGAGATGCTTATCGCAACAGGACCTGGAGACCACCGAGTCAATGAGCGCATTCGGGTAGAGACCGTACGGCTCATTGACAACGAGGGCAATCAGCGTGGCGTGATGTCGAGCCGAGAGGCATTGGCGTTAGCGCGGAGCTTGGATCTGGACCTCGTCGAAATCGCGCCAACCGCGAGTCCGCCGGTCTGTCGAATCATGGACTACGGCAAATTCAAGTTCGACGAAGCCCAGAAGGCCAAGGAGTCGCGTCGCAAGACGATGAACGTCGGTGTCAAAGAGATGAAGTACCGGCCGAAGATCGGTCCGGGAGATTTCGACACCAAAACGCGTCTCGTTGAGAAGTTCCTCGCCGAAGGTCACAAGGTGAAGGTCACCATCATGTTCCGCGGTCGCGAGTCGGCACACCCGGAGCTGGGTCGCAAGATTCTGGACCGGATCGTCGAGAAGTTGGGCGAGGCGGCGCGAGTCGAGTCGGCCGCAAAGATCGATGGCCGCAACATGATCATGGTCCTCGGTCCTGAGAAGCGGGTCAAGACGAAGAGTACCGACGCCGCGAAGGTCGAGGCATCGGTAGATGGGTCCGCGGATCCGTCAACACAATCGAATGAGGAGGGCTGAGATGCCGAAGATGAAGACCGACAGTGGCGCGAAGAAGCGCATCAAGATCACGGGCACCGGCCGCCTGCGTCGCCGCAAGGCATTCCGCGGCCACATCATGGAGAAGAAGTCGTCGGTCCGCTCGCGCCGACTGGGTCGCGAGACGGACATCTCGCCCGGCATCGAGAAGAACATCAAGAAGATGTTGGGTCTGTAAGGAACGAGTGAGGAGACACTGACATGGCACGAGTCAAGCGGGCGGTAAACGCCAAGAAGCACCACAAGGCAGTTCTCGAGCAGGCCAAGGGCTACTACGGCGATCGCAGCCGTACGTTCCGCGCCGCGAACCAGGCCGTCCAGCACTCGGGCGTTTACGCCTTCCGTGACCGGCGAGCACGCAAGGGTGAGTTCCGTAAGCTGTGGATCCAGCGCATCAACGCCGGTACGCGACTCCACGGTGTGAGCTACAGCCGCTTCATTGCGGGGCTGAACGCTGCGGGCATCGAGGTCGACCGGCGAGTGCTGGCCGACCTCGCGGTCAACGACCAGGCGACCTTTGGCGCATTAGTCGCCCAGGCGTCGGCGGCGTTGGCGAAGTAGGCCACCCTGCTCGAATCGATCGGTTCGTCACACCAACGAGTACGACGACTCCGTCGTCTCGTCCAGAAACGCTCGTTGCGCTGGAGCGAGCACGTGTGCGTCCTCGAGGGTCCCGATCTCGTGATCGCGGCCCTCGAGGCCGACGCCGAGTTCGAGGCGCTCTATCTCGATGCGGCGCTGGCGAACCGCTCCGATCTGCTAGCGATCGTTTCACGGGCCGAAGCGCGCGGGGTACGAGCGTTCGGCCTCGATCCTGGCGTCCTCGCCAAGGTCAGTGACGCCCAGACACCCCAGCCGATCTCGGCGACGGTGCGCTTTGCCACGCCGGCCGTATCCGCGTTGGTCACTGACGGCCTCACGTTGGTGTTGCACGACCTGCGCGACCCGGGCAACGTCGGCACGATCATTCGGTCCGCGGACGCCGCAGGCGTTGCAGCCGTGGTGTTGACGGGCCAGAGTGTCGACCCCTACAACCCCAAGACGCTGCGCGCGACGGCGGGGTCGATCTTCCATCTCCCGGTCATCGTCGATGAACTCGAGACCACCCTGGCGTACTTCGAGTCGGCCGGGTCACGCACGTGGGCGACGGTCGTGAGGGGCGGTACCGAGTTGCTCGACTGCGATCTTTCGACTCCGTCGGTGGTGGTTATCGGCAATGAGGCCGATGGTCTAGACGACGCGTCGGTTGCCCGCTGTCAGTCGTCGCTGAGCATCGCCATGGCGGGTGCTAATGAGTCGCTCAACGCCGGGGTCGCCGCATCGCTGGTCGCGTTCGCCGCCTACTGGCAGCGCGTGGGTCGAATGACACCCCCGATTCCCCGTAGCCTTGGAGGGTCATGAACGTTCCGCCAGATCAGATAACGACTATCACCACTGAGGCGCTGGCCGCACTCGCGGGGGTCGCGAGCATCGAAGAGCTCGACCAGCGCGTCGCGTCGATCGTCGGCAAGCGATCGGCCTTCGCTACCCTACAGAAGTCCTTCGGGGCTCTGGAACCAGAGGAGCGGCGCACGATGGGTGCCCAACTGCAAGAGGCTCGCCGCACCGTGGAGGCGGCCGTCGAGGGCCGTCGCGCGCAGCTGCGCGCGGCCCAGCGTGCCGACATGTTGGACGCGGATCGACTCGATCTCGGAGACGTTGTCGTGACTGCTCAGACCTGGTCCGTCACCCTCGGCCACGCCGGACTCGTTGGCACAACGCAGGCCGAACTCGAGGATGTCTTCGTCGCGATGGGTTTCACGGTGGCCGAAGGACCCGAGGTCGAGAGTGACTGGTACAACTTCGAGGCGCTCAACATCCCGCCCGCACACCCGGCGCGCGGGATGTGGGACACCTTCTACGTCGACCTGGGTGATCCCGAGACCGTCGTACTGCGCACGCACACGTCGCCAACGCAGGTCCACCTGATGGAGGCGGCGGTGGCGAATGGCTCACTGCCGATCCATTCGGTCGCACCGGGTCGCTGTTACCGACGCGACACGCCCGACGCCAGACACCTGGCGGCGTTCCACCAGATCGAGGGCCTCGTCGTTGACCGAAACATTACGTTCGCCGACCTCGCGGGAACCATCGAGACCTTCACGCGTGCCTACTTCGGTCCCGACATCGAGTCACGGCTTCGGCCCGCGTTCTTCCCTTTCACCGAGCCGTCGGCCGAGTTCGAGGTCACGTGCACCATCTGTCGTGGTGCGGGCTGTCGGACTTGTTCCAACACGGGGTGGATCGAGTTGGGGGGTTGCGGCATGCTCGACCCGGCCGTCTTCGAGGCGGTCGGCATCGACCCCGACGTCTGGAGCGGTTTCGCCTTCGGTTTCGGGATCGATCGGTGCGCCCAGATGAGACACGAGCTCTCAGATATGCGCGCACTGGTTGAGAACGACGTCCGGTTCTTGGGGGAGTTCGCGTGAAGGCGCCCCTGTCGTGGTTGCGGGAGTTCGTGGAGCTGCCCGAGTCACTCGAAGAGATCCGCGCGGCATTGGATGACCTCGGTCTGGTCGTTGAGGGGATCGAACGCGTCGGCGAGGGGCTCGAAGACGTTGTCGTGGCCCGCGTTGATGAGATCCACGCCATCGACGGCGCGGACCGCATCCGACGCATCGTCGTGGACGCCGGTGATGGTCCACTCGAGATCGTCTGTGGCGCGTGGAACTTCCACGTCGGCGACCACGTCCCCCTCGCCCCGGTCGGTGCTGTGCTGCCGGGCGACTTCGCCATCGCGAGGCGCTCGATGCGTGGTGTCGTGAGCAACGGCATGCTCTGCTCGGCGCGTGAACTGCGACTGAGTGAGGATCACGAGGGGTTGATGGTCCTCGACGGCATGATCGAACCGCACGTGGGGGAGCGACTGGCCGATGCGCTCGGCATCGAGCCAGACGTCGTCTTTGACCTGTCCATCGAGGGCAATCGTCCCGACGCCTGGTCGATAGCGGGCGTCGCACGAGACCTTGCGGCTCGATTCCAACGGCCGGTCGCCGAACCCGTCTTGGCAACGCCGAACCCCGACTCCTCGACGAGCGCAGTAGCCGTCGGTGTGATCGAGGCGCCGGACCTGTGTGGTCGACTTACAGTGTCGGTTCTGCGCAACGTTCGCGTCGTCGCGTCGCCGACGTGGGTGGCGAACCGACTCGAACGTGCGGGTATGCGACCGATCTCAAACGTGGTCGACGCGTCGAATCTGGTCATGCTCGAACTCGGTCAGCCCACGCACCCCTACGACGCCGAGAAGGTAGTTGGCCGCACCTTGCGGGTGCGACGGGCCCGTCCGGGGGAGTCGTTGGTGACGCTCGACGGCGTTACGCGCGTGTTGGCGAGTCCCGGTCGCGGTCTCGGCGATACGGGCGAAGACTGCGTGATCGCCGACGGCGATGACCAGGTGCTCGGACTAGCTGGCATCATGGGCGGCGCCACCAGCGAGATCAGCGAGTCGACGACCGAAGTCCTTGTCGAAGCGGCCTACTTCGATCCCATGACCATCGCTCGTTCCTCCAAACGACACGGTCTGCGCAGCGAGGCATCCAACCGTTTCGAGCGCGGCGTCGATCCGGAACTCGCGTTGCGCGCCGTCGCGCGCTTCGTGGCCATCCTCGCTGAGAGCGTGCCCGAACTCGAATGGGTGGGCGCGCCAATCGACGTGCACGGTGTCGTGCCGACACCGTCGACGGTCGTGATTCGCTCGGATGACGTGGAGCGTTCGCTCGGCACCGTGCTGCCCGAAAGCTCGGTGATCGCCAACCTACGCGCTCTGGGGTTCACGGTTGCCCCGTCCGATGGTGATCTGGTCGTGACGGCACCGTCGTCGCGACCCGACATCCGAACGGGTGCCGCCGGCCGCGCCGATGTCATCGAAGAGGTGGCGAGGGTCTGGGGCTATCGCCGATTGGTCCGTCACACGCCAACGTGGCCCCAGCCGGGCGGCATGACCGATCGGCAACGGCTTCGCCGACTCGTTCGGGCGGTCACCATCGACGCGGGAACCTTCGAGGCGTGGACACCGTCACTCGGCAGCCAGATGGCGTTCAACCTCACGCATGAGGGATTCTCGCCGGTGCGCATCACGAACCCGCTGGCCCAGGAGGAGTCGATCCTTCGTCCGACGATGGTCACGGGTCTCGTCGGTGCGTGGGGACGCAACGTCGACCGGGGATTCCCAGATGTCCGGCTGAGCGAGATCGGCGTGGTCTTCACCCATCCCGACGACACCGATCGCCCACGACGCACACGCGGCGGTTCGGGTGGGACGGTGGACCTCGCCCTGCCCCGGGAGAACGAGCGGCTCACGGTCCTTCTCGGGCATCACAACGACGACGCGGCGAGCGCCGTCGCGCTCTGGTCGATGGTGGCAAACCGACTGGGACTGGCGAACGTTGTAGTCCGTTCGACCGAGGGTCTCGGTTCGGGTCTGCACCCCACGCGCTCGGCGAGGCTCGTCGATCGCGAGAGTGGCGCCGTCCTCGGCGTGGTGGGGGAGGTCGATCCCCAGTTGATCGAGGCTGTCACCGGGCTCCAGGGACGTCGACTCGGACTACTCGACCTCGACCTGGACGTCCTTATGGACACCGCGACGGTGTCGCGCCACGCCAGCCACGCGGCCGTGCCGAGTCGCTATCCGAGCGCCGTCATCGACCTCGCGTTCGTTACGCCGCAGTCCGTGCACGCGGCGGATCTCGGTCACGAGCTCGCTGCGGCGTCGCCGCTCGTCGAGTCGGTGACGCTCTTTGATGTGTATCACGGTGCGGCGCTTACGCCGGGGACCCGTAGCCTCGCCTACACCGTCCGATTGAGCGCGCCTGACCGAACCCTCAGTGAAAGCGAAGTCGGGAGTGCTCGAGAGGCGTTAATCGCTGTCGGCGCTGGCCACGGGGCGATTCTGCGTTAAGGGACGTGGTCTATGGTTGCCGTGATGACTGAGGTCGAGTTCGCGCAACCCGGTGATGGGCGGCGCTTCAGCGCACGTCGTCCGGTGCGGCTGAGCGACTGCGGGCCCGACGGGCTCCTGCGACCAGATGGGCTCGCCCGGTACTTGCAAGACGTGGCGACCGACGACTGGGACGACACGGGCATCGAGTCGACCGATACCTGGCTAGTGCGGCGATCGTCGTTTCGCCTCGTGGACGGCGCGACCTGGCCAAAACTGGGTGATGACGTGACGCTGACGACCTGGTGTAGTGGTTCGGGTGCGGCGTGGGCCGAACGTCGCACCGACGTCGCCCACGACGGTCACGTCACGATCGAGACCGTCGCCCTCTGGGTCCCTGTCGGTCCCTCGGGCCGTCCGGTGCGCGTCGGGTCGACGTTCTACGACGTCTACGGCGAAAGCGCGCGGCGGCGGGTTGGGGGGCGTATCGAGCGCCGGGACCCGGGTCCGGACGCGGTTCGCCGCCCGTGGCCCTTGCGACGGACCGACCTTGACGTCGTTGGTCACGTGAACAACGCGACGTTATGGTCACCGCTGGTTGAGGTCGCCCCGGCTCCCGTGCGCTACGGGTCAGTCTCGTATCACGGTTCGGTCGAGTTCGGCGACGAGGTCACCCTGGTGTTAGAAGACACCCGATGGTGGTTAACCGTGGATCAGCTCGTCCGCGTCGGGGGCGAATTTCGACGATGACGGCGCTTGGCTGGTGGCGATCACACTGCCAATGAGGACGAGGGGGAAGCCGATGAGGATTCCCGTCGTGAGTGGCTCACTGAGAAAGGTCACCCCGAGTACGACCGCCAACGCGGTGTTGACGTAGGTCACGACGACACTTCGCGTGGAGCCGACCTCCTTGACGAGTTCGAAGAAGGTGACGAAGGCGGCGGCGGTGCACGCCACGGCGAGGATTCCAACGGATTCCCACGTCTGGTGGTCGACGTGGTGGGGCCAGTGCGCGATGCTCCAGGGCAGCCACGAGATGGCGACCACACCGGTGGCACCAGCGACGACGGCGATGCCGGGCACGGCCGTGAGCTTGGTCGCCAAGATGATCGGCCCGAACGTGTAACCGACCGCGACGACGAGCATGACGCCGATCCAACCGATGGAACCGCCGTGGATCCCGAGTCCGACCAGGAACGCGACGCCCAGCGCACCGATGGCGAGCCCGATCAGGCGTCGCCGACTGATGTGCTCGTCGCTGCGTCGCACGCGCTGGGCAATCACCGAGAACAGTGGTACCGCACAGATCAGCAGACTCGTCAGCGAACTCGTGATGTGACGTTCGGCGCTCGCCATCAGATACCACGGCACGCCGAATTCGACGAACGCGAAGACGACGATCCACCAGAAGTTGTGCACGATGGCGCGAAATTGACCACGCGCAATCACGAGTGGCAAGAGCAAGAGCGAGGCGGGTCCGGTGCGCCCGAGGACCAACACGCCGGGGTCGAGTTGGCGAACTGCCACTCTGATCAGCAGATATGGAATACCCCAGAGAACCGCCATTGTCACAAAGAGCAGCCAGCCGCGCCGAGACATGTCGCCAGCCTACCGGGAAATTACTGACTTGCACAAATCATCTCTCATGTGCATAAAATGTCACTATGCGCGTTGGAGTCATTGGAGCCACTGGGTACGCCGGGGCTGAGGTGTTGCGTCTCTGCCTCACGCACCCGGACATGGAGGTGGTCGTGGCGACCGGCGAGTCGAACGCCGGCAAAGCGGTGGCGAGTCACGTGCCCTCACTGGCTGCGCTCGCCCCGTCAATGGTTTACGCGCCGACCGAGGCGGCCCTCGACGCGGATCTCGAAGCGGTCTTCGTGGCGCTGCCACACGGGCACAGCCAACGGATCGTGCCCGAGCTAGTGGCGTCGGGCGTCATGGTGGTGGATCTCGGGGCGGATTTCCGCCTTTCCGACCCCGCTGAGTACGAGCGCTGGTACGGGCACGCGCACGCGCGACCCGATTTGTTGGCGCGTTCACGCTACGGCTTGGTGGAACGACACCGGTCCGAGCTCAAGGGTGCACAACTCATCGCCGTGCCGGGCTGTTATCCCACGGCGACGTCGTTGGCGCTCGGTCCCTTCGTCGACGCCGGTGTTGTGGAGCGGCGCGGGATCGTCGTCAACGCACTTAGTGGGGTGTCCGGCGCCGGTCGGGGGGTCTCGGACCGCCTGCACTTTGCCCGACTCGCGTCCAACGCCGAGGCCTATGGTCTGTTGGACCATCGCCACACGCCCGAGATGCAACAAGAACTCGGCGCGCAACTGCTCTTCACGCCTCACCTCGTACCGGTCAGCCGGGGGATGTTGGTGAGCGCGTACGCACCGCTCGTCGGTGGTGACGCATTCGATCCACTCGAGTTACTGCACGAGGCCTACGACGATGACCCCTTCATCGTGGTATCGGCCGAGCCACCAACGTTGAAGGACCCGGTCGGGAGCAACCTGTGCTTCGTGTCGGCGCGCATCGACCAGCGGACCGGTTGGCTACTCGCCATGAGCTCGATCGACAACTTGCTCAAGGGAGCGGCCGGCCAAGCGGTGCAGGCGTGGAACGTCGCCGTCGGGTACGACGAGACACGCGGTCTGCCTCGAAGCGGTGTGACGCCGTGAGCCGAATCGTCGTCAAGCTCGGAGGACACGCTCTCGATCGTCTCGACGCGGACTCGCCGGTGCTCGTCGATCTCGCCAATGACGTCGCGTCGATTCGGGCCACCGCGTCACCTGTCATCGTCCACGGGGGCGGCCCCCAGATTGCCTCACTGCTCGAACGTGTCGGGCTCGTCAGTGAATTCATCGATGGACTGCGTGTGACCGGACCCGAGACGATGGAGTACGTCGCGATGGCCCTGGGATTGGTGAATCAGCGGATAACCGCTGCGCTCGCGAACGTGGGGCTTCCCGCCGTGGGACTAAATGGGGTTGACGGAGCACTGGTTCGAGGAACGGCCCGTGGTGGTCAGCTCGGACTCGTCGCCCACGAGATTCACGTAGACGCCGATCTGGTCGAGCAGCTGCTTGAGCGAGGATGGACGCCAGTCGTTGGGCCCGTGGCGAGTGACGACGCGGGAGAACTGCTCAACTGCAACGCCGATACGGTCGCCGGCTCACTCGCCGCCGCGCTCGACGCCGACGTGCTCGTGCTCCTGAGTGACGTGGACCAACTCCGGAGCGATCGTGACGACCCCGCAAGTGCCCTCGGATCGGTGACCGCGCTCGACGTGCGCTCGATGATGGCCGACGGTTCGATTCGAGACGGCATGATCCCCAAGATGCAGGCGGCGCTCGACGCATTGGACGCCGGCGCTGCGCGAGTAGTGCTCGCCAATGGGACACGTCCGCACGCGTTGCTCGGCGTACTTGACGGCACGAACCCGAGCACGGAGGTGAAGCGATGAGTCGACACGTCATCACGATCAGCGAATTAGGCGACCGCGATCTGCACGCAATTCTCGATGCCGCTCGAGCACCACTCGACGACTCGCTCCTCGCGGGCCAGGGAGTGGCGCTCGTCTTCGAGCGCCCGAGCCTGCGCACCCGAGCGGCCTGTTCCAGCGCGGTTCACGAGCTCGGCGGCTACGTGACGTTCTTCGGTGACGACGAGATCGGTCTCGATACTCGAGAGTCCGCCGAGGACGTGGGTCGCACGATCGACGCACTCTATTCCGTGTGCGCGATGCGGATTCGACGCCACTCGGTGTTCCATCGGATCCGTTCTGCGACCAAGGACCGGTTGTCGCTCGTCAACCTGCTGAGCGATGTCGCACATCCGACCCAGGCCATCGCCGACGTGCTCACGATTGCCGACCATTTCACGAATGGCGATCCGGGACAATTGGCCGGACTTCGCGTCGCGTACGTCGGCGACGCGACGAACGTCACGCGGTCGCTGGCGGTCGCTTTGACGCGCCTGGGCGCCGAGGTCGTGGTGGGCGCACCCGAGGGCTACCAGCTCACAGCGGGAACCGACGAAGACCCGTTGATGGTCGAGGGGGCGAAGCTACGGCTCACCACGTCGGCCGGCGATGCGGTGCGCGATGCCGACGTCGTGTACACCGATGCGTGGGTGTCGATGGGTTACGAAGATCAGACGCAACAGCGTCGTACCGACCTCGCCGACTTTCGAGTCGACGAGACGTTGCTCGACGGCGCGTCCCCAGACGCGGTCGTCCTGCACTGCCTTCCGGCCCATCGCGGCGATGAGATCACCGACGGCGTGATGGACGGACCGCGCTCACTCGTGTGGCAGCAGGTGACGCACCGACGCTCGGCGATGATCGGTGCGCTGCGATGGATAAAGGACGGGGAATGATGACCAAGACGCAACGGCAACATCGGATCAATGAGCTCATCGAGCGTGAGGTGATCTCGACGGCCGCGCAGTTGGTCACGCGGCTCCAGGCTGAGGGAATCACCGCGACCCAGGCGACGGTCACCCGAGACCTGCAGGAGTTGGGCACCATCAAGGTGCGCGACGAGCACGGCTCGAGGCGCATCGTGGTGGCGAGTTCCCCCAAGGTGAGCTCGCCACCACTCGACCACCTGCGTCGCATGATGGGCGAGTGGGTGGTGTCCGTTGACAGCTCGGCGAACCTAGTCGTCCTGCGCACGCCACCGGGTTGTGCACACGTGGTCGCGTCCGCCCTCGACCGAAGCGCCCTCGAGGGCGTGCTCGGCAGCGTGGCGGGTGATGACACGCTGCTCGTGATCGTGAGCGACGAGCACGGGGGCGCCGCGATGGCGGCGAGCTTCCGAGACTTAGCCGGGTTGGAATGACCGTGATTTTGAGAAAGGAACAGTGATGACGAAGCGAGTGGTGCTGGCCTACAGCGGAGGTCTGGACACCTCCGTAGCGATCCGCTGGATGATGGAGGAGTGGGACGCCGAGGTCGTGTGCGTCTTGGTCGACGTGGGCCAGGACCCGGAGAGTTCTGAGAGCTTCGAGGACATCAAGCACCGCGCTATCGCGGCCGGAGCTATCGACTGCGTCGTGGTAGATGCCCGAGACGAGATGGCCGAGGCGTTCTGTGCGCCGGCGATCATGGCCAACGCTCGCTACGAGGGGAAGTATCCACTGGTGTCAGCGCTCTCGCGTCCGGTGATCGTGCGCCACTTGGTGGATCAGGCTCGCAAGTTCAATGCGACCGCTGTGGCGCACGGATGTACCGGAAAGGGCAATGACCAGGTTCGCTTCGAAGTCGGCACGCACGCCCTCGCGCCCGACCTCGAGGTGCTCGCGCCAGCGCGCAACTGGGGAATGACGCGGGCCGATTCGGTGGACTACGCCGAGAAGTGGGAAATCCCCATCCGCGCCACGAAGGAGAAGATCTATTCGATCGACGAGAATCTCTGGGGTCGCGCGATCGAATGCGGCGAGATGGAGGATCCGTGGGCGGAGCCACCGAGTGAGCCGTACACGTTGACCCGTGTGACCAACCTCGAGCCGGTGGAACTCACGATCACATTCCGTGAGGGCGTGCCAATCGCGATTGACGGGATTGTCATGTCACTCGCCGACCTCATTAGGACCCTCAACCACCGGGCGGGTTCGACCGGGTTCGGTCGATTGGACATGGTCGAGAATCGTCGGGTGGGCATCAAGAGTCGTGAGGTCTACGAGTGCCCGGCGGCCCTCGCCCTCATTGCGGCACACGCCGACCTTGAGGACCTCAATCTGGAGCGTGACGTCCATCACGAAAAGGCGAGGCTCGAGCCTCGCTGGGCCGAACTGGTCTATGACGGCATGTGGTTCTCGCCGCTGAAAGAAGCCATCGACGCCTTCGTAGCCGAGACGCAACGCCACATATCGGGCGACGTCCGACTTCGTTTTGAGGCGCCTGGTGTCATGCGGATCACGGGAAGACGCAGCGACAAGGCGCTCTATGACTACGGGCTCGCGACGTACGACGCGGCCGACACCTTCAAACACGCAGACTCCGAGGGTTACGTTCGCATCTATGGTTTAGGTGTGAAGACTTGGGCCGCTCGTCAGGGGGCGAAGAACACGGTGCCGCGCTCGAAATGACCCTGTGGCACGGTCGCTTCGAGTCGTCAATGGCGAACTCGCTGTGGGAGCTCTCGGAGAGTTACACCTTCGACCACGTGCTCTACCACCACGACATCGTCGGGTCACGGGCCCACGTCCAGGGCCTGCTGGCCGCTGGACTGCTCACGTCCGACGAGGTTCGTGTGTTACTCGGCGCGCTGGACGACGTGGAGAGCGAGTTCGACCGAGGCGTATTCGTGCGGGCCGGTTCCGACGAGGACATCCACATGGCGATCGAGCGGCGTGTAACGGAGCTGACGGGATCGACCGGTGCCAAGTTGCACACGGCTCGAAGTCGAAATGATCAGGTCGCTACGACGGTGCGACTCTGGGTGCGCGACGCGCTCGTGGACGTCGCCGAACGCGTGCTCGCTCTAGCCGAGACGCTCTTTGCGATCGGTGAACGAGACCCTGACTACTACCTGCCCGGCTACACGCATCTCCAGCGCGCACAGCCCGTGCTGTTGGCCCACCACCTCGGTGCGCACGCGTGGGCCCTGACGCGCGACATCGACCGCCTGCTCGAGACCCGTCGTCGCCTGAACGTTTCGCCCCTCGGGGCCGGAGCCGTGGCGGGCACGTCATTGCCGATTGACCCCGGCACGACGGCGGCGCTGATGGGCTTTGACCGAGCGTTCGCGAATTCGATGGACGCGGTGAGCGACCGGGACTTCGTGGCCGAAACCCTGTTCGACATTGCGCTGCTCGGCGTTCATCTGTCACGGATGGGCGAGGAGCTGGTGCTCTGGACGAGTGCCGAGTTCGGTTTTGCGACGTTGGGCGATGCCTTCACTACGGGATCGTCAATGTTGCCTCAGAAGAAGAACAGCGACGTCGCGGAACTCGCGCGCGCTAAGACAGGGCGCTTTATCGGCAACTTGACGTCACTTCTCGTCGTGCTGAAGGGACTGCCGCTCGCCTACAACCGTGACCTCCAAGAGGACAAGGAGCCGCTCTTTGACTCGGTGCGTAACGTCACACTGGTGCTCGACGCGTTGCGCGGCACCTATCAGTCGATGTCGTTCAACAGTGAGGTGGCCGCCCGAGCCGCCGATGATCCCTATCTCGCGGCGATCGATATTGCGGAACGTTTGGTCGAAACGGGCGTTCCGTTCCGCGATGCGCACGAGTTGGTTGGTGCGGCGGTGGGGGAGTCGATTAGGACGGGTCGCCCGTTCCCAGACGTCGTCGCCGAATCGCCGGCCCTGGCCCAGTTCGGCGGCGTCTTCGCACGGCACGAGACCCTGCAGAGTCGCCGATCGCGTGGTGCGTCGGGGCCGGTCGCCTGGCCCACGCAGGCCGAGACGTGGCACCGGGTCGCGGCCGATCTTCACCGACGGATGCGCGAGGTGGGTGGTCGCGCCGAAGGGCAGTTGTGAACATTCGCCCGGTCACGACCCTTCATCCAAACGGAGAACGGGTACGAGCCGCGCTCGACGGCTGCGGTGTCACCAGTCCAATCGTCGAGACGCTCGAACCGTCGCCGACCGCGGCGGCCGCAGCGGCGCAATTGGACATCGACATTGGTCAGGTCGCCAACTCGCTGGTTTTTGACGTCGACGGCGACCCGATATTGGTCATGACGTCAGGGGCGCATCGTGTCAACACGCGGCGTCTGGCGCAGTTTCTCGGCGCGAATGAGGTCCGGCGCCCGGACGCTGTCTTCGTGCGCACCCACACGGGCCAACCGATCGGCGGTGTTGCACCCGTCGGGCATCCTGCGCCGCTTCGCACCATTGTCGACACGAAACTTGGCGACTGGCCGGTGGTTTGGGCTGCCGGCGGGCATCCCCACTACGTCTTTGCCACGTCCTTTGAGGAACTGGTAAGGATCACCAACGGCGTCCCTTTCAGCGTTGCCGAGGACTAACGACGAGGTCCCCGCAATGGTGTACCAGCGGACGTGAGGGGTTTGTCGCAGCGACGGAGTCACGCCCGTGGGGCTGTCTCGCCCGAAGTTCGGTTCGCCCGCGTTGGAGGGAACGACGGGGCTGATCGGAGGACCCGTGGAACGCAGTCGGCGGAGTGTCAAGGCTCGTGGGTCAAGTCATAACAAAAAAAGTGCCCGAAATGCACTTTGGAGCTTTGGGCGCTTGCTACACTGGTCTTCCTGTCAGAGACGCCGGTCACGCGATTTGCACGCGACCGTAACGCGCTGATAGGGTGAGTATCCCGCAGCCGGGAGGTTTACGGCGGCGGGAACCGGGAGAAATCCTGGTGGTGTACTTCGCACCTCCGGCTTCGGTCGTGTGCGATGTCGCTCCTTGAAAACGGAAGAACGAGAGCCAAAAGCCAGTACGGGCGACGATGGACGGATCTAACCGGACGCGTCGTTCGTCAAAAAGAAGTAAGCAGTGGAATCCACCCCGTGGAGGAAGCTGTTGTCGAATGGATATTAGAGTCGTCCATTCGGCTCTCTGATTCGTAGGGGAAACCCGAAAGATCTTGATGGAGAGTTTGATTCTGGCTCAGAATGAACGCTGGCGGCGTGCTTAATACATGCAAGTCGAACGGAATCCAAGGAGCTTGCTCCGAAAGATTTAGTGGCGAACGGGTGAGTATCACGTGAGCAACCTGCCCCGAAGATTGGGATAACACCGGGAAACCGGTGCTAATACCGAATACCTTCCCTCAATCGCATGGTTGAGGGAAGAAACGAATTTTGCTTCGGGAGGGGCTCGCGGTCCATCAGCTTGTTGGCGGGGTAACGGCCCACCAAGGCAACGACGGATAGCTGGTCTGAGAGGACGATCA
>JAJYSP010000014.1 GCA_021793515.1 Actinomycetes bacterium | reverse complement strand
CTCAAGGGCCCTCGCACCAGACTTATTGCGCACTCGAAGTTGCAAGAACCGATCGGTGACCGCACCGGCAGCCGCCCACAGCATTTCATTCATCACGGGCGACCGCAAACGTCATATGGACTTATTCCGCTTCGAGCGCGGCGACGACTTCGCGGGACATCGCGACGAGCCGCCGGCGGACGTGGCCAGTGTGCTCGCCGGCGAAGTCGTCGAGCCCGGCCACCGACTCATCCTCCCCTTGCGATCGCCAACGACCGGCACCGTCGACGGGGCGATGGTCTGGGGCTTTCGCGAGCGGCGGGTGCCGAGCGACGCCACCATCGTGGTGCTCAACCAGATCATCTCCCTGGTCGAGGTCGGCCTCGAGCGCGAAATTCTGCGGCGTACGACCGACCTCGAACTGTCGGACTGGCACACCCGCGCGATCTACGACCAGCTGACCGGATTGCGAAACCGGGCCTCCCTGTCTGACAGCTACCACCAGCTCGCGGCGTTCGACGATCGGAACCCCGACCCGCAGATGGCGGCGCTCATGGTCGATATCGACCACTTCAAGGGGGTCAACGACACCTTCGGCCACGCCGCGGGCGACCTGTTGCTCCAACGAGTCGCGCACGCGATCCTCCAGAGCGTGCGTCCGAGCGACCCGTCGTTCCGTCTCGGCGGCGAGGAGTTCCTCGTGCTGCTCTCCAACGTCGACGAGGCGAGTGCGCGCAACGCCGCCGAGCGCATCCGCGAGCGCGTCGCTCGCTCGTCGCCCGATCTCCCGATCGTCACGGTGAGCGTCGGCCTGGCGCGGCGTCAGCTCAATGAATCCCAGGAATCGCTACTCGCGCGAGCCGACGCGGCCCTGTACCGGGCCAAGGAGAACGGCCGCGATCGCGTCGAGATCGCCCCGTAAAGACTCACGGACCGAACCGGCGTTCCGCCATCGCTGGCACCTCGGCGGCGCTCACCGCGGGTGAGAACAAGAAACCCTGGCCGAGGTCACAGCCGAGACGTCGGAGGTGCTCGAGCTGGTCGTCGGTCTCGATCCCCTCGGCGAGCACCTCGACGTCGAGCTTCTGACCCAGCGTCACGATCGTCTCCAGCAGTGTTCGGGTGCGCGGGTCGTCGTGGACGGGACTGACGAATGACTGGTCGATCTTGATGATCCGTGGATGGACGAGCGTGAGGTAATGCAACGACGAGTACCCGGTACCAAAGTCGTCCAGGGCGATGCCGATCCCGAGGTGCGTCAGTCGCTCGATCACGCCCAGCGTCTCGGCGACGTCGCTCAGGGTCGCACTCTCAGTGACCTCGATGATGAGCCGATCAGGCGCGAAACCACTCGACTTGAGCTCACGCTCGATGGTCGCCACGAGGTCAGGGTCGTGAAACTGTCGCGCCGACAGGTTGACCGTGAGGTAGGGACCGTGGCTCGCCCAGGTCGCCGCGGTGGCGATGGCCTCACGCAACGCGAAGGCACCGAGCTCGACGATGAGTCCCGACTCCTCGGCGAGCGGGATAAAGACCGACGGCGAGACGGACCCCCGGCTCGGGTGGCGCCAGCGCATGAGCGCCTCGAAACCCACCACCGTCATCGTCGACAGCTCGACGATGGGTTGGTAGTGCATGGCGAGCTCGTCGGTCGCGAGCGCGTGGCGTAGCTCTCGGGCGAGCTCGAAGTGGCTGGCCGCCCGGTGATGCATCGTCGGGGTGAACACGACGTAGCGATTCTTGCCGTCGCGTTTGGCCTCGTACAGCGCCACGTCGGCGTCGCGCACCAGGGTCTCGCGATCGACCTTGCCGGCGTCGAAGGTCACGACACCGATGCTCGCGCGTTGCTCGACGACTGTGCCGGACATGGCGAAGGCCTCGTCGAACACACCGAGGAGTCGTACGGCGACCTGCTGGGCCTCCTCGTCGGACGACAGCCCTTCGGCGAGGTAGAGGAACTCATCACCACCGAAGCGGCAGAGCGTGTCCGACGCCCGGGTCACCGACTGCATCCGTCCGGCGACCGCCGAGAGCAATTCGTCGCCCGTGACGTGACCGCGGGTGTCGTTGATCCCCTTGAAGTCGTCGAGGTCGATCAGCAGCACCGCGCCGAAGCCGCCGTAGCGGTCGACGCGTTCGAAGGCCTGCGTCAGTCGATCGTCGAAAAGCGCCCGGTTGGCCAGCCCCGTCAGCGGATCGTGCAGGGCCTGGTGCGCGAGCTGATCGGCGAGTTCCAACTCGTCGGTGATGTCGCGTTCGGAGTTGACGAAGTACAAGATGCCCCCGTGCTCGTCGCGCGCCGTCGACTTGGAGATCTCGACCACGATCACCCGACCATCGGGCTTGACGTAGCGCTTGATGTAGCGCACCCGCTCGACATCCCCGGCGATCAGTCGCTGCTGGACCGACTCGGTTATCCCGAGATCTTCGGGGTGGGTGAACAACGACGAGTCACCAGTGAGCAGCTCCTCGCGGGTGCGCCCCACCATCGCACAGAACGCGTCGTTGACCGCGATGCATCGATCGTCGAGGTCGGTGAAGGCCATGGGGGCCATGTTCTCCTCGAAGGCCAGCCGAAACCGCTGCTCGATCTCGTCGCGGGCGCGCGAGGCCGAGCGTTCTGCGCTGTCGTCACGCACGAGCGTGATCGTCCAGGGCCGACCGCCCAGCACGATTGGCGCTAACGCGATGTCGACGGCGAGCTCACTCCCGTCGCGACGCAGCAACGACAGGTTGAGGTGGCGACCCATGGTACGTACCCGCCCACCATCGACGAAGCGACGGCGTTGCTCGACGTGTCTAGCCCGTGCGCTCGGCGGCACGATGTCCTCGATCGAGCGCCCGACGAGATCCGCCAATTCGTAACCGGTCAAGGTGGTGAACACGGCGTTCGCGTGACGGATGATCCCGGTGTCGTCGACGAAGGCGACGCCGTCGGGCAACACGTTCAAGAGCCGTTCCCACGTCAGGGGGTGGCGTTCGAGGAAGTCGATGAACGACTCGTCGCCGACACTCGAAGTCATCGATACGCTTCCCGTTTCTGCCGGTCGTGACCAGACGGCACCCCACCGTCTTTTCGGCCATCGTATCGAACACCCCGCAATGGCAACCGATGACGATGGTCGACCAATCGGGACCCGTCCCCCGGTCCGTCACTCAGTCAATTGGCTTGGGTGTCCAGCGCACGACACGGGCCTCGGGCACGGCCGCACGCACGGCCGCCTCGACCGCGCGACCCGTGGCTTGAGCGGCGTCGAGTCTCGTAGCGGGGTCGACAAATCCCTCGACCTCGACGAGGAGGGTTCGACCCATCCAGCGTGCGCGCACGTGCGCGTGCGACACCCCTTCGACCGCGGTCGCCGCCACGACCGCGGTCGCGACCACGCCCGGCTCGACCGCGTCAATCAAGTGTCTGATGAGCTCACTAGTGACCTCGTAACCGACGTGGCAGATGAAACCCGTCACGAGCAGTCCGGCGAGGGCGTCAGCCCACGACCAGCCCGCGGCGACGCCGATCAGCCCGATCATGGCGCCGGCCGAGGAGAGTGCGTCGAGCCAGGAGTGCTGGGCGTCAGCGACGAGCGTCGCTGACTGGATGCGCCGACCCACGCGCAACTTGTATCGCGCGACGACCTGATTACCGATCACACCGATGGCGGCCGCGGCGATGCCGAAACCGACGTGGGTCGTCGAGCCGTGGATGAAGAGTTTGTGGATACTGAGGTACCCGGCGAGGGCCGCGCTCACCCAGATCGCGAGGGCGACCCCCAAACCGGCGATGTCCTCGGCGCGCTCCCACCCGAAGGGGTGCGAGTCGCTCGGCGGTCGCCTCGAGACCCGCAGGCCGATGAAGACGACCAGTGACGTGCTGACATCGGCCAGATTGTGTAGCGCGTCGCTCAGCAGCCCCACCGAGCCGCCGAGCACCGCGATTGCGAGCTCAATCAGTCCAGCGGCGCCCAGCCCGATCGCCGAGACGGCGATCGCCCGGTGTGCGTCACCACGGTCGAGTACCTCTCGGGCGACCTGCGCCGGGGGCAGCGGCTCGCCCGACTGGCACTCATCGACCCCGTGCACGGTTACCCCCGACTCGAATCACCCCGTCGGCGTCGTCCGCGACGGTCTCGATGTCGTCCCCGTGGGTCAGTGGGCCACCGACGAGGTGGTCGCCGTGGAACAACGCCTCCTCGGCGAGCTTTCGCACGTGGGGACTCTCCACGGCGTAGTAGGCGCGGTTGCCCTCCCGGCGCACGGTGACCAGTCGCGAGAGTCGCAGCTTGGCTAGATGCTGCGAGACGCCCGCCGGGTTCACTTCGAGGTGCGCTGCGAGCTCATTGACGGAGTGCTCGCCGTGCAAAAGCGCCCAGATGATGCGCAGTCGTGTCCGATCGGCGAGGAGTTTGAGCGTGCCGGTGGCGAGGTCGACTTGTCGATCCGTCGGGTATCTATCTATCTGCGTAGGCACGCAGGTAATGGTAGCGCGCCGTTGCCCTCGTCGAACGTTCCAGTCGAGCACGTACGCCACCTGCGATACTCGCACCCGTGACGATGTACTCGCCGATGCTGCGCCGGGGACTTCACCTCGAATACACGACGCTCGCGTGGAACGTCGTCGGCCTCGTCGTGCTCGCGTGGTCGGCGCTCGCGGCGCGTTCGGTCGCTCTCGCCGGGTTCGGCCTCGACTCGCTCATTGAGATTGGGGCGTCGATCGTGGTTGTCTGGGAACTGACCGGCGTCGACGTACAGCGCCAGCGTCGAGCCCTACGCCTCATCGGTGGCGCCTTCGCCCTACTCGCGCTCTACCTCCTCATCCAGGGGGCCGTCGTGCTCGCGGTTCGACATCACGCCGGCCATAGCGTCGCCGGCATCGCCTGGACGGCACTCACGGCGGTCGCCATGTTCGCGCTCGCGTGGGGCAAGGCGAAGACGGGTCGGGCGCTCGGCAACGTCGTGCTCGAGACCGAGGGCAGGGTCACCCTGGTCGACGGCATCCTCGCCACCGCCGTCCTCGCCGGTCTCATTCTCAACGCCGCCCTCGGGTGGTGGTGGGCCGATCCGGTCGCTGGCTTCGTGCTCGTGTACTACGCGCTGCGCGAGTTCTTCGCCATCATGAGGCACGAGTCGACGTGAGCGTCGTCACCGTCTACGGCGTGTGCGCGGTCACCTTCATGATGGTGATGTACGCCCTCGAGCACCGGGGTCGCCGGTTCATCGTCGGATTCGCCGTCGGTTGTCTACTCTCGAGCCTCTACGGCTTCCTCTCGGGCGCTTGGCCCTTCGGGGCCGTCGAGCTCATCTGGTCGGGGATCGCCCTTCGGCGCTCCGTCACCGCACGCGACGAGACGTAACCGGCGAGACGACGACCGGCTCTCAGCACGGATACGGGGCCACGCGACGCCGTGCGAACGCCCCGGGCAACGCGGTGATTTGGTGCGGCTGGAGGGATTCGAACCCCCGACCCTCGGTTCCGTAGACCGATGCTCTAATCCGCTGAGCTACAGCCGCAGTAATACTGGCCACCCATCCTAGCCCGTCGCTGAACCGGCCCTACCATGCGTACATGGACCAGCGAACCGACCTCGCACCACTGATCGAACGCGCGACCCCCGCCATGGTGGCGATGCGCCACGACCTGCACGCCCACCCCGAACTCGCCTTCGCCGAGCACCGCACGACCGCCGTCATCCGCGACCGTCTGCTGGCGCTGGGTTGGACGGTGGCCCCGAGCCCAACCGAGACCGGCGCTATCGCCACCCTGACGGGGCGTCGCCCGGGGCGTCGCGTCCTGGTGCGCGCCGACATCGACGCCCTGCCGGTCCAGGAGGAGCGCGACCTGCCCTACCGGTCGACCATCGACGGCGTGATGCACGCCTGCGGCCACGACGTCCACACGGCGGCCCTCCTCGGGGTCGCCGACGTGCTCGCGCACGTCACCGACCTGCCCGGCTCCTACACCCTGCTCTTCCAGCCCGCCGAAGAGGGACTCGGCGGTGCGCGCGCCATGATCGATAACGGTGTGCTTACCCGACACCCGGCCGACGTCGTCATCGGCGGCCACGTGACGTCGCTCGCCCCCACGGGCTTCGTCGGCTCGCGAGCCGGAACGGCGATGAGTCAGGCGACGGCGTGGCGGGTCGATCTGGAGGGACGAGGCGGGCACGGCGCCATGGCCGGCGCCGAGGGCAACGTGGTGCTCGCCGTCAGTCACCTCGCCAGTCGACTCGGCGACGTCGTGGAGGGTCTCGCGCTCGACGGCGTCAACTGTGCCTGCTCGGCCGGGATCATCCAGGCCGGGACGGCGAACAACGTCGTACCGCGCACGGCATTGTTACGTGGCAGCCTACGCACGTTCACGGGCGACCAACTGGCCGAGGCCACGGCTCGGCTCGGCAATCTCCTCGACGACGTCGAGCGCGCCTTCGCCGTGCACTGCGCGTTGTCCTTCACCGGTGGCACGCCGGCGGTCGTCAACAACCCCGCCGTCTTCGAGACGGTGATGGCCAGTGCTCGACGCGTCCTCGGTGACGAGCACGTGCTGACGATGCCCCCGACGCCGGCCAGTGACGACATCTCGGAGCTCTTGAACCGCGTACCCGGTTGCTACATCTTCGTGGGGGGCGCTCTCGCCGACGGCACCAGCGGCTCGCACCACGGGCCCGACTTCGCCGTCGAAGACGCGTCGGTCCCGGTGATGGCCCATGTGCTCAGCGAGAGCGCGATCGCCCTCGCCGGCGTTTAGAACAGGCGGGCGGCGCCGCGCAGCGGCGCTTCGTTGCCCTCGATGGTCACGGGCACGCCGATCGACGAGAACCACGTGGGGTCGACCCGACGTGCGTTGCCCCCGGCCAGGTGAACGACCCGTGGTCCGAATTCGGTGACGAACTCCTCGATGACCCGTCCGAGGTCGGCGCGCCAGCGCAACTCATCGGTGGATCGGGCCGACTCACCGAACGACTGGTCGTAAGTTCGCCCGTCGGCTCGCACTTCGGCACCCACGTCGCGCACCGGCGTCGGTACGCCGTCCACGACGAGGGCGAGCCCGAGACCCGTCCCGAGCGTCAAGACGACCTCCACGCCCTCACCCGTGCTCGCGCCGAGCGCAGCCAGCGTCGCGTCGTTGACGACGCGCACGTCGAGCCCGGTCGCCGCGCACAGCGCGTCCTGGAATGCGAAACCACGCCACTGCCGATCCAGGTCCGGATCGACCTCGGTCCCTACCCCGCCCGGTCGGGCGAGGTTGCCCGGCGCGATCACGCGGCCGTCACGAAAGGCTCCGGGGAACCCGACGCCCACCCTGGTGCAGCCGCTTCGCCCGGCGCGGCTCGCGATCAAGCGGACGAGCCTGACCGGTGCGAGTGGGTAGGGGGTGGGTCGGCGACGAACAGGGTTGAGGAAGTTGCCATCGTCGTCGACCACTGCGAACTTGATGTTGGTCGCACCGACGTCGACGGCGAAGATCGCCTCGTTCGATTTGCGCGCGATGGCCATCCGCGAATCGTACTTACCACGTCGCGGGATTTCGATCATCGCGCATTGCGCGTGATCCGTCGCTCGCTCCGTCGTACGCCGCGCACCCGCAGTCGCCCGTCGCGCCACCACGGGCGGATACGGACTGTGACGGGCCGACGGTTACCCGCGACGACGAGCGCGGTCCCTCGGGGCCGTTCACGCATCGACGGCGCCGGCCTCGACGAGGTGGACCTCGAACTCGACGCTTTGGCCGGCGGGACGACCTCGGGCACGTAGGTCGCAGCCGTTGGATCAGCGAGGCCGGCCAACACCAGTCGTGTCGCGTGGTTGTTGACGATGGTCGAGGCCCGCGGACCCCACCGCGCCACCAGCTGGGCGAAGTCCTGGACGACGGTGATCAAGGTCACCGAGAGTCCGGCGAGCGTCGCGGCCAACTCGTCGAGCTCGTCGAGGGGTGCCACCACGGCGGCCTCATCGAGCACCAACAGGAGCGGCCGCGCGGTGCCGTGCTCGACGCGGCGTTGTTGCTCGTCGAGCACGCTACGCAGTGCCCCCGCGAAGAGCGACTGGTAGTGGGCCTGTTCGCCACGTGGACTGCAGAGATACAGCGTGTGGGCGCCGTCGACGACGCGGCGGACCCGGGCGCGCGGCTGATCGAATCGCCACGGCAGGAGCATGGTCTCGGCCGTCGTGATCACGCCGTCGATCGTGCGAGCCTCGTGACTGAGGAAGTCCGCGACGACGCGCGCCGCGACGCTCGAGGGATCGTCGGTCCACCCGTCGAAGTCACGCGACTCGAGCACGAGTGCCACGTCCACGACCGTCTGGCCACGCTCGAGAGCGCGCACGAAGAGCGCGCCGAGCAACTTGACCGCGAGGGTGTTCCAGAACTCGGTGTCACCGTGACCCGACGAACGTAACGTGAGGTCGCGCGCGACGCGCAGTGCGTCGCGCATCGTCCTCACGCCCTCCAGGGGGTCCCAGGTCAGACCATCCGGGGCGCCGGGGTCGAGCACCTGGACCTCGCCGAGCGCCGAGCGCCAGGGCTGGGTCGCTGCGACGACGTCGCGTTTCACACTGGTGACGACCAGTGCGTCCGGCCACGACAGGATTGAGGGGATGACGAGCGAGGAAGTCTTGCCCGCCTGGGTTGGCCCGACGACGAGCAGCGAGTGGCGATGTTCGAGTCGCACCGACCTCCCGAGGGCGAAACCGGCGACGACGCGGCGTCCGAGGCGAAGGCCGCGCGTCATACGCGCATCGCGGCGTCGGTGTCGATGATCTGATGGTCGGCGGCGTCGGGCGTGACGCGCACGACCGAGCGGTGGGCCCCGTAGCGCACCAGCGCCTCGCCTCGCCGAAGATCGCTCAGGGTACGGCGCTCGAGCGTGCTCAACGCGAGCGCCGTCGCCACGTCGTTCGCCTCGTCGGGTGGTTGGCGGAAGAGCCACGCCGTCTCACACTCGCGTAGCAGGCCCCGCGCCCGTTCGCGCTGCGCGCTGCCCTCGTCTCCGACCGCGGCGACGTCACCCCACCGGTGCAGGACCAGCACGTGGCTCACGCCGAGCGATCGCGCCAGCTTCCACGAGCCACGCAGCCACGCCAGGGCGTTCGGGTCCGAGAGCAGCGCCCACGCCTCGTCGAGCACGACGTAGCCGGCGCCCGCCGCCGCGGCCACTCGCTGGGCGGCGGCCACGGCACTGAGCGCCGCCACCGCCATCGCGTCTCCGGACCACTGGGCCGAGAGATCGAGCACGACCAGGTCGCCGTCGAGGGTCACGGGTTCGCCCGGCCCGTCGAAGAGGCCGGCGAGGTCCCCGTCGACGAACCGACGCAGCGTGAGGGCGAGGGAACGCGAGGGTGAGGCCTGCCCGTCGAGGGCCGGGCGCGTCGACTCGAAGAGCGCTCGCATGACCCGAGTGGGGCGGTCTCGACCGAGGGCCTCCCACGCCTCGTCAAAGGCGAAGTGCTGTTCGTCGGTGAGCGGTTGACCCTGGGCCGAGGCGATCATGGCGCGAGCGAGGGCGGACGCGTCGGTGGCGTCGAGGAACGGGTCACACCAGCCGTCACGCCCGAGGGCGACCGAGCGGCAGCCGTACCGCCGCGCCAGGTCGCCGTACTCGCCCTTGGGGTCAACGATGACCGCCCGTCGGCCGCGGGCGAGTGCCCGGTCCACCATCATCTTGACGACGGTGCTCTTGCCGACGCCGATCGCCCCGGCCACCACGACGTTCGGATTCGCGACGAGCCCGGCGCCGTAGAGGTCGAACGGGTCGAGCGCGAATGGGGCGCCCCCCGCGACCGTCCCGAGCGCTCGCCCGTCGAGGCCGCTGCCGGCGTCATGGGACGGCACCCGCAACGCGTCCAGGTCCGCGCTCGTGATCCAGTGCGTCGCGGCCCGGGGGGTCGACCCCGTGAGCTGGTCGATGAACCAGAGCCACTGGCGACCGCCGCCACGGTCGAGGCGAACGCCGGCGTCGAGCGCGCGGCGTCGAGCGGCCTCGCGCGCGTCGCGCAGCGCCGAGCACGAGGACGCGCGCACGGTCACGTACACGCGCAGGCGCATGAGCGAGCGCCCCGAGGCCACGTCGAGTTCGCGCCGCTCCGCGCGGGCCTCAACCAGTTGGGTCCGGGCCGTCGAACGGAACCCGGCCGCGACCGTGGTGGCGCGGTCGCTGCGCTGGCGGTGCACGGCGCGTTCGGCGACGCGACGGGCGCGTTCGGTCCCGCCGATCGCGGTGACCTGTATCGAGAGCGTGACTCGCTCGCCGAGGTTCTGGAGTCCGGCGAGCAGCGCGTCGTGGGACGTACCGCGAAGGTCGCCCACCCGCAAGACGCAGGTGACGTGGTCGCTGGTGCGCAGGTACCACCACCGCTCGAGCCACCACGACGTGCCGCGGCGGGCCGAGGCGGCGGTGAAAAGGGCGTCGTCGTCGCGGTCCCATCCGGCCGGCGCGACACCGTCGGCGGGGGTCACGAGGACCGTCGACGCCCGAGCGCCGTCGCGACACACGTGAACCCCAATCCGTCGATCGTGGCGATCGGCCGAGGCGGCGGCGTCGATGGAGGCGGCCAGACGGGCCGCGACCAGGTGGTCTTGACCGTTGAGGTCGAGCCGGCCCCGGTGCTGCAGGACAAACGCATTGACGCCGAGCACCTCGCGGCTCTCGACGACGACCCGGTCCCCGGCACGCGCGACCGTGAGTCGCGACCACCGACGGCGCAGCGAGAAGGCGATCGCCGCTGCGACGACGCCCCCGAGCGTCTCGGCACCGAGGGGCAGCGCGCCCGCGCCGAGCAGCACCGCCAACGTCACCTCCAGCACCGAGCGCGTTCGCAGTAGCCCGTCACCCAACGCGACGACGCCGAGCACGGCGAGCACCGCCTGATGGCGACGCACCCCGATCCAGCGCGCGGCGACATCCGCGGGCCCCGGGCCGAGCGGCTCACTCATCGAAGTGCCAGCCCACGACCGGGCCACGACCGTCGCTGTAATACGCGACGTGACCACCACGACGTCGGGCCTGGCCGACGGGGGCCTTGGCCGGCTCGCCCCCCTGGGGCGGCATCGGCATCTCGCCGTCGCCCTCCCAGAGGCCGAACCCCAGATCCTCGGGCCGCTCGGGTGCCGGCGGCAGCGGTGGCTCGGGTCCGATCGCTCGCGCGGCCGCGGCGAGCGGCGACGACGGCAATGCCTGGACCGACTGGGTGAAGCGCTGGCGCAACCCCGCGACGTGCTGCATGGCGGACTGCTCCATGATCGGAACGATCCGCAAGAGCACGAACGGGCTGAACGTCGCCAGCACGATCGTCACCGCCCCGGTCACGACCGCCGTCACCGAACCACCGCGCAACTCGCCAAAGCCCACGCTGAGTGCGATCACGATCAGGACCTTGCTCAACGCGACGGCCATGAACGTCTCGAACAGACGCCACCCGACACGGCGTAGGGCGGGCACCGTCACGAGGGGGACGACGACGGGCACGAGGACGATGAGCAGCGTCAAGACGACCGCCCGCACCACGAGTTCACACCACAGGAGCCACCCGCCGAGCGCGACGGCGAGTGCCACCAACAAGAGACCGAAGCCCGGCGTGGACCCGGCGAGCACCGCGACCTGAGCGCCGAGCACCGGCACGTGCCGTGCGACCGAGGCCGACGCACCGGTCGTCAGCTCGTCGGTCGCCGCGAGGATCATCCTCGCGATGGGCTGAGCGCTCGCGACGGCGAGGACCGCGGCCGGCGCGATGCCGAGATAGACGCGCCACAGCGAGCCGGGGTCGTTGCGCACCACGCCGTGAACCGTGGCGACGACAAGACCGACGAGCAGCAGCACCGGCGCCAGGGTCACGAGCGACGCATACTCACCCGACGCCGCGTGCACCACGCTGGTTGGGTCCCCCGTCGAAGTCAGGACGTGACCGGTGGTGCTGAGCACCCACGACACACTCGCGAGCACCCAGGAGGTCATCGCGTTGAAGATGTCACCGAGCGTGGCCTTGGCGACAGAGGTCGTCGCACAGCCCAGGGGTGAGAGTAGACAGCCGATACCCATCAGTGCACCGACTGTCCGGCCTTGAAGAAGAAGTCCACCAGGTGCGGGGCAGCCCCAATCAATAGCGCCGCAACGAGCGACGTCATCACCGCGCGCCGACCGGTCATCGACTGATGCATGTTCTGGGTGTGGCTGCCGATCGCCCAAAGGGCGGCACCGAGCAGGAGCGCCACGAGCGCTCCGATGAGGCTCCACGCCGCGAGACCGTTGGCGATCTGCATAAGCACGGCGCTGCCGGGCAGCGCCGTGAGTGATGGACTAAGTGAAACAGCGAGGATTTGCATCGAGGACCTTTCTCCCTGGGACTTCGCAACGGTCGCGGTCCCCGCCATTACGGCCAGGTCTGCGAGAATGAATCCGTGATCGTTCCCGCCGTTGTCAATCCCGTCGCCCACTGGGCACCCGCCGCCGTCTACGCCGTCGGCGTCGGGGTGCTCATCGTCGGCACACTGCTCGGCTACCTGATCAATCGGTACCGCGACCACCGATCGCTCGCCCAACGACTCAACGCGTTGGGGGCACGCCTCGGCGTCGAGCCCCACGGCGACACCGGTCGGGTCGAGGCGGCGCTCGCTTACCTCGAAGAGGTCACCGGGACCGCCACCACCGCCGTGAGTGAGTCCAGTGCCGAGTCGACGCGGCTTCGCCGATCGCTCGACTCACTGCCCCTCGGGCTCGTGCTCTGTGACGAGGGTGGTGCGGTGGTCTACCGCAACAGCCTGGCCGAATCACTCATGACCAGCCGCTACGGCGAGGCGATCGCCGCCCAGGCGGTCACCGAGTGCTTGGCCGAAGGCTGGTCGAGCGGCGTGGCCGACCGGACAATCGAGATCTACGGACCGCCCCGGCGCACGCTGAGCGTGCGCGCGTCGGTCATCGACGACGGCCGACGGCCACTGGGCGTGCTCGCCGTCATCGAGGACACCAGCGAACGTCGACGGCTCGAGGACGTGCGCCGTGACTTCATCGCCAACGTGAGCCACGAACTGAAGACGCCGATGGGGGCGCTCGGCCTGCTCGCTGAGACGCTGCAGTTCGAACCGGACGCCTCGATAGCCCGGCGCCTCGCCGAACGCATAAACACCGAGGCCTTCCGAGTCAACCGGATCATCGAGGACCTGCTCGACCTCTCGCGGATCGAAGGTGAGGGTTCACCCGTGCGAGAGCCGGTGCCCGTCGCGTTGTTCGTATCCGAGGCCATGGAGCGGATCCGCACCTCAGCCGAGCAGCACGGGGTGACCATCGACTTCGTCGAGCCCGCCACGTCGATCGTCATCGTGGGGGACCGGCGCCAACTCGTCTCGGCCGTGCACGCACTGCTCGAGAACGCGGTCGTCTACTCACCGGGCGGCGGACACGTCACCATCACCGTGGAACGCCACGAGGAGCGCCTCAGTGACGAGGGCGCCGTCGAATCCCGCGTCGTGCGCATCGCCATCACCGACGAGGGCGTCGGCATCCCCGCCAAGGACCTCGAACGGATCTTCGAACGGTTCTACCGCGTCGACCCTGGTCGGGCCCGTGAGACTGGTGGCACCGGTCTCGGGCTGAGTATTGTGCGCCACGTCGCGCAAAACCACGGTGGGACCGTCGTCGTGGAGTCACGCGAGGGGGAGGGGTCAACGTTCACCCTTGAGCTCCCGGTGAACCCGTGACCGCGTCGCAGCCCGTGGTTCGGGTGCTCCTCGTCGAGGACGAGGAGTCCTTCATCGACGCGCTGAGCGTCGGACTCGCCCGCGAAGGATTCGACGTGACGGTCGCGCGCGACGGCGCCGAAGGCGCCGCGCGCTTCGCCGCCGGCGAGTTCGACATCGTGCTCTTGGACCTCATGTTGCCCAAGATGAGCGGGCTCGACCTGTGCCGCGAGATCCGCCTGAGCAGTGACGTGCCCATCATCATCGTCAGCGCGAAGGGCGAAGAGGTCGACATGGTCCTGCTCCTCGAGATCGGGGCCGATGACTACGTGACCAAGCCCTACCGATTGCGCGAGCTCGTCGCGCGGATGCGCGCGGTCCTGCGCCGGCGTGAGCACCCGGTCGACCTCGACAGCGAGGAGTCCTCGATCCAACGCGGACCGGTGCGACTGGACATCGACGCCCGGCGCTGCTTCATCGGGACCAACGAGGTGAAGTTGCGCAAGAAGGAGTTCGCCCTGCTGCGCCTGCTCATGGAGAACCCGGGCCGCGTGCTGACCCGCGAGGTCCTGATCGATCGCGTGTGGGGTCACGACTACGTTGGCGACACCAAGACCCTCGACGTCCACATCAAGCGGCTCCGGAGCCTGATCGAGACCGAGCCGAAGACGCCTCGCTACATCACCACCGTGCGCGGCGTCGGCTATCGGTTCGAGGTCAGCCGCGACGAGGGCTGATCGTCGTCGAACCGAGGTAGGGCGCGAGCACCGACGGCAGTTCGATTGAACCGTCCGGTTGACGATAGGTCTCAACGAGCGCGGCCCAGATCCTCGCCCACGCGAGCGCCGAGCCGTTCACCGTGTGCACCAGGGCAGTCGATCCGTCATCGCGGCGGTAACGCACGTTGGCTCGCCGGGCCTGATAGTCACGGAACCAGCTCACCGACGAGACCTCCAGCCATCGATCGACGCCCGGGCTGTAGACCTCCAGGTCGAAGGTACGCGCCGAGGAGGTCCCGAGGTCGCCGGCGCATAGGTCGAGCACCCGATAGGTGAGGCCGAGCTCGCGCAGCAACGACTCCGCGCGCGCGAGTATGTCGGCGTGCGCGTCGGCCGCCTGATCGGGCGTGCAGTAGGCGAAGAGCTCTACCTTGTCGAACTCGTGCACGCGCAGGAGTCCGCGGGTGTCTCGACCGGCGGCACCGGCCTCGCGTCGGAAGCACGCGGTGAGCGCGGTCATGCGGATCGGGAGTCGGGACTCGTCGATGATCTCGCCGCGCAGCATCGAGGTGAGCGGCACCTCGGCCGTCGGTATCGCCCACAGCCCGTCGCGCTCGATGGCGTACATGTCGTCGGCCGACTTGGGCAGGTGGCCCGTCGAGGTCATGGTCTCGGTCAAGGCGAATGTCGGAGGACGGATCTCCTCGTAGTCCGGCGTGTGCCGATCGAGCGCGAAGGCGCCCAGGGCGCGCACGAGCCGCGAACCCATACCGCGGAAGAGTGGGAACATCGATCCCGCGAGCTTGGCCCCCGACTCGAGGTCCAAGATGTCCAGTTGTGCGCCAATCTCCCAGTGCGGGACCCGCTGGTGCTCGTCGAAGGTCGGGAAGGGTGCCCCGTCGTCCATCGCGACCCACCACTGGCGCAACACGACGTTGTCGTGCTCGTCTGCGCCGTCGGGTGCTTCGGGCGCCGGGAGGTTCGGCAGCTGCAGCAGCAGGTCTCGCAGACGACCGGCCACCAGCTCGACCGACGCCGACGCCTGGCGCTCCTCATCACCGAGGTCGCGGCTAATGGCCGCCAGCTCCTCGGCCCGGGCGAGGTCCTTTTGACGACGTGCCTCACCGACCTGACGCGACAGCGACTTGATATCGGCGCGCAACCGCTCAGTCTCTTGGAGCAAGCGACGGTGCTCGGTGTCCAGGGACGCCACGTCATCCAGGGTCGACGGCGCCACCCCCCGACGGGCCAGGGCGTCCTTGACGACGTCGGGTTCACGGCGCAGTTGTGCGAGATCGATCACGTCTTGAGCCTACCGAGGCCCGATTGGTCGGCCACGCTGACCTCGCCGTCCCAGTAGTTTCGTTGGTTGTGAGTCACGCCGTCGAGGTCACCGGGTTACGCGTCGCGTTCGACGGGCAGTACGCGGTCGACGGCGTGAGCCTCACGGTCGACTACGGCGAAGTCCTGGCCCTGCTCGGACCGAACGGCGCGGGCAAGACCACGCTCGTCGAGACGCTCCTCGGATTCCGCGAGCCCGACGACGGGACGGTTCGGATCCACGGCCTGGACCCGCGGCGCGACCACGACGAGGTCGTCGTACGCACCGGGGCACTCCTGCAGCGAGGTGGGGTCTGGTTCCCCATGACCCCCTCGCAGGTGCTGGCCCTGACCGCGACCTACTACGACGCGCCACGCGACCCCCAGGAGCTGCTCGACCTGCTCGACCTGCGCCGATGCGCCGCGACGCCCTGGCGACGACTCTCGGGTGGCGAACAGCAACGCACACTGCTCGCGTTGGCCCTCATAGCCCGGCCCCGAGTCCTGGTGCTCGACGAGCCGACGACCGCCGTCGACCCCGAGGGCCGACAGGTGATCCGATCGATCATCGCCGCCGAGGCCGAACGCGGCTGTGCAATCTTGATCACCACCCACGAGTTGACCGAGGCCGAGCGCATGGCGGACCGCCTCGTGTTGATGCACCGCGGTTCGGTCGTCGCCGAGGGGACCCTTGACGAGCTAGCGGGCGAACCCGAACTCGTCATCGAGACGAGTGCCCCGGTCGATGCGGCGTCACTCGCGCAACGACTCGGGTGCGTCGTCACCAACGAGTCACCCACGCGACTGCGCTGTCGCATCGCGTCCAGCCCCGAACGCGTGGCCCTAGTAAGCGCCTTGCTCGTCGAGCGGGGTGTCCAACTTGTCTCACTACGCACGCGCGCCTCGCTCGAGGAGCGCTACCTCGAGCTCATCGCCGAGGAACGGAGCCTCCCGTGAGGGCGTGGTGGGCCCAGACCCGCGCCGAGGTACGCATGACGGTTCGCCGCGGTGAGACGCTGCTGCTGACCATCGCGATCCCGGTACTACTGCTCGTCTTCTTCTCACTGGCCCGGGTGACCGCGAGTCCCACCGTGCACCGGGTGGACTTCATCGCTCCGGGGATCATCGCCCTGTCCGTGCTCTCGACCGCCATGGTGGCGCTCTCGATCGCGACCGGGTTCGAGCGTTCCTTCGGTGTGCTGCGCCGCCTCTACGTGACCCCCCTCGGGCGTCGTCGCTTGATCGGCGCGAAGATCGCCGGGGTGCTGGTCACCGAAGTCATCCAGGTCGTCGTCGTCACCGCGGTCGCGGTCGGGCTCGGCTGGCGGCCACACGGCGGCGCGCACGGTGCCATGACCGTCGTCCTCGTGATCCTGCTCGGTTCCATGGGCCTCGCCGGTATCGGACTCGGCCTCGCCGGCTGGCTGCGCGCCGAGGTGAACCTCGCCGCGAGCAACGGGCTCTACCTCGTGCTCCTGCTGCTCTCGGGCATCGTCGTACCGGTGACGTCGCTGCCGAGCCTCGTCGGCCGCATCGCGGTTGCGCTCCCCTCGGGGGCCCTCGCTGAAGCCCTACACCGGATTCTCGGACTCGGCCTCAATCCGACCGGCGGTGACTGGCTCTCACTCGTACTCTGGGCGTGCGGCGCGCCGCTGCTCGCCGCCCGGACCTTCCGCTTCGACTGATCCGGCGTCGGGGCACGCTCCGTGGATCGTTAGCTGTTGATTGCCGCGACGTCACTCGCGAACTGCGCGGGAGTGATCTTGCCGATGACCACGTTGGTGACTTTTCCCTGGGCGTTCACGAAGACGGTGTCGGGGATGCCCTGCAGCTGGAACGAGGCCGCCACCGTGCTGTTCGGGTCGAACGCTACGGGGAAAGGTACGGCGTCGTGGTGCACGAAGGTGAGCCCGGCACGGCGTTGGTCGCCCGTGTCGACGCCGATCACCCGCACCGAACCGGTCGAGTGGTCGGACAGGTAGGCGACCAGGTGTGGGAGTTCCGCACGACACGGCGCACAGTAACTCGCCATGAAGACCACCACGGTGGGATGACCCTTCGTGTACGGGGCTATCAACGAGCCGCCCGCGAGCGAGGGCAACGTGAAGGAGCTCGCCTCGGTGCCGACCAGAGCGTTGACCGGCGAACGACCACCAGTCAAGAGCGAGACCACGACGATCAGCACGACCGCGACTGCGGTGCCGATGCCCAACGAGACGAACATCATCGGCGAGGGGTGCCCCCGCCGCCACTTTTCAACGAGCTTTGACAAGGACATCCACCGCCATGAGTACAAAGAGGGCCGTCAGGTAGGTAATCGAGAAATGGAAGAGTCGCATGGCCTCCCCCGCGTCGGCGCGGTTGTGGACCGCGTGGCGAAAGAGCCGCATCGCGTAGAAGGTGAAGAACCCGCCGAGCACCATCGACGAGACGGCGTAGATCCATCCCAAATGGGCGACGGGTCCGATGAGCACTGTCAGCACCCACATGATGACGGTGTAGACGAGGATCTCGAGGGTCGTGCGGCGAAGTGACGCGACCACCGGCATCATCGGCACGTGGGCGGCGCTGTAGTCGTCGCGGTAACGCACGGCCAATGCCCAGAAATGCGGTGGCGTCCAGATGAAGACCACGAGGAAGAGCAGTACGGGCGTCCACGAGAGGCTGCCCGTGACGGCAGCCCAACCCACGAGCACGGGCACCGCGCCCGCGGCACCGCCAATGACGATGTTCTGCTTGCTACGTCGCTTCAACCAGATCGTGTAGACGAACACGTAGAAGAGCATCGCCGCGACCGCGAGCCACGCCGCGAGCAGGTTCACCCAGACGGCGAGGACCGCGAAGGCGACCACCTCGAGTGCCACCGCGAACATCGTCGCGGCACGAGGGCTCATGACGCCGCGCACGAGCGGGCGACGTTTGGTGCGCTCCATGATGGCGTCGATGTCGCGATCGATGACCATGTTGAACGCGTTGGCCCCGGCCGCGGCGAGTGTCCCACCGATCAGTGTGTCGACCACGAGCCAGAGCCCGGGGATGGCGTTTGCCGCGACGACCATCGTCGGAATCGTGGTCACCAACAGGAGCTCGATGATCCGTGGCTTGGTGAGTGCGAGGTAGCCCTTCAGCACGTCCGTGGTCGAAAAGCCCTTCGACACCTCAATGGTCATAGGTGGCAGTCTAGAAGTGCCGCCTTACGTAGGCTGCGGGGGTGACCTCGACGCCCCGATTCCGTGTCCCGCCACCGAAGTTCCGCTGGTTCGCCTTCAGTTCGTTCCTCTCAATGATCGTGATCGTGCTCACCGGCGGCGCGGTTCGCCTGACCGGTTCGGGGCTCGGCTGCCCCGACTGGCCCACCTGTTACAGCCATCAGATAACCGGGTCGTGGTCGATCCACCCCCTGATCGAATACACGAACCGGATCGTCACCATCGTCCTCGTGATCGTGACCGGCGTGACGTTCGTCGCGGCGTGGCTGCGTACCGAGCGGCGACGTGACCTCATCGGCTTCTCCGGTCTGCTGGTGCTCGGTGTGGTCGCCGACGCCATCCTCGGCGCCTTCGTCGTCTACTCCAAACTCAATCCGTGGCTGGTCTCACTGCACATGATCCTGTCACTCGCGATGGTCGTCGTCGGGGCCATCCTTTATCACCGCTCGAAGTACGTCTACGGCCCTGGCGCTCGCGCCGACGTGCGCGACCCGCACTTCCGTCTCATCGCGCGCTTGCTCTGGATCCCGTTCGTCCTCGTCCTGTTCGCGGGCACCGCCACTACCGGCTCAGGTCCCCACGCTGGTGCGGCGCAGGGCCAGCTCGTGGCTCGGCGACTGCCGTTCGCCTTCGCCGACGCCGCCTGGGTCCACTCGGTGCTGGCCGTGCTCTTCCTTGGACTGGTGACCGGGCTCGTCTTCGCGATCTGGCGAAGCGGCGTCCCCGACGCGCTGCGCCTAGGAGTGCGTCGGCTCGTGGTCATCGCGCTCATTCAGGCGATCATTGGCTTTGTCCAGTACGTCACCCACGTTCCGGTCGTCCTCGTCGAACTGCATATCGCTGGCGCGGTGTCGCTTTGCATAGGTGTTACTCAGTTTCACCTGCGTCAGACCGCGCGCGACCGCGTGCCAGGAACTAAAACGGTGGCGTGACTAGTCCGCGTCGCGCGTCGTTGCCAAGTAGCCTCACGGTCACGACACTCGTGCTGCGAGACGAGGCACCTCGGATCTAGTTGGGAGGAACGAGCAAGCCATGGCTTATTTTTGGTCGTTAGCGGCCCTGATACCGCTCAATAACTACGGGCACTACATCCACTGGGGCGTGATTGACATCTCGCTGGCGAATTTCATCGTCATCGTGCTCATGATCATCGCCTTTATCGCAGCGCTGTTCCTGCCGTTCCCCGGTCGCAGCCGCCGTAAGGAGAGCCGATGAGTACCGCTGAGATCGAACGGCAGTGGACGACGCGCCTGCGCAAGCGCGCGACCGGCCACCTCCCCCCCGAGAAGCTGCTCCCGGACACCCAGCCGGCGTACGTCTCCTCGTGGATCTACGTCTTCGGTGTGACGACCCTCGCCGCGCTGATGTTGGTCATCCTGTCGGGGATCATTCTCGCGATCCGCGGCCCGCAGTGGTGGCATTCGTCGTCGATCGGTCACTTCGTGAACTCGACGCACCTCTGGAGCGTGGAGATCTTCTTCTTCGCGATGATCGTGCACCTGTGGGGCAAATTCTTCATGGCCGCGTGGCGCGGCGGACGGTCACTCACCTGGGTGACCGGTGTCGTCACGTTCCTCGCGTCGGTCGGAACTGCCTTCACGGGGTACGTCTCGCAGACCAACTTCGACTCGCAGTGGATCTCGACGCAGGCCAAGGACGGCATCAACGCCACCGGCGCGGGGTCGATCTTCAACGTGTTGAACCTCGGTCAGATGCTGATGTGGCACATCGTCTTGCTACCGCTCGCCGCCGTGCTCCTGACGACTATCCACGTCTTGATGGTGCGGGTCAAGGGTGTCGTTCCCCCGTTTGAAGAGCAGAACGGAGCCACCAAGTGAGCACGAAGCCATTTCGCCCCGACGTCGACGCGCCCGAGTACAAGGGTAAATACGTCCCCTACGACATCATCAAGGAAGGCACCATCGCGATCATCGTGGTGGGACTGCTCGTGGTCCTGCTCGCCACGCTCTTCGGCTCGCCCGACGAACGCGCGATCACGGTCAAAGCGTGGTCGAACGCCGATCCGATCGACTTCGCGACCACCGCGCTCGGCGAGCTGAACGGGTCGACCGTAACCGCCAAGTACGGGGCACCATACAACACCGCGGCGCCTGGTCAGAACCTCGGTCCCCTGCGGCTGGCGCAGTTCGCCGGCGTGACGATTCCCGTCAACACGGTCCGAGACTTCGTCATCAACCCGCTCTCGAGCTTGCCCTACGACAAGCCACTGAGCGCGGCGCTCACCGAGTGGAAGAGCGCGAGCGCCTCCCAGCAGAAGTCGTGGGTGTCGAACTACACCGCGGGCGCCTCCAAGATGACCTGGAGCAACGGCCAGATCAACGTACCCGCGACCAACGCCGGGCCAGTGCCGGAGCTAATCAACAAGCTCACCTCGATGGCCCGATCGGGCGCGCTCGACCAGGCGCTCGTGACGGGGGGCGGTTTCTACACGACGAACTACACCAAGCCGTTGTTGTTCGTAGCTGACGGGACGTACCTCGCCAACCTGGCCCAGAAGCAGCATCTCCTGGGCAGCCAGTGGGGGATGATGAACGAGACGGGGAGCTACCCGGGCCAGGCGTGGCTGTGGCTCTACACCTTCTGGTACCAGGTGCCACCGTTCAACTCCAGCTCCAACGCCGACGTGCAGGTCTCGGCCTTGATGGGGTTGCTCTCGATTCTGCTCCTACTGCTGCCCTTCATCCCGGGTTTGCGGTCCATCCCGCGCAAGGTGAAGGTCTATCGACTGATTTGGCGCGAGCACTACAGCGCGTAGCGCCTTCAACGACAGAACGCCGGGCCACTTGGCCCGGCGTTCTGTCGTTGTCTGGTCAGTCGCGGGTCAGTCGCGGGCGTTGGCGAGGTGTGTCAGCACGACCGACGAGATCGTCGCCACCGCGTTCAACTGTTCGGACGTGAGCAGGTCCACGAAGTTCTGGCGAACCGTCGCCACGTGTCCCGGTGCCGCGGCGTCAAGCGCTCGACGGCCCGCGTCGGTCAGGACCACGTAGGCGCCACGCTGATCGGTGGGACATCGCTGCTTCTCGACGAGACCGCGCTCGCGCATGCGGGCCACGTGGTGTGACGCTCGGCTCTTCTCCCACCCGAGCTCGTCACTCAACCCGACCACCCGGCACCGATTGTCCTCGTGGTCCGACAAGGTGGTCAACACGAGGTAGTCCGGGTACGAGAGACCGTCGGCCGCGAGCGCGCGGCCGAGCGTCGCGCTCAACTGCAAGTTCATCAGCGCCATGCCCTTCCAGGCCGCCAGTTCGTCGGCCGCGAGCCAGTTGATTTCACTCATGGTTCCAGCCTAGCAAATTTGTTGATATGTCACCTACTTGCCACTACACTGGAGTCACCTCGACCGTTGGGAGACACCATGGCCCCCATGCCCGCCGCGTTCATCGGACACGGCACCCCTATGAATACCCTCGAACACAACCACTTCACCGACGCGTGGGCGACGTTCGGCCTACTGAGTGACCGCCCTCGGGCGGTGCTCGCGATCTCCGCGCACTGGTATATCGACACCGCCGCCGTGACCTCGATGGCGAACCCCCCGGTGATCCACGACTTCTACGGCTTTCCCCAGCAACTGTTCGACTTCGACTACCCGGCGCCGGGGGCACCCGACGTGGCCGCGCAGGTCTCCGAGATCGTCAAGCCCGTCTCGGTCGCACTCGACGACCGGACCTGGGGCATCGACCACGGCACGTGGTCGGTACTGGCCCACGTCTTTCCCGCGGCGGACGTCCCCGTCGTCCAGCTCTCGATCGACGGGACCAAATCGCTCGACTACCACATCGACCTCGGTCGGCGCCTCGCGCCACTACTCGACGACGGCATCATGATCATCGCGAGCGGCAACGTCGTGCACAACCTACGCGCGATTGACTGGCACGCGACCGATGAGGGGTTCGACTGGGCCCACCGTTTCGATGACGACGTGCGTAGCCAGATGGCGGACGACCCCACGGCGATCGGCCGACTGGTGGGCTCGACCGACTACCGACTGGCGGCGCCGACGCCCGACCACTTCCTCCCCCTCGCCTACCTCTGCGGTGTCGCGGACGCCCGGGGTGACGCGACGAGCGTCCTCGTCGACGGTTGCACGATGGGCTCGCTCTCGATGACCTCCTACGTGGTGGGGGCGTAACGTGGAGCCGACCGTCCTCTGGCGCGGGTCACCGGACCCGACCGCCCCGATCGTCGTGCTGCTGCACGGCCGGGGGTCGAACGAGCGCGAGATCGCCAGTCTCGCCGACGTCTTGCCCATCGGGCCCGCCTACGCCGCCGTGCGCGGACCAATCGACCTCGGTGGCGACGGCTACGCGTGGTTCGAGAACCGCGGTATCGGACGACCCACCGTCGCGTCGCTGCGCACCCAGCTCGACTGGTTCTGGGAGTGGCTCGACGACATCGCCGACGACCGACCCGTCATCGTGATCGGATTCTCGGGCGGCGCGGCCTTCGCGGGCGGCCTGGCCCTAGACCGGCCCAACCGCCTAGCCGGGGTCGCGGTGCTCTACGGCACGATGCCCTTTGACGCCGGTGTCTCGACGGAACCCGACCGACTCGATGGTCTCGCCGTCTTTCACGCCCAGGCGACCGATGACACGGTCATCCCCCGTGACCTGCTCGAGCAGACCTGGGCCTACCTCAGTGGCGAGGCCGGCGCGCTCGCGGTCACCCATCGCCACCCCGGCGGCCACGAGATCAGCCAGTCGATCCTGCCGAGCTTGCGCCAGTGGATCACCACGCATACCCGATCGTGACCACGACCCGGCCCGCGATGGAGATCGGGCTCTTCACCTTCGGAGAGCTCACGACCGACCCACTCACGCAACGCCTGCGTGACCCCGCCACGCGCCTGGGCGAGTTCATCGAGCTCGCGCGTATCGCCGACGAGGCCGGCCTGCACGTCTTCGGCGTTGGCGAGCACCATCGCCCCGACTTCGCGATCGCCTCACCAGCCGTGGTGTTGGCCGCGGTCGCGGCGCGCACAACGAGGATCCGACTGACCTCGACGGTGACCGTGCTCTCCACTGCCGATCCGGTCACGGTCTTCCAGGACTTCGCCACCCTCGACCTGCTCTCGAACGCGCGAGCGGAGATCACGGTCGGTCGAGGCGCCTACGTCGAGTCCTTTCCTCTCTTCGGGTACGACCTCAACGACTACGACGCGCTCTTTGACGAGAAGCTCGCTCTGCTCGAGCGACTGAATGAGTCCGAGCGGGTCACCTCGTCGGGGCGGTTCCGCCCGCCGATCGAGAACGTGGGCGTCTACCCGCGGCCGTCACAAGACCGCCTGCCGATCTGGATCGCCGTGGGCGGTACGCCGGCGAGCGCCGAGCGGGCCGGACACCACGGACTGGCGCTTTACCTCGCCATCCTCGGTCAACCCCGTCGATTCGTCGACCTCGCGGACCGGTACCGTGCCGCCGGCGCGAACGCCGGCCATGAGCACCTTCGCATCGGCGTGACCAGCCACGTCCACGTCGCGAGAACCTCCCAAGAGGCGCGCGACACCTTCTACCCCTACTACTCGCGCTACATCGGCCAGAACATGCCAGCCGCGCGAGGCAACCCACTAGGTCGCGACGCCTTCGAGTCCTGGGCCGCGCCCGAGGGTGCACTCTTCGTCGGCAGTCCGGCTGAAATCGTGGACAAGATCCTCTTCGAGCACGACCTGCTCGGCCACGACCGATTCCTCGCCCAGGTCGGACTCGGCGGTCTGCCCTTCGCGGACACCGCCGCCGCGGTCGAGTTGCTCGCGACCGAGGTGCTCCCCGAGGTCGAGCGCGCCCTCGGTGCGCCCCTCGCCGCCCGCTGACCCGTCCTATCATCGACTCAATGACCGCCCCCCTGCTCGTCAGTGTCCCCTCGACGACGTTGCGCGACGCCCTTCCGGCGACCGAGACCCCGATCGAGGTCATCACCTGGGACCTCGACGGGCCCCTCGACCTCGACCACGTCGACATCGTGGTGCCGCCCTATATGGGGACCGTGTCGCGCTTGGCGAACCTGGCCGGTCTCTCGACGCGCCTGGTGCAAAGTCAGTCGATCGGTTACAACGGTGTCGCCGACGTCCTGCCCCCGGGTCACGTCTACGCCAACGCGGCGGGCGTGCACGAGGCGTCGACTGCGGAGTTGACCGTCGGGCTCATCCTCGCCGCCCAACGCGGCATCGACCAGTTCGTTCGCGACGCTCTCGACGGCCGGTGGCGACCTCGGGACTACCCGAGCCTCGCCGATCGCCGGATCCTGCTCGTCGGGACCGGGGGCGTCGGCCGCGCGATCGCCGAACGCCTCACGCCCTTCGAGGTCGACATCGTGCGCGTGGCGACCCACGCTCGTCGAGACGACCTCGGCGAGGTCTTCAGCGTCGCCGACCTACCCGCGCTGTTACCGTCGGCCGAGATCGTGATCGTCGTCGTCCCGCTCACCGAGGCCACCCATCACATGATCGACGAGACGTTCCTCGCCGCACTGCCCGACGGCGCGCTGGTGGTGAACGTCTCGCGGGGCGCCGTGGCGGACACCGCAGCGCTCGTGCGCCACGCGCAGTCCGGCCGGCTCCGGCTCGCCCTGGACGTCGTGGACCCCGAGCCCCTGCCCGACGACCACCCGCTCTTCGCATTGCGAAACGTGCTCATCTCGCCCCACGTCGGTGGCGCGACATCGGCGATGCTCCCGCGCATGGCGCGACTGCTCGCCGATCAGATCGACCGGATCGGGCGGGGTGACGAGCCGCGCAACGTCGTGCTGCGTACCTGAAGAACCCGTGCGAGACCGCGGCCAACCGCCCGGCAACGATGGTGGAGACGATGGGGCTCGAACCCACGACCTCAGGCTTGCAAAGCCCGCGCTCTACCAACTGAGCTACGTCCCCCGAAGGAGACCCAGCCTAGCAATGGACCGGCGGCGACCCCGTGTGGACCGAACGTCCCCGGGATCGTGGGCGCGACGTGGCGGTGGTGCCCATCACGGCACGACCGGCACGCGACCGTCGTCCACCGCCGCGCGCAGCGCACGGTAGTCGGCGAGGTTGCGGGCCCGATACGCCTCGGCGAACTCACCGACCGCCTCAATGAACGAGTCCCCGCCGCCGAGGTAACCCGAGATCGCTGCCGCCGTGCCCGAGCGGGCGTGGGCGCGCGCGAGCACCCATGCGCACACCCGCCCGTAGGTCATCAGTTGCTTGGCCCCGAGCCGTTCGACGTCAACGGACGCCTTGCGGTCGTAAAGCTGGCGAACGTAGAAACCCCGGTCACTACTCGCGCGGTACCAGCCAAGGAACGCGTCGGGCGTCGCCTGCATGAGTCGCTGGCCGCGAACGACCCGGTCACCGGGATTGCTGGACGAATCTTCCAGTGACGCCAGCACCGACCCACGGGCCTCCTTGATCTGGAGGAAGAAGGGGTCGTCATCGTCACGACCGGTGAGCAGCACGGCGTAGCCTTCGGTGCCCACTGACCCCACCCCAACGACGAGGCGAGCGACGTCCACGACGCGGAACTGGTCGAGCAGGAATCGACGGTCGCTCACCAGTGAGTCGCGATACCCCTCGAGGACGGCGTCGACCATCGCGCGACTCTCATCGGCCGTAGAGCCGAGGTCGCGCAACGGCACCATGCGCGGCGGGCTGAGTCGAATCCGCGGGCCGTCGGGTGTCCGCTCGATCAGGTCGTCGAACTTCGACCTCGTCGACTGGGTACGCACACGTCCGATCAGATCGTCGACGTTGCGTTTCGCGGCGTCGGTGAAGAAGCCACCGAGGTCCTTGAATACGTTGGCCACCTCGAGTGACGCGTACCAGACGTCGAGTCGGTTCATCGTGGAAAACCGTCTCATCGACGAGCGATAGACGCCGACACAGCCCCGCACGATGTGCAGTCGTCGCGCCTCGTCCAGTCCGCCCAGGTCCGCCGCGATCGACAGCGACGCGCACAGTCGCTTCAGATCCCACTCGAAGGGACCCGGTGCGGTCTCGTCGAAGTCGTTCACGTCGAAGACCAACCGTTGTTCGGGCGACGCGAAGAGGCCGAAGTTCTTGAGGTGCGCGTCACCGGAGAGTTGCACGATCAACTCGGTGCTCGGCGACGCCTTGAGGTCCGCGGCCATCAACAGGTCAGCTCCGCGCAGGAACGCGAAGGGACTCACCACCATGCGTGAGAACCGCAGTGGTGTGAGGTCGACCAACCGGTGACTGGATTGCTCGAGCAGTCGGCCCACCGGATCGTCGTCGACGGACCGTGCGGCGAGTGTGGCATGCGCACGACGTGGGACTGTGGCGCGGCCGGCGCGGCCACGTTCGCGTTCCGCGTCGACGCCGGCGCGCACGGCACTCACGTCGCGCCGACCACCGTCCGCTCGCCGCGGAATCTTGGACCGATGTCAAAGGCCACCAACGCCCAGATTACGAGGTCGGTGACGAAGATTGCCCCCGGGAACAGCACACCTTCGGTCGTGAAGTGACGTAGTGACATGATCGTGATCAGCGTGTTGATCACGCCGGTGAAGAAGGTCCACGCGGTCTCAGAGGACGGCATCAGCCAGGACTTTCGAATTGTCGGCAGGCCCGCCAGCTGGTCGGCCACTACGAAGGAGATCAGCGCCACCGTCGGTTCGTGTACGAAGGCCCAAAACGCGACGCCGGCGATCGAGAGTGACCCGCAGAGCACATCGAAGGGTCCGATCCGCCACACTCCGTGGTGGCCGCGGAAGGACACCGTGACGATCAACAGCGGTATGAGACCGAACATGAGGGTCATCAACGCCGCGAGACCGACGTTTTGCTGGAGTTCGACGACGAAGGCGAGGATCCCCTCGACACCCCACAGCCCCCACGTCACTCGATTCGGTGTCGTCACGCCGCGCAACGTGTCCCGGACGTAGCCGACCGTGCCGATGATCGAAATCACCGCAGCCAGATACACGAAGCGCGGATCGATCACACGACCAGTCTGCCCCAGCGTGGCGACGACGGCACCGGCACTATCCTGAACCCGCGTGAACACCGCCGAATTCCTCGGGCTCGAACAACGTAACGAGCACACGTGGTCGTTACGCGTCAACGAGCGCGTGATGACGCCGGGTCGGTTCCTCTTCGGGGGCTGCGCACTCGCCGCGGGGGTTGTCGCGCTCGAAGCCGCCAGTGGCCGACCGACGGTGTGGGCAACTGCGCAGTACCTGTCCTACGCCCCCGAGGGTGCCGAGGTGCTCGTGACCACGGAACTCGCGGTCGTCGGTGGCCACGTCACCCAGGCCCGGGCGACCGCGACGGTCGACGACACCGCCGTCCTCACCGTCAACGCCGCGCTCGGCACCGGTTCACTCACCGCCCCTCCGTGGACCGTTCGGCCTCCGGTCGCGGCACCCCTCGACTGCCCGAAACGCAATCTGCCGAGCTGGTATCAGAACTCGATCTTCGACCACTTGGAGACCCGTCTCGCGATCGGTCGGCGCTTCGCACAGATCGACGGCACACCCGGATCACCGGTCACGGCGCTGTGGGCAAGGATCCCCGGTCACCTCGACCCCTCGGCGGCCACGATAGCGATCCTCGGCGACTTCGTCTCGGGCGGAGCGATGGACCCGCTCGGGCGTCGCACCCGCAGCCGCAGTCTTGACAACACGATTCGCATCGCCACCCTCGAACCCACGGAATGGGTGCTCTGCGAGATCCACATGCACGCGCTCACCGGTGGTTTCGCTCAAGGGACGGCGTTCTTGTGGAGCGAGTCAGGCACGCTCCTCGCGACCGCGAGCCAGTCGCTCGCCACCAAACTGTGGGAGGCCCCGTAGGGGCCCGAAGCCCGCTGGTGTAGATTGGATGGCCTTGGGGCTATAGCTCAGTCGGTTAGAGCGCGTCACTGATAATGACGAGGTCGTAAGTTCGATTCTTACTAGCCCCACCAAGAGGTATTCGGACAAATAGGTCCGAATCGTTCGGACAAACGTTTGGATGAATCCGACGTCCGACGAGCACCGCGTCCATCTTCTACGTTGGAACTGTCGCACTCAAACACGCGCCAACGTTGCTCTCTCGCGATCACGTGTTGGGGCGAGCCAGTATGAGTTCAACGACATCGTCTCGTCGAATTCCCTGACGTCGGGCGAAGTCGAGGAGTTCGTCGATTTGAGAGAGGACTGCGCCACGCTGGGGTGTTCCCACGACCCGAATCCCGCGTCCCCGGGTGAAGTCGAGCATCCCCTCGTCGCGCAGAACATGGAGTGCGCGAATGACCGTGTTCTTGTTCACCTCGAGAATTGCGGCTAGGTCCACCGCAGGTGGCAGGCGCTCGCCCTCCGAGATTTCGCCTTCGGCGATGGCTCGACGAATTTCGGCGGCCACCTGTTGGTAGACCGCCATGGACTCAACCTTATTGACGCGACGAAAACTCATAGTACTATCCGACATAGTACCAACTACGGTTCACTGTCGCGGAGGACCTAATGGCAACAGTCGAGACACCGAGTCGAGCCCCCGTGTCACCTCGAGACGACGAGCTTCTGATCAAAGAGGCTCGAAAACGGGCTCGGCGACGTCGATGGACCATTGGTCTTATTCTGCTGGCCGTCGTCACGGTGACACTGGCGATCGTGGGTGGCGGCAAGCAGAGTCCACCGAAGTCGACGACGGCTCAGTCCCAGCCATTCTCGAGGTCCGGAGTCTCTGGCGGCCACAATGCGGTGACACCCTTTGTCCCCGGGGGTCAATCGGTCCAGTCCGTGTGGCCGGTCGGTGGAGAGTCGACGTGGGTGTTCACGATGAACGTGACGTCGCTGACTAGAAACACCCAGGTCGTCGAGTGGAGCAATAATGGCGGTCGCACGTGGCGCAACGCCACACCGTCGGGCTACGGCACCACCGTTGGCCAACGTCCGTTAGGCGCCTTCATCGCCTTGTCAGCGAGGCGCGCGTGGGTGGTAGTGGACTCGACAACAAGTGCCAATCAACCGAGCGCTCGACTCCTCACAACCGACAATGGCGGACGCACCTGGTCGACCGCCGGTATGGTTCCCTCAGCCACGTGCACGCCAAGTTTTTCTTCCGCCAGCGACGGGATCTGTGCTTCCTCCCTCGGTGCGGGGAATGCGGCACCGCTCGCGCTGTATGTGACCGACGACGGCGGCCGATCGTGGACCAAGACCTTTGACAACACCGGGGGCTTCGCAGGCGGGGGATCCTACGTGGGTGACGGCGGTCTGCCCTATACCTGTGACAAGAAATTCTCAATGACCGCGGACAACGTGGTCTGGGCGAAGTTCTGGTGCAACGCGAGTCACGCCAGCCTCTATCGCAGTGCTGACGCCGGACGCACCTGGTCGGCCGTCACACTCACACAGCCCGCCCCGGTTCTACCCGGCGGCGCCGAATTCACCGGTCCGGTCGTGCTGTCGGGTAAGGCTGGCGCCGTGGCCTTCGCTGATGGCACGGCCAGTCTCGTCTACGTCACCCACGACGGTGGCCACTCCTTTTCGCCGGTCTACCCGCCTGGCCCAGCGCATCCATGGGCGGTAGACATCGTGAGCCCAACCGTCTGGCGACTCGCCTATCGCGACCAATTGCTCGCCACGAACGATGCCGGTGCGTCATGGACGGGACTAAGCGACGACGCATTCTCATCGTCGGTGGTTCGACGATCGCAGCGCTACGACTCGGGCGCTCCGGCGACGCTGAACTTCACGACGCCGTCGTTCGGTTGGATGAGTTGGTTCACCGGTAACGGCTACCTCGTAATGATCACGCGAGACGGTGGACGCACCTGGTATCGCGTCGCCATCCCGGGCACAGTCTCGCGCTGAAGTTGCATCGTCGAAAATCCTGCACGACGAACTGAAAGGCGTTTGTCAATTCGCTGGTGATGACGCGCCATTTTCGTGGTGACGAGATCAGTTCGCGCTGGTGAGGAGCCGGCCTGGGTGGTACTTGACACTGCCGTTGATCAGGAACTCAGCCTTTGTCAAAATCCCCCACCAAGGGGAAGTCACGAAAGTGGCCCCCAGCAGTTCACAAAAGTCCCGATTCGAGCCGTTCGAACCGGGGCTTTCACTCTCTTGTCCTCTCTCACACTGTCGATCGAGCCGAGTCGCTACTGAGACCGCGTTGCGAACACGACGAGACCCCCGCACGCACGTGCGGGGGTCATCCGGCACCCGGCGGCGAGCTCAGCTAACCGTCAAGTTCGAATCACGACCTTGGACGCCGTCGCGTCTTCGACCACCTGGCGGTAGGTGAGACGCCGATGCCGTGTCGGACGTCCCGGTCGGCGCTGCGCGCGACGCTTCGCGATGCGCTCGGGGTCAAAGGAGAGGGCCAGGCGCCGGTTGGCGCTCGCGAGCGTCGCCGCGACGAAGAGGCCGATCTTGACGATGCCCATCACGCGGATGCGTCCGCGCGCGAAGTTCTCACCGGCGGCGTCCTTGATGTTCGCGAAGTAGGTCTCGACGCTGGTCTGGCGCCGTGCATAGCTCCCGAACCAGGCCCGTGAGCCGTGGACGTGACGCTGGAAGAGTGGCAGTTCCTCCAGGCTGAAGGTCGTGAAGGCCGTCGCACAGACGCTGTCGGCCGCTGGATGCGCCGGAGCGTTGAGGACGGGCAGGGCACCCTCGCGCAGCCCCCGTCGCGCGGGTCGCAGTGGGCAGTCCAACTTGCCCGCCGCACCCGGACACTGGAAGACCTGGGTCAGATTCGGCCGCACTGAGCCATGGGGCACGAGCGCGTAGATCTCGCGCGCCGCGATCTTCTCCTGGTACTCGCGCACCGCTCGGTGAGCGGGCATGTACGTTCCGTTCTGGGCGCCGGTCGGACGATCGATCCGGTGCAGCGACCTCGGCGTCGAGGGTGAGTAGGGACGTCCGACGATGATGATCGCCCCGCGCAGCGTTCCCTGGGGCCCCACCTGGTAGGCCGTCAGGTCGAAGGCCGGTTCACCGCCCATCGCCCGGATCGGCAGCAGGAAGTCCCGCCCGTCCAACGAGTTGGTGTAGCCCCGGTCGACCAAGACGTCTCCGAGCTGCCCACGGCGCTCGGCGACCTCTCCTGCGCAGGCCAGGCCCATCATCTTGTCCTGCACCGTTACCGGACGCAGTCGTGCCGCCAGCGCCGCGCGCGGAACGTCGGGACCGTTCTCCTCGCGCGCGGAGATCGCGACGGTCAGGCTGTAGCCGAAGTGCGCGGGCTTGCCCTCGACCTCGCGACTGCCCCGCCAGGCGGCGTCGGTGTCGGTGACGACGCGCGCCTTCTCCCAGTGCGCGCCACCGTCCTCGTCGCGCACGATGTGGTGTCGTCCCTCCTCGTCCTCTCGCCACGCGAGTTCTTCGCGTGGCGAGGAGGTGCCCCACGTGGGAATATCCGAACCGTCGATGGCGATCGAGGACGCCACCGCGGCCCCGGCGTGGGCCCCGGACGTTGCCAGCGCGTTGAAGACCCCGTCGAACGTGGCCAGTCCCTCGACCAGTCGACCGTCCTCGTAGCGGAAGCTCGCGCGCAGCACGTCGTCAATACGCGTCACCAGGTAGCAGATCTGTCGGTACGTCACGGGCTCGCCGCGGCGCTTCAGTCCGAGCCGGGCCCGCGTGGCCGGACCCAGGGGACCCAGCAGATCGGTTAGTTCCGTGAGGAAGAAGCGACCGGCGAAGGCGCCGAGTTGGATCGCGACGAGCAGGGTGCGCACCGATAGTCCCCGCGGGCGACCGCGACGCGGGCAACTCTCGGCGAGCAACCTTTCGAGGTATTCGTGCACCGCGACGCCGTCGACGAGTGCCGAGTCCACCAGGCGCTCGGCCTCGCGCAGGCTCTCGGTGAGACTAAGCGCGCTCACCCGTCGTCTCTCGGACAAGTCGATGGCACGGGCAAGTGCGAAGCCAGGCGCCACAGCGTGTCGGTCGTCTTCAGCCCCGACCAGGCCATCACCTCAACCAGCGTGTGACCCCGACGCATGAGGTCGATGAGGTAGCTCGCGCGCAGCCGGTCCACCGAGAGCCGCGGGACCCCACGGCGGTCGTCGAGCCACCGGTGGGCCTGGGCGGTGATGAAGCGGGACTGAGCGGTGCCGAGCAGCCGACCCTTCGGACGTCGCCGTACCAACTCCTCGAGCTCGGCCTCGAATGCGGGGAGGACCTTGGCGCACCGACCACGGGCTCGCACGAACACACCATCCTCGTGCCGGTGGACGTCGCTCGCGCACACGTCGCGCGAGCTCTCGCGCACCAGCCCGGCACCTGCGCCGAGGACGACGATGGCCAGCACGTTGAGCTGGCGCAGTTCGGTGGGCTGACTGTGAGCGGCCAGCAGGAGAGACTCGATCTCCTCGGTCGTATAGGGCGCCTTGAGGTCGTGCCGGCCCACCTGGTGGTGCACCGACTCGTCCACCGGCACCGTGCCGTGGGCTCGGGCCAGGCGCCACAAGTACGGCTCTTCGTCGCGTACGCCCGCCGGCTGGCTACGCAAGAACCCTCGTATGCTTGCCGGGGCGAGCACCGCCGCAATGCTCATCTCGCCCTCGAGCCGCCGGACGAATGCCGCCAGCTTCGTCATCGAGCGCAGGTAGTCGCGAATCTGCTCGCCGCGAAGGTGGCTGAAGGGTGCGACCGCCTCTCGCACTACGTTCGCGACCGCTCGCCACTCCGCCGGGCTCACCAAGTGGTGACGCCCGATGGCGGGGTTGTAGGTCTCGATGATCGCTGCGGTCGACCGGGAATCTCTCTGGGGCACGCCTCTACAGTGCTCGTGACACCTCTCGGCCGCAGTCGAGCCACTTTAGGCCGGCTCGGTGAATATCTCCTGGTGGGAACCGCCCACCACCCACCGAACTCCCCGCAAACGTCACAGCTATCGGGCAGAATCGATAGCAATGTCCTGGATCGACGTGCTCATCGGTGCCGGTTCCGCCCTGGCGGGCGGCGGCCTCACCTACGCAGGTGCGGCGCGTGATCGCCACCAACGTGCCACTGACGCCCGTGAGGACCGTGACTATGCGAGCCGTCGTGAGGCCTGTCTTCTTCTCGAGCGCCAGAGGTCCCGCCAGCTGGAGACAGCGGAAGCTCTGGTCGCTCGCTACCGACTCGGCACCGAGTTCATCGTGCGAGAGGACCACTCGGACATCCAAAATCCGGACGTCGACGCCATGGTCTCACTCTTCCTCCCCGAGAGGGTGGAAACCGCGATGGAGGCAACGAACGGCCTGTGGAGCGAACTCCTTTCAAGTTGCGGGGCGATTGACAGAGCCGAAATCGGGCCGGCGAGGATCGACGCGTTCAACGGCATGAACATTGCCGTCGACCGACTTCAAGAGAGTTCACTTCGTCTGCGCCAACTACTCCGCGATGAGGCTCGCTCGAGGTAGAGCTGTGGCGAGTTAACTTCATCCCCGGTCCCCGAGATACACCACGGACTGCGCTTGCCGTGACAAAGACTGAGGTCAGGGCAGTCGATTTGTTGGGCGCCTGTCCGCCCTAAAGGCACCCCTCCCCCAAGCGAAGCAAGCCTCAACCATGTATAGCCACCACGGCAAGACCACGTCGACGGCACCACGGCGAAGTACTCTTACGCCGTGTTTTGGGACAACGAACGACCGGTACGGTGCTGCTGCCCAAGTTTCAAGAACGTGGGCTGCCATGTTCCTCCCGACGGGCGAGTCGAGGCGTGTGGTCAACCAGCCGAATGGCTCTTGCCGGTGCTCAACTGGAACGGCTTACTGCCGTTCTGCTTCCTATGCGGGCAACACTCGCCGGTTCTGGACTGGCGGATCTCGCTCGTAGCGGCGACGCGCAGCACATCCCCTCCATCGGGATGCCCCCTGACGTCTTCGGTCCCGCATGGTTCGTAGAGCGGCTCCTTGACAACGAGTAGGTGTCACGCACCGTCACGTGACAATGAACTCCAGTCGCACACCAGTCAGCGACCGGTCGGTGGTGCCGCCCGGACCCCATAAGGTCAGTGACATCGCCGCGTGGCGTCACTACGGATACATCACTCCCGAGCTCGCTGTTCAGCTCTATGTGGAGTTGCCCGTCTTTGAGCCCACCCGTGATCCATCCCTCTGGCTCAGCGAACTAGCGGACGCGGTGTCTACTGAGCTCGTGTGGCAGACGGTCCATACCGGCCACCTGTCAGGGATCATCCCGCACTCTGACTACGAGCTCGCACTCGAGCTACACGCTAAGCGGGGCCGGCAGGTCGCTGCGTAACACCGAGTCAGCCTTCTGAGTGAGAAGGACATCGCCCTCTTACGTCCTCGAGACCCCCGATACGCCTGGAATCGATCCTCTCTGTCATCTCACCTCGAGGCGAAGTTGCCCGCGAGGTGTCCCACCACATTCGACAGGCGTTTAGAGACGGGGCCCACCTCGCTGGCTCGCAGCGTTCACACGCACTCGGGCCGGATTCGTGCCCAGCTCAGAGGCAATCCGAAGCCTCGCCGCAGTCCGTCGGCCCTCGCATCGAAGCGGCGGGCCGCTTCTTCGACGCTGACCCCGAGTCCCTCGCACTCGCGCCCCACCCACGCCGTCAGTGAACCCTGCGAGGGTGTGGCGAGCGGCTGCCACGTGACTGTGTCCGCACCCCCGCGATCGATGTCATAGCCGCGCACCGGCTCGCCGCACTGCTCGAGATAGAACACCGTGAGGGCGAGCTCGAGCGCTTGGTCCGTCGCGCGACGCCGGCGCAGTACCTCGAGCATCCTGCGATGCGCGAACAAGAGCGCCACGGGATCCTTCGTCGCGAGGGCGCCCGCGACATCCTCGTTGAGCATCCGCCACCGTACGTCCGCGTACGCGGGCGACGGACCGAACTTGCCGGTACTGCGCAGGTCGTCGCGACAACGAGTGACGCGGGCGTCATAGGCGTCGAGATTGCCCGTGGTGATCGCCTCGTTCACGTCGTCGATCTCGTCGGCTTCAGCCCAGGTCACGACCATGCGCACGCGGCTGCGCTGATTCGTCCGCACGAACATCGTCTCACGGCACGATGGGCATGTCGTGGCGGCACCCGGCACCTTCTTCAGTACAACGCCGCAATAGGGGCAGGCGGCGACCCGGCGGTCCTCTACCTCGGATCGTTTGAGTGGCGGAGGGGTCCGAAAGGTCTCGGGATCATGACCGCGGCCAAACAGCGGAGCCATACTCCTGACAATAGGGCGCGCCGGTGACATCTGACCGTGCCGCGCCGAGCGAGGTATGTTTCGACCATGTCGCTCGTGAGCCACCTGAAGGACACGTCGAGCCCCGTCAGCCGTTTTTTCGCTGAGCGCTTCACCAACGTCAGCGCCGCGCGTGCTTCCCTCTCTCCAACCGATGATCCAGGGATAGTGCTCGGGCGCTACCTGGCGTCCGAAGATCTTCCAAAGCGCGCCGCCTGGCGACTCGGCGAGCCCGTCGTAACCCCTGACCTCGAAGACCGCAGGGCGTATCGCTGGTCCACCATCGGGGTCGCCTTCGACTATCGAGTGCGCTTCTTCTTCGCGCCGAGCGACGGTGATCATCGAGTCGCGCGAATCGGAGCGGAGAGGCTTGGCAACTCATGGGGTGCGGCCTCCAACGTTTCGCGCGCCTACGAAGAGTTGGAAGATCGCCTGCTCGAGCTGCGCCATCAGGAGCCCGCACTACGTGGCGATCCCGAGTTCGAGCACCAGTTGGGCGCTCTGTGCTTCGCGCTCGCCCTCTACGAGGAGTACTTTCGAATGGGTGGGGCGGGACGATCACCCCTCGAGGACCTCGGTCCTTTGACCGATCTCGACACCGTTCTCACGCTTGCGAGCCAGTCGGCCCGCGCTGATCTCGCGGCCCTGGCTCGTCATCTGACGATGACCCAGGGCGCCCAACTCGCATCTCCAATCGTGCCAAACCCGACATTCGCCGGCAGTCATCTCGTCGGCGGTGCGGACGCCGACGTGATCGCGGGGCACCGGTTGATCGACGTCAAGACCGTCACCGCCTCCCAGATCGAGCGCGTCGACCTCTGGCAGATCATCGGCTACGCGCTACTCGACCTCGACCGCTCGTATGCCGTGGACGAGGTCGGGATCTACTACTCGCGACACGGAGTGCAAGTCGTCTGGCCACTGGCCGATCTCCTCTCGCTGATGTCTGGCCGGCCCGTGAGTGCGGATGATGCTCGCCGCGACTTCGAGGTGATCCTTCGCGCGCTGCTGTGAAAAGCGAGACGCTCGCACCGCCGTTCGAGTGGTAGCTGAGTGTCTCGGCTGAGCGCCTCAAGGATCTGGACCAGCGTGCCGATACTGTCGTCATGCGACTCGTCCTCGACGCCTCCGTAGGCATGCCCCGGCGCTGGAGATTCCTGCGCCAGACTGTCCCGGTGAGTGTCGCCGTGGGAGTGATCAGCCATCAGCACGTTGCCTTGGCTACCGATGCCTGCAACGTCGATCTCCGCGGCAACACGAGCAAGCACCTCGGCAAGATCATCCGACGAGGCACCAGACTGGGAGCGCTGACTGGTGTCCTCTCGTACGACAACATCGACTGCCTCGCCGAGCTCTCGAGCGCACTAGATGCCGCTACCTCACTGGAGGAAGCAGTGGTTCAGTTCTCTGGTTTCTTGGCACCAGTTGTTCCTTCGATTCTCAAGGCCACTCGCCAACTCACTGGTGCCGCAGTCCCCGACCTCACGTTTGGCATTCTCCTCGCCGAGCACAACGAGCAGGGTCCTCGCCTTCTACACGTCGAGTTGATCTGCGACGGCGACAAGGTCACACCACTCGTCAACGCCATTCATCCTCTCGACCATCGTCTCGCCGTAGGTGCTGTCGGCGCTGTCACTGGCATAGGGTTGTATCTCGAGCCGCTCGTCAGTCTCATGGAAGAGAACGGGTTCGCTCGCGAGGCCGAGCCGTTCATCATTCGGACACCTAACACCCTGGACGACCACGTCGCTGTCGCCACCCGCCTCGTCAATGAGGAGATTGCAGCCGTAGACAAAGAGGTTGCCCCGCCGTGGTGGCCGGTGGGCATCCCGGTTGTGTACGGACCCGTGACCGCCCAGAGCCTTTAAGGGTATCTGGGTGGCCCTTTCCAGCCACAGTGCATCCCGGCACTCGATCTCGACTACGACGGCCGGTTTCCTCCGACGGTGATCGCGCCGTAGTTGATCGAGGCCAACGAAGTGCTGCCACTGAAGGCTGAAGCCTCCAGCAACGCGCCAGTCATTGGATCGATGACTAGTTCCAGGGTCTCGGTCGAGGAGAGGGGCACGCTGAGCGCCGTACCCGTAGCCCCGAGCGGTGTGGTCACGGTACCGATCAAACTCGTCCCCGGCAGACCGGCCGCTACCTGGTAGAGCGCCGAGCCGAGCTTGGCCGAGGCGTCGGGCAGCTGCAGGAGTTGGGCGATGACTTGCACCTGCTGAACCGGGCTGCAACCACTGCCCGAGGCACTCGCGCCGACGGGGCAGCTCTGTGGAGTGGAAGACACGGTCCCGTCCGGGGCGATCTCTCCGGCGGCAAGCATCGTCGCGAGCGTGTTCGGGTCAGACGGCAGCGCGTTCACTCGCGCGACGTCCTGAGTGATCGAGGACACACTCGAGCCCAGGTTGAATCCGAAGCCCGACCAGCCCACCACGGAGGTCGAGAAGCCTCCGTACGCGCCCGGGTTCGCGTTCGCCGGATTGGCGTTGAGCGTGTTGTCGCTACCGCCCAGCGCACAAGGAATGAAGGGTCGACCCAGTGACTCCCAGCGAGCCAGGTCGGTCGCCGAGGCGAACCCACCGTTCAGGGCGACAGGCGACGGGGTGATGATGACGTGCGTCACGCCGCTCGCACTCGTCCAACTTTCGACCGTGCCCGTTGAGTGGTAGGTGATCGGCGCCGACCCCGCGGGCATCGTGGGCGACGCGAACTGGCAGGTCGCCGCGACGGACTCGAGCTGGTGATAGGACTGGCCCGGCGAGAGCGCGGGCAAAGCTGCGGCTGCCGCGTCCAGGTGGGCGGCGCGCGACAGTGTCGCCGCCGCAGCCGACAGCGGACTAGTCGTGAGAGTGCTCACCAACAGGACCCCCGCGGCCACCAGTGTGCCAATGGACCCGACGGCGATGAGCGGACGAGTGCGCCGGCGTCGTGTGGGCGCCGCAATGGCGACGCGACTCGTCAGGTCGCGCCAGGCGGCGTCGACGTCACCAGTGTCGAGTGACCGCGCGGGGTCGATCTCGCGGATCATGCGGTCCAGGTCATGCGTCATCGGGGAACCTCCTGTGTTGTGGTTGTCTCGTGAGCGTGAAGTCGAGCCTCCAGCCGGCTCAGGGCACGGTGGTAGCGGACGTTGACCGCACCCACACTGATGCCGAGGACCTCGGCGATCTCGCCGCGTGCCAGCTCGTCCCAGTGGACTAGACGCACGATCTCGCGGTCGGTGTCAGAGAGGTCATCGAGTGCGGCGGCGAGCATCTCGTGGTCAGTCGCCGCCACCGGCGCGGCGGGGCGCTCTAACCACGAACGCTCGCGGCCCCGTCGCCGCAGCTCCTTACGACGGACGTTCGCCAACTCGAGGCTGGCAATGCGGATTACCCAGGCGATCGAGGGCTCGTCAACGGTGTCGAACTTGCGCCAGGCCACGGTGAAGGCTGCACTCGTCACGTCATCGACCAGACCAGCGGACGTGCGCCGCGCGACGTAGCGCCGAACGCGCCCGTAGTGCGTACGGAAGAACTCCTCGAATCGCTCGTCGTTGCCCACTGGCCTGATTGTCACCATCACTCTCTATACGTCACGCGCGCCTGTCGTCATTACAGCAACAGGGGGTCCGTCTCGGTTCAGGGGTTCTTGAACTGCGCCTTTCGATTGCCAATGTTCTTACCCTGAGCTTCGTGGCTCTGACGCCGCTGCGGCACGTCGCGCGCGCCCGGCCGGGGCAACGCGCACTGAGCCGCACGCAACACATTGCGTTTCGTCAACCTCGAGTGCTACCCGGTTGGTGCGCAGGGCCCCGTTGAACTGGGCGGAGTTGCTTCGCTTCCGGACAATACCAACAGGACTTCGTGAGTGAAGAAGCCGAACCGGTACAGCACTCGCACTTCCACGGGTCCCGACAAGTAGGACGCGCCCGTGTCGTAGCGCCGGCAGCTGAAGGAGTACCGCCAAACGACGGGGATCGTGTTGCCACCAGTGATGACGAAAGGATGGAACTTGTCACCAGTGAAGTACCCGTTCTTGTCCTGGGGACACCAGTGCTGGCCTTTGAAGTACTCGAAACACGGCCGAAGTGAGGTGACCACGAGTGGTGGGTCGGCGTACACCGTGGGGTGAAGTGCTGCGATGTCCACACCGAAGGGGCCGCTGTTCGACAGAGTGGTACTGAGACCCACGGTGACCTCGGTCGAGGAGCCGCGGTCTTTCCACGTCGCCATCCCGGGCGAGATCGAGAGTGGCTGGTATCGGCTGGCCGCAACGAACAGCACCACTACAAGAGCCGCCGCGCCAACAAGTAGTGAGCGCCTCAGTCGGCGGACAACATTGGACTTGACGACCACACCGATGCCATCTTGAGCACCGAACGCTGGAGAGCTATCCGGCGTGTCGTTTGCGTTGTCCATTCTTTCCAACGTACCCGCGCCGGCTGCGAGCGCACGAGTTCGCTTTCAGGGCCGTCGCAGTGTGTGAGTCACGAGGCTCAGTTCGCGAATGCGGCTCATTGCCGCGCTAGAGGGCACAAGCACGGTGCCCGCTGTGCTAGGTGAGAGGATCCAACGGAGTTGGCTGGTGCGGTGGTGGTACGACACGGCGCTGTCTACAGCTTCATAACGGCCGCCGCACTCCTGGTTGTCGACATTGTGTGGGTGGGCACCTACACGCTCCTTCACGGGTGGGCCGGTGCCACGCCCTCTTCGGCGGGTAGTCGATCACGCTGAGCGACGTACCCGCAGCCCCGAGCGGTGTGGACACGGTGCCGATCAAAATCGTCCCCGCCAGACCGGCCGCTACGTGTCGAGCGTCGAGCCGAGCGATGACTTGGACCTGCTGAAACGAGCTGCGCCCACTACCCGAGGAGCTCGCGCCGACGGGGCGGCTCTGTGTAGTGGAGGACACGGTCCCGTCCGGAGCGATCTCTCCGGCGGCGAGCATCACTGCGAGCGTGTTCGGGTCTGACGGGAGCGCGTTCACTCGCGCGGGACCCTCGCGCGGAAGTTGATCCATGGCTCCTCATAACCGATGGTGTCGCCACCACGTAACACCCGCGTCCTACGGTGTTGGGCCATGGACGACGCGAGAACCGGAGCCGACGGTCGTGAGGCGCATCGCATCGCAACCAAGGTCTTTGACACGCTTCTGCTCGACCAGATCACGCGCGGCGACTCGCTCAACGCCTCCGCGGGGGTGCTCGCCGGACTCGGTGGGGTGGTAACGACTCTGGCCGGTGTGGTTCCACACCTAACGACAAAGAACCTCGGCCGACTGGGCGTTGCTGGAGCCGGACTCTCAGTGGTCCTCGCCGTAGTGGCCCTGATACTCCGGCGACCAGGACGTGAACCGCGACAGCCTCAAGAGCTCTTGGCGGAGATACTCGCGTCAGACGATGCTCAACTTACCGAGGACGTTTTACTGCGTGCCGACGTAGCGGCAGCTGAACGCAACGATGCGCGTCTTCGTCACAAGGCGCAGTGGGTGGTGGGCGCAGCCAGCACCCTGGCTGCGTCAGTGCTGCTCCTCGTCACCGGTATGATCTGAGAAGGAGAGTCCATGCACGCACACCACGCCACAATTGAGGAGCAGCAGACCGCTCGTGAGCCGTCGATGTGGAGCCGCGCGTTCGAAGAGATGCGACGCGTGCGCAATACTGAGCAGAGCCCCGACCCCGACGTATTCCGCAATTTGACCAAGTCGGCCGGCGGAGACTGACCACTGTTGGGGGATTGGCTGGGGGCTATCCGACACTGAGTTGTCGAATCGGCCCTGCGGGCCAGCGTGAGAGGATCAGCGCCGGTGAGCACGCTCGCGGTCGATCTGCCCGGTCGGTGTCGGGTGCGCTACCGCCGACTTCCCAGCACCAGCGTGTCGGGCATCCCGGACTCGAAAGGCTAGCCCCGATTGACGAACGCTGCGACAATCATCGACGCGACGCTGGGCTGCCCCCGGAGGAACCGCGAGATAGGCCGATGGAGAGGGTGCCACACTGCGCGTGGCGGGCCACCTCACCAAGTTCTGATGTGTCGCGCCTGGTCGAAAGGTTCGCTAGTTAGCAGGGTTCCTTTTCTTGGACACCCCACGCTCTCACCGCCCGAAGCGACAACGCAACCACCAACGGTGCCTCAATGCATCATCACGGTGAGTGGCGCTTCAGCGGGAGTTGCTGGTCATCGAATGCGTCGCCCTACAACTTCCCCACCAACTGAACCGTTTGGACAAAGATCCCTCGACCGTTTGGACAATGGTTTCCCTCGTCCCTTCGTGCTTCTCCCCCAACAGCCCATTCCTTCGACCGCCGCAATAACGCGAACGACGTCCTGACCATGATGTTCCCGTAGCGACTGAGGGTCGGCGTTGACGGACTGGAGTCCCAACACGCGAGACACCGTCAGCACGTCCGGTTGTGCGGCGAGCGTGGCCAACGCTGCCGCGTGGCGAAGGACGTGACTACGAACATCGAGCAGGCCGGCACCACTCCTTTCCTTGCTCCGTCTCGAGCGAAGGGCGAAGTTCCCTCGTGTCCACAGCCAGCCTTCCCCTGATCGCACGGGACCATGAACAGAGGCCGTCCCCAGATATCCAAGTGCTGAGTCCGACCACGACCATAACTACGGGGAGGCTTTCCTCTCGTAGAGGCCGAATCCCGCTCGACTTTGTACAATGCGGTAGCCGCTGACAATCTGGCTCAACACTGCTGGGTTGTCAGCGGGACTGAGCGGAATCGGCAGGAGCAGATACTGCACCTGGCTCGCGACGGAGAGCCTGACCCCGGTGTCATTTAAGAGACCCCAATTTGAGGCGTAAAACGGAGTCGGCCAAACATAGATCTGTTTACGGTGGTCGATATGCGACACCAAGGGATACCACGCCGAGACGACGGCGTTTGGTGGTAACTCCTTCTCGAGATAATTAAGAGCATCGATGGAACGCGGTGGCACCCAGCCCGTGTTGACCTCATTAACTGAAAATGGGGCGAAACCCCACAGGGAGCATGACCATACCGCCGCAATCAGGGCCACCGCCGTCAAGACACTCCTGCGCCAGATGTGGGGCTGTTTGGCGATGGCGTAGACCGTCCCCAGCACCAACACGGGCGCCAACGGCATCGAGTACTGATAGGGAATCTGATGCATGTAGGAGTCATTGCTGATGATGGTCTCGGCGACCACAAGGACTCCGATTAGGGCGATCTCCGGAGCAAGCAGAAAGACAAAGCCGACGGAGCTCCCGAGTTGCCAGAGATAAAAGGGGCGCCCCTGCGAGACTAGATAGGACCAGAGTTGCTCGGGCCTACGTAGGAGAGTGCCGAGCAGACCTGAAACGCCACCGAACGGGATTCGCGAGGAATAGATACTCGACGAGCCGAGCAACCACGGAATGATCAGCCAGTTAGCCACCATGGCCCAAAGCACCGACCCGACGACGATCGTTATCCCCAACCAGCGATTACGCCGAGCAGCAACCCAGATGCCTAAAGGAACAACCATTAATGCCGCGTCCTCTTTCACCATCAGCGAAAGAATCACCATAACGACGAGTAGTACAGACCGACGCTCGATGGCAGCGTAAATTGCCAGACTAATGAAGAGCACTTGGAATGCCTCGGGGTGAAACTGGTTGAGGTTGCCTTGCTCTAAGACGGGGTTCAACAGATACGTGGCGACGAGTGACGTCGCGATGAGGGCGCTCTTGATGTATTTGCGAGCCAGTAGGTAAATCGGGACGGCGGGACTAGCGAGCAACAACGTCTGCAGGACGAGGAGTCCCTGCGGCTCGGGGAGAAATCGGTAGAACGGCGCAACCAGCAACAGCACGAACGACGTATGGTCGCCGAAAAGATTTCGTCCCATAATTGTCACGAAGGGCTCGTGGAAATGGGAAATAAGCCACGTGCCCTGATCGAAGATCGCGAGGTCGAAGGGGGGTTCTCCGTAGCCGTAGTACATCTTCAGGCTCAGGTGAATGAACCATCCCACATAGAGGGCAACGAGGAGAAGGACTCCCAGGTTCTTCTTCTGGCTCACCGAACGCCAGGTTCTTTTAGGGACGCCCAGGGCAGAGCCGGAATTCACCAATGGGGGCACACGTTCGCCATGACCAATATAAACATTCGCTTACCTATCACGCATTCGTACGAAACTATAGAGTTCCCTTTTCGTCGCTTTCGAAAGGAGTGGTCGATTCATCATCGTGTGGTTCCGATGTTGAGTACTTACGTCGCATTGGTACTCCCCCTTCGGCGAACAGTGAAGATGCTGGATGGTAGGTCGACGAGTCGCGAGTGGATTCCGAAGAGCTGGCTCCTCAGAATTCTGCGTTCCCGCCACGCGCTCGAATGAACTTAAACGAATGGTGCACGATCCGATGTGTTGACCGAATCAAAACGCGCGCGAGCCGTTAGGCACGCTCAAGACGACCGGCCTCACGCGCGATGGTCAGAAGTTCATCGACGAACTTTCTAGAAACGTCAGCCTGCTCCGTACGGTTATCCGATGAAGCCCTAGCGCCGCGAACAACGACCAGACACCTTCGTGGCCCGGAGTCTTGTAGATGGTGTCCACACGCAATGTGAGAGAGACTTTCGATGAAGTCGACCGCCACGAATTGGCGAACATACCTTCGAAACTAAATTCCCCCCGCCCAAAGGCATCGTTGGTTGTCGAAGGGGGTCACCCGAACTTCGAGAACCACGGGATTCGACACACCCCGCTGACCCGTCGCCATGCTTTGATCAGGCTCTGCCGATTTAGAGGCCGACTGATAACGACGAGGCCGTGAGTTCGATTCGTGCGAAACCAGTTCGTTATCCCTGCGCTGGGTCGCCCAGGCGACACTCTTGGCGTGACGCGTTAACACCATCGAAATTGTCAACGATGAACGCCATCACGACGTCAACCACCGGCCTCGCGAGGCGCCGAGTCGTGCGACACCCCTTACGCATCACACTCATGCCCACATCGGCCCGTACGACATAAGCCAACGATCCGTCCGTGCGTCGCGCTGGCCGGTGCGGTGCACGACCCGAGCCGATCGCGTTCAGCGACCGTGCGCGGACGACTTGACGAGTTTCATCGTCATGTGCGAGTCGAGCTTATCCACACCGGGCACGTCGCCGAGGCGTGAGGAGATGAGCGCTTCGTAGCTTTCGATGCTGTCGGTCGCGACGCGCAGAATGTAGTCGGGCAGCCCGAACATCCGACGCACATCAATGACCTCATCGAAGCTAGCGACCCCCGCCTCGAAGGCCTCGAACGTGGCGCGGTCCTTGTGCGTGAGGTCCACGAATACCAGCACCTCGAATCCAAGCCCGATGGCCATGGGGCTGATCCGCGCGCTGTATCCGAGAATGACCCCGTCGCTCTCCAGGCGCTTCACCCGGCGAAGACACGGCGCCGGAGTCAGACCGATGCGCTCGGCGAGTTCGACGTTCGACAGCCGTCCATCACGCTGTAATTCCGCAATTATCCTTCTGTCAATCTCGTCCATACGCTCGATTATTGCACTCCATACGCTTCAAGCCGTTATATTCGCTATTTCACTGCGCCAATAGCAACTTAATATTGTGCACATGAGTGAGACTACGCGCTTTCCACCTCGTGATCGCGACGCACGAGTGACGGACACTGACTTCCCCGAGCGGGCCGCGATTACGCGCGCCGCAGTGGGAATCGGCGTCTACGCGGGCGCATTCGGCGTCACGTTTGGGGCAATCGCCATCGCGTCCGGCCTCACCGTCCTCCAGGCCCTCCTCATGAGCGTCGTCGCCTATACCGGCGCGTCACAGTTCGCCTTCGTGGGTGTCGTCGCCGCCGGTGGATCACCCCTCGCGGGGTTGTCCGCGGCCCTCTTACTGGGTACGCGAAACATGTTCTACGGCGTACCCGTGACCCAGGTCGTGCAACCTCGGGGGTTGCAGCGACTCTGGACCGCCCACTTCGTCATCGACGAGACGACCGCGATGGCCGTCGCCCAACGCGACTCGCGGGCCGGTCGCTACGCCTTTTGGGCGACGGGCGTAAGCCTGTACTCGCTCTGGACCATAGGGACGTTGGCCGGAGCGCTCATCGGCAGTGGCATCAACACCGCCGCCTTCGGTCTGTCCGCCGCCGCTCCGGCGATCTTCCTCGCCCTCCTCTGGCCCCAGCTCTCGCGTGACGGGGCCGCCACCGTGGCTATCGTGGCGGCGCTGGTGACCCTCGTGCTCATTCCACTCACCCCTCCGGGGGTGCCGATCCTCGCCGCGGCAGTCGTGGCGGTGGTCGTCGGTGCGACGCCGGCCAAGTCGCACGCAACTCGAAAGGAATCGTGATGTCACTCTGGATCATGGTGGTGCTGACCTCACTTGGGAGTTACGGTCTCAAGCTCGCCGGGGTCTCTCTGCCCCAATCCGTCCTCAATCATCCGCGGGTCCAACGAACGGCGTACCTACTCCCACCGGCGATGCTCACCGCCCTCATCGTGACGGGCCTCTTTGATGCCAACGGTCATTACGGCGTGGACTGGCCGGTGCTCGCTGGCGTCGGCGCCGGGGCTATCGCCATGCGGTTCAAGGCCTCGCTCGTCACCGTCTTCATCGTCGCCATCGTCACCTGCGCTGTCCTTCAGCTCATCGTCTGAACGGTCGCACGGGCACGGGCGCCGTGGATTGGGCACTGTCCGTGAACGTCACGGTACCGCCCCTTTTCAGTCTTCGGTTGTCGCGTCGTGTTCGCCCCCTCGTGAGGCGGGCAGCACGCCGATCGTCGCGGCCGTCGTCGGTCGTGACGCGAGGGGCACGACGAAGACCGTGTCGCCGACCTTGAGGCTCGACACACCGACGCGACTGTGCCCACTCAGCACGACCGTCGTCGGGGTCAACACGTAGGTCGCAACGGCGCCGGATCGGAGGCGAACGGTGAGCGTCGTCGAGGAGAGCCCCACCACCGAGCCCTGCGTGACCGACGTCGTGGTCGCCACCGACGCCTCGGTGGCACTGGCGAATTCAGTCGCGTTCGTCGTGCCGCTGCCCAACGTCGAGAGGGGGGCCGTCGACTGCGCGCCAGCCACCGACGCGACCTTCGCCGACGACGGCGACGGCGACGGCGACGGCGACGGCGACGGCAGGGTGGCCGTGGCGACACCACCGCCGAGCGCCGCGAGCGCGGTCAGCGTCCAGAGGCTCACTCGCTTTAGTCGTTTGGCAGTCGAACGGTACACGGGGCTCCTCTACGTCGGCAGACTCGATCACACCCAGCGTGCCGGACCCAGGTGAGTGCGCACACAACGAGCGCTAAATCATCGATAAGAGTTCGCGCCCGAGCCACCGTGCATGTTGTCACCTTTGCCCACGCCACGGCATCGTGACACGCCCGAAGACGGGCGTCACCTCGCGCGACGAGCGGTCTGTGCGTTAGCGTCGTAACAAGAGCGACGAGGACGATAATCATGGCCGAGGACCGATCCACACTGAGCAGCGTCGAGCGCGAACGAGCGTCAGTCTTCCATTCGTGGTCGGCGCAAGCCTCCATCAATCCGCTGATGGTTCGCAGCGCGTCGGGGGTCACCGTGACCCTCGAGGACGGCACCACGTACCTCGACTTCTCATCCCAACTCGTCAACACCAACCTGGGTCACCAGCACCCCGACGTGGTCGCCGCCATCCAGGCCCAGGCCGCGACGCTGTGCACGATCGCCCCCCAGCACGGGTACGAGTCTCGGTACCGAGCCGCCGAGATGATCCTCGACCACTCCTTTGACGGCGCGGCCAAGGTCTTCTTCACCAACGGCGGTACCGAGTCGGTCGAACACGCCGTTCGAATGGCGCGCCTGCACACGGGACGCTACAAGGTCGTCGCGGCGTATCGCAGTTACCACGGTGCGACCTCGACGTCGATCACGCTGACCGGCGATCCACGCCGCTGGCCGAACGAGCAGGGGTCGTCGGGCGTCGTGCACTTCTTCGGTCCGTACCTCTACCGGTCGTCGTACCACTCGACGACCCCTGAGCAAGAGGCTGAGCGCGCGCTCGCGAGCCTCGACGAGACGATCCGCTTCGAGGGCCCGTCCACCATCGCGGCGGTGATCCTCGAGACGGTCCCCGGCACGGCCGGTGTCCTGTTGCCACCGCCCGGTTACCTCGCCGGCGTGCGCGAGATCTGTGACCGCTACGGCATCGTGTTCATCGCCGACGAGGTCATGGCCGGATTCGGCCGAGCCGGCGCCTGGTTCGCCTACCAGAACTACGACGTGCGACCGGACCTGGTCACCTTCGCCAAGGGCGTGAACTCGGGGTACGTCCCCCTCGGCGGTGTCGTCATCAATGAGGCCATCAGTCACTCCTTCGACGACCGCGTCTACCCGGGTGGGCTCACGTACTCGGGCCATCCGCTCGCCTGCGCCGCAGCCGTGGCGACGATGGAGGTGATGGAGCGCGACGGCGTCATCGAGCACGCGGCGCGCGTTGGAAGCGAGATCATCGCTCCCGAGCTGGCCGCCATTGCCCAACGTCACCCGAGCGTCGGCGAGGTGCGCGGCATCGGCGTCATGCACGCAGTCGAGCTGGTGAGCGACCGCGCGACGCGCGAGCCGCTGGCGCCCTACGGATCGAGTTCGCCCGCGATGAACGAGGTCATCGCGGCCTGTCGCAACGAAGGGCTGCTGATCTTCGCGAACTTCAATCGGCTCCACGTCGTGCCGCCGTGCATCATCGACGAGGCGGATCTGCGCGACGGCCTCGCCCGCCTCGACCGAGCACTCGCGACGGCGGACCGCTACTACACCGGGTCGTGACCAACGACGAGCGCCGTATTGCGGTCGCGACGCGATTGCGCGCCCTCGGCCACACCTTCGTCGACCGTGAATTGAGCGACGACGAGTTGGACCATCTGGTCGTTGACGTCGATGCATTACTCGCCCGGGTCGAGTCGGGCGGACCGCGCACCGTCTCGATCGACCCCGACCTCGTCGAGGCCTTCACGGCCCAGCGCCTCGACACCGTGAGCTACCTGCACGAATACCTCGTGAGCGACTCGGTCGTCGCCGGTGGTGCGAACCCGATGGGCCTGGGCGCACGACACTGGCGTGATGGTGACGTCGCCGTGATGGAGGCCGTCATCGGCAAGGCCTTCGAGGGCGCCCCGGGGCGGAGTCACGGCGGCATCATCGCCACCCTGATCGACGAGACGATGGGCTTCGTGCTCGGCTTGCATGGCCTGTTCGCGTTGACGGCCCGACTCGTCGTCACCTACCGCGCGGCCGCGCCCATCGGCGAGACCGTCGAAGCGCGCGCGTGGCTCGAGCGCCGTGACGGTCGAAAACTCACCATCGGCGCCACGGTCTCCGCGGGCGACGTCCGCGTCGCTGACGCCGAGGCGCTCTTCATTACGGTGGACGCGACGATCTTCCTCGATCAACCCGAGTCGCACTGAGTGCGCCTGCGACTTCACCGACACTTCCGCGCCGTCAAGGTGCCCGAGGTCGACCTCCGGTTCTGGTACGTGAAGCTCCTGACGACGGCGATGGGCGAGTCGACGTCGGACTTCCTCGTCCACCGCTTCAACCCCGAGCTCGCGGTGCTGGCCGGTGCCGCCGTCTTCGCCGGGGTACTGTGGCTGCAGTTGCGCAGCCCGCGCTACCTCGTCGCGACCTACTGGAGCGCCGTGGTGATGGTGAGTGTCTTTGGCACGATGTGCGCCGACGTGGTCCACGTCGCCCTCGGCGTGCCCTACCTCGTCTCCACGGTCACCTTCGCGCTGACCCTCGCGGCCGTCTTCAGTCTCTGGTACCGGATCGAAGGGACCCTCTCCATCCACACCATCGACACGACTCGACGTGAACTCTTCTACTGGGCGGCGATCACCACCACCTTCGCGCTCGGCACGGCGGCCGGCGACTACGCCGCCTACGTCGTCGGACTCGGCTACCGGGATTCGGCGGTGTTGTTCCTCGTATTGTTCATCGCCCCGGGGCTCTACTTCGGCCTCGCGCGGCGTCACCCCGTCGCCTCGTTCTGGACGGCCTACGTGCTCACACGTCCCCTCGGTGCCTCGTTCGCCGACTGGGTCGGCGTGAGTCACGCCCGCGGTGGCCTCAACGCCGGACCAGGGACGCTCGCCCTCGTGCTGACCGGGCTGATCGCGCTCGGCGTCGCCGGCGCCGCCCACGCGCAACGTGTCCAGTCGCACCCATAGAATCCGGCCATGCCCGCCATTACCGTCAAAAACCCCTTGGAACTCCCGGGTCTCGTCGCGCCACTGGTGAGCGACCGTCCGCGACGAGTGACCTCGATCACCACCGCCCCGCGCGGTCTCGAAGGTGAGGGATTCCCCGTCCACCGGGCCTTCGCCGGTGTCGACCTCGCTGACCTTGACCCATTCGTCCACATGGACCAAATGGGCGAGGTCGACTACGGACCCGGTGAGCCCAAGGGCACGCCGTGGCACCCCCACCGGGGCTTCGAAACCGTCACGTACATGATCGAAGGCACCTTCGTCCACCAGGACTCCATCGGTGGCGGCGGCGTGATCCAGAACGGCGCGACCCAGTGGATGACCGCCGGTGGCGGCATCTTGCACATCGAGCGCCCCCCGGACGAGCTGATCGACACGGGTGGGCTCTTCCACGGGATTCAGTTGTGGGTCAACTTGCCCGCGGCACTCAAGATGGTCACGCCGCGCTACCAAGACATCGAGGCGCTGGCCGTGTCACTGCTCACCAACGAGACCGGCGACGCGATCATCCGCGTGATCGCGGGCCAACTCGGTGACTACGCGGGCCCCGGCGACACCCACACGCCCATCACGTTGGTGCACGTGACACTGCTGCCCGGCGCTCGCCTCGCGTTGCCCTGGAACCGCGCCTACAACGCGCTCACCTACGTCCTTGCCGGAACGGGCACGGTCGGCCTCGACCGACGTCCCATCCACGACGGGCAGCTGGCGGTGCACCGCGACGGTGACTTCGTGCTGCTCGACGCCGACGAACACCAGGACTCGCGCACGAGCGCGCTCGAGGTGCTCGTGCTCGGGGGCCAGCCCATCCGCGAACCGGTCGCGGCCTACGGCCCCTTTGTGATGAATACGCGAGACGAACTACAGCAGGCCTTCGACGACTACCACGCGGGTCGTCTCGGTCAGGTGCCCGCCGAGCACATCTGATCACCGACGACGCGACAGCGTGGCCGTCGCGCGAGCGACGAGTGCGCCGTCGGCGTCGACGAGCGTCGCCTCGGCCGAACCACCGGTTCGATGTAGCGCCGCGACTTCTCCGCGCAGCGTGAGCGCTTCGGCGCACCGTGGACTTCGTGTAACCGCCACGGTCATCGCGGTGACCGTGGCCGATGACCCATCGGCCATCGCCACCACGTCGACCGCCACGGTCATCGCGGCGCCGAGCACCACGGCGAGAACCCCACCGGGCACGATTCTGTCAGGTTCACCGGCGAGCGCAGCCGGGGTGAAGGTCCCGTCCACCCATCCGAGGTCCTCGCCGTCGACGCCACAGCGCGTGAACGAACCCCCGAGCGCAGCCACCACCGCGGGCGTGTGCTCGACCAGCCACTGCTCCGCGCTCGCGATCACGGACCGAGACTACCGGGACGGATTCGCGCGCCAGTAGGATTCGCACGACGGGTTACTGCCCGGTAATGAGAGGATCGGTCATGACGACAGCGGTAATTGTTGACGCACTGCGCACCCCCGGTGGGCGTCGTAACGGCAAGTTGCGCAACTGGCACGCGGTGGACCTCGCGTCCGAGGCCCTGCGAGCCATCGCCAGCCGGAACGACCTCGACCCGTCGCTGATTGACGACGTCATCATGGGTTGCGTCTCCCAGACCGGTGAGCAAGCCTTCAATGTCGGGCGAAACGCCGTGCTCGCCGCCGGTTGGCCCGAGTCGGTGCCGGCGACAACGATCGACCGCCAGTGCGGCTCGAGCCAGCAGGCCATGCACTTCGCCGCCCAGGGCGTGATAGCCGGCGCCTACGACGTCGTCGTGGCCGCGGGCGTCGAGGTCATGACGCGCGTGTCCATGGGCTCATCGATCGGCAAGGACTCGGGCTTCCCCTTCGGACCGCGTGTGACCGAGCGCTATGAGCCCGTCGGTGGATTGCGCAACCAGGGGATCGGCGCTCAGATGATCGCCGACCAGTGGGGCATCAGTCGTGAGGAGCTCGATGCCTTCAGCCTCGAGAGCCATCGTCGCGCCGCGCGCGCCACTGCCGAGGGTCGCTTCGAGCGCGAGATCGTGCCGGTCCCCGTGCGCGACGACGAGGGCCGCGACACCGAGGAATGGCTGAAGACGGACGAGGGCATCCGTCCCGACACCTCACTCGAGATCCTCGCCAACCTCAAGCCCGCGTTCCAAGAGGGCGGTTCGATCACCGCGGGCAACTCCTCACAGATCACCGACGGCGCCTCAGCCGTGCTCATCATGTCCGAAGAGCGCGCCCGTTCCCTCGGCTACACGCCTCGCGCGCGCTTCCACGCCTTCGCGCTCGCCGGCGTAGACCCCGTGACGATGCTCACTGGCCCCATCCCCGCCACGGCCAAAGTTCTTGCGAAGGCCGGACTCACGCTCGAGGACATCGACCTCGTGGAGATCAACGAGGCCTTCGCCTCGGTGGTGCTCGCCTGGCAACGCGAACACCACGCCGACCTGTCCAAGGTGAACGTGAACGGCGGAGCCATCGCGCTTGGTCACCCGCTCGGCGCCTCGGGCGCCAAGTTGGCGGCAACCCTGCTCAACGAGCTCGAACGCACGAACGGACGCTACGGACTCCTGACGATGTGCGAGGGCGGCGGGTTGGCCAACGCGACGGTGATCGAGCGACTCGGCTAGCGATAGCGGGTGGCCATATAGAAGGCCGAGAACATCGCCACGAGTCCGATGCCGAGGTACCACGCCGAGGTCGAACCCGGTAGAACCTGCAGGTAGTTGAGCACGATCACGATCAATCCGAAAAGCAGCAGGTCGAGCAGCATCCAGCCGTACCAGTGCGGACTGTGATCCGAATTGGGCGGCCGCGGCGGCGTGTAGCGGCCGCGCTGCTCAGCGGAGACGTAGCGCCCCATCTCTTTGCTGGTTCGCCGCTTGGGCCCACTCGATGCCATAGGCGTCCATGGTACCCAATCACCCGGTACCGGAAGACTACGGACAGACGGTGACGTCGACGCTCGAGTCGTAGGGCACCGAGATGCCCGGTCCGGGGTTCTGACTGATGATCTGACCCGAGGTCCCCGGCGTCAAGCAGTCAGTCGGCAGTGCGTCGGTCACCTGACCGAGGTTGAGTCCCTGCGCCGAGAGCGTCGACGACGCCTCAGCGGGCGTTTGACCGATGACGTTGGCCACGTAGACCTGGCAGACCCCCGACGACGTGACCAGCTCCACGGACGCTCCCGACGAAACCGGCTGACCGGCGGCCGGTATCGTGCGCAGGACGAGGCCCTGGGCCACGGTGTTCGAACAGCCCGTCGTGGTCGAACCCACCGACAACCCGTTCTGACCGAGCGTGGCCGCCGCCTGGAGCGACGAATCGCCACGGACGTCGGGCAATGGGAAGGTCGCACCCTGGGAGAGCACGGTCAGCACGACCTTCGCGCCCGCGTGGGACTGTGTGCCACCGGGTGGCGTCTGCGAGAGGACCGTGTTCGGGGCGCCCCCAACCGGGGCGACGGACGTCTGATTGACGGTGACGATCAAGCCGAGCTGCTGCAAGGCGCTCAACGCGGTCGAGAGCGGTTTGCCAACCTCGTTGGGAACGGTCACCTTCGCGGGTGCCGGGCCCTGACTCACCTGCAACGAGACCGAGTCGCCCTTGTTCACCTTCTTACCCGACGCGGGGTCGGTCTTGACGACGGTGCCCGACGCCTTGGAGGAGTAGACGAGGGTGGTGGTCCCGATCACGAGATTGTCCGACAGCAGCGTCGATGACGCCGCCGAGACGGTCTGGCCGACGACGTCGGGCATGGTGACCGTCGAGTTCGACTTCGCGATCTTGGCGTAGGCGTAGCCACCGGCGGCGAGCAACAGGATGATCACGATCGTGATGACGGCGCCCTTCCACCCTCGACGCCGACGCCGTACGTCGGTGCGCGGGCCGGACATGATCGGCACAGCCTGAGTCCGTTCGCCCGGCGTAACCGTCGCCACGGCGCGGGTCACGTCGGCGCCGTAGTAGGCACCGTCGCGGGTCGCCGCGTGCACCGGTTGGCCGTCGGTGAAGCGCACGAGGTCGGCCCGCAGCTCGTCGGCCGTCTGGTAACGCTGCTCCGGGGACTTGGCGAGTGCGAGCATGACGATCGCCTCGAGATCCGCGGGAATCGAGTCCGAGAAGTCCGACGGCGAGGGCACCGTTCCGTGCACGTGCTGACTCGACACGGCGACGGGTGAGTCACCGATAAAAGGCGGGCGACCAACCAGGAGTTCGTAGAGCACCACGCCCAACGAGTAGACGTCGCTGCGACCGTCGACGGCGGCGCCCTCGGCCTGCTCCGGCGAGAAGTAGGTCGCCGTGCCCATGACCGATCCCGCCTCGGCGAGGTGGTCCTCGCTCGCGACGGCTTGGGCGATGCCGAAGTCGGTCACCTTCACCTGTCCGTCGGTGGTGATGAGAATGTTGCCAGGCTTCACGTCGCGGTGCACGACACCAGTGCGGTGCGCGTAGCCGAGCGCTGCGGCCACCTGGGCGGTGATCTGAGCAGCTCGTGACGGTGTCAGCGTGCGAGAGCCTCGGACAATCTCGGCCAGTGACGTGCCGTCCACCAACTCCATAACGATGAAATAGGTTCCGCCGTCTTGGCCCCAGTCGAAGACCGGCACGATATTGGGGTGTGAGAGGTTGGCCGCGGCCTGGGCCTCTCGTCGAAACCGTTCGACGAAGTTAGGGTCATCCGAGAGCTCGGGGTAAAGGATTTTGAGCGCCACCGCGCGATTCAGCAGGAGGTCCTGGGCACGATAGACCATGGCCATGCCACCGCGGGCAATCAGGTGCGTGACCTGATAGCGGTTCGAGTAGATACGCGGATCGCTAACGGGCTCCATACCCGCCCCAGCCTACGTCCTGGCCCACCCCTGGTACCTGCGTTGTCACGGACACGTCGTCGCCGTTCCCGATACCGGTCGACCGGCCTGGAGCGAGAGCGCACCCTCGACCATACAACGCATGATCGGTCCCGCGACCGAATTACCAGTCGTCGACGTTATCTGGTACGGCACGACTACCGCGACGGCCACCGTCGGGTTGGTAGCCGGCGCGAAGGCGATCATCCAGTCGTCGACGTTCTGCGCCGCGTTACCGACCTGCGCGGTCCCCGTCTTGGCCCCTGCGTCCGCCCAGGCGGGGAACACGCCAGTTGCGGTGCCGTTCGCGGCGTGGGCAACCGCTTGCATCAGCGGCACAATCTGGTCGGCCTGCGCCTTCGTAAGCGGCGACTTCCAGGGAGTGTCCTGGTAGCGTTTCACGATCGACCCGTCGGGACCTACCACGTAATTAAGCAGGTGCGGCGTCATAATCGTGCCTCCGTTCGCGATGGCAGCGGCGACGAGGGCCATCTGAAGCGCTGTCGCACGCACGTTCTGCTGGCCGATCGCCGAATAGGCGAGACCCGGCTTGTTATAGACGAACGAGGCTGCCGAGGGGAAGTAACTCGGCTGAGCGCCCGGCAGATCGATCGGAGGGATCGAGTTGAACCCGTAGGAGTCCGCCGTCTCGGCGAGGATGTTCCCACCGAGGTCTAACCCGATGAGCGCGTACCCCTGGTCACAGGACGGCGGCAGCATCTCAGCGATGTCACCGCCGCAGGGCACGAACGCGTAGTTGGACAGTGTCTTGTTCGAGTCGGGCAGATGGATCGTCGCGGCAACGGGATAGTACTTCGTGAAGAGACTCGGCTTCTTCGCCACGACGGCACTCGTGGTCACGATCTTGAAGGTGGAGCCGGGCGGGAAGGTCTGTTGGATCGCCAGGTCGCCGAGCGGAGGGAATCCGTAGGCGTTGTTCGTGGTGTCGAGTTTCCACGCTTTGGCCGCCACGGTGTAGCTCGACGACTCGAAGGGGGCCGGGTTATACGTCGGGTTCGCGTACATTGCGAGCACCGCGCCGGTACGCGGGTCGAGCACGACGGCCGCCCCATTGCGCCCGGCCAGCGCCTTGGCGGCAACGCGCTGCAACGAAGGTTGGAGTGTGATCGAGATCGAGTCCGCCGCCGAGGTCGGCGCGAGGACTTGGGCCAGGCTCTGGGGCGGCTGGGCGTGGGCAATGAGGTACTGGTTGTATTGGGCCTCGAGCGCCCAGGTCCCGTAGAACGGCGACGCGAATCCCACCAGACCCGACGTCAGCGCACCAAGTGGATAGACGCGTGTGAAGGGGTAGTACCCCTTCGCGGCCGGCACCGACTTAGCCAGGACCGTCCCGTCGGCGGCGATGATTTCACCACGGGGGTATTGGGTGTTCGACTGGGAGTTCCTCGGGTTCTGAATCGACGCATTGAGCCCTGGTGCCCTGAAGAACTGGATATTGACCGCCTGGGCCGCGATCGCGGCGAAGAGTAAGACGATGACAATCGCAAAGACGCTCATCCGACGCGACACGACTTACCCCTTCGCCTTGGTCGTAGTGGTAACCGGCGTGGTCGAGGTCGTCGTGGTCTTTGACGTCGTCGTCGTAGTGGTGGTCGTAGTGGTAGTAGTCGCGATGCTCTTCGAGAGGTGCCATGACCGATTGAGGTACTTCGCGTAGGTCAGTGCCGACGCCAGCGATGGCTCACTGATGGTCGCGGCGAGGAGGCGTTGGTCCGCCGGAAGCAGGTGAGCCGACGGGTACGTTGTGTCAAGGACCTTGCGCGGCGAGTACCAGAGGACTCCGTTGGGCTGACCCTGGTAGACGGCGATGACACCGGAGTCGTCAGCCAGGTAATAGGTCGAGTACGCGTACCAGTGCATGATGCCGACGAAGCCGGTGGCCACACCCAAGAGCACCAGGATCGCGATGGCGACACGCCAAGTGAAACGCGACGTACGGCGGCGCGATGTCCGAGGCGGTGCGATCGCCGGCGGCGCAGTTGAGATCGTCTTCTTCACGGGGGTCATCGTCGCGACTACGTCGTCGAACTCGACGAGGATGACCGTGATGTTGTCTCGTCCACCCGCCTCCCTCGCGGCGGCGACGAGCTTGTCCACCGCATCCTCGAGGGGCATCGGCGGACTCGCCAACTGCACGAGTTGATCAGGCGTGAGTTCGTTCGAGAGACCGTCGCTGCACAGCAGGAGCCGATCACCCGGTTCGGCGACCACCGAGACCACGTCGATCTCGACGGTCTCGTCCATCCCGAGCACCCTGGTCAACTGGTGGCGCCGGGGGTGGACGGCGGCCTCCTCGGGCGTGAGCCGGCCCATGCGGACCCACTCCTCGGCCACGCTGTGGTCGTCGCTGAGTTGGCGCAGCGCGCCGTCACGGAGTTGGTAGACCCGCGAGTCCCCCACGTTGACGAGGGTGGGCGAGATGATGCCCGCCACATCCTCGGTTAGCGCGATGGCGATGATCGTCGTGCCCATCCCGAACCGTTCCGGGTGGGCAACGGCGTCGGCGAGCACTGCCTGGTTCGCCGTCTCGACCGCGGCGTAGAGGCCCTCGACAGTCTCATTCTGGTGAAACTCGCGGGTGATCACCTCGACCGCGAGCGCCGAGGCGACCTCCCCGGCGGCGTGGCCGCCCATGCCATCGGCGACGATAGCCAGGGTCTCGTCCACGGACAGTGCGTCCTCGTTCGTGTCGCGCACGAGGCCGGTATCCGTCGCGGCCGCGAAACGCCAACGCGTCAACGAACCACCTCCAAGAGGACGCCCCCGACTTGGATCATGTCGCCCCGCTCGAGTAGCACCCGTCCACGCAGCAGCTCCTGGTTGACGTAGGTCCCGTTGGTCGAGCCGAGGTCCTCTATCGACAAGTCGCCCGCGTCATTCGCGATACGCGCGTGTCGAGTCGACAGATACGTGTCCGCTAGCGAGATGTCACAGTCTGCGCCACGGCCGATGACGACCGCCAGGTCCACATCGATGCGTTGACCCGCCATCTCATCGGGCTCGATGAACTCCAGTGCGAGCGGCGCCGAACGTTTTCGTCGCGAGCGTCCCGACTCCTGATCGGCCGGACGCGTTTCGACTACCGCAACGCGCAACACCCGGGCGAAGAAAAGGAGGGCCACGACCATGACCAGTACTTGCAGCGGCCGGATCACCGCGGCGTAACTTGACGACGCGGCGAGAAGACTCAAGCTAACTCAATCCGTAGGTGGAGCGCCCCGATCGTGACGTCGTCGCGGGGTGACAGCGAAACCGCCGTGATGCGATGTCCGTTCACGTAGGTCCCGTTCGTCGACTGTAAATCCCTGATGGCGACGCCCTCCGCCGTACGCCACACCTCGGCGTGGCGGCGTGAGACGTTCGAGTCGTTGATCACGACGTCCACGTCGGGGTTCCGACCGATGACGATCGGTCGATCACCGACGGTGAAGGTCCGGCCATCATCCGCGATGAGTCGAGGATGCGCCTCACCGCCGAGGAAGTCAGCCTTGACCGCGAGGTCGCCTGTTCGCAGGTCGTCGTCGACGAAGATGTCGACGGCGACGGGTCCGACGAAGTTGTACCCCTCATTGATCGCATGCTGGCGAACCGTCTCTTCGAGTTCACTGATCAACGCCTTTTGGAATCCGTCGAAACGGTCGGCGTCGGCCGGGCTCAACCACACGTGGATCTCGTTGGGTGAAATAGGGCCTTGGTTCGTGAGCTGGCGCGTCAGGTCCACCTCTCGGATGATCCGTGCCCCGATCTCGATCGGCTGCAGTCCACCCTTGAAGGGACGCGCGAAAGTCCGCTCGAAGAGCCGCTCGAGGCGGTTTTCCATGGACTTGAGCACCATAACTTCCCAATCGTACTGGCCAGCGGGTCAAAAGCGTCATCGGAATCGGGGGGCGCCAAGTTGGACTAATGTAACCAGGTCCCAGGGCGAGTGGCGAAATAGGCAGACGCGCAGGCTTCAGGTGCCTGTATCCGAAAGGATGTGGGGGTTCAAGTCCCCCCTCGCCCACCAAGGAACTGTCGCGAGGCCCAGTAATGCAGCATTGAATTCCGCCGATCCTGGGCGATCGCCCTTGTCACGGTCGGCCTCTCACACCGCTCGAATCCTCACTGCGAACCTTGGATGTAGCGTCGGGCCAAGTCGTTCGGTACTGGGTGTGCTCTGCGGTGTGACCCCCGTCACCCGCACGGTGGCACGTTTGTGATTCCGCGCGGAGCGGGTGAATTGTACGTAGTGTGGCGACGTGGCGACACTTCAGCGCGAGTTCGTGCCCACGAAGGCAATGGCACCCGATTGGGGTGACGACCGGTGACCAGCGCCCCCGACGAGTTAGGGCTGCAGCGACCGAGTGTGCTCGCACGCGGTCCGCACTCGAGCGAGCCGCACTGGGTACTCAACCCGCACGAACTCCGCGACGAGTGGCGCCGGCTGTTCTCGGAGTTCTTTGGGACTTTCTTGCTCGTCATCGCCGCCGCCGGAGCGCCAGTGGTGGACGCCGTCTCCCACGGCCAGGTCCCGATCGACGCGCAAGTCGTCGCGCCCGCACTGATGGTCATGGGCATCATCTACTTCATGGGCATGGTGAGCGGCGCTCATCTCAATCCCGCCGTCACGCTCTCCTTCGCGGCGCGGGGCAACTTCCCCTGGAGCCGGGTCCCGGGTTACATCGGTGCCCAGGTCGTCGGCTCCATCGCCGCATCCCTGCTGCTCCGAGCGCTCTTTGGCAACGTCGGTCATCTCGGCGCGACGCTGCCTGGCCCGGGAATCTCGTCGGGCAAGGTGGTGATCGTCGAGGCACTGCTTACGCTCGGCTTGGTGAGTGTCATACTCGGCACCGCCTCGGGCGCCCGCAACGTCGGGGCCAACGCCGCGCTCGCCGTCGGTGGCTACATCGCCCTCGCCGGTCTCTGGGCCGCCCCAATCACCGGTACGTCGATGAACCCGGCCCGCTCGTTTGGGCCCCAACTCGTCGGAGGCCACTGGACGTCGTGGTGGGCCTACGTCGTCGGACCACTGATCGGTGGCTTGATCGCGGTCGGTGTCGCGTGGATCCTGCGTGGACCGCCTTCACTCGCCGCGAGCGAAGCCGCCCAAGGAGAGCTCGACCCTCTTTTCAAGACCAGCGAACACAAGCCCCGAACGCCACGCGTGCCCTAACCCGGTGACGTCTCACGGGTGTTCGACGGTCGAGTCCCGACGAGTGCGACCGCGATCCGTAATCACCCGAACGCCTTCGCACCGCAACGGTCATCGGCCCCAATTGCCGAGATCGATGAACGGCACGGCTCGACCGGTCTGAACGACTCGGCTGGTTGTGGCACACCCGGTGTTCACTCATCGAATTTGCACCGATTCGCAAGCCGCTCACTCGACCTCACCGCCGCGACCAGCCGGCGCGATAGGTGGAGCGGGTAAAATCACCTGGTCGCCACCGAACAGCCACCACCTGGTCCCGCCGAGGATGTCCCCGCCGCGACCTCGCCATTGGTCGGCAGGGTAGTGCGACGTGGACGGCCCCACTGGTCAAACCGCGACGTCGAAATCGTCGTGGTAGCCCGCGTCTTCATGAGCATCGGCCGGGCACTCGCCGGTGTCGTCACCCCGATCTACCTCGCCTTAGTGGGTTTCGGCGCCGTTGAACTGTCGGTCTACGTCTTGGTCGTCGCCGGTGCGTCGGCACTGTTGTCCACCGCCATCGGCACTGTGTCGGATCGCATAGGTCGGCGAGCGTTCCTCGTCGTCGTCCCCCTCTTCACCGCCGTCGCGGGCGTGTTGTTCGCAGTGACGACGTCACACGCGATCTTGTTCCTCGCCGGGGCGATCGGGAGCTTCGGGCGCGGAGCAGGCGCGGGGGCGGGAACGATTGGCCCGTACCAGCCCGCCGAGTCGGCCTACGTGACCGAGCGGGTCGAGCCTCGTCATCGCAACGCCGTCTTCGGTCGACTGACCTTCTCGTCCTCGGTCGGCGCAACGATCGGCGGACTGCTCGCCCTCCTCGTACCCACGAGCCGCATTCACGCGGGCGCTGCCATCGGTGTCTTTCGTGTGGCATTCCTCGTGATCACCGCCGTCTCGGTGGCTGCGGGCTTGATCGCCCTAGCCCTGCACGAGGAGCGACGGCCGCGACTCGCCGGCCACCATCTGCGGCCACGGTTCCCCCAGCGTTCTCGGTGGCTCCTCTATCGGCTCTGGGTGACGAACACCTTGAACGGCGCCGCCATCGGGATGTTCGGGCCGTTCATCACCTACTGGTTCTACCGACGCTTCGGCGTCGGCCCGGCGGAGGTCGGTGTCCTGTTCGCCGTCATCAACGTGGCCACCATGGCCTCGAGCCTCTCGGCGGCCGCGTGGGCACGCCGCTGGGGTCTGGTTCGTACCGTGAGCGTCGTACGCGTCCTCCAGTCCCTGCTCATTATCCCGATGGTCCTGTCACCGAACTTCACACTGGCGGGCTCGTGGTTCCTCGTACGGATGCTGGTCCAACGGATCGGCCTACCCCTGCGCCAGTCCTACGTCGTCGGGCTGGCCGACGAGAACGAGCGCGCCTCGGTCACCGCGCTGTCCAACCTGCCGAGCCAAGTCGCGATGTCCATCAGCCCGCTGCTCACGGGCTACCTCTTCGCCGAAGCCGACCTGCTCATACCCTTCGAGATAGCGGCGGTACTGCAGATGGCGAACGCGTTGACGTTCTGGGGTTTCTTCCGACACCACCCGCCCGAGGAGGAATCAGCGTCGCGCGTCGCTGCGCCGATCGAACCCGAGCCAACCGACTGACGAGATCGACGAACGCGCCTTCCATGCGCCGAGCGAGCGCCGTCGACCTCGTAGCGTCCGCACGACGCCACCAGTCCCGCGACGTACCCGTCGCTTCACGGCACTACCGGAGGCTTCGTCCACCAGGTGGTCACCTCGAACTCGACCGTCGTCGCGGTACGGTACATAGGAGACCGGTCGGGGCGTTGGTGCGATGAGTCGTCAGGACCTCGGGGTCTGTCCGACATGCACCACGACGAGGGACGGGAGGTCAATGCAGTTTCGCCGGCGAGCGGACCCCGATCCCTCGGTCACCTGGGCCGCGCTGGTCGGCGACGAGTTGACCCACGTGCTCTGCCGCCACGGGGCTGAGGCCGGTCACTTCGCCGTCCTCGGACCCGACCCCTGGCAGGTGATCTGGAACGACGACCGATCGGGGTTCGTCGCCTTCCTCGAAGCCCGACACTGCCTCGTTTCGTGGCGCTCGCCGGTGGCCGCACAATCGCAACAGGCCGACCTACTCGCCCGCCTGCAGCGCCACGCGCACGCATTGAACAAGCAGTTATTCGCGGTGCCGGTCAACCAGACGACGGCCGACGCGGCGGTGGCCTTAGGCATGCACGCCACCTGGATCGGCACGGAATGCCTCATCGATCTGAGCCACTGGTCGCTCCAGGGTGGCCGCCGCCAGAAGGTGCGCTGGGCTCGGAGCCACGCGATAAAGCTCGGTTACACCTGGCGTGAAGCGCACCCACTCGTCTCGCGCACGGACTTCGACGGACTGCAGCGAATCGAGGAGCGTTGGAAGCAGGAACGTCGCGAGCGTCGGACCGACTCGTTCCTTCGCAATGAGTTCACCGAACTCGCCCACCTCCGTCGCTACTTCGTCTGCGATGGCCCAAACGGGGTCGTCGCGTCGATCACGTGCACGCCAGTCAACCGTTCGAGGTGGTATCTCCAGGACCCCGTGCGAGACCCGAACGCACCCCGGGGGGCACTCGAAGGTGCGATGGCCCTCGCCCTTGACACCTTCCGCGATGAGGGGTTCTCCTGGGCGTCAAACGGACCACTCCCGTTCTGGCGTCCCGACGGTGTCGAGGACCGGCCCCACCCCCTCGGACCGCTCGGCGACCGGGTGCTCAACTACTTCGACCGTCGCTACCGCTTCGCGCGGATCAACCAGTTCCGCTCCAAGTTCCTCCCCGACCAGACATGGCCGGTCTTCGTCGTACGGTCCCATCGATTCGTGACACCGCGTGCGATCGGATCACTGGTGCGCGTGCTGACCCGCGCCATCGACTGAGCGATGCGGCGACCCTGAAGATCGGGGTCCCGTCGGCCCCCCGACGAGAAACCGGTCACGGCCCTAGACGCTGACCATAGTGGTGCCTACGATGGGTCAACCACGGAGTGCGCAACGTCGATGACGCGGTGATCCGTCGGTACCACCACCGAGCACCCGCCAACGTCGCGGGTGCCCCGACCGATGAGGGGGAGCGACCATGGACGAGATCACAACGCTTGTCGCGCGGCCGGTGTCTACCCTCGCAGCGGTGGCAAAGTGACTGAACCGATCCTCCAGGCCCGTGACCTCGTCAAACGGTTCGGTGAGTTCAACGCCGTCGATGGCGTGAGCTTCTCGGTCGACCCGGGTGAGAGCTTCGGCTTCCTCGGTCCCAACGGTGCGGGTAAGACCAGCACCATGCGGATGATCTCGGCTGTCTCCCAACCGACCGCCGGTTCCCTCAGCGTCTTCGGGCTCGACCCGCGCACTCACGGGCCCGAGATCCGCGGACGGATCGGCGTCGTCCCCCAGGAGGACACGCTCGAGCTCGAGCTCTCAGTGCGGCTCAACCTGGAGATGTTCGGCCGCTACTTCGACATCCCACGGGCCATCCTTCGCGAACGCGCAATCGATCTCCTCGCCTTCACCCAGTTGAGCGAGCGGGCAGACGATCGCGTGGAAGATCTCTCGGGGGGCATGAAACGGCGACTCACCATCGCGAGGGCGCTCATCAACCAGCCCGAGATCCTGATCCTCGACGAGCCGACCACCGGTCTCGACCCTCAGGCGCGTCACCTGCTCTGGGACCGGTTGTACCGATTGAAGCGCGAGGGCGTGACGTTGATCATCACGACGCACTACATGGACGAGGCCGAGCAGTTGTGCGACCGCCTTGTCGTGATGGACCACGGCACGATCGTGGCCTCGGGTACCCCCAGGGAGCTGATCACCCATCACTCCACCCGAGAGGTCGTGGAGCTGCGCTTCAACACCGACTCCCACGACGGCTACCACGACCGACTCGCACCCTTCGCCCAGCGCCTGGAGGTGCTACCCGATCGGGTCCTGCTCTACGTGGACGAGGGTGATGAGACCCTGCGACGGATCCACGAGCACCAGATCACGCCGATGAGCGCCCTCGTTCGGCGCAGCTCGCTCGAGGACGTCTTCTTACGCCTCACGGGGCGAACCCTGGTGGATTGACCGTGGCGACCCGGACCGACACCCAACTCGGCTGGTCGAGGTGGCGCCGTAGTTGGTGGTACCACGCGACGTACTACGCCCAGACCTGGCGCGGGTCCGTGGCGAGTACCGTCCTGTTCCCCATCTTCTACCTCACCGCTCTCGGCGTCGGCGTCGGGCACCTCGTGTCGGCCCACACGGGACTGGTCGACGGCCAGACCTACCTGCACTTCATCGCGCCGAGCCTGCTCGCCACCACGACCATGCAGCTCGGCGAAGGCGAGTCGCTCTGGCCAGTGCTGGCCGCCGTGAAATGGGTCCGGTCCTACCACGCCGCCGTCGCCACGCCACTCGAACCGATCGACATCCTCGTGGGCAAGCTCTCGTGGGTTGTGACGAGGGCGCTCGCGACCGGGGTCGTCTACACGATCGTGATCGGGGCCTTCGGGGCACTCCAGTCGTGGTGGAGCCTCGCGCTGCCGCTCATCGGCGGCCTCATCACCTTGGCCTTCGCCGCGCCATTCGTCGCCTACGCCGCCTCGGTCCAGTCCGACGCGTCCTTCGTCGCGATCTACCGCTTCGCGATCGTCCCGATGTTCCTGTTCTCGGCGACCTTCTACCCAGTCAGCGCCTACCCCGGTTACCTACGCCCCGTCGTGCAGTTCGTCCCGCTCTATCACGGGGTCGCCCTCGCGCGGTCGGCCGCCTTCGGCGAGTGGCCGCTGCTGCCCACCCTCGGACACCTGACGATGCTGCTCGCACTCGCGGTCGCCGGCGTTCTCTGGGGCCGACGGACGCTGCGACGCCGGTTGGTGGACTAGTGCTCACCCGAACGCTGCCCCGGTTCGGCTCTCGAAGGTCCTTGCGAGTCTTCGAACGGAACCTCACGGTCTACCGGTCGCAGTGGTTGATGTTGATCTCGGGCTTCTTTGAGCCCCTCTTCTATCTGCTCAGCATCGGCCTCGGACTCAATCACCTGGTCGGTCCCCTGCGGGTCGGTGGCCACGTCGTGAGCTACGCGACCTTCGTCGCACCCGGCATGCTCGCGACATCGGCGATGAACGGCGCGATGATCGACACGATCTTCAACACGTTCTTCCGACTGAAGATCTCCCACTCCTACGACGCGATACTCTCGACACCGCTCGACGTGACCGACGTCGCCCTCGGTGAGGTCTGGTGGGCCCTCGCACGAGCCGGTGCCTACGGCGCGTCCTTCATCGTCTGCATGGTGCTGCTCGGCGACGCCGGCAGCGCCTGGGTCGCGCTGTGCTGGCCCGCGGCCATCCTCACGAGCCTCACGTTCAGCGCCATCGGCCTAGCCGCCTGCACCTACGTCCGGTCCTGGCAGGACTTCGACCTGGTCACCCTCGTCCAGCTGCCGATATTCCTCTTCTCCGCGACGTTCTTTCCGATCTCGCTCTATCCGCACTGGCTTGGCGCCATCGTCGCCATCTCGCCCCTCTATCAGTCCGCGGCGCTGCTTCGCGGCCTCTCCCTCGGCGTGTTCCAGTGGGTGATGCTCGGGCGCATCGCCTACCTCGTCGTGCTCGCCCTCGTCGGATTACGCGTCGCGGCTAATCGCTTTCGTCGCATCCTCGTACCCTGAAGCGAGGTGGTCACCGCCAATGGACGTCCGCGAGCGCTGACGTCTGTTCATGGTTGATCGACGCGATGGATCAATCGCCACTGACAGCCCATATCCTCGTCGTAGGTGGTGCCACCGCCGCCCGTGAGCGTGCCCGTCTGGGCCACCAGCACCGGCGCGTACAGTCCGTTTCCGATCAGCGTGAAACCAGTTGACGGACACGTGGACGTCGTCACCCCCGCCTGCCAGTCACCGGCCACCCCCGAGACGGTGAATCCCGCACCGGTAATGGACGCCCACATCGATGGCGAGGAGTAGATGCCGAACGACGCACCGTTCGCTCCGATCTCATACGCCATGCCGCTGATGGTCGCCTGGTTCAGCGCGACGTTCGTCGACCAACTGTTGCCGGTCTCGACGTCGGCCCACCACATCGCCGCCGAGCCCGGTGCGACCTTTATCGCCCAAGCGGCCTCGCTGCAGCCGATGGCCCAGGCCGCCTGCAGCGCTGAGAGTGTGTGCCCCGTGGCACTACTCGATTGAAACTGTGCTGGAGCAAGGTCCTTAGCTTGCGATTAAACCTAAGCCCTACTCGCTGGCGTCTTCTTTCAGGATGAGTTCGGCGGCTTTCGCGTCAACGGTCCGTATCTGGGCGAGTAGGTCACGGATGCGGCGGTCGTTGCCTATCCACTC
>JAJYSP010000013.1 GCA_021793515.1 Actinomycetes bacterium | reverse complement strand
GCCATCGACGACCACGACGATGTCCAGAACGTGTACGCAAACTTCGACATCCCCGACGAGATCTTGGCCACGTTCGACGAATAGCCACGCGAATGGTTCCACGTTTACCCGGGTGGTGCCGTTAGAATCGAACATATGTTCGTATTAGGGATCGACCCGGGGTTGACGCGGTGCGGCTTCGGCCTCGTGGACGGCTCGCTGAGCGGACCGGAGGCGTTTCGCGCAGTACGAGCGGGGGTCATCGAGACCAAGGCGACTGATCGTGTCGAATTTCGCCTTGGCCAGTTACTCGTGGAGCTGAGTGCGCTCATCGAGGAATTGCGACCCGATGCGGTCGCGGTCGAGCGGGTGTTCTTCCAGCGAAACGCCCGCACCGCCATCCCGGTGGCCCAGGCGAGTGGCGTGGCCGTGGCGCTCGCCGGCTCGCGCAATCTCGAGGTGCGCCAATTCACCGCCCAGGAGGCGAAGCTCGCCGTCACGGGCTACGGCGCCGCGGACAAGCTGCAGGTCCAGGGCATGGTCGCGCGACTGTGCGGGCTGCGAGCCATCCCCCAGCCGGCGGACGCGGCGGACGCGCTGGCCCTCGCGATCACCTACTTCACGACCTGTCGCACGGAGATGCGGCTGAGCGGGGCAGCGTCGTGATTGGCTTTCTGAGTGGACGGGTCCTTGCGAACCTCGACTCGGGAGCGACCATCGTCGACGTCGCCGGAGTCGGCTACGAAGTGCACGTCGCGACGAGCGAGCCGCTCGCGTTGGACAGTTCGGTGGACCTCGCGGTGTACACCGTCGTTCGCGCAGACGCCATCGTGCTCTACGGCTTCACGAGCTTCGAGGAACGAGCCTTCTTCGCCCAACTCCTCGCGACTCCGGGGGTCGGTCCCTCGACGGCGTTGGCCGCGCTTCGTACGATGCCGATGAACGTGCTCGCTGAGGCCATCGAGTCCGGGGATCACAAGACGGTCGCGTCGATTCCCGGCATCGGAACCAAGACCGCCAATCGCATCGTGCTCGAACTGCACGGCAAGCTCACCATCGAGAGCCCGGTGGTCGTGCCCGTGAGCTCGGTCCCCGACGCGATCGAGCAGGCGCTACGGCGTCTCGGCTACGGGCCCGGCGAGATCCGCGAACTCCACGGCGTCGAGCTGCCCGAGGACGAGAGCGCGGCGTTGCGCGTGGCGCTCGGGTATCTGGGGCGCACGTGAGTCGCCGCGACATCGACCTCGAGAGCGATGAGCCGCTCGTCAGGGGTGGCGCCGACGAGCCCGAACGACGCAGCGAGGCGTCACTTCGCCCGACCTCGCTCGGGGGTTTCGTCGGACAGCGAGACCTTGTCGGACACCTAGAGATCGTGCTCGGATCGGCGCGCTCGCGCGGCCAGGTGGTCGATCACCTCCTCTTCGCCGGTCCGCCGGGCCTCGGCAAGACCTCGCTCGCCTCGATCGTCGCCAACGAGATGGGTTCGGGGCTTCGGATCACCTCGGGGCCGGTGCTGACGCGCCCCGGGGACTTGGCCGCGTTGCTCACCGACCTGCACGACGGGGACGTGCTGTTCATCGACGAGATCCACCGACTCAATCGATCGGTGGAGGAGGTGTTGTACCCAGCGATGGAGGACCGGCGCCTCGACGTCCTGATCGGACGGGGACCGTCGGCTCGGTCGATCCGACTCGACCTGCCGAACTTCACCCTGATCGGCGCGACGACCCGGACGGGTCTCGTGGCCGCACCGCTGCGGGATCGCTTCGGCTTCGTCGGTCAGCTCGACCTCTACGACGACGACGAACTGACCACGATCGTCGAGCGATCGGCGGGGCTTCTCGCGATCGACATCAGCACGGAGGCCGCGCTGGCCATCGCATCACGAGGTCGAGGGACCCCACGGATCGCGAACCGGCTGCTGCGGCGCGTGCGCGACTTCGCCGCGGTGAACCAGATCCTCTCGATCGACGCGTCGGTAGCGGTCGAGGCGTTGACGCTGTTTGGCATCGATGACCTGGGACTTGACAAACTCGACCGGCGGATACTGAGCCTCCTCTGTCGCCAGTTCAACGCCCAACCGGTTGGTCTGGTGACCTTGAGTCACGCCTGTGGCGAGGAGGCGATGACGATCGAGGACGCCTACGAGCCCTATCTCCTGCGCGCGGGCCTACTTATCCGCACCCCGCGGGGACGCCTCGCCACCGACCGTGCGTACGCACACCTGGGACTTCGCGCGCCCGGCGGGGGATTGGTCTAAACATCAGGTCCGCGTGGGCTAGGGTTTCTGGGGTCTAGTTCCGGAGGAAAGCCACATGTTTGCAGCTTCGAGCGGCGGCTCGTCGATTTTGATTATCTACTTGGTGGTCTTCGGGGCGCTCTATTTCTTCTACCTCCGGCCGCGCAACAAGAAGCAGAAGCAGGCGCGCCTAGCCGCGCGCAAGGTCGAAGTGGGCGAGCGCGCCCAGACCATCGGCGGATTCGTCGGTACCGTGGTGCGTAACGACGCCGACATCATCGTGCTGCGCAGCGCGAGCGGGGTCGAGCTCGAGTTCGTGCCCTCGGCGATCGCGCGGCGCTTCGATCCGGCTCCCGCGACGAGCGATGAACCGACCGCCGAAGGCGACGAGCAGTAATGGCAGGAACCGTCGGTTCTCGACGATCGATGATCGTCAGCCTGGTGCTGACGATCGTGGTCGCGTTCGGGGCGTTGATTACGACACTGTCCTTCGGGTGGGGGCCCAAGCTCGGCCTCGACCTCGCCGGCGGTCTCTCGGTCGTCTATAAGCCGGCCACGCCGACATCGACGGCGAATATGCAAGAGGTCGTCTCGATTCTCAACAACCGGGTGAACGGACTCGGCGTCTCGGGCGCGCTGGTGAACTTGCAGGGTAAGGACGTCGTGGTGAGCGTCCCTGGTGTCACCGACGCTCGCACCGTGTTAAAGGCCGTCGGCCAGACGGCCCAGTTGCTGTTTCGACCGGTGCTCTGTGAGACCGGACCGGCCTCCAAGCACGCCAAACCGGTGAAGACCGTCCCGAGCTGTGGCGCGAACTACCTCATGACCGCGGCCAACTTGGCCGTGAATACCAACACCCAGGCGCCGACCAACAACATTGGTCTGGACCCCAAGTACACGAACATCGCGTCGACCTCGCCCCAGAACGACAACAAGAACCAGACGGTCATCCTGCCCACACTCGGCACCAATAGCGTGCGCTACGTGCTCGGGCCGGCGCAGCTGACCGGTCAGGCGGTCAAGACCGCCATCGCCCAGCAAGACCAGGTTGGCGCGTGGGTCGTCAACTACACCCTCACCGGCGCGGGGAGCCCCGCGTGGGACCGCGTCGCCCAGGCCAACTTCCACGCCGAGCTCGCCATCGAACTCGACGGCGTCGTCCAGTCGGCGCCCCTGATTCAGCCGGGCCAAACGACGTTTAGTTCGTTCAACGGTCAGGGCCAGATCTCGGGGTCCTTCACCGAGTCCTCGGCGAAGAACCTCGCGCTGGCGATGCAGTTCGGTGCGCTGCCAGTGCGACTCGTCGCGTTGACCACCCAGACGGTTTCGCCGACCTTGGGTCACAGCGCGCTCGTCGCGGGTCTCGGTGCCGGTCTCGTCGGACTCGGCCTCGTGTTGCTCTACACCATCGTCTATTACCGCTTGCTCGGTCTCGTGATCGTGCTCGGACTCGGGGTCACCGGCGCGTTGCTGTGGGCCATCATCTCCGCGCTCGGTCACACGGCCTTCGCACCAAGCTTCACGTTGGCTGGTGTCACCGGATTGATTGTGTCCATCGGTATCACGGTGGACAGTTACATCGTGTACTTCGAGCGATTAAAGGATGAAGCCAGAGCCGGCCGGTCCATTCGGACCTCGGTTGACCGAGGGTTCCGTTCGGCGTGGCGCACGGTGCTCGCCGCCGACACGGTCAGCTTGCTCGCGGCGATCCTGCTCTATCTGATCGCCGTCGGTGACGTGCGCGGCTTCGCCTTCTTCCTCGGACTGTCGACGTTGCTCGACATCGGCATCACGTGGTACTTCACCCGACCCCTCGTGATTCTGCTGGGCCGACGCAGCACCGACGAGACGAGTGCGTTGTCCATGGCCGCCGGTCTCGCAATGGGAGCATCCAATGAGTAGCGCGACAGCAACGACCACGGTCTCAACACCGGGACGCCTGAGTCGGGTCTATCGCGGCCTGACCAAGTTCGACTTCGTCGGACGGCGCAAGATCTGGTTCAGCGTCTCCATCGCGATCATCATTCTCGGCATCGCTTCGCTGTCGATCCGTGGGTTCAACCTCGGCATCGACTTCAAGGGCGGCAGCTCGTGGGAGGTGCTCGCGCCGAACACCTCGATCAGCGCGGTCACCACGGCGGTGGAGCACGCCGGGCTTCCCCAGCCGGTTGTGGAGAAGTTAGGCGCGGACACCTACCAGGTCTCGGCGGACATCAACTCGCTCTCGAGCACCCAGCAGAACGCCGTGACCAACAAGGTGATCAACGCCATGGCCCGGATCGCGAAAGTGAACGCGAACCAGGTGTCCACGAGCAATGTGGGCCCGACCTGGGGCGGACAGATCACCCGTCGTGCCCTCGAGGCGCTGCTGGTGTTCTTCGTCGCGGTCATCATCTACATCAGTCTGCGTTTCGAGCCCAAAATGGCCCTCGCGGCGTTCGTGGCGATGATCCACGACCTCTTGATCACGATCGGGGTCTACTCGCTCTTCGGTTTCCAGATCACGCCGGACACGGTGATCGCGGTGCTCACCATCCTCGGGTACTCGCTCTATGACACCGTGGTGGTCTTTGACCGCGTGCGCGATAACACTAGTTCGGTGCTGAAGGGCGGCGAACTCACCTACAGCGACATGGTGAACCTGTCGATGAACCAGACGCTGGCGCGCTCGATCAACACCTCGCTGGTGGCGATCCTGCCCGTGCTGTCGGTCTTGATCGTGGGTGCGTACATCCTCGGCGCGACGACGCTGCAGAACTACGGACTCGCCCTGACGGTCGGGTTGATCAGTGGGGCCTACTCGTCGATCTTCATCGCGAGCCCGCTGCTCGCCATTCTGAAGGAGCGCGAGCCGCGCTACGTGGACCTCGCGGCCCGGGTCGCCTCACGGTCAGATCACCACATCTTCAGCCCCGCCGAGGCGGCGAAGCTGTCCAATGAGGGTACGCAGCGCTCGACGCGAGCGGCGAGTGCGACCAAGTCCGCGGGCGTCCAGGCCCGTGCGCGCAAGCAGAAGCGGCGATAGTCGACCGGTAGGCTGACGCCATGGTGAGCTTGACGTCACGACTGCCGACGGACGCTGCCCTGGTCAGTTCGCTCGATCGGGTGGTGGCGCGCTTCGGCGAGCACCACGCCGACGGCGACGTCGAAATCATCCGCCGGGCCGGCCTGGCGGCGATTGCCGCTCACGAAGGTCAGTTGCGACGCACCGGTGAGCCCTACGTCACCCACCCCATCGCGGTGGCGGGGATAGTGGCCGACCTGGGCCTTGATGCGCCGACGATCGCGGCGGCACTGTTGCACGACGCGGTCGAGGACACGGGCATGACGACGAGCTGGCTCGCGCGCGAGTTCGGTGAGCAGGTCGCGGCCGTGGTCGACGGGGTGACCAAGCTCGACCGCCTCGAATTCGATTCCAAAGAGGCTCAGCAGGCCGCGACGATTCGCAAGATGTTTATCGCGATGGCCCGTGACTGGCGGGTGCTGATCATCAAGCTCGCCGACCGTCTACACAACATGCGCACGATCTCGGTCATGCCGATGCACCGCCAGCGCGCGATCGCCCAGGAGACCCTCGACGTCTACGCGCCCCTCGCGCACCGCCTGGGAGTCCAACAGGTCAAGTGGCAGCTCGAGGATCTGAGCTTCGCCACGCTGCACCCGAAGCGCTACGCCGAGATCGAACAGATGGTCGCCGCGCGCCAGCCCGAGCGCGAGGCCTACTTGCACGAGGTGATGGACGCACTGATGGCCAAGGTGGAGGGGTTTGGCATCCACGCCGAGGTCCGGGGTCGCCCGAAGCACCTCTGGAGCATCTACGAGAAGATGGTCGTCGGCGGCAAGGAGTTCGACGAAATCTTTGACCTGGTGGGACTACGGGTCATCGTCGAGGAGGAACGCGACTGTTGGGCGGTGCTGGGTGCGATCCACGCGCTCTGGTCGCCGGTTCAGGGGCGCTTCAAGGACTACATCAACTCACCGAAGTTCAACCTCTACCAGTCGTTGCACACGACGGTGATCGGGCCGCGTGGCAAGTCGGTCGAGGTGCAGGTGCGAACCCAGGAGATGCATCGACGCGCCGAGTTCGGTATCGCGGCGCACTGGGGTTACAAGGAGGGCGCGTCCACCAAGGAGATCGCCTGGATGCAGCGCCTCGCCGACGTGGAACAGGAAGAGGACGACCCGATCGCCTTCCTCGAGGCGCTCAAACTGGACTTGGGCAACGACGAGGTCTACGTCTTCACCCCCAAAGGACGCGTGATTGCCCTGGTCGAGGGGGCGACCCCCATCGATTTCGCCTACGCGGTGCACACCGAGGTCGGCCACCACTGTGTGGGCGCCAAGGTCAACGGACGCCTCGTGCCCCTCGACACGGTGCTGCACTCGGCCGACGTCGTCGAGATCGTCACGAGCAAGCACCAGTCCGCGGGGCCGTCGCGCGACTGGCTGAAGATCGCCAAGTCCTCGCGTGCCAAGTCCAAGATCCGCCAGTGGTTCCAGCGTGAGCGCCGTGAGGACGCGATCGAGGGCGGGCGTGAGGAGCTGACCAAGGCGCTTCGCCGCGAGGGGTTACCCATCGCGACCTCGCTCGCGTCGAGTGCCCTCGACGCGGTGATCACATCGCTCAACTTAGAGGACTTAGACGCCCTGTTCATGGCGATCGACAGCGGACAGATCTCGGCACTCGCGGTCGTCCAGCGACTCGAGCGTGAACTGCACGGCGGCGAGGCCGAACAGCTGCCCACGACGGTCACGAAGATGCCCCGCAACAACCGCTCGGCGCGACGCACGGCGGGGGTCTACGTCGAGGGTCTCGACGACGTCATGATCCACCTGGCGCGCTGCTGCTCACCGGTGCCCGGCGACGCCATCATGGGCTTCATCACGCAGGGCCGGGGCGTGTCGGTGCACCGAGACGACTGCTCCAACGCCGTCGCGCTCGCGCACCGGCTGGGGGAGCGGATCATCGACGTCGAGTGGGACGGATCGGTCGGCGGACAGTACCGGGCCGTCCTTGAGGTGCTCGCCTTTGACCGCTCGAGGCTGCTGCTCGACGTGTCCAAGGTCGTCGCCGAGTATCACCTCAACATCATCTCGAGCAGTTCCACGACCTCGGGCGCGCGCATCGTGCGCATGGTCTTTGACGTGGAGCTGGTGGACCCGACCCACCTCTCGAGCCTGCTCAGCGCGCTGAAAGCGGTTGACGGGGTCTTTGACGCCTTCCGCCAGATCCCCGGACAGAATAAGGGAACATGAACGAACCGCCAGCGCAGTTTCGTGCCCCGGTGGGCACCCACGACGTCCTCGCCCCCCAGTCCGCCCTTTGGGAGGGCTTGATCGGGACCTTCGCGACACTCGCGTACCGCTACGGCTTCTCGCTCGTGCTCACGCCGCTCTTCGAAGACGTCGGCGTATTCAACCGCGGCATCGGCGAGCAGAGCGAAGTAGCGACCAAGGAGATGTACGTCTTCACCGACCGAGGGAACCGCACCCTCGCGCTACGCCCCGAGGGCACCGCGTCGGTGGTACGGGCCTTCGTCCAGCACCAACCGCCGACACCGTGGAAGGCGTGGTACGTCACCCCGGCGTTCCGCTACGAGCGACCCCAGGCCGGGCGGTATCGCCAGCACCATCAACTCGGCGTGGAGGCACTCGGAACTGACGACCCGGCGCTCGACGTCGAGGTGATCGCGCTCGCCTGGCGGTTCTACCAGGCGATCGGGCTTCGCCGGGTCCGGCTTCTCATCAACTCAATGGGCCACGACGAGTGTCGTGGTCGCTACGTCGAGCTGCTCATGGCGCACCTCGCGGCAAACGAATCGTCGCTCTGTGACGAGCACCGCGAGACGTGGTCGACGAACCCGCTACGGGTGCTCGACTGCAAGCGCGCAGCGTGCCGGGCGGCCACCGAGGCCGGCCCGATGCTGCCCGACCACCTCTGCGCGGACTGTCGCGCCCACTTCGAGCGGGTCGTCGACGGACTGAACGGGCTGGGGATCGTGTCGACCCTCGAGCCACGCCTGGTGCGCGGCTTCGACTACTACACCCGCACGACCTTCGAGTTCGTCGCCGACGCCCTCGACGGCGCCCAGAACGCGATCGGTGGCGGCGGACGCTACGACAAGTTGGCCGAGCAGCTCGGCGGACCAGCGACGAGCGGTATCGGATTTGGCAGCGGCATCGAACGGCTGCTGCTCGCGCGTGAAGCGGAGGGCGCGCTCGATCCGCTCCTCGAGCGAACGCCCGACGTGTTCGTCGTTGACACGACGGGCACTGACGCCGCAACCCGCTACGCGGACGCGCTGCGACTCGCGGGCCTCGCCGTGCAGCGGGCCTACGACAATCGTTCGATGAAAGCCCAGATGAAGGTCGCGGACCGCTCCGGGGCGCGCTTCGCGGTACTCGTGGGACCAGCGGAGCTCGCCGCAGCCCAGGTTACGATTAGGGACCTGCGAAGCGGGGACCATGACCAGACCCAGCGCAGCGTGGCGCACGACGAGCTCGTCGCGACCATGCTCGATCTAGTGAAGAAGTGACCATGACAGTGACCGGTAGTGAAGCCACGAGCATGCGTGACGCCCTGTGCGCCTCGGTCGATGAGGCGATGATCGGCCAGCGCGTCACCGTGTGTGGATGGGTCGCCAAGCGGCGTGAACACGGCGAGCACCTCGCCTTCGTGGACGTGCGCGACCGCTCGGGCGTGGTCCAAGCGGTGGTCGAGGGTTCGGTGGACGTTCGTAGCGAGTACGTCGTACGTGTCACGGGCACGGTGACGCGCCGGCCTGAGGGGACGGCGAACGAGCGTCTCGCGACTGGCCAGGTCGAGTTGAGCGACTGTGTCGTCGAAGTCCTCTCGGCGGCCGAGCCACCACCCTTCCAGCTCGACGAGCGCGCGGCCATCGACGAACAGGTCAGACTTCGCTTCCGATTCCTCGACCTGCGTCGCGACGCGATGCAGCGAAACCTGCGACTTCGTGCCAGCGTGAACCGCGCGTTGCGTCTCGCCATGGATGACCAGGGCTTCTGTGAGGTCGAGACGCCGTTGTTGTGGGCCCCGACCCCCGAAGGCGCGCGGGAGTTCGTGGTGCCCTCGCGCCTGCACCCCGGGGAGTTCTACGTGCTACCCCAGAGCCCCCAGATCGCCAAGCAACTTCTCATGGTTGGCGGCTTTGACCGCTACTACCAGATCGCGCGCTGTTTGCGCGACGAGGACCTGCGCGCGGACCGTCAGTTCGAGTTCACCCAGCTCGACATCGAGGCGAGCTTCGTGACCCAAGAGGACATCATGGGTTTCGTCTCGCGCGCGGTGCTCGACGCCGCCGAGGTCGCCACCGGCGTTCGTCCGAGCACCATCGACTCGATGACCTGGGCCGAGGCGCTCGAGCGCTACGGGACCGACAAGCCCGACCTGCGCTTCGAGATGACACTTCAGGACCTCTCGACGGCCTTCGCCACGACCTCGGTGAAGGCCTTTAGCGCACCGACCGTGAAAGCGATCCGCGTGACGGGCGGCGCTTCCTTCGCGCGTAGCCGCCTCGACCAGCTCACCGAACAGGCGAAGTCCCTCGGGGCGAAGGGGCTCGCCTGGTTCCGCGTCACCTCCGAGGGGCTCGACTCGCCGCTCGACCGGTTCCTCAACGACGACGAACGCCTCGCGATCAGGACAGTCGACGGGGCGAGCGAGGGCGACCTCATACTCGTCGTCGCCGACGAACACGACCTGGCCTGCCACGTGCTCGGGGCGCTTCGCGTGGCCATCGGCGCGCCACCGGTGAGCGAGGGCCCGCACCGCTACCTCTGGGTCACTGAGTTCCCGATGTTCGAGGGCGTGGATGAGGATGGCAACCTGATGGCCGCCCACCACCCCTTCACGATGCCCCACGCAGACGACCTGGACCGAATCGAGACCGATCCGCTGCAGGTGCGTTCCCAGGCCTACGACCTCGTCCTCAACGGCTGGGAGCTCGGCAGTGGCTCGGTACGTATCCACCGCGCGGACATCCAGTCGCGGATCTTCTCCGCACTCGGGATCTCTGACGAGGAGGCGGCGAGCCGCTTCGGCTTCCTGCTCGGCGCCTTTAAATACGGCGCACCACCCCACGCCGGCTTCGCCTTCGGCATCGACCGGTTGGTGGCGATCTTTGCCGGCGAGGAGAACATCCGCGAGGTGATTGCCTACCCGAAGACCCAGTCTGGGGCCGACCTCATGACCGGCGCGCCTAAGGCCATTGGGGAACGCCAGTTGCGCGACCTGCACCTGCGCCCGGCACCGAAGGGTTCGTGACGTCACTCTTCGAGGACGCCGCCAACGAGCGCCGTCGGCGTTCGGCGCCACTCGCTGAGTTGCTGCGGCCCCGCTCGCTCGACGAGGTCGTCGGCCAGGCGCACCTGGTCGGGACGGCGGGGCCGATCCGCGCCATGGTGGCCGCGCGACGACTGAGTTCGATGATCCTCTGGGGTCCAGCCGGCACCGGCAAGACGACCATCGCCCGCCTGGTCGCCGAGGGGGCGGGCTATGCGATGGAGAGCCTGTCCGCCGTGACGAGCGGGGTACGCGACGTGCGCGACGCCTTAGAGCGGGCTCGGGCGCGTTTGGGTGAGCACGATCGCGCCACCGTCTTGTTCATCGACGAGGTGCACCGCTTCAACAAGGCCCAGCAGGACCTGTTGTTGCCGGCGACCGAGGTGGGCGACGTCGTGTTGATCGGGGCCACCACCGAGAACCCGTACTTCGAGGTCAACGCCGCGCTGCTCAGCCGTTCGACCCTTTGGCGCCTGGTGCGACTGGGCGCGAACGACCTGCGCGTGCTGGTCGAACGCGGCGCGCTACTGCGGGGGGTGAGCGTGAGCGAGGCCGCCCTCGAAGCGCTCGTCGAGTCGGGCGACGGTGACGCGCGAAGCGTGCTGACAACCCTCGACACGGCCGCGGTACTCGCGCGCCCCGACGGCCCCGTCGAGGTCGAGCACGTCGTGCGCGCGCGTGACGGCCGGGTCTATCACCAGTCGCGCGACACCCACTACGACCAGGTGAGCGCCCTGATCAAGTCAATCCGCGGCTCGGACCCCGACGCGGCGCTCTACTGGCTCGTCACGCTGCTCGAGAGCGGCGAGAGCGCACGGTTCATCGCGCGGCGCCTCGTGATCCTCGCGAGCGAGGACGTGGGACTCGCCGATCCGACGGCCCTGCTCACGGCCCAGGCGGGTGCTAGCGCGATCGAACTCGTCGGGTTGCCCGAGGCACGTCTCACCTTGGCCCAGGTGACCCTCGCCCTCGCCCTCGCGCCCAAGAGTAACAGCGTGACCCGTGCGCTTGGTCAGGTGACCGAGGCCGTGCGCCGCGCGGGCGCCGACGTGCCCGACCACCTGCGTGACGCCCACTACCGGGGGGCCGCGAGCGAGGGATTCGGTCTCGAGTACCGCTACCCCCACGACGACCCGTCGGGCTGGGTCGATCAGCAGTACCTGCCGGACCCCCTGGTGGGCACGGCATTCTTCGAGCCGTCACCGCACGGCGAGGAGGCGGGATTGGCGCGTGACTGGCGTGCGCGCACCGCGCGCCAGGACCCGGGCACGACGGGGCCACCAGTAGAGTAAGGGCCGTGGAAGCCGCCGAACTCCGATCGATCTTTTTGTCCTATTTCGCTGAGCGGGGCCACGCCGTGGTGCCGTCGGCGAGCCTGATACCCCACGACCCCTCGCTGCTGTTCACGATCGCCGGCATGGTCCCCTTCAAGCCCTACTTCCTCGAGGAGGAGACCCCGCCCTATGACCGGGCCGTCTCGATCCAGAAGTGCTTCCGGGCCCCGGATATCGACATCATCGGCACCACCCAGCGCCACCTCACGTTCTTCGAGATGATGGGCAATTTCTCCTTCGGGGACTACTTCAAGGACCGGGCCATCGAATTCGCGTGGGGCCTCATCACCGAGGGATTCGGGCTCGATCCGGACCGGCTCTGGGTGACGGTGCACCTCTCGGACGACGAAGCCGAGGCCATCTGGCGTGACGTCATCGGCGTGCGGCCCGAACGGATCCAGCGCCTTGACGAGGACAACTTCTGGGGGATGGGCGACACGGGGCCCTGTGGTCCGTGTTCGGAGATCTTCTACGACAAGGGTCCGTCCTTCGGCGCCGACGGTGGACCGGCCTTCGGTGGCGACGACCGCTTCATCGAGTTTTGGAACCTCGTGTTCATGCAGTACGAACGGGGTCCGGGCGGCTCACTCACCGACCTGCCGACGAAGAACATCGACACGGGTGCGGGCTTCGAACGCGTACTGTCAATTCTGAACGGGGTGGAGTCGGTCTTCGCGACTGACCTGTTCGCGCCGCTCCTCGAGACCGCCTCGCGTGCCGTCGGGGTGCCGCTCGGACGCTCGGAGTCCACCGACGTGGCGATCCGACGGATCGCCGAGCATGGTCGGGCCATGTCGATGCTCGTGGCCGACGGGGTCTTGCCGACCAACGAGGGTCGCGGCTACGTGTTGCGGCGCATCATCCGACGGGCGATCCTGGCCGCGCGCCGTTCGGGTTCGGACGCGCCGCTCGTGGCCTCGCTCGTGGACGCCACGATCGAGAAGATGGGTGGGGCCTACCCCGTGCTGGTGAAGGACCGTGAACTCATCATCGAGATCCTTGAGCGCGAGGAGTTCGGTTTCGGCCGCACGCTGCGTACGGGCATGTCCCTGCTCGACGAGGCCCAGGCGGCGGTGCGCGCGTCGGGCGGCACGGTCATCTCGGGTGACGTGGCGTTTCGCCTGCACGACACCCACGGGTTCCCCATCGAGCTCACCGACGAAATCGCCGCCGAGTCGGGGCTGGTCGTCGACCACGATGGCTTCAGCGCCGCGATGACGGCCCAGCGTGAACGGGCCCGCTCGGCGGCCAAGACCCTCCGCCTCGCCGATGACTCACAGTACCGGGACCTCGTCGAGCGTCACGGCGCCACCGAGTTCGTGGGCCGAGACGTCTCGCGCTACAGCGTCGAGTCCGAGGTGGTCGCGATCTTGAACGGGGAGGACTTCAGCGAGCTCTTCCTTGACGTGACGCCGTTCTACGCCGAGTCGGGCGGTCAGGTGGGCGACACGGGTGTGATTGTGACCGAGACGGGGCGATTTGACGTGCGCGACACCCAGTCCGTCGCGGGCGGCCTGATCGCGCACCGTGGTCGACTCCACGGCGAAATCCTGCCCGGCCAGTTGGCCGTGGCGACGATCGACCCGGAGCGTCGTGACGCGACGCGACGGAACCACACCGCAACGCACCTGTTACACGCTGGGCTGCGCGCGGTGCTCGGTGACCACGTACGCCAGCAGGGTTCCTACGTCGGACCCGATCGGTTGCGCTTTGACTTCTCGCACGGGACGGGGCTGGCCGACGAGGAGCTCGCGGCCATCCTCACCATGGTCAACGGCGACGTCGTGCACAACGAGGACGTCGACACCATCCAAACGAGCAAGCAAGAGGCCGAGACGATGGGCGCGATCGCCTTCTTCGGGGACAAGTACGGCGACCAGGTCCGCGTGGTGCGCGCCGGATCGCACAGCCTGGAGTTCTGTGGCGGTACACACGTGGACCGCCTCGGGGACATCGGCCAGGTCCAGGTCCTCGGCGAATCCTCGATCGGGGCGAACACTCGTCGGATCGAGGCGGTGAGCGGACTCGGCGCCTTGCGGCGCGCCCAGGAACTCGAACGGGTGGTCTCGAGCGTGGCGGGCATCTTGAAGACGGCCCAGGACGACGTGGTACCCGCGCTTAGTCGACTGCTCGAGCGTCAACGCGACCTCGAGCGCGAGGTCGGGAACCTTCGCCAGGCCCAGCTCGTGGCGATCGCTGATCAGTTGCACGCGGCGACGCCGTCGCCGGTCGTGGCCGCGCGCGTCGACGGCTTTAGCGGTGAGCAGTTGCGCTCGCTCGCCCAGGAGGTCCAGCGCCGCGGGCATCGCCTCAGTGTCGTCGCGGGGTTGGCCGACGGCAAGGTCGCCATCGCCGTGGCGACCGACGAGTCCCTCGACGCCGTCCAGGTGGTCAAGGAGCTGGCGCCGATGGTCGGTGGTGGGGGAGGCGGCTCGAGCCGCGTGGCACTGGCTGGGGGTCGTGACCCGTCCGGCATCGACAAGGTGGTCGCCGCCGCGTCGGCGATGTAACGCCGTGGGACGCATTCTCGGACTCGATCCCGGCTCGAAGCGCTGCGGCGTCGCGATCAGTGACTCGGCGCGCACCATGGCTTTCCCGCGCCCGGCCTTTACCGTGGATGACTCGTTACTCGTGCTGATCAGTCAGATCGTCGACGACGAGTCCGTCGATCTCGTGGTTGTCGGCCGCCCCGTCGCGCTGTCGGGTCGCGAGACCGCGAGCACGGTCATGGCCGACGGCTTGTTCCACGAGCTTCGAGCTGCGTTGCACCACGCGACGGTCATCCAGTGGGACGAGCGACTGACGACCCAGGAAGCGACGAGGGGGCTGCACGCCGCGGGACACCGCTCCGCCGATCACCGCGATCGGGTCGACAGCGCGGCGGCGGTCGTGCTGCTCCAGCACTATCTCGACGGTCTTCGTGCTCACTAAAGCGCTGCGGTGGGTCCTCGCGAGCATTCTTGGTGTCTGCATCGTCGCCATGGGGTGGTTCCTGCTCGAGGCGTATCCGCTCGGCGGACCCGGACAATTGGTGAGTGTCACGGTGCAACCGGGGGACTCACTCGCGACGATCGCCGGGAAACTCCATAGCAAAGGGGTGATCGCGAGTCCGTTGGCCTTTCGCCTCGACCTCATCCTCGGCGCACCGACCGTTGACCCCGGCACATATCGGTTCCACCAGAACTCGTCCTTCGCTTCGGTGAAGGGCGTCTTGGCGGCTCCGGTGATCACGGTGGTGCCCGGTCTCACGCTGCACGAGGTGGCCCTGCAGGTCGCGGCGCGCGAGGGGGCCACCTACGCCGATCACTTCGTCACCGACGCCACGGCCGCCGCCGCGACGAGTCCCTTCCACCCCGCCGGCTCGCTGGAGGGGCTCATCGGCGCCGGTCAGTACCGGATCACGCCCCAGGCAACGGCGAAGGATCTCCTCGGGGAGATGACGGCCGCTTTTAGCGCGCAAGCGGCGGCACTCGGGCTCACGCCGAGCACGACGCGCAACGGCCTCGACGCGTATCAGCTGATCATCGCCGCGTCGATTGTCGACAAGGAGGGCTACTACCCTCGAAACATGCCCAAGGTCGCCCGCGTGATCTTCAACCGCCTCGCCCGGGGCGGTCCGCTGCAGATGGACGCGACGGTGCTCTACGCTCTCGGCCTGGACGGCGGCACGGTCACCCACGCGATGCTTAAGACCAAGTCGCCCTACAACACCTATCTGGTCGCCGGGCTCACGCCGACGCCCATCTGCACCATCTCCTCGGACGCCATCAAGGCCGTGCTTAACCCACCACCGGGACCGTGGCTGTACTTCACCGTTGTGGACCGCTCGGGCACCGAAGCCTTCGCGACGACTTTTGCCCAACAGCTCGCCAATGAACGCCGTGCAGTGACGAATGGGTTCGGGTGAGCTGGCGACTCGGAGTGATCGGCTCGCCGATCACTCACTCGCTCTCGCCCCAGCTTCACGAGGCGGGGCTGGCCATAGCCGGGGTCGCGGGGACCTCGACGCGCATCGAGGTAGGAAGCGGCGACGTTGCGCGCGTGGCCGAATTGCTCGCCGACTACGACGCGCTATCGGTGACGATGCCCCTCAAGACCCAGGTGGTGGAGCTCTGTGATGTGCTCGAGGAGACCGCGGCGCGCGTCGGGGCTGTGAACTCGCTGCTCGTGCGCGACGGACGCGTCCATGGCGCGAACACCGACGGCCTGGGGTTCGTCGATTCGCTCGTGGGCGAACTCGGGTTCCACGTCGAGGGCCGCGCCGTCGTGCTGTTGGGCGCCGGGGGCGCGGCACGTGCGATTGTCGACGCGTTGGCCGCTGCGGGCGTGCGCCGCGTCGACGTGGTCGGGCGCACCGCGGCGTCGGTGCGGGCCCTCGCCGCGGCCTACGACGTCGTTCACGAGGGCGTCAGTGGTGATGAGCCCGTCGATCTCGTGGTCAATACGACGCCAGTCAGCGGCCGGGTCGTCGCGACGCCCGTCGCCACGAAGTCCGCCGCGGTGGCCGTCGATATAACGTATGAGCCACGGATCTCGCCCTGGTTGGCGCAGTATGAAGAGAGTGGTTGTCGAGTGGTGAACGGTCTTGCGATGTTGGCGTACCAGGCCGCCCGACAGCTCTCGTGGTGGTTGGGAGTGCCCATTGACGGGGCCGCCCTACTCGAGGCGATCCGGTGAGCGACACCCTCAACGCCATCACGACGCGGATTCGCAGCCGCGAGTCGATGGACCGGAGCCTCTTCGTGGGACTCGTCGTACTGGGTCTGATCGGGGTGGTGATGATCTACTCCGCGACGCGCACCGCGCTCGTGAATGCCGGCTACAACCCGCATTACTACCTCGAACGCCAGGGCATCTTCGTGGTGGTGGGCATCGTCGTGATGTGGGCGATTTCGCGGATCGACTACCGGCGCCTCGAGATCCTCGCCACGCCGCTCTACGTAATCTCACTGTTCGCCCTCGCGGGGGTGTTCGTCGCCGGTCAGAGCGCCCTCGGTGCGCAGCGGTGGTACAACCTCGGATTCATCCAGTTCCAGCCCAGTGAGTTCACGGTGCTCGTCATCATCCTTGCGGTCGCGACCTACACCCAGCGGCGTGCCGACGGCCTGACGATGTACGACGTGCTGCGGATCCTCGTGATGGGCGGCACGCCGTTGCTGCTGATCGTGCTCCAGCCAGACCTCGGCACGGCGATCATCATCGTCTTGGTGGTCGCGGCGATGATGGTCATCGCCGGGGTTCCACCACGGTTCATGACCTTTCTCGCGATCATCGGCTCGGTGGGGGTCGCTGGGGCGGTCTACTTCGACCTGTTGCACAAGTACCAGGTCGACCGTTTCGTCTCGTTCCTCAATCAGAACTCGACCAACCCGGCGCTCGCGCCGCTGATCTACGAGGTCTCTAACGCCAAGAGTGCGATCGGTTCGGGCGGACTGCACGGTGCCGGACTCTTCCAGGGGCTCCAAACGGTGCTCGGCTACGTCCCCGAGCAGCGCACTGACTTCATCTTCACCGCGATCGGCGAGCAGCTGGGCTTCATTGGCTCGGTCGCGATCGTGCTGCTGCTCGCATTCGTGGCCTTTCGCATGTTCCGGATCGGTCGCACGGCTAAGGACACCATGGGTCGCGTGCTCGGACTGGGCGTGTTCATCTTCTTCGCGTTCAGCTGCTTTGAGAACATCGGGATGACGATGGGTATCATGCCGGTGACGGGTATCCCGCTGCCGCTGCTCAGCTACGGCGGGTCTGCGGTGCTCGTGTTCTACAGCGCCGGTGGGCTCGTGCTGTCGGTGTCGAGGCGTAGGGGTGGGTCGTGAGTGATGAGGTCGAGGCGGAGGGCGACGACGCGTCGACACCCTACGTCAAGCCGGCCGACCGTCTCGTCGAGACGTTCCGCGTGGTGCACGTCGAATCGGTGCTCTTCGATCTCGGTGACTCGTCGCCCGTCGTGCACCTGATGGAGGCCGAAGCGCCGTACCGAAACGTCTCGATCCCGATGGCCCTCGCTGACGCGACGGCGCTGCACGCGGCGTTGTTCAACCGCGCGGGACGTCGCCCGAGCACCCACGAGCTCTTCTCGACCGTGCTCACTCGTCTCCAGTGCGACGTCATCGCCGCCAAGATCGTGCGCCACGAGGGTGGGATCTTCTACGCGGAACTCGACCTGATGACCCCGCGGGGCCGCGAAGTGGTGGACTGTCGAACGAGTGACGCGTTGATCCTGGCCCTGCGTCAGCCAGTCGTGGCACCGATCCTGTGCCTCGAGAGTATCTTCGAACCGTTCAACGACGCTTGAACTCGACGCGGCGGATCGCGCCGCCGCGTAGGTCGAGGCTGTTCTCGTGGGATATCCGCAACAGCAGCGCGACGATGATGTAGTTGGCCACGAGTGAGCTGCCGCCGTAGGCCATGAACGGCAGGGTGATGCCCGTGAAGGGCAGGAGTCGCAGGACCCCGGCCATGATGAAGAAGGCCTGGAGCCCGACGACGGCCGTGAGCGCGGTGCTCGCGAGGCGCACGTAGTCCGAGTGGGCGCGCTGCGCGATGCGGAAGCCCTCCCCAACGAAGAGTACGAACAGGCTCAGCACGACGACGATGCCGAGTAGACCGAGCTCCTCGCCAATGGCGGCGATGATCATGTCCGAGGTGATCTCGGGGATCGTCCCAGACTGGCCGAGTCCGAGACCGGTGCCCGTGACGCCGCCCGCGGCGAGGGAGAACCAGCCGTAGGCGAGTTGGTGGGAGAAGGCGAAGTTCTTCGCCGACCACGGGTCGATCCAGAGACTCACGCGCGCGTGGACCTGGGTGAAGTACTTCGCCGCGACCAAGGCACCGCCGACGAACAACACGCCGCTGATCGCGATGTAGGTCTTGAGTCCGGTCGTCACCCAGAGCATCGCCACGAAGAGGGCGAAGAGCAGCATGGCGAAGCCGATGTCGTTCTCCGCGCCGAGGATCACCATGGCGAAGCCCCACGCCGCGAGGATTGGCAGCAGGGTCCGCGGAGGGACGATCAGGCGGCGCCCGATTCGCTGGGTCGGGGTGGACAGCAGGTCGCGGTTGGCGGCGAAGTAGGAGGCGAAGAAGAACGCGAGGAGGATCTTGGCGACCTCGACCGGCTGGAAGGTGATCGGTCCGAGCCCGATCCACAGTCGCGCGCCGCCCACGCTGATCCCGAGCCCCGGCACGAGTGGCAACAGCAGCAGCCCGATGGCGCCCACGAGGGAGAGGTAGCGGTAGCGGTCGAGGTCGCGCACGTGGCGCACGAGCGCGAGAGTGAGCACGAGCCCGATGGCGCTCACGAAGAACCAGAGCGATTGGAGCGCGGCCTGGTGTGGGTCCCAGCGCGCGATTTCGACGTAGCCGATCCCGTTGAGCAACGTCGCGATGGGTAGCAGCACCTGGGAAGCCTGGGGCGCGTAGATGCGGATCGCGACGTGCATCATCAGCGAGATCGCCACGATCGCCACGAGGAAGAGCCATAGGTCGGGTGGCAAGTGGCCGACCGCGCCGAGCCACGCGAGCACGTAGAACGACGACGTGATCACCCAGGCCAACACCATGAGTCCGAGCTCGGTCGAGCGTCGGGCGCGCTCACCCTCACCGGACTCGAGCGGTGTCGGGGGCGTCAGAGCGCGCATCTGCTTCGCCATCCTCTTAGAGTAGTCGTAGGAAGGGCGAAAATACTGAGAGAGGCGGGGCCAGTGAGTTTCGACGTTCAGGCCTTCGGCCCCGAACGATTCTCGAGTCGCGAGCTCTCGCGCCTCGAGTTCGGCGCACGACTGCTCGACCTCGCCGAGGACCAACGCCTGCCCATCCTGGAACGTTGCAAGTTCGTCGCGATCTTCGCCGACATGATCGACGAGTTCTTCCAGGTCCGAGTCGTTAGCCTCCAAGACAAGGTCGCCGCGGGTGTTCAGACGCCATCGGTGGACGGGGTGCGGCCCCGTCAGCAGTTGAACGCGATCCGCGAGCGCGTCCTCGCGCTCATCGAGCGTCAGGACCGGATCGTGCTCGACGGCCTGCTGCCGGAACTGACGCGGGCCGGGATCACCATCATCCACTACGCCGATCTCGACGTCGAGGAGCACGCGCGACTCAACCGGTACTTCGAGCAGAACGTGTATCCGGTCCTTACGCCCCTCGCCGTCGACCCGGGTCATCCGTTCCCCATGATCTCGAACCTGTCACTCAACATCGCGGTCGCGGTGCGTGATTCCGAGACGGGCGAGGAGCGAAGCGCCCGGGTGAAGGTGCCGAGTTCGCTTCCGCGATTCCTGCCCGCCGGTCCGGGTCGGTGGTGCCTGATCGAAGAGCTGATCGTGGCCAATCTCGGGCGACTCTTCCCGGGCATGTCGATCGGCCGGGCCGACCTGTTCCGCGTGACGCGAAACGCCGACTTGACCTTGGAAGAGGACGAGGCGGACGACCTACTCGTGGCCCTCGAGGTCGAACTACGCCGACGGCGCTTCGGCGAGGCGCTGCGCGTAGAGATCCTGCGCGGAATGTCGGCCGAGTTTCTTGACCTGCTCGTCGAGCAGCTCGATCTCAATCACGAGAACGTCTACGTGTCCGATGCCCCGCTCGGACTGCACGACCTGTGGGGTCTCTATGAGTTCGACCGACCCGACTTGAAGGGCGAAGGGTGGTCGCCGCTCACCCCGCCGCGTCTGCTCGCGGGGGACCACGTCGGTGACGTGTTCGCCGTCATCCGTGATGGCGACCTGCTCTTGCACCACCCCTACGAGTCGTTCAGCGACTCCGTGGAGATGTTCATCGCCCAGGCGGCCGACGACCCCAAGGTGGTCGCCATCAAGCAGACGCTCTATCGCACTTCGGGGGACTCACCGGTGGTCGGTTCGCTGATCCGCGCCGCGGAGCGCGGTAAGCAGGTTGTGGCACTCGTCGAGTTGAAGGCGCGCTTCGACGAGGCCGCCAACATCGAATGGGCTAAAGCGCTCGAAGACGCCGGCGTCCACGTCGTCTACGGGGTTGTTGGCTTAAAGACCCACTCCAAGACAGCGCTCGTCGTGCGCAGCGAGGGCGACCGCACGGTGCGCTACGCGCACATCGCTACCGGGAACTACAACTCCAAAACCGCCCGTAACTACGAGGACTTCGGGCTGCTCACGGCCGACTCGGCGATCACCCATGACGTTGGGGAACTCTTCAACTTCCTCACCGGTTTCGCGCGAAACGCCGACTACGAGAAGATCATTGTCAGCCCGACGATGACCCGCACGCGGATCATCGAGCTGATCAACGGACAACGCGACCGGGGGATGCAGGGCCGCATCGACATGAAGGTGAACGGGCTCACTGACCCGGCGATCATCGACGCGCTCTACGAGGCGAGTGACGCACGCGTCCCGATTCGCCTGGCGGTGCGCACGCTCTGCTGTCTACGTCCGGGGGTGACCGGGCTCTCGGGGACGATCGCGGTGCGCAGCCTGGTGGGTGAGTTCCTCGAGCACTCGCGCGTCTTCATCTTCGGCAATCCCGGCGAGGAGAGTTCGTCGGTCTACATGGGTTCGGCGGACCTGATGGAGCGCAACCTGGACCGTCGCGTCGAGGTGCTCGTGCCGATCGAGGACCACGCACTGCGTGACGAGTTACGCGACGCCTTCGAAGTGACCTGGCGTGACGACGAGTTCACGTGGGTTCTCGGCACCGATCGCCGCTGGCGTCGGGTCCAGCCGGTGACCGAGTTCTCGGCTCAGGCGGAGTTCAAACGGCGGGCGTTGGCCCGGGCCCGGGCGCTATCGACCCACTAGGTGGCGTCTTTCGCCACTCGAGGCTCGCGTAGGCCACGCCCCCGATGGGGATTGGGATCCAGAAGTTGATCAAACGGTAAGCGAGGACCGCGAGGATCGCCTGGCTGTGGGGCACGCCGAAGCCGACCAAGGTGGGGATGAGCACACCCTCGACGACGCCGAGCCCGGCCGGCGTGATGGGGATCGCAGCGAGGACGTTGGCGAGCCCGTAGGCGACGAGCAGGTCGATGGGCGAGATCAGGTGGCCGAAGGACCAGATGAAAACCCATAGACAGCCCGCGTCAAAGAGCCAGTTGAGCCCCGCCCACGTAAAGGCCCACCAGAGCGTTCGGCGGTTGTTGATGAGGACGGTGATCCGGTCGGCGATCTTGACGAGCAGGGCCGAGACCTTGTCGGGGTCGATGCGCGGAATGTGGGCGACGATGGCGCGCATCCAGTTGTCGGCGTGGCGCTGGCCGCGGGTGAGCAGTACCAGCGTGCCAAAGAAGGCGAGCAGCAAGAACACCCCGGCGAGTGCGGCAAAGCCGTAGGCGGGGTTGAACCCGCGCAGGGGGATCGAGACCACCAGGGCGCACCAGAAGATGATGTTGAGCACGACCGCCGATCCGGTGCCCTGGGTCGCGAGGCCGAAGGCGTTGGTCTCCTTGGGTACGCCGAGCTGGTTAAAGATCCGATAGGAAAGTGCACCGGCCGGGGCGGTGCCGCCGGGGATCACGTGGCTGATCGCGAGGCCGGCGAGGTTGACGCGCAGGGTATCGAAACGATGGGGTGAGTACGGGAAGAGCACGGTACGCGTCAACTCGACGTAGGAGTAGATGGCGGCCATCTCACACAAGACTGCGACTCCCACGAGGAGGGGGTTGATCGTCGCGAGCAGGTGCAGCGACTTTCTCCCCGAGGCGAACTGGGGGATGACGAAGTACGCGAAAACGAAGACGATGAGCCCGATGCTGACGGTGATGCGGATCTCGCGGGGTACGGAGAACCGGGGCTTCGGCGTATCGGGCGACATCCCCACCAGCCTTACACGTCCGTAGCGGACGTGGGGCCACTGTTGCGCCGTGGCGCCATGAGTAGAATCGATCGGTGCGCACGCTCGTCGTACTGCCGACCTACAACGAAATCCTCAACATTGAGCCGATGCTGCGCGCGCTGCGCGCCGTCGTACCCGAGTCGTCGATCTTGGTCGTCGACGATGGGAGTCCCGACGGTACCGCCGGGCGGGCCCGCGACCTCGCCGGTGAGCTGGGTTCGATCTCGGTGCTCGAACGCGCGGCCAAGAGTGGCCTGGGCGGGGCGTACCGGGCCGGATTCGCCTGGGGGCTCGAGCGGGGCTACGACCACTTCGTCGAGATCGACTGCGACTTCTCCCACGACCCCAACGCCCTGCCCACACTGCTCGCCGCCGCGGCCGATCACGACGTCGTCATCGGTTCTCGCTACGTGCGCGGCGGGTCGATCCCCAAGTGGTCGTTGCTGCGCCTGCTCTTGTCGCGAGGGGGGAATCAGTACGCCTCGATCATGCTCGGGCTCGGGGTGAAGGACTCCACCGCGGGGTACCGCGTCTACTCGGACCGGGCACTACGACTGATCGACTACACGACCGTGACCGCCGACGGCTACGGCTTCCAAATCGAGATGACCTTTCGGGCCCGACGCGGCGGTGCCTCGATCACCGAGGTGCCAATCTCCTTCACTGATCGGACCCGCGGCGAGTCCAAGATGTCGAGCGCGATCGTTGTCGAGGCGCTGTGGCTCGTGACCAAGTGGGCCGTCGAGCGACCGTTCGCGAAGACCCGCTCACACCCGATCAGCTAGTACCGAGGACAGGACGCTCGCTAGCTTGTCGCGAGTCTCCTCGCGTTCGGCGATGGGATCTGACTCACTCACGATGCCCGCGCCCGCCCAGGCCTCGAAGGTCGTGGCGCCCACCATGACCCCGCGGATCCCGATCCACCATTCACCGTCACCCCCGGCGTCGAGCCAGCCGACCGGCCCGGCGTAGTGACCGCGGGCGTGCGGCTCGAGACGGGCGATGAGGGCGGTGGCGGGCTCGCGGGGGATGCCGCCCACCGCGGCGGTGGGATGGAGCAGGCGAAGGATCGCGAGGGCGTCGGGCGCTGAGGTGGAACCCTGGTGCACGCCATTGATCCAGGTGCCGAGGTGGGCCACCGTGCGCAACGCCACGATCGACGGTGTCGGGTCGGCGACGAGGTTCTCGTAGTCGTCGCGTAGGCGCGCGACAAGGTCGTCCACGAGTAACTCGTGCTCGTGGAGGTTCTTGGTACTGCCGAGCAGCCAGTTCTCGTAGTCGTCGGGCGCGACGTTGGCGGGCAGGGCGATCGTGCCCGCCAACGGGTGCAACTGGATGGACGCGCCGATGCGCCGCGCGAGCAGTTCGGGGCTCGCGCCGACGAATCGCCGTCCGTCGGGCAACGGGAGGCTGTAGACGGTGCAGTAGGGCTCACGGGTGCGCAGGCGCTGGGCAATCGCCGCGGGGTCGATGGGTTCGGGTACAGTCCCAGCGACCGCGCGCGCGAGCACGACCTTGTCCAACTCCTTGCGGCGCAGGATCTCGACGGCGAGGGCGACCTGGTGCGCGTACTCCTCGGGCGTGGGCTGATAGGAGACTGAGCGGATCGATTGGGGCTCTTGGGTGGGGAGGGACACCTCGTCGAGCAGGGGTGACCAGGCCGGTGATCCCACGCGTTCGCTCAGCCAAGCGGCGCCGGCGCGGTCCTGGGTGATCGTGAAGCGTGGGATGACGAGGAGGCCGGGCTCGTGGCGGTCAAAGGGCAGGCTCGCAAAGGCGACGATGCCCGATCCAACCGGACCATCCTCGCCGGTCAGCTCGTGTCCCGCGAACAGCGTGTCCACGGTGCGCCCGTCCACACCCGAAGCGAGGGAGAGCTCGTCGACCGCGCCACCGAAGCCGCAGCGCAGCACGGTGGGGGACTCGACGAGCCAGCCGCTCCGTGCGCTGAGCGCCCGCAGCACCTGGGTCGACTGGGCGGGAATTCGGGTACGGCGGAACTTCACGCCGACCTCGTGGCGAGGAACTGTTGGCTCAACCCTCCCATCACGAACCGGTGGTTGACGGCGCTGAAGCCGGCGTCGCGCAACATGGCGACCAGTTCCGGTGTCGGGGGCAGGTACGCCGTCGACTTGGGCAGGTAGTGATAGGCGTTGCGGTCCGATACGAGTGAGCCCACCAGGGGAACCACGCCGCGGAACCAGATCCGGAACCCGGTGCGCAGCAGTGCGCTGCTCGGCTCGGCGACCTCGAGCAGCGAGATGCGACCCCCGGGACGTACGACGCGGCCCATCTCGACGAGTGTGGCGCGCAGGTCAGTGAAGTTGCGCAACGCGTACCCACAGGTCACCCCGTCGAAGACGCCCGTGGCGAAGGGTAGTTCGGCGGCGTTGGCCTGGACGCGCACCTTCATGCCGTTTCCGGCGCTCAGCATGCCAAAACTGAGGTCGGTCGCCACGGCGCGATGTCCCTGGCGCTCGAGCTCGCGCGTGAAGTCGCCCGTCCCCGCGGCGATGTCCAGGATGAGGCTCGCCGCAGGCAGTCGCAGGTCGCGCACGGCGCGACGGCGCCACCGCGCGTCCAAGCCGAAGGTCATGAGGTGGTTCACCAGCTCGTAGCGTCCGGCGATCGCGTCGAACATCGCGCGCACCTGACGGGTCTTCTCGTTGCCCTGCGGCAACCGGTTGGGGTCCACGGTCAGCGGTAGTACCGGTAGATGACCTGGGCGATGCAGGCGGGCTTGGCCTGGTCGCGGATCTCGATCACGGTGTCGAGCGCGACGGTGGCTCCACCCTCAAAGGGCTCCACCGAGGCCAAGGTAGCGCCGGCGCGAATTGACGAGCCCACGGGGACGGGGTTGGTGAAGCGAACCTTGTTCGTGCCGTAGTTGACGCCCATCGTCACGCCGTCCACCCGCAGCACCCCACCGAGTAGCACCGGCAACAGCGAGAGTGTGAGGTAGCCGTGGGCAATCGTGCCGCCGAAGGGACCCTGCTTGGCCCGTTCGACGTCTTCGTGGATCCACTGGTGGTCACCCGTCGCGGCCGCGAAGAGGTTGACCTGTTCCTGGGTCACCGTCTGGAACTCCGAATACCCGAGATGCTGGCCCACCATGGTCGTCAGCTCCTCGATGCCCGCCACGCTCGTCGTCATCGCAACCTCCCCGAAGAGCCTATCCTCGGGTCTCTCGTCAAGAGCCGTTCACCTTGGGCTCGTACACTGATGGCATGGAGCCAGGCGTACACGAAGAGGAGCACCGACAGATCTCCGGCGGTTGGGTGCGGGCGGGGATCTTCGGGGTGAGCGACGGGTTGGTGACCAACGTGTCGCTGATCCTCGGATTCGCGGGGGCGAACCCCGGGCACGACGTCGTGCGCCTCGCGGGACTGGCCGGACTCGTGGCCGGCGGATTCTCGATGGCCACGGGCGAGTACCTCTCAATGCGCGCCCAGAAGGAGCTGCTCGAGTACGAGATCGACGTGGAACGGCGTTCGATCGAGTCAAGCCCCGCGGCCGAGCAGGCCGAGCTGCGCGACATCTTCGTAGCCCGGGGCATCGAGATGGAACTGGCCGAGCGGCTCTCGGTCGATCTCATGCGAGACCCCGATCTCGCGCTTCGCACCCACACGCGCGAGGAGCTGGGCATCGACCCCTCGGCGACCGGTTCACCGATCTCGGCCGCGATCTCCTCGCTTATCGCCTTCGCCGTCGGCGCCTTCGTGCCACTGTTGCCGTGGCTTTGGTCGGCGAGTGGGAACGAGGTGCCCTGGTCGATCCTCTTCGGTGCGATCGGTTCCGCGACGGTCGGCGGCTCGATCGGCTGGTTCACCCGAAAGGGTGTCGTCGCCTGGGCCTTGCGCCAGGTCAGCGTTACCGCGCTCGCGGCACTGGTGACCTTCGGGGTGGGCCGTCTCGTTGGCGGCTAACGCTTCAGTGGTGTGTCGAGGGCGCTGAAGCGCACGAGGCAGTCCTCTCGCTCGAGTGTGAAGCCAAGAGACTCATAGAGGCCGCGCGCCGCAACGTTGGACTCGTCCACGAAGAGTGTCGCGCTCGAGACGCCCTTTCGCCGGATGGCGTCTAGACCGTGCAACACCATCATGCGCCCCAGTCCTCGACCCCGGAAATCTGGGTGCACGGCGATGACGTAGATCTCACCGAAGCGATCGGGGTGCAACTCGTGGACTTTGGTCCAGCACGAGGCGGCGAGGCGGCCGTCGATCTCGAGGAGGAAGAAGCCCGACGGGTCGAACCAGGGCTCCGAGAGCCGCTCGTCGAGCTGACGCTCGGTCCAGGCGCCCTGCTCGGGGTGATCGGCGAAGGCCGCGTTGTTCTGGGCGAGCCAGCTCAGCGCGTCACGCTCGGGGTCGAAAGTCCGGATTACGCCGGGAGCGATGGGCGCGTGCTCGACGCGAACGGGCAAGGTTACGCGCAAGAGTTGGAGGGTGCGTACGACGGTCCCTGCGGTGGTGTCGGCGTCACCGCGGGTCCACCAGTCCACCGTCTCGTGGCGCGTCAAGATCGCCTCGAGCAGGCGTTCGTCGACGCCGCCGCCGCACATCTCGACGCTCGCGGGTTCGCCCGGGGTCAGGAGGGCGTAGCGACGTACGCGGTCGCCGTCGAGGTCCAGCCAGTGTTCGCCGATCCCTCGGTGCACGACGGTGCGCCGTCGACCTTCGTCGATCGCCTCGCGGCCGAGTTCACTCTCGGTGCGGTTGAACAGGTCGAGGACCTCGAGGCGCTGTTCGGCCGTCAGGGAACTCGTCGAACACCACGTAGCCATGGGTCAACGCTACCGGTGAGGTCAGCGCATGGAGCGCGAGACCCGGTTGAGGCGGCGTAGCAGCGTGGTCACGGCGCGTTCGGCGGCAACCAACTCGGTGTAGACGTCGCTGTCGACCGCGGTGCCGTCGACCTCGACCAGTGCGGTGAGACGAGTCGCCAGTTCCTCCAAGGTCGAGGTGATCGTGTTCAATTCACTCTGTACGGTCATCGGTCCGTTTCGGTTCACTCGCGCGGCTCGGCGCATACTGTAGTGGCGATGCAGGACGACTCGGCCCCGACGCAGGGCGACCGCGATTGGTGCGCGTTGCGCGTCGTGGGTGAGGATGCGGTGACGTTCCTACAGTCCCAGGTGAGCCAGGACCTCGAGGGAGATGGTGCGTGGCCGCGCTGGACGGCGGTGCTCGACCCCGACGGGACGGTCGTCAGTGCTGGTGTGCTCAAGCCGGTCGAAGCCGGACTTGAACTCGTCGTGCCCGACGCGACGCACGACGCGGTGCTCGCGCGGCTCAATCGATTCCGGCTCCGGGCGCGCCTGACTATTACGAGTCAGCGCGAGGTTTCCGGCCCCTACCCGAGCCGCGTGGCGGCGATCAGAGACGGGTGGCCGGGCGCCGAGGAGTTCGTCGCTCGCCTGGTGGCCCAGTCCTACGGATCACGTTTCGTGGCGCGAACAGTGTCCTTCAGCAAGGGGTGCTTCACCGGTCAAGAGCTCGTGGGTCGACTCGACGCGCGCGCGTCGAGCGTGCCCTGGCGGCTCATGCGGGCCCGTGGCGAGTCCATCGAGGCGATCGACGCGTTCCTGCGTTCGGCGGGCCCAGCGGGACCGTCCGGGGTGACCTCCTCGGCTCCGGACGACGGGGGAATCCTCGCCCTGGGCTTCGCGCACCGGACGCTGCTTACGGTGGAACCACCGTCGGCCGTGAGCGTCGAAGCGCTGGCGTGAGCTAACGGTGCGTTAGCGTTCGCCTAGGAGGTCCTGGTGCGTCTGTTCGTCGAAGAACTCTTCATCATGGTCTCGGGGGTGACGACCGAGCAAGATGCGCTGATGTCGATCGGCCTCGGGGCCAACGCGGTGGCCTTCGACTTTGGCCCGACCCCCCAACGAATCGGCAGTGATGACGCGCGCGACATCATTCACCGCTTGCCGGCGGGGACGTTCACCGTGGGCACGTTCCGCAACGAGATGCCCCAACGGATCGTCGATGTGACGAACCGGCTCGGGCTGCACGCCGCCCAGCTCACCGGCCGTATGACCGTCGAGGAGATCCGTTACGTCTCAGAACGCGTGAACACGGTCATCCGCTCGGTGGGACCGGGGGACTCGATTCGCACTGGCGTCGAGCAACTGGTCGACTACTTCGCGATGCCCGAACTAGACGAGCGTGACGCACTGGAGGACTGCCTGTCGATTTTCGCCGACGGCGACGTTGCACGACCAATCATTGTCTCGGGCGGGTTGAGTGCGACCAACGTGGTCGAGGTAGTCCAGAACTACCCGGTCTTCGGGGTCGACGCGCGGTCCTGTGTCGAGTCCGACCCCGCGACCAAGGACCCGGTCCTGCTCGGCGAGTTCATCGCCAACGCGCGCTGGGCGGAGGCGAACGCCTACGTCACTCGGCGACTGAACGACTGAGTTAACCCTGGAAACGGCGGAAGACGACGCTGCCGTTGTGGCCACCGAAGCCGAAGGAGTTCGAGAGCACGACGTCCACCTGCGCACGACGCGGCTCGTCGATCACGACGTCGAGTCCGACCTCGGGGTCCACGTTCGTGGTGCCGGCGGTGGGGGGGATGACCTGCTCAAGCAACGTCTTGACCGACGCGACTCCCTCGAGAGCCCCGGCGGCGGCGAGCGAGTGGCCGAGGTGTCCCTTGATCGAGGTCACCGGTGGCGGGTTGTCGCCGAAGACGTGGCGCACGGCGAGGGCTTCAGCGAGGTCGTTGAGCGGCGTCGAGGTGCCGTGGGCGTTGATGTGTGAGACGTCGCTCGGGCTCATCCCGGCGTCGGCGAGGGCCAACTCCATGCAGCGAATGGCACCCTGACCGCTCGGGTCCGGTGCGGTGACGTGGTGGGCGTCGGCCGTGGACGCGGCGCCGACCACCTCAGCGAGAATGGTCGCGCCACGCTCAATGGCGTGGTTCCACTCCTCGAGCACGAGGATCCCCGCGCCTTCGCCCATCACGAAGCCGTTCCGGCTGACGTCGAAGGGTCGTGAGAAGTCGTCATTGCTCAGTGCGGTCATGTTGCGAAAGCCCGCCTCGGCGATTTCGACGAGCACCGCTTCGGCGCCGCCGACGATCGCGATCGGCGATCGGCCAGTCGCGATCAGACGAGCCCCGTTGCCGATGGCGTGAGTGCCGGCCGCGCAGGCGGTCGTAACGGTCTCACAGGGACCTCCGAGACCGAAGCGCATGGACACCGCCGCGGCCGCGGCGTTTGGCATCATCATGGGCACCATGAAGGGCGACACACGGTCCGGACCCTTCTCGGTGAGCACCCGCACCTGTTCGAGGACCGTCTGCAGTCCACCGATGCCAGTGGTCACGATCGACCCGGCGTCGGTCAGCGGACCGGCCAGTCCACTCTGACGCCACGCCTCGTCGGCGGCCATCAGGGCGTAGAGCGTGAACGGGTCGAGGCGCCGTAGTTCCTTTGGGCCACCGATGTGGGACGCGTCAAAGGCGGCGACTCGCTTGGACGTCGGTGCCGAAGGTCGCTGCAGCGCCTCCCACAGCGCGGCCACGCCGACCCCGGCGCAGGACAACGCGCCGAGTCCGGTGACCGCGACGCGGTAGCCCTCGATGGGACCGTTCGGTGTGACCGCGACGCGCACTACAGCTTCGCGTAGACGAGTTCGAAGGCCTGACCCACCGTGGAGATGTCCTTCAACTCGTCTTCGCCGACCTCGATGTCGAAGGTCTCCTCGAGGGCCATCACCAGCTCGACGAGGTCGAGGCTGTCAGCGCCGAGGTCGTCGGCGAAGGACGCGTCGGGGGTCACCTTGGACGCGTCCACGGCGAGAACCTCGACCGCGTTGTCCGTGAACTTCTTAAATGCTTCGTCGCGATCCATTGCTCTTAACCCCTTGTTTGGTATCGACGTATCGTACTAAATCGAGTGCGGCACGCGAACCACTCACAGCCCCATCGCCAGTCCACCGTCCACGGCGAGAACAGTGCCGGTAATGTAGCGAGCCTGGTTACTGGCCAGGAACCCCACCGCGTCAGCGATTTCGGCGGGCGTGCCGACCCGGCCCATGGGGATCAGCGCGGTCATCTGCTCGCCGCTCTCGCCGAGCGCCCGGGTCATGTCCGTGTCGATGAAGCCCGGGGCGACGACGTTGACCGTGATGGCGCGGCTCGCGACCTCCTTGGCCAGTGAGCGCGCGAGGCCCACCAGGCCGGCCTTGGCTGCGGCGTAGTTGGCCTGACCCGGCACCCCGAGGAAGGGGCTGACCGAACCCATAAAGATGATCGAGCCGCCGCGCGCGCGCACCATGGATGCGAGCACCGCGCGGGCGGTGTAGAACGCGCCGTCGAGGTTCGTAGCGAGCACCTCGCGCCACTGCTCGTCACCCATACGCAGAGCGAGCCCATCGCGGGTGACCCCGGCGTTGGCGACGACGACGCCGACCGGTCCGAACCGCTCGATCGCGCTCTTGGTTGCCTCGGTGACCGCGGCCGAGTCCGCGACGTCTACGGCGTACGTGGCCGCGCAGCCCTCGGGGGCGTCGCCGGAACGCGAGAACGCGACGACGCTGTCGCCGAGTTCGACGAAGTGCTGGGCGACGGCGGCGCCGATGCCCCGGCTCGCGCCGGTGACGATCACGTGACGACTCATAGGCTCACTCCTTGCGTGGTGGCGGGGTCGCTCAGCACGACCTGGGTGTCGAAGTCGCGGATCCGCTTGCACAGTCCCGTAAGTACCGCGCCCGGGGCCATCTCGACGGACGTGGTAACGGTGTCGGCGAGCGCGAGGGTCGCGCCGAGGAAGTCGACGGGCTCGGTGAGCTGTCTCGAGAGCAGGTCACGCCACTGTGCGCCGTGGTGCACGGCCGCGTCGACGTTGGCGATGACGGTGACGTCGGAGTCGTGCCACGTCACGCGGGCGAGCGCCCCGTCGAGGTCGGCCTGAGCACTCGCCATGAGCGGGGAGTGAAAGGCCCCGCCCACCGCCAGGGGGGCCGCGCGACGCCAGCCGAGTTCGCGGTGACGTTCGAGGAGATCATCGAGTGCCGCTCGCGTACCGCTGACGACAAGCTGACCGGTGCCGTTGATGTTGGCCACCCACAGGTCGGCGAGGTCAACGAGCGCGCGGCGGGCATCGTCGTCGCCGCCCATCAGGGCCACCATCGAGCCGGCGCGTTCGCTGGCGGCGCGCGCCATGGCCGCGCCGCGTGCGGCGATGAGCCGGGCGCCGTCCTCGAGGTCGAGCACACCGGCCGCGGTGAGCGCGCTGAACTCACCGAGGCTGTGACCGAGGTGGAACTGGGGACGCACGCCTTGTTCGACGAGGGTGTGGAACGCGACGAGCGATAGTGCGAACGTGGCCAGTTGGGCGTTATCGGTGCGGATCACCTCGGCCTCGTCCGCGTCGATCAGCAGGTGCCCGACGTCGGCGCCGGTGACCTCGCTGACGCGGTCCACGACCCGCCAGTGCGGTGAGGCGCGCCACGGCTCGCCCGCGCCCGGTGCGATCGAGCCCTGACCGGGGAACAGTCCGACGAGGTGGGCGCGCAGCGCCGCGTGGTCTGAAGCAGCCATGCGCTAACGCTACTCGCGTGCCCGGAGTGGGACTTGAACCCACACACCCTCTCGAGTAAAGGCTTTTGAGGCCTCCGCGTCTGCCGATTCCGCCATCCGGGCTTGCGGGGAACACGGTAGCAGCAACCGTAATGTTGTGGTGGTGGAGCTAACGATCTGGCGGTCCGAGACGGTGATGACGACCCCGATACGGGGTGCCGCGCAGCGCCACGACGTCCGTGACCATCTCTTCATCGAGCTCGAGGTCGATGGGGTTGTGGGCTACGGCGAGGTCTCGCCCCAGCCCCGGTCGCTGAACGGGGATCCGAGCGCGGCGTCGGTGGTGACGGCACTGGCTGAGGAAGTCCCGGTCCATCGTGAACGTATCGTCAGCGCGGCGCGCGACGAGGGTGGCTGGGCGCGTATCCATCAGCTCGCCGGTCCACGGGCGTCGAGCGTGGTGGCCTGGGCTCTGATCGAGATGGCCTTGTTCGACCTCGAGCTGCGCCGCGACGGGGTCTCGCTCGCCGAGCGCTGGCCGTCGAGCCAGGAGCCGCGCGTCATGGCCACGGTGTCACTACTCGATGAGTCGGTGCCGGTGGTTGCGAGCGACGTCGAACGGCTCCGGGTCAAGGTCGCGCCCGGGATCCGCCCGAGCCCCGTGCTCGACGCCGTTCACGAGCTCGGACGGCCGGTCATCGCCGACTACAACTGCTCCGCGCACGACGTCGATGAGGTGCTCGAGGACCTCGAGATCCTGTGCGCCTCGCTCGTCGTAGTGGCCGTCGAGCAGCCATTCGCGCCGGGCAACCTCATCGAGCACGCCCGACTGCACGCTCGCAGCGCCGTCGCCGTGAGCCTGGACGAGGGCGTTCGCTCGATCGTGGACCTGCGACATATCGCGCGTTACAACGCCGGCGCCCTCGTGTGCGTGAAGCCCGCGCGAGTCGGGGGACTAGCCGTGGCGCGCACGATGATCCTTGAGGCGCTGGAACGTGGGCTGCGGCCCTACGTCGGGGGGTTCTTCGAGACGCCCCTCGCCCGGGCGGTGCACCGCCAGCTAGTTGCCGCCATGGTCGACGAGCCGAGTGACGTCGCACCCGTTCTCGGGCTCGATGGAGCCTCGGTCGTGAAGCGGCCCGGCGGCGTTGGCTGGGCACCGGTGCGCCGCGCGACCGACGAGGTGCTGGTCCACGTGCGCGGGTGATCGAGCAGCCGTCCTCACGCTCACTGCGGGCCCAGCGGCGATCGGGTCGACTGGCAAAAACGGGTTGGATTAACGCCTTACACTGCTACTCGTGGGGATTCGTCTGGTTCGTCGACGCTTGGAAGACGTACAGCGGCGTCTCTCGGCCGCGCGGGAGAGTCTGCACGTGCTCGAAGAGCAGGTGGTGGTGTGGAACGACGCCCTCGATGAGTCGAGGATTCGCGCCTTGGTGTCTGAGACCCCCCTGCAGGCGCAAGAATATGACGAGCTCTCGCGCCACGTCGCCGCGGCTAATGCCGAGTTGACGCGACGGCGTCGCGAGGTCGAGGACCTCGTGGCGGAACGAGACGACCTGTTACGAAGCTGGACACCGAAGGAATGACTATGGAAAAGCGCGTGGTAATCGCCGATGACGAGTCGATCATTCGTCTCGACCTCAAGGAGATCCTGGAGAGCGACGGCTACCTGGTGGTCGGCGAGGCGGCCCGGGGCGACGACGCGCTGGCCCTGATCCAAGAGCATCGACCCGACCTGGCGCTGCTCGACGTGAAGATGCCGGGACTGGACGGGATCGAGGTCGCGCGAGCGGTGAAGGACTCGTCGACCGTCGTGGTGCTGCTCACCGCGTTCAGCCAGCGATCGTTGATCGAGAACGCCCGCGACGCGGGTGTCGCCGCCTACCTCGTCAAGCCCTTCCGCAGCAGCGAGCTGCTGCCCAAGCTCGCGGCGATCTTGAACCTCACGGCCGACGAGGACTTCGTGGGCACCGACGTGCACCACGTGGAGGACAAGATCGAGACCCGCGAGATCGTCCAACGAGCGAAGGAACACCTCATGGCCGAACGGGGACTCGACGAGCCGTCGGCCTTTGAGATCATCCAGCAGACCGCGATGCGGGGGCGTACGCGGATGCGTGACGTTGCCCAACAGATCCTGCGCGGTGAATTTGGTGGCTGAGCAGCCAGCTGACGCGCCACTGATCGTCCTTGACGGCATGTCCCTAGCGTTCCGGGCGTTCTTCGCCCTCTCGCCGGAGATCGCGACGTCCAACGGCGTCACCACCAACGCATTGCACGGGTTCGCCGCCATGCTGCACTCGCTCGTGCGTACCCAGCATCCCCGGGCGCTCGCGGTGGCCTTCGACCTGCCTGGAGGAACCTTCCGTGACGCGATGAGCGAGGACTACAAGGGTGGGCGTGCGGCAACGCCGCCGGAGCTTGAACCGCAGTTCGGCTTCATCCGCTCGCTCTGTGAAGCACTGCACATCCCCGTGCTCGCGGTGCCGGGCTTCGAGGCCGACGACGTCCTCGCAACGCTCGCGACCTGGGGTCGGGAGAACCGGGTCGCGGTCACGGTGGTCACGGGGGACCGCGACACGTTCCAATTGGTCGAGGACCCCTACGTGAAGGTGCTCTACAACCGTCGCGGCGTCTCGGATTACTCCCTCTACGACGAGGCGGGGATTGTGGAGCGCTGTGGCGTCGAACCCGCGCGCTACCCGCTGCTCGCCGCGCTGCGCGGTGACCCTTCGGACAATCTGCCCGGCGTGCCCGGGGTGGGCGAGAAGACCGCGGCGAAGCTGCTCGCCCAGTACCGGGACTTCGACGAGCTCTACCAGCACCTCGACGAGCTGACGCCCAAACTACGAGAGAACCTCGCTGCCTTCGAAGAGCGCGCGCGCAACAACGAGCGCGTGATGCGCCTCGTGCGCGACGTGCCGCTCGACTTCACCTTTGAGGAACTGACCCTCGGGGGCTGGAACCGCGCAGACGCCCTCGCCTTCTTCGATCGCTTCGAGATGAAGGCGATGCGTAACCGCTTCGACCAGCTCATGTCCGACGGCCTGCTCGGCGAGGGCGAGTCCTTCGACGGCGCACCGGCGGTGCGGGTGGCATCGGTGGTGACGTGGCGCGACGCTCCCGCCGACGAGGTGATGGCCGCCACGTCGTTGGTGGTGGCCTTTGACGAAAGCCACGTCGCCGTCGGGGACCGCGCCGGGGGCACCGCGGCGGTCCTATCCTTCGACGAGTTCTTTGAGCGCTACCACGGCCAACTCATCGCGGGTCACGACGTCAAGGGACTGCTCCGGCACGGCGCCGACCGGGCGGTCCCGATGCCGAACCCGATCGATGACACGGCGATCATGGCCTTCCTCGTGGACTCGGTGAGCGGTCGCTACGCGCTCGATGACCTGACCCAGCGCTATCTCGGTGTGTCGAGCGCGCCGGCGGCGCCCACGCTCTTCACCGAGAGCGACGGTGCGAGCCTGCGCGGTGACCTCGCGCGCATTGCCCAGCTCATCGATGTCTTGCGCGAAGCGATCGTCACCTGGGAGCTCGGCTACGTCTATGAATCCATCGAGCTCCCGCTCGTCGCGGTGCTCGCGCGCATGGAATCGCGCGGCGTGCGCGTGGACGTCGGGTTGTTGCGCACGATCCTCCAGGAGTTCACCGCGGAAGCGGCGCTGCTCGACGCGTCGATCCAGGACGTCGTCGGGCACCCGTTCAAACTCAACTCACCCCAACAGCTGCAGACGGTGCTCTTCGACGAGCTCGGGCTGACGGCAGTTCGCAAGATTAAGACTGGTTACTCAACTGACGCGTCCAGTCTCGAGGCGATCATCGACGAACATCGGGTCGTCGCGATGATCCTGCGCTATCGCGAGGTGGAGAAACTGCGTAGCACCTACGGCGCGACGTTGATCGACAGTGTCGGCTCTGACGGACGGATCCACGCCGTGTTCCAGCAGACGGTGGCGAGGACCGGTCGACTCTCGTCGGAGAACCCGAACCTGCACAACATCCCGGTGCGAAGTGAGGAGGGTCGACGGCTGCGCTACGCCTTCGTGCCCGCCGAGGGCTGGCTGCTCGCGGTGGCTGACTACAACCAGATCGAGCTGCGGATCCTCGCGCACCTCTCCCAGGACGAGGGGCTTCTGGGCGCCTTCGCCGCTGGCGAGGATGTCCATCGGGCGATCGCGAGCTCGGTGTTCGGGGTCGCGCCGAGTGCTATCACCCACGAGCAGCGCGAGCAGGCCAAGGCCGTCTCCTACGGGCTCGCCTACGGAATGGAGGCCTTCGGGCTCAGTCAACGGCTCGGGCTCACGGTCGCCAACGCTCGGGCCATCATGGACCGCTACTTCGACGGGTTCCCGACGCTGCGCCACTACATGGATGAGACAGTGCGCCAGATTCGCGAACGGGGCTACTCGCGCACTGAGTTGGGGCGCATCCGGCCGTTCCCGGACCTCGCGACCGCGACGGGACCTCAACGCCAGGCGGCTGAACGCCAGGCGATGAACGCAGGCATCCAAGGGCTAGCGGCCGACGTGTTCAAGTCGGCGCTCGTGCGACTGGACGACTTCTTGCGTGACGGTGGTTATGAGGCCCGACTCATCTTGCAGGTTCACGACGAGGTCCTGGTCGAAGCGCCGCCCGAGGAGCAAGCGGCGGTCGGTGCGGTCATCACCGACGCCCTGACCAACGCGGCCGCGCTGACCGTGCCGCTGGACGTCACGCTGCGATGGGGCGAGAACTGGGCGCAGGCCAAGGGATGACCCGGTGCTAGGATTGCGCGTCGGGTTAACGCCGGTACTCCGACTCCTGTCCGCTAGTCAGACCCCGGTGTGGTCAACGAAAAGGTAGTACCAATGTCGGAAGGCTCCAGCCTCCTCTCCTCCCAGCCGATGGGCACCTTCGACGCCGAGGGAAACTACATTCCCCGCGTCGTCACTGAAGACAACTTGGTCGGCACCGACCTAACTGCCCTCGTCGGCAACAGCGTCCTTGAGTTTGACGATGGCGACCTGGTCAGCGGAATCGTCGTCAAGATCGACCACGACGAAGTCCTGCTCGACATCGGCTTCAAATCCGAGGGCGTCATCCCCGCCCGTGAGCTGTCGATCCGTAACGACGCCGACCCCGCCGACATCGTGTCGCTCGGTGAGCGCATCGAGTGCCTGGTCCTGCAGAAAGAGGACAAGGAGGGCCGACTGGTCCTGTCCAAGAAGCGGGCCCAGTACGAGAAGGCGTGGGCCAACATCGAAGAGCTCAAGAATCGCGACGAGATCGTCAAGGGCGTCGTCATCGAGGTCGTCAAGGGCGGCCTGATCGTGGACATCGGTCTGCGCGGCTTCTTGCCCGCCTCACTCGTCGAACTACGTCGGGTCCGCGAGCTCCAGCCCTACATCGGCAAGACCGTTGAGGCCAAGATCATCGAATTGGACCGCAATCGCAACAACGTCGTGCTGTCGCGTCGCGCGTGGCTCGAAGAGACCCAGAAGGAACAGCGCGGCGACTTCCTCAACAACCTAAAGCCCGGTGAGCGTCGCCACGGCGTCATCTCCTCGGTGGTCAATTTCGGTGCCTTCGTCGACCTGGGCGGCATGGACGGCCTCATCCACGTCTCGGAGCTGTCGTGGAAGCACATCGACCACCCGAGTCAGGTGGTTGCCGTGGGCGACGAAGTCGACGTCGAGGTCTTGGACGTCGACTTCTCCAAGGAGCGGATCTCGTTGTCGCTGAAGGCGACTCAGTCCGACCCGTGGCAGGTCTTCGCCGACAGCCACGCGGTCGACCAGCTGGTCTACGGCCGGGTCACCAAGCTCGTGCCGTTCGGCGCGTTCATCCAGGTGGGTGACGGCATCGAGGGACTCGTGCACATCTCAGAGATGGCGGCCCACCACGTGGAATCGCCCGATCAGGTGGTCACCGCGGGTGAAGAGCTCTGGGTCAAGATCATCGAGCTCGACACCGCGCGACGCCGGATCAGTCTTTCGATCAAGCAGGCGGCCGAAGGTGGTGAGGTCTCCGAGGAGTACCGCGAGGCCTTCGGGTCACACGCCTATGACAGCGAGGGCAACTACATCGGCGGGATCGAGTACGGCGAGTTCACGCCCGAGACCGAGGCGCAGGCCGCGTGGGCCGAGTACGCGGTTGAGGCGGCCCCGAAGGACGACGTCGAGGCTGTAGACATCGAGGCCGTGGACGTCGAGGAGACTCCCGCGAGCGAGTAGTCGCCCGCAGTTGTGCTGACGAACGCCCCGCTCGTGCGGGGCGTTCGTTGTCACTGGGCGATGAAGGGGAAGTGGCAAGCGACTTGGTGTCCCGGAGCCACCTCGGTTAACACGGGTTCCTCACGGGCGCAGCGCTCGGTCGCGTACGGGCAGCGCGAGCGGAACCGGCACCCGCTCGGTGGATCGAGCGGGCTCGGCGGCTCGCCCTCGAGCACGGCACCGGTCGGAGCGCTGTCGGGATCGGCCTCGAGCGAGGCACCGAGGAGGAACTTCGTATAGGGGTGCGCGGGCGCCTCATAGAGCACCTCCGAGGGGCCGATCTCACCGATCCGCCCGAGGTACATCACGGCCACGCGGTCACTGATGTTCTTGACGACTGCGAGGTCGTGAGCGATGAAGAGCAGCGTCAAACCGTACTCGGCTTTCAGGTCTTCGAGCAGGTTCAAGATCTGGGCCTGCACCGAGACGTCCAAGGCGGAGACCACCTCGTCACAGATCAAGAGCTGTGGGCGCATCGCAAGGGCGCGGGCGATCGAGATGCGCTGACACTGACCACCGGAGAACTGGCGGGCGTAGCGGTCGCCGTAGACCTCGGGGTCGATGCCGACCTGGTTCAATAGCTCGTCCACGAGGCGATCTCGCTGCTCGCCGGTGACTGTCTTCCACGCGTCGAGGGGCTCGGCGACGATGCCACGGACGCGTCGACGAGGGTTGAGCGAGCTGATGGGATCTTGGAAGATCATCTGCATGCGCGTGCGCGCTTGGCGCAGGGCGCGACCGCGCTGGTGGGTGATGTCGACCCCGTCCAGTTCAACGGTCCCCGACGACGGCGCCACGATCTTCATGAGGGCCTTGCCGGTCGTGGACTTGCCACAACCCGACTCGCCGACGAGTCCGAGGGTCTCACCCTCGTAAATGTCAAAACTGACGCCAGCCACGGCCGAGACCGCGTGGGCCCCCTTGCCGAAGGTCACGGTGAGGTCGCGGACCTTGAGGAGTGGTTGGCGCTCGTCGCTCATCGCGCCTCCCGGTCGCTGGTCTCGGGCAGAGGGTTCCAGCACGCGAAGCGGTGCCCAGGAGCGGACGCGTCGACGAGCGTGGGGGCCTCCACGTGGCAGCGCTCGGTCGCGTAGGCGCACCGCGGGGCGAAGGCACAGCCCGGTTGCGGCGTCGAGAGGTTCGGGGGCCGGCCCGGGATGACCGCGAGGCGCGTGTGGGGGGCGTTGGTGACCTTGGGTGAGCTGTCGAGCAGGGCCCGCGTGTAGGGCATCCGGTGGTGGAAGAAGACGTCGCGAGTGTCGCCCATCTCGACGATCTGACCGGCGTACATGACGATGATGCGCGTGGCGCGCGTCGCCACGACGCCAAGGTCGTGGGTGATCAGGATGACCGACATCGACAGCTGCTCTTTGAGTGAGTCGAGCAGGTTCAGTATCTGGGCCTGGATTGTCACGTCGAGTCCGGTGGTGGGCTCGTCGGCGATGATGAGCTTCGGCGAGCAGGCGAGCGCGGTGGCGATGACCACGCGCTGGCGCATCCCACCCGAGAGCTCCGTGGGGTAGGCCCGATAGCGTGACTGCGCCGACGGGATGCCCACCATGGTCAAGAGCTCGATCGCGCGAGCGCGCGCCGCGTGGCGGTCCATGCCGAGCCGCACCCGGAGGGTCTCGTCGATTTGGCGGCCGATGCGCATGACGGGGTTGAGCGAGGTCATCGGGTCCTGAAACACCATGGCGACCTCAGTCGCCCACATGGTGCGCATGGTGCGCTCACTCGCGCCAACCACTTGGTGACCGTTGAGCAGGACCGAGCCGGTCACCTCGACGTTGGTGCGGGGCTGGAGGCCCATGATGGTGCGTGCGAGGACGGTCTTGCCCGACCCCGATTCACCCACGATGCCGAGGGTCTCGTTACCGTGGAGATCGAAACTGACTCCGCCGACGGCCGGCACGGCGCCGGTGACCGTGCGGAAGGTGGTTCGCAGGTCAGTCACCTCGAGCAGGCGCTCACTCACAGCTTTACCTCGGTCACGTCGAAGTAGCTGCGTAGTCGATCGCCGATGAAATTAAGGCACAGCAGGAACAGGCAGAGCGCGAGCGAGGGGAAGATGACGAGCCAGGGGTTCTGGGCCATCACGGTGCGCGACTCGTTGATCATGTTGCCCCAGGAGGGCGTCGGTGGATTCACCGAGAGTCCGAGGAAAGCGAGGGCGCCCTCAAGGGTCACCACGGTCGCCACGCCGATGAGCAGGAAGGAGACGGCGATCGGGGCGATGTTGGGCAGCAGCTCACGAAACAGGATTCGTCGATCGGTCGAACCCTGCACCTTGGCCGCCGTCACGTAGTCCTTGGTCGCCACGGCCAGTGTGGCGCTGCGGATCACACGGTAGACGAGCGGCACCGACGCGAGCCCGATCACGACGATGATCTTGACGAGGGTCCGCGGGGTCCAAAAGGAGATGACCGCGATGACCGCGATGATCGCGGGGAAGGCGAGGAGGACGTACATCACGGCGGTGAGGATGGAATCGAGCCGACCGCGTCGATAGGCGGCGAGCATCCCGAGGGGCATTCCGATGCCGAAGCCGATGAGCATGGCGCCGCTACCGACGGCGAGGGAGACGCGCGAGCCGAAGACGACGCGCGACAAGATGTCGCGACCGAGGTCGTCGGTGCCAAAGAGGTGGTGCAGCGACGGTCCGGCGTTGATGACGATGTAGTTCTGGTAGAGCGGGTTCACGAGCGGCAGCACGTTCGCAAAGATCGCCCCGAGCACGTTGAGCGTCAGCCAGCCCACGCAGATCCAAAAGAGCGGTCCGAGCCGTTGCTCGCGTAGCGGCTCGATTCCTGGGGACTGGTCGAGCAGGTCACTCACGGCTGATCCTTGGGTCAACGAGACTGGTCAGGAAGTCGAAGAAGAAGTTGATCAGCACCACGCCCACCGAGACGACGAGCACGATGCCCTGGACGAGGAGGTAGTCACTGCTCGCGATTGCCGAGATCAGGGTGTAGCCGAGTCCCGGGATACCGAGGAGGTACTGGACGACGAACCCGCCGGCGAGCAGACCGCCGATGTTGACCCCAGCGGTGCCGAGTAGTGCCACCGAGGACGGCCGGAAGGCGTGACGCCACATGATCCGACGCTGGCTGAGGCCCTTGGAGCGGGCCATCGTGATGAACTCCTCTTGCAGGGTGGCGATCATGTCGCTGCGCAGCACGCGGAAGTACAACACGAAACTCGCTGTGGCCAGGGTTATCGAGGGCAGCGCGAGACTCGTGAGGTTCACGCGCCAGTTCGAGGCGAACGAGACGAAGGATGACGGCCCGGTGTTCGCGATGCCGAGTTTGATCGAAACGATCAGCACGAGCAGAACGATGACGATGAACGGGGGGATCGAGAGCAGGGTGAAACTACCGGCGCTGAGGAGCCGATCGAGCAGTCCGTTGGGCTTGCGCGCTGAGCGCATCGCGAGTGGGATGGCGGCGGCGAAGGCGAGGACCTGGCTCAGGAAGATCAACTCGAGGTCGATGGGGTAGGCGGCACGAATCGTCGACGCGACCGACGTCTGGGAGATGAACGAGGTCCCGAGGTTGCCGTGCAGGACGTTACCGATCCACACGAAGTACTGCTCGATTATCGGCTTGTTGAGACCGAGCTGCTTGTAGAGGATTGCGCGGTTGGCGGGGCTCGCCCCGGTGCCGAGGATGACCGTTGCGGGGTCTCCGGGGAGTAGGTGGATCAGGTAGAAGCTACCGACCGAGATGATGAAGACGATGCCGACGAGCATGACGAGCCGTCGCAGCACGTACCTCAGCACACTTGCCCCCCTACTGACTTGGTAGGACAATAGCGAACGCATCGCCCAGGTGGGGCCACGCGTCGATGTCAGACCCGGTGACTACCGTGGAACGGTGGAGATTATCGGTGTGGCCGGGGGCATCGGCGCGGGCAAGAGCACGGTCACGGACTATCTGGGACGGCGCGGGTTCGCGGTCATTGACGCCGATGAGGTTGCGCGCGAGGTCGTTGAGCCCGAGCGGCCCGCGTGGCGGGCCCTGCGCGACGCCTTCGGTGACGCCGTGCTCGCACCGGATCGGAACATTGACCGGGCCTTTCTCGCCGACGTCGTGTTCCACGACGCGTCGGCGCTCACACGTCTTAATGGCATCACGCACGGGCACATCGGTGCCGAGATCCGTGCCCGGCTGGAGCACGCTTCCGGGCCGGCCGCCTTCGTGGCCCTCCCATTGTTCCGACCCGAACACCGGCAGATCTTTGCCTTCACGAGGGTATGGGGTGTCCTGGTGACGCCCGAGGTGGCCCTTCGCCGGCTGGTCGAGCAGCGTGGCCTTGACGAGCGAGACGCTCGGGCCCGTCTGGCGAACCAGCCCACCAATGAGGAGCGCCTGGCCGTGGTGGATGACGTGATCTGGAACGAGGGCACGACCGCGGCGCTCTACGCGCGCGTCGACGAGCTGCTCGGCGAGCGGGGGCTGGCGTGACCGAGTTCAAGGTCGAGTCCCCGTTCCAGCCCTCGGGGGACCAGCCGACCGCTATCGAGACGCTCGCGCGCGGGGTGACCGACGGCCTGCGTTACCAGACCCTGGAAGGGATCACCGGCAGCGGCAAGACGGCCACCATCGCCTGGCTGGTCGAGCGGGTCCAACGCCCGACGCTCATCCTCGAGCCCAACAAGTCCCTCGCCGCCCAACTCGCCTCGGAGCTGCGCGAGATGATGCCCCAGAACCGGGTGGAGTTCTTCGTCTCCTACTACGACTACTACCAGCCTGAGGCCTACATCCCCCGTACCGACACCTTCATTGAGAAGGACAGCTCGATCAACGAGGAGATCGACCGGCTACGCCACGCCGCGACCTCGTCGCTGTTGACCCACCGCGACACCATCGTGGTGGCCTCGGTCTCGTGCATCTACGGGCTCGGTAGCCCGCTCGAGTATCGAGAGCGGATGTTGCCCCTCGCGCGAGGCGAGGCGGTGGACCAGCGCCAGTTGCTGCGCCGACTGGTTGAGATGCAGTATCACCGCAATGAGACCGTGCTCGAGCGCGGCACCTTTCGGATGAAGGGCGACACCCTCGAGATCCAGCCGGCGTACTCGAACGAGGCGTTGCGCGTGTCGTTCTTCTTCGACGAGATCGAGAGCATTACCTTCTTTAACCCGCTCACCCAGGAGACGCGCGGCGCGGTGGACGAGGTCACCCTATTCGCGGCGACTCACTACGCGACCAGCTCGGCCACCCTGCAGCGCGCCTGTCGATCGATCGAAGCCGAACTCCAGGTCCAGCTGGCGACGTTCGAGTCCGAGGGCAAGCTGCTCGAGGCCCAACGGCTGCGCTCGCGCACCGAGCACGACCTGGAGATGCTGGAACAGACGGGGGTCTGCGCGGGTATCGAAAACTACTCCGCCCACCTCGACGGGCGCAGCCGTGGTGAGCGCCCCTACACACTGCTCGACTACTTTCCCGACGACTACCTGGTGGTCATCGACGAGTCCCACGTCGCCGTGCCCCAAGTACGCGGGCAGTACGCGGGTGACCGTTCGCGCAAGGAGACCCTGGTCGAACACGGCTTCCGCCTCCCGAGCGCGCTGGACAACCGTCCGCTCAACTTCGAGGAGTTCATCGACCTCGTACCCCAGATCGTCTTCGTCTCGGCGACACCCGGTCCCTTCGAACTCGAGGTGAGTGACCAGATCGCCGAGCAGGTGATCCGTCCGACCGGGCTGGTCGACCCCGTGGTCCACGTGGTGCCCACGAAGAATCAGATCGATGACCTACGGACGCGTCTCGACGAGGTGATCGCCCGGGGTGAGCGAGCCCTCGTGACGACGCTGACCAAGCGGATGGCCGAGGACCTGACGACATTCCTCACCAAGGCTGGGTACCGGGTTCAGTACCTCCACAGCGACATCGATACGATCCAACGGATCGAGATCCTGCGCTCCTTACGCCTCGGCGAGTTCGACATCCTCGTGGGGATCAACCTCCTACGCGAGGGGCTCGACCTGCCCGAGGTGTCACTCGTGGCGATCCTTGACGCCGACAAGGAGGGCTTCCTGCGCTCACGCAGCGCGCTCATCCAAACCATCGGCCGCGCCGCTCGAAACGCCAATGGTGGCGCGGTGCTCTACGCCGACCGCATCACCGACTCGATGCGCGACGCGATTGGACTTACCCAACGACGACGCCAGCGCCAGATCGAGTACAACCTCGAACACGGGATCGAGCCGCGCACGGTCACGAAGAACGTTGCGGACATCTTGAACCGGCTGCGCAGTGACGCCGGACCCTCGCGCGAGCGCGCGCCCGAGTTCGTGGGACTCGAGGGATCACTACCTGATGACCTCTCGCGCGAGATCGCCCGGGTGGAGGCCGCCATGCTCGAGGCGGCGCGCGAACTGCGCTTCGAGGAGGCCGCCACGCTGCGCGACCTGCTGCACACCCTGCAGCGACAGGGGGTCGATCAAGGCGTCTTCGGCGGGTCCGTTGACCTCTGACCGGTAGATTCACCTCATGCCACAGTCGATCCGCGTCCAGGGTGCACGCGTCCACAACCTCAAGAATCTGGCGGTGGAGATCCCTCGCGACCGACTGGTGGTCTTCACGGGCCTCTCGGGATCAGGGAAATCGTCCCTCGCGTTCGACACGATCTACGCCGAGGGCCAGCGGCGCTACGTCGAGAGCCTCTCGGCCTACGCTCGACAGTTCCTCGGGCAGATGGACAAGCCGGACGTGGACTTCATCGAAGGGCTGTCCCCGGCGATCTCCATCGACCAGAAGACCGCCTCGCGCAACCCGAGGTCCACGGTGGGCACGATCACCGAAATCCACGACTACCTTCGACTGCTCTACGCGCGCATCGGCGTGCCCCACTGTCCAAACTGTGGCAAGCCGGTCAGCCGTCAGACGCCCCAACAGATCGTGGACCTGGTCCTCGAGCACCCCGCCGACGAGCGGTTCATGGTGCTCGCGACGGTCGTGGACGGGCGAAAGGGCGAGTACAGCACGCTGCTCGACGACCTCGCGAGCCAGGGTTTTTCACGCGTGCGCGTCGACGGGACGGTGCTCGACCTCGCGGACCGCGCGTCACTGACGCTGGCTCGCTACGAGCAGCACTCCATCGACGTCGTGCTCGATCGACTGACCGTCAAAGGGTCGAACCGCCAGCGCCTGACCGAATCGGTCGAGACCGCGCTAGCCCTGACCAAGGGGACCGTCTCGGTGCTCTTCCTCGCCGAGGACGAGGTCGTGCGCTACTCCGAGAAGCTGGCCTGCGCCGACTGCGGCGTCAGTTTCAGCGAGCTCGCGCCGCGCGACTTCTCCTTTAACTCGCCCTACGGCGCCTGCAGTGTCTGCACGGGGCTTGGCACGCGCTACGAGGTCGATCCCGACCTCGTGGTTCCCGATCCGACCCGCTCACTCGCCGACGGGGCGCTCGCGCCATGGGCCGGCCAACGGTTCAAGTACTTCGAGCGCCTGATCGCCGGCATCGCCGAGATGGGCGGCTTCTCGGTGGAGACGCCCTGGAACAAATTGCGCGCGAAGGATCGCAAGCTCGTGCTCTACGGCGTCGAGAAGAAATCAGTGCCGGTGCGCTACCGAAATCGCTACGGCAAGGTGCGCACCTACGACACCACCTACAACGGCGTCGTCGAGTGGCTCGAACGCAAACGCAACGAGGCCGACGGCGACTGGTCGCGCGAGCAGGCCGAGCAGTACATGCGCGAGGTCGAGTGCACGGCCTGTCGCGGTCAACGCCTCAAGCCCGAGGTGCTCGCGGTGCGCGTCGCGGGTCGAAGCATCGCCGACGTCAGCGCGATGACCATTGACGAAGCCCTCGACTTCTTCTCAGAGCTGCACCTCTCCGCGCGCGATGAGACCATCGCGCACCAGGTGATAAAGGAGATCAACGAGCGTCTCACGTTCCTCATGGATGTCGGCCTCGACTACTTGACGCTCAGTCGTGGTTCGGCCTCGTTGTCGGGCGGGGAGGCCCAGCGGATCCGTCTGGCGTCCCAGATCGGTAGCTACCTCGTGGGTGTGCTCTACGTGCTCGACGAGCCGTCGATCGGACTACACCAACGCGATAATCGCCGCTTGATCGCGACCCTCGAACGGCTGCGTGACCTCGGCAACTCGGTGATCGTGGTCGAGCACGATGAGGAGACGATCCGTAGCGCGGACTTCATCGTGGATATCGGTCCCGGGGCCGGGGAGTTCGGCGGTCGCGTGGTGCACGCCGGGTCCTACGAGGACCTGCTTACCAACGAGGCTTCCATCACCGGCCAGTACCTCTCGGGGCAACGTTCGATCGACGTGCCATCGACGCGACGCGTCGGTGATGGACACCGCCTGACCGTGGTCGGGGCACAGGCGAACAACCTGCGCGACGTGACCGTTGGCTTCCCCCTGGGCACCTTCGTCGCCGTCACCGGCGTGTCGGGTTCGGGCAAGTCCACCCTCGTCAATGCGATCTTGCTCAGCGCGCTCGAGCGCACCCTCAACGGGGCCAAGGTCACCGCTGCGGCGCACCGGTCCATCAAGGGCGTCGAGTTCGTCGACAAGGTCGTCGCGGTCAACCAGCAGCCCATCGGGCGCACGCCAAGATCGAACCCGGCGACCTATACGGGGGTCTTTGACAAGATCCGCAAGCTCTTCGCCGAGACCGCCGAGTCCAAGGTGCGCGGGTACCTGCCGGGCCGGTTCTCCTTTAACGTGAAGGGGGGCCGGTGCGAGACCTGCGCGGGCGACGGGACCATCAAGATCGAGATGCACTTCCTGCCCGACGTCTACGTCAACTGCGAAGTCTGCAACGGCGCGCGTTACAACCGCGAGACCTTGGAGATCCTCTATCGGGGTAAGTCCATTAGCGACGTATTGAACATGCCGGTCGCCGAGGCGCTGACGTTCTTTGAACGTCAGCCGTCGATCATGCGTCACATCCAGAGCCTCTACGACGTGGGCCTGGGCTACGTGCGCCTCGGCCAGCCGGCGCCGACGCTGTCGGGCGGCGAGGCCCAGCGGGTAAAGCTCGCCGCGGAGCTCGCCCGACGCCCGACGGGTCACACGGTCTACGTGTTGGACGAGCCGACGACGGGTCTGCACTTCGACGACGTGCACCGGCTCCTCGAAGTGCTGCACCGTCTGGTCGACCAAGGCAACACGGTGCTCGTCATCGAGCACAACCTCGATGTCGTCAAGACCGCCGACTGGGTCGTGGACCTCGGACCCGACGGCGGTCGACGCGGTGGCCTGGTGGTGGGCGAGGGCACGCCCGAGGCCATCGCGGAACTGGACACCGCGACGGGTCACGTGTTGGCCGACGCGCTACGGGTGCGCGTGAGGTCCTAGTGCTCACCAAGCCCGGCGCGATCCCGCGGGCGAGCGGTTGCTACCTGTTTCGAAATGAGCGCGGCACGGTGATCTACGTGGGCAAGGCTCGCTCGCTGGCCCAGCGTCTCGCCAGCTACTTCCAACGGCGAGAAGCGCTCAGTCCCAAGACCCAGGCACTGATGGACGAGGCGACTTCGGTGGAGTGGATCGTCACCCCGAGTGAGGTCGACGCGCTGATCCTCGAGAACGAACTCATCAAGGAGAACCAGCCGCATTACAACCTGCGGCTAAAGGACGACAAGACCTACCCGTACGTGGCGATCGACTCGCGTACGCCCTTCCCGGTGCCCTACGTGACCCGTTCCCAGCACGTCAGCGGGGTGCGGTATTTCGGACCATTCGTCGAGGTGCGTGCGTTGCGCGCGACGATGGACGAGCTCTTGCAGGTCTACCCACTTCGCACCTGTTCACGTCACAAGTACGACTACCAACGCCGGATCCAGCGCCCGTGTCTGCTCTATGACATCGGCAAGTGCTCGGGTCCGTGTGTCGGGGCCATCGACCCCGACGGGTACGCCGGGTTGGTCGAGTCGTGGGCCCGGTTCTTCGAGGGCGAGGTCCGACCCCTACGACGAACTCTCGAGACCCGCATGGCCGAGGCCTCGGCGAACCAGCACTACGAAGCGGCCGCACGCCTGCGTGACGGGCTCGGGGCGCTCGCACGCGCCTCGAACGACCAGATCATCGTGCTCGACGACCACACGAATCTCGACGCGGTCGCGGTGCGGATCGCGGGCAATCGGGCTGGCGTCGTGCGCTTCCGGATTCGACATGGTCGCATCATCGGGCGTCAGGTGCACTTCGTGGATCGCGCCCTCGACGAGAGCCCGGTCGAGGTCCTCGAGTCGGTCTTGGCGTCACTCTTCGCCGATCCGCTCGATGTGCCGCGCGAGGTGATCACGAATGTGGATGCGGATTCGACGCTGGTACGCGCCTTCTTGAGCGAGCGGTGTGGTGCGGCGGTCTCGGTGGGAACGCCTCAGCGTGGCCGGCGTCGTCGGGTACTCGACATGGCCGAGGCTGACGCGGACGCCGTGATGGACCGTGACTCGCATCGCCGCGAGTACGACTACAACGTTCGCTCTCGGGCGCTCCAGGAGATCGGCGCCGCGCTCGGCCTCGCGCGCCCGCCGTTTCGCATCGAGTGTTTTGACATGAGCCACCTCCAGGGCACGAATTACGTGGGCTCCATGGTCGTCTTCGAAGACGGCGTGGCCAAGAAGTCCGACTACCGCCGCTTCCACGTGCGTGAGACGGTCGGCAACGACGACGTGGGCGCGATGTTCGAGGTCGTACGCCGGCGCCTCAGCCACTGGGGCGAGACCGGCGACGGGGCCTCGTTCCGCGATGCGGACCTGATCGTGATCGACGGCGGACTGCCCCAATTGCACGCGGCGATGCGTTCAGCCGAGGCGGTCGGACTACTCGGACGAGTGGAGTTCACTGCGCTCGCCAAGCGCGAGGAGCTCCTCTACCGACCCGATGTGGCCAATCCGATCATGCTCGAACGAGGTTCGGAGTCGCTGTACCTGGTTCAACGGATTCGCGACGAGGCACACCGCTTCGCTATCACGTTTCACCGCTCCAAACGAGGAAAGGCGATGGTGGCGACCTCGCTCGAGGGCGTGTCCGGACTGGGTCCTCAGCGCCGAAGTCGGCTATTACTCGAGTGCGGTTCACTCGATAATCTGCGCGCGATGACCCTCGAGGAGTTGCTCGCGATCCGGTGGCTGCCCGACGAGGTCGCGCGGAGCCTCTACGATCACCTACAAGCGCCGACGGTGCGGCGGCCGTCCAAGGAGACGACTGACGATGGGTGAGATTCTGCTGGTGACGGGGATGTCGGGGGCCGGACGTTCAACCGTGTCGGCGGCTCTGGAGGACCTTGGGTGGTTCGTGATCGACAACTTGCCCCTCGAGCTCGTTGTGCGAGTCGGTGAACTCGCGACTGCGGGAAACCTCGACTACGCCGGGGTGGCCTTCGTCGTGGGGCGCAGCGGGCGCGTCCAGCCGGCGGCCCTGCTCGAGGTCGAACAGGAGTTGCAGCTCAAGCACGGTGGAGCGAAAATCCTGTTTCTCGACGCCCCTGATGACGTACTCATCCACCGCTACGAGGGCAACCGACGGCGCCACCCGTACCCGGCGCCAACACTCGCTGACTCGATCGCGGCTGAGCGCTCGCTGCTCCAGCCATTGCGCGACGCGGCGGACCTGGTGATCGACACCGGGTCCATCAACACCAACCAGCTGCGTTCGCGCATCGTGGAGACCTTCGCGCCGGTGGGCACGGACTCGTTGCGGGTGTCACTCGTCTCCTTCGGCTACGCGAACGGCATCCCGCGCGACGTGGACCTCGTGTTCGACTGCCGGTTCCTGCCCAACCCCCACTGGATTGAGGAACTTCGCCCGATGAGTGGACTGGATACGCCGGTGGCGCGCTACGTGCTCGACCAAGAGCCGGCGCAGCACCTAGTGGCCGACGTGGTGTCGATGCTCGAGTGGCAGATCCCGGCCTTCGCGAAGGAGGGCAAGTCCTATCTCTCGGTCGCCTTCGGCTGCACCGGCGGACGGCACCGCTCGGTCGCGATCGCCGAGGAGATCCGACGTCGGCTTAACATCACCAACGCCGTCTACCACCGCGACATCAACCGATGAGGGCGGTCGCGGTCGGGGGCGGCCACGGCACGGCCGTCTCGCTGCGGGCGCTCAAACGGCTGACCGAACAGGTCACCGGGATTGTCTCGGTTGCCGACGACGGGGGATCGACGGGACGACTGCGGGCCATGCTCAACGTGGCGGCGGTCGGTGACCTACGCAAGTGCCTCGGTGCGCTCGCCGACCCCGAGAATCCGCTCACCCGGTCCTTCGAGCACCGCTTTAGCGTCGGTGAACTCGCCGGACACGCGGTGGGCAACCTCTTGCTCGTCGGGCTCGTCGACGCCACCGGTGACCTCGAGGAGTCAGTGCTCGCCCTGGCCGAGGTCATGGGCGTGACGGGATCGATCGTGCCGGCGAGCACGACCGGGGTGGTGTTGTGTGCGAGCACCGAGGACGGTGACACGCGTGGCCAGAGCGCAATCGCCGACTGCGCCACGATCCGGCGCATCAGTTTCGACCCCCCGAACGTGGCGGCCCCGATCCGAGCGGTCGAGGCCATCGAACGGGCCGACGTGGTCGTGGTGGGTCCCGGTTCGCTCTACACGAGCGTGATCGCGGCGGCGGCGATCCCGGGGATCACCCAGGCGATCGCCGGCACGCGAGCCCGGATCGTCTACGTAGCGAACCTGCACCCCGAGTTGCCCGAGACCTCGGGCTACAGCCTGCAGGATCACGTCGACGCGCTGGCGCGCCACGGCGTGGTTCCCGACGTCGTACTCGTCGACGGCCTCGGCGAGTTCGCCGCGGCTTCGTGCACGGCGCCGACCTACGTCGCACCGCTGTCGGGGAGCGGGGGACTCGTGCACGATGTGCAACACTTGTCTGACGCCATCCGCGCCGCTACCGAGTGACCACGGGCGTCCAGGAGGAGAAGGACATGACTATTCGCGTAGCGATCAACGGTTTCGGCCGTATCGGGCGGGGCTTTTTACGGGCGTCGCTCCCGAACCCCAACATCGAGGTCGTGGCGGTCAACGACTTGACGTCGCCCGAGGTCAACGCGCATCTGCTCAAGTACGACTCGACCCAGGGCCGCCTGGACCGCGACGTGACGGTCACCGAGGGCGGGATCAAGGTGGGGGAGCGCTTTATCCGCGTACTCGCTGAGCGCGAGCCCGCCCTGCTGCCCTGGCGTGACCTCGAGGTCGACGTCGTGATCGAGTCCACTGGCCGGTTCACGAGCCGCGAGGCAGCCGCCGTGCACCTGGCGGCTGGCGCGCGCAAGGTCATCATCTCCGCACCGGCGAGTGACGTCGACGCGACCTTCGTGATGGGCGTCAACCAGGACACCTACGACGAGGCGGCCCACCACGTGATTTCCAACGCGTCGTGCACGACGAACTGCTTCGTCCCGATGGTCAAGGTCCTCGACGACGCCTTTGGGGTGCGCTCGGGTCTCATGACCACGGTGCACGCCTACACCAACGACCAGAACCTGCTCGACCTGCCCCACAAGGACCTGCGTCGCGCTCGCGCGGCGGCGGTCAACATCGTGCCGTCGTCCACCGGGGCCGCGCGGGCCACGAGCCTCGTCCTCGAAGCGATGAAGGGCCGTCTCGACGGGACGTCGCTTCGCGTGCCGATCCCTGACGGGAGCATCACGGACTTCACTGCGGTCGTGCGCGCCACGACCGTTGACGAGGTGAACGCCGCCTTCCGCGCCGCGGCGGACGGCGCGTTGCGCGGTGTGCTGGTCTACACCGAGGACCCGATCGTCTCCTCGGACATCGTCGGATCACCGGCGTCATGCACCTTCGACGCTCAGATGACCATGGTCCAGCGGATCGATGATGAGACGTGCCTCGTCAAGGTCTTTGGCTGGTACGACAACGAGTGGGGCTACTCGAACCGTCTGGTAGACCTCGCCAATCACGTCGGTCGCTAGATGGGGGGCGAGTCGCTGCCAACCTCGGACGACTGGGATGTACGCGGCAAGCGTGTCCTCGTTCGGGTCGATTTCAACACGCCCGTCGCCGACGTCGACGGGGAGTTGGTGATCACCGACGACTTTCGGATTCGTTCCGCGGTGCCCCTCTTTACGGACCTGCTCGCCCGGGGAGCCTCGGTCGTCGCCTGCACGCACTTCGGGCGACCGAAGGGTCGCGTCGACGAGCGGTTCCGGGTGGAGCCGATTCGCCGTCGCCTCAACGAACTTTGTCCCGGGGTGGAACTGCTCGAGAACCTGCGCTTCAATCCCGGCGAGGAGGCGAACGACCCGGAGTTTGGCGCCTCGCTCGTAGACGGCGTCGATTTCTACATCAACGAGGCCTTCGGCGCGTCGCATCGTGCGCACGCCTCAATCATGGTCCCCCCGACCCTCGTTGCGAGCGCGGCCGGGCCGAACTTGCGCCGTGAGGTCGCCTATCTGCTCGACTTGCTCGACGAACCAGCGAGGCCCTTCGTGGCGATCGTCGGCGGCGCGAAGGTCGCCGACAAACTCGGCATCGTCAAGGTACTCGCCGCACGCGCCGACGTGGTGCTCGTGGGTGGCGGGATGGCCTACACCTTCGAGGCGACTCAGGGCCGCACGATCGGCTCGTCGCTCTTTGACGAATCGTTCCTCGCCGAGTGCGCGGCGCTGCTCGAGGGCGGCAAGGTCCACATCCCCGTGGACACGCGCGGTCTGGCCGACGGCGCGCCGTTCGGCAGCGGTGGCGGGACTGACCCGGTGGTGGACTTCGGGGCGAACGTGCCCGAGGGGTTCGAGGGATTCGACATCGGACCTCGGTCAATCGAGGCGTTCACCGAGGTGATCGCGACCGCGAAGACCATCTTGTGGAACGGTCCCATGGGCGTCTTCGAGGACCCGCGCTTCGCGCTCGGAACTGAGGCGATCGCGCGCGCGGTGGCGGCGTCCCCGGCGCTTTCGGTGATCGGGGGCGGCGACTCGGTCGCCGCCCTGCAACAATTCGGCCTGGAGGGCGAGGTGAGTTTCGTCTCGACCGGCGGGGGAGCGTCCCTCGAGCTCGTCGAGTTCGGCGACCTGCCAGGTCTTCGGGCTCTTCGTGAGGGGATTCGGGTATGAGCAAAGCGTTGGTCATCGGCAACTGGAAGATGAATCTGGACTACGTCGAGGCGGTGCACCTCACTCAGCAGATTGCGGCGCTGCTCGCGAGTCGGCCCGTGGAGCGGGTGGACGTGGCGGTGGCCCCGCCATTCGTGGATCTTCGCAGTGTCACCTCAGTGCTCGAGGCCGAGCGCGCGTCGATTGCCGTGGCGGCCCAGCACGTGAGTGACCGCGACAATGGCGCCTTCACCGGCGAGGTCAGCGTGGCGATGCTAAAGCGTCTCGGGGTCAGTTCGGTCATCGTGGGGCACTCCGAGCGACGAACGATGTATCACATGGATGACGCGCTGGTCGCGAGCACGGTGCGTGCAGTGCTGCGCGGCGGGCTCGATGCGGTGCTGTGCGTGGGCGAGGACCTCGTCACACGCGAGGCGGAAGATCACGAGTCCTTCGTCAGCGGGCAGCTCACGAGCGCCCTGACGGGGGTCGAGGAGTTCAGCGAGCACGTGACCGTCGCCTACGAGCCGATCTGGGCCATTGGCACGGGCATGACCGCGACGTCGACGCAGATCGACGCGATGATGACGACGATCCGGACCCAACTCGCGTCGCTCGGCTTCGTCTCGAGCCGCGTGCTCTACGGTGGGTCGGTCAACGCCGATAACGCGGGCGAGATCGTGACTGAGGGTGGGGTCGACGGGTTCCTGGTCGGCGGGGCGAGTCTCAAGACCGAATCCTTTGGCGCCATCGTCCACGCGTGCAACGACTGCTACGCTGAGAGGCGCTAATCGGAGGTTGCGGTGTTCACCTGGTCGTTCATAGTTATTGAGGCGTTGTCGGCTATCGGCCTCATCTTTCTGGTTCTCCTGCACTCCGGGCGAGGCGGCGGCATCTCAGACCTGATGGGTGGCAGCCTCGGCGCCGCGGCGTCGGGCTCGACCGTGGTCGAGAAGAACCTGGACCGCATCACTGTCGCGGTCGCGCTCATCTTTACCTTCGCGACGCTGACCCTCGACCTGCGCTTGCAGTAAGCCAGATGTCCTGGCGCGGTTCGCGATGGCGCGCCGTCGGTGTCATCGTCGCGGCACTGCTGGTGGCGGGTTCGAGCAGCCTGACCGGTGCATCGACGCCGGTCGGCGACAACGCACGCACATTGCTGCTCTCACTGCCGGGACCCTTCAACGGGTGCACCTTCCTCGGACCGAACGCGAACCCCACGAGTGACGCGGTCCTTGACCTCGTTAGACCGTCGGCCTTCCAGAGCAGCGTGAGCGGCACGCTGGTCGGCTCCCAGGGCGCGATCGCATCAGCCGAACTCACGTCGCTCAGCCCCGAGACCGTCGTCTACACGATCGCCCCGAGGCTGCGTTGGAGTGACCACCAGCCCTTTGACGGACGAGACCTCGTCGCTTGGTGGCGCCGTGCGCGGTCGATTCCGAGCGTACTCAGCGACGGGTATCGCGCGATCAAGTCGATGAAACTCACCAATAGGGCACTGACGGTGACCGCCACGTTCTCGCAGCCCTACTCGGACTGGAACCTGCTATTTCGCGACGTGGAGAGTCGTTCGACGCACGGGGGCTGTTCCTTCAGCGACCTGCTGAGTCGGCCGTCGCTCGGCCCGTATCGGCTCGTGTCGGCGAACGCGTCGTCGATGGTCATGGTAATGAATCGAGCGTGGCCATCCTCGACCAGTCGCTTCGGACGGATCGTCATCCGCGCAAACGCACCGATACCGCCCAACGTGAACGAGCCGTTCGCGCGCTACACCCTGACGGTCAACCGGTCCCAGGTAGACGCGTTGAGCGCTCACCCATCAGTACTCAGTCATATCGGATCGTCGAGTTCGATTGAAGAACTCTTCTTTAACGCCCATCGCCCCTTGACGAGTGAACTCGCTGTTCGAGAGGGCCTCAGCTGGTCACTCAACCGTCTCGCGATGATCAGCGGGCTCTGGGGTCAGGTGACGTTCTCACCGTCGCCTGGCGCGTCGGTCCTGTTCTCACAAGGTTCGCCGTTCTACCCAGGTTCACCCGGCCAGGCGCCAAGCGAGTCGTCGACCACCCCCACCACGGTTCCCGCGGCACCATCATCACCGGTAAACCTGGCCGACTGTGCGCCGTGTGCTGTTCGGGCGTTGCGTAACGCCGGCTTCGTGCGTGGCCCCCTAGGTTGGATCTCCCCCCAGGGTCGCCCCTTGTCGATCCGTTTGGTGCGGGGTCCATCGGCGCTTGATGCTGCGACTGCGACGTCCATCGTGCGTTCGTGGGCGAGATTGGGCATCGCCACCTACGTTGTCACGGCACCAAGTGAAGCGTCGGCTGCCATGACCCTCGCATTCAATGACGCTGACGTCGCGCTCTTCGACCGTCCGACCAATTCAGCGCCCTCGTTCAGCGCCAGTTCGTGGTCGGGACCCCTCTACGCGGACTCGTTTCCGTCGGGGCTTCGCTTGAAAGTATTGAACCAGCTCTATTCCACCGCTATGAACACGTTCAATCCTGTGACCGCACGCGCAACGTGGTCGACGTATGACCAGACGCTGCTTGACGCATTCTGGGTTCGCCCGCTCTTCACACCACCATCGCTCGTGGAATGGTCGCCGCAATTACAGGGCGTCCTGGGTGCCGCATCAGTGCCCGGATTCGTCGATGAGGTGCCGTCGTGGAACACAATCGTGCCGGTCAACGCGTCGTCATGATCGATCGGCAGAATCGGTTAAACTGAGTCGCCGCGTCGGAGTGGCGGAATAGGCAGACGCGCCAGCTTGAGGGGCTGGTGCCCTTAGGGGCGTGCGGGTTCAAGTCCCGCCTCCGACACCATTCAGTGGGAGCAGTCCCGAATTTCGAAGTCCGAGCCGCTCACTCGACGTGAGCCGCCTGACTCCCTAGAAGGATCGTTACGCACGGTCCCACCGTGTCGATCCGAACCCGAAGTGCACGAGTCAGACGACGAGCTCGATTCGAATACATCGCCGATCGACCCGGGCCGGGATTCGCGCACGGTACGACCCATGACACCCACCGCTCCACCCATTCAGGCGCGCGCCGGACAGCGGCGCGCTCGCCATGACATCGTCCCCAGGATGCCGATCCGCACCGCGGCGCCGCCACCGCCGGCCGCTACGAACACGCCCTCACCGCTCGGTGCCCTGCGCTTTCCGGTGGCCCTCGCGCCGCCGCTCGAGATGGTGCTGCGGCGCCTCGACGGAGCTCGGCTCTGCGCGCCGGACCTCATGGCGCTCGTCGGCTGGAGCCCGGGTCTCGCGCTCGAAGTGGACAACGGTCGAGCGCACCGGCTGCGCCTGCGCGCACGGGCCGACCACGTCGGGCCGGTCGTCGGCACCAAGCGCGGCCACCTCGACAACATGGGCCGCCTGGTGCTGACCGCGGACCTGCGCGCCCACCTCGGTCTCGGCGGTGGTGACCCGGTGATGGTGTGGGCCGAGCGCGACGCCAACGGGGCGCCGAACGGCATCGTCGCGGTCGCCAACGCCGCGCTGCTCGAACCGGCCCTCGCCGCGCTCTGCGCGCTCGAGGACGCTGGCACGCCGGCGCTCGACGTGCCCACGCGACTGCGGACGGTGGTCTGAGATGGCGAGCATCGACCGCGCGACGGCCTTCGCGACCGCGCGCACCACGCTCGCCGCCCTGGGACTGACGGCGCAGGACCTCCTCGGTGAGCCCAACGAGAACGTCGTGCGCTTCGGAACGTTCGTCGCGACAGACGTCGTGCCGGCGCTCTCCAAGGGCCAGGCCATCGCGTGGCAGACCTACATCACCACCGCGTGCGAGGGGTTGCCGGCCCTCTGCGCCTGCTTCTGTCCGACGTGTCTGGGCGCCTTTCGCGCCGACTCGCAGTGGACGCCGTGCGCGTGCGTCGCCAGAGGTTCGTGTGACTGTCGCCGCGCGAACCTCGGCGAGGGTCCGGTACAAGCGAAAAGCTGCCTCGAGCACTGCCCGGTACTCGCCAAAGTCGAGTTCGCCGCGATTACGCTGAGCCAGCTTGAGCAACTCAGCCACTGGGCGCAGCTGCGCGCGCGAAAGCGCACCCGGGTGCGCAACCTCATTCGGGCCGACGAAGGTCGCCCCCAATTCGCCTACCAGGGTCACTCGGCCGTCGAGCACCTGCGGGGCTTCCTCAGTTTCGCCTACAAGATCGCGAGCGGCGACCGCACGACGGGCGTTTCCGAGAACATTGCCATCAAGATGAGCCGCTTCCCCCGCCCGGACGTGCAGAAGCGCAGCTACAGCGCCGAGCGGTTGGAAGAACTGTGGCGGGCTCTGTTCACGTCGGGCAGCGACGACGTCGAGCTTGACGCGCTCTCGGTCGGCTTCTTTCTTGAGACCGGGGGACGGCGCAGCGCGCCCGTGAAGGTGCGCATCGGAGACCTGCTGGTGAACGAGATGAAGGTTCGGCTGGGAGAAAAGGCCGACAAGATCGACGAGCAGCCGATCAGCGAGGCACTGATGCTCGCACTTCTACGACACGCCGTCGCGCGCGGCGAGGTGGTGCTGCGCGCACCCGAGGACTTCGACCCCGAATCGTTGACGCTCGATGACGTCAAGTCGGGCCAGATCGTGTTGCGTCCCGACGCACCCGTCTTCTACTACCGTCATTCCCGGCACTTCACCGAGCCCGACGGGACGAAAGTCTTACGTCCCCACCCGCTCACCCGGCGCCGGTTCGACTCGCTGTGGTCCCGCCTGAAGCGTGAGCTCCCGTGGCTCGACGCCCTGCACGGTCGGCCCCACGACTTGCGAAAGACCGTCGGTACCTTGATCGAGCGCTCCTACGGCCACGCGACGGCCCGGGCCTTCCTGCGCCACGCCCAGAACGACGTGACCGACGGTTACACCGTGGCGGGCGAGGACGAGGTGGCCACGGCTCACCAGTGGTTGACGGGGACCGGGGAGTTTCGTTAAGGGTCACCACCGAGAGGTGAAGCCATGAACGGCCCGCTGGACGGGTCGTCCGGTCACATGACGGTCGATACCGGGGCGACCGGGCCGTAAGGGGCGAGTGCGCGAAACACCGCCTCGCGGCATGGTGATGCTGGTTAACCCGCGGAACGAGTCAGGACCGCCCAGAGAACGGGCTCGGCGGCGAAGCCAGTCAGGGAACCAGAGAGGAGGTGGTGTCGGCCGGTCCGTCGGCGCCAGGAGACCAAACACCGCATCGATGTCTACGAAGTGCTGACGAGTTACTGACCCGGAAGGGAACCCATGACCCAAGTAGCCGACAATCGAATGACCGATCAACGCATCAAGGTGTACCGCCTAACCACGCTTCTCTTGGACGCCGCATTCGAACTACCGACCTGGTGGTGCATCGATCAGTGGAGCCGCGAGGCCGCCACCGCCGCACTCGAACGGTGCCAGCGCCTCGTGCGCTTCGTCGAGGATACGGTTTCGGGCTTTGGCGTACCGGAGGATCTCGATGAATCCACGCGAGCGACGATTCTCTTCGCCGAGGCCGTGTGCCGGGACTGTCAGCGCGACATTGACGTCGTCCGGTACGAACTTCTCCCCATCGCCAACTGAAGCGACGACGTCCCCTACTCAGAGTGATTGGAGCACGATGAACGAGTACGAACCTGTCTACGACGCCGATTGGTACCACTCGCTGCGAGATGTCGTCGACGAGCTGATGGACACTGCGGCGAAGCTGCCCTCCGAGCGCGACATTGATGTGTGGACACGTGATGAGGTCCTTCAGGCCATGACGCAGTGCCATCACGTGCTGAGTCGAGTTCTGCGAAGCGTCATCGAGATCTACGAGAGCGGCAACCCCCCTCGCGCACTGCAGACCGACGCCGATGCGGCCCTCGCCATGTGTATTCAAGTCCATCTTCACATCGACAGCGTCTATTCGGACCTTCTACCACTCACTCGGGTCGCGTTCCCGAGATCGTGGGACGAGCTATGAGGGGAGAGCCGCGCAGAGCTTTCGGGTCGAACGCGCCGAGATCAGAGACCACTATTCGGCTACCGTCTCGCGAGCATGATCTCTCGACCACGCTCAATCGGCTAATCGGTGAAGCCAATTGCGAAGTGGCGCTTCTGCCCACTCGAACGACCATCGACGAGTGGACCAACGCGGAGATCCACGATGCAGTCATTCGGTGCCAACGGAGCGTCATTGACGCCTTGAGCTGTGCCGTGGAACTCCAGTCGCTCGACGAGCTCGATGCGTACTCGATGATATGGATCGACGAGACCAGACAAGCGTTCCAGAGGCACGTTGATGCTCTCGCACGCCTGGGCGGCGAGCACGGTGCGATGACGCTCAAGGATGGATGAAGGCCAGCTCGGACGACTGATGGTGCACCTGTGGTGCTCGATGCGAACGCATATTTGATGCACCGCTGACGGGCGCGGCGCGCCGCTCGGTGGCGAGGTCTACCCGACTATCCCAAGGAAGAGTAAGCCGTGCGCCCGTCGCTCAACTTTCGAGTTGGCCGTACGGGGGATAGTCGTATCGCTCGACCAGTTCGAGCAGCGGCCGCAGGGCTGCGATGGGGCTGAAGTAGGCGTGGCTGAACCTCAGTCCGAGTATCTCCTGGGCCAACTCCACCTTCTCGAGCGTTCGCCACGCCTCGTCGCGTCGTTGCTTGGCGGCGTGGCGTTCCGCTTGAAGCAGGGTGCCGAGTTCGGCGCTGTCCGTTCCGCCGAGGATGCCATCGATCGCCCTACCGAGTTTGGACTCCGCGTCACTTTGTTCTTGGCGGAGGCGAATCTGTTCTGATAGCTCTCGGGCTCGTACTCAGCTTCGATTCGGTACAGGATGCGTTGAACGTCGCCGCTCAGCGTCTCGCCCGGTATGGGTAGTGGATTGCGGTCCTTTGGTGGCGCTGGGATGCTGCTGAGTGTCATGTTCTTATCGTCGGCTACTGGGTTTCGCCGCTCCTTTCGCAACCTGATGGTGCGGTGCCGCGGCGAGGCCGTACCTGCTCGCATTTAGCGTTCGGGTCCCGATCGGCCTGGGCACTGACGTCGTGATGCGCGCCGACCCCGCCCATGCGGGCGGCGCCGGCCAGGAGAGTTGGTCTGGAACGCAGATCGTTTGATACGGCGCACCGGCGACTGGATGACGATCACACAGCGAGTGTGGCATCCGAGCCACTTGAGTTGATTCAAAGAGGTGTTGATTGCGCTGGTGCATGTGGCCCGGACAGTCCATGCCATGAAACCAAGAGAAGACAGCCCCCAATTTCTGGCCCGTAGGACTTCGAGCGGCGAGGAATCCACCTGGACGGAGGCTGTGGGGTCTGTGTGGGCCGGCGATGCTGAGCCCGAAGACTTCGAGCTCATCGTTCGTTGGCCGTATGAGGTCATTGAGTTAAACGCCGGGAGAGTTGGGCAACGCAACCGGCGTTCAACACGACGAAGCAATAGGAGGAACCAGGCGTGAGACCTCATCTAACTAAGGGACGAGTGCCGGCGGATCTCATCGGAATGCACGACTCCGGGAAGGTCATCTGTGTCGTTGGGAGATTCAGCGACCCAGCTGGCTGGTTGCAGGCCGTGAACGACTTCCTCTCGGCCGTCGATTTCCTCGTCAGCTGCGGTGTGGACATTCGCGACTCCCTTCCAGACAAGATGAAGCTCGTCGCCATGCTCAAGGCGAGCAAGCCCGTCGAATCAACGAAGCGCGACGGTGGGAGTTTCAAGAACTCGTACGTCACTTTGGACTTCACTGCCACGCACGGCGTGGTCTGTGTTCTCTCGTGCGGGTCGGGGCATCAGCTGGATAAGAACAGGCGCCAGCCCTTCGTGGACCGCCTGGCCGAGATTCTCGACGAGTACGGCGTGGCTGGTCTTTTCGCGACGAGGATTGACCGACTGACCCGAGTCTCGTGGGCATTTGGACCGGTGATGCTTGTACTGGAAGGAGTGAATGGCTACCTCGCGGACACGCGTCGGGGTTTCAGCAAGGTCAATGGACCCGAGTCGATCCTCACGTTTTTTGAGGTCCGTGCCGCCGAGGATGACGCGGCCAAGATTCCGAAGCAAACTCGTAGGGGCATGCGCAGCGGCACGGAGGAGGAAGTTGCCGACGGTCAGTTCCGCATTGGATTTTGCCACCCACTGCCGCCGGGGATGTTCTCGTATCGCTCACTACGCGGCGGCGCGATTGGCACCAGGATTGGCACGTTCGATACGCCTTCGTACTTCCCACCGGAACGGAGCGTGGCGGCCGGTCTGCCCGATGTGCGGGACGATGACGGGAACCTCGTCGATCAGGTGGCAAATGTGCGATGGGCGCTGTCGATGCTTGGTCGACCGGGCTGGGGCCACGCGGAGGTTGCCGCCGGTCTCGCCGCACGGCGGTTCTCGACCGATGGTGTGAGACGGTTGTTCGGCCCCGACGCCGTGGGAGATCCGAAGAAGGCCATCACGGTCCCCAAGGCCTACGTCGACCCGATCTTCGACCATCTGACGTTCTACGAAACGGGTGTGCTGCTGGTTCAGTTTGGCGTGGAGGGGGTCGACGATCTTCAGGTCTCAAACTGCTTTCCTCCCGATGGTGAGGGTTGGGCAACTCCTGAGGACTTCGTAAGAATCCGGGAATATCGCGCATCGGTGAAACACGCTCCAAGCAGAGGGCTCGCGTTCGCTCAGGTACCAGTGTGCGTTGACGGGGTGGACTGCTACTTCGTAACAAAGTCCTTCCGCCGTCCCAACGGATCGCTTCGCTATACGCTGGGCGTCTGTCTGGCCGAACCGTACGACCGTGCCTTCAAGATGATCAAGCCCAAATTGAAGGTGCACTTGCCGGCCGGCATTCTCAATCGAGCGCTCGCCGAGGCCATCATCGGGGCGGGCGAGTCCGCCTACGCGCTAGTCCGAGATATTCCCATAGAGGCGATAGACGAGTCCTTCGAACTCGACCTCGCACTGGCCCGTACGTCACTCCGTGGTCTGCAAGACGAGAATGACGTTCTTCGATGCCAGTTGGTTGAACGGGGCGAGGATGGACTACCGATGATTCGCGGTGCGCTACTCAGAGAGCTCAATGACCGATTCAACCGCCTGGCCGATAACGATATTCCAGCCGCTGAGCAACTCGTTCTCGATCGAGAGAGGACGGTGAAAGACGCTGTCGCCGCTGCGGCGTCCACGCAGCAAAGCGCCGCGCTGGGATCCCTGCTTCATCTCGTTGCGAGCCTTCGTGATCCCTTCGACTCGCGCTACCGGGACCTTCTTACGACGGCCCTTCGCAAGTGCACTCTCACGTCGAATTCTCGCGAAGTTGACGGGGTCACCAACCTGGTGCTCACCATCGACTTCGAGTTTGTGATTAACGATGGCGATAACGAGTTCGTCGTGCCGGTCAGCGTGGAACACATCGACAGCCCCTTTTTCGCGGACACGGCCGCGGCGGACGCGCTGCTCGAGCAAATGAGGTCGGGGCCCGCGACCTTGCGATCACTTGTCCCGGACGCCGGTGCATTTCGAGCAGCCGGGACGGAACTTGCGCTTCGTCTGGGCATGGACAAGAGGCGGTTCATGCTCCATCGAGTGGCTGACCCGCGGTTATCACGGCTCGTGTCGCTCGTGCTCGACTCGTCAGACCTTGACGCACTCGCGGTCGAGATCGGCGAGCCGGTGGAGCTCCTAAGGCGGTTACACCTGGTCCATACGACGTCGGCCACTGCCAAGTGGTGCCGGCCGTATACGTCGAACCTCGTCGCGGCGATGTACGACATCGTTGCGACGGGGAAGCCAGTTCGAGAGGAAGACATCGACAAGATTGAGGCGGACGCCTTCGATCGATTGCACCAGAGAATTCAGATGCACCAGTTCAAGGATCACTGGACCTACAAAGGAGGGTCGGAGAGAACGTGGAACCTACCGCCCTGTCCGCACTGCAGTTCGCCAAGGCGGCGACCAGCGACCATACCCGATCCCGATGGTCTCATCTGTCAGGACTGTCGACGTGATGAAGGCGGCCACCTCTGGCCTGCTGATCCATACGACGCCTACCTCCTCCCGCCTTCGTCGGTGAGAGTTGCAAGTGACCCAGTGTCGGCAGAGTGATGGGCATTGCCCCGCCGCGCACCCACCCGTTGTTGGATCAAGGTCTCACCTATCGGTTCTTTCGTGTGATAGTGCTTGGAATAACAGAGATGTAGTTAGGTAGGATGGATCGGGTGGCTGGTGGCCGCCCAGTGGGCTCGGGACTTCGTGTGGGGCTACCCGACTGTCCACGTCACTCTGGTAGTCGCGTCGTGCGTTGCGGTCACTACGGGACCGGTCTGGCGCGTCGTCAGCTCTACCGCTGCTACGTGAGCGGTGCGTCGCACACCTTCGCAGGCGTTCTGCCGCGCCGGATGCTGGTCGCGGCCCAGGAGTGCGACACCTGCGAGGTCCATCTCGAACCTCATCAGGGTCCTCAGGCCCCTCGTCGCTACACCTTCAGCGTGCGCGAGGTAGCGGCGGCCCTGATGTCCGTGGCCAATGGCGAGACCTACACGAGAGCCGCCGTCACTGCGCGTCTTCAGGCCGGACGCGAAGAACTCAGTGTGTCCTACGGTGCCCAGCTCGTAGGCAACTGGGTCGAGACCCTGTCGCCAATCGTGACCGCGCCCTGGGCCGAGACAGCCTGGCCCGAGACCATCGTGTGTGACTCAACGGACTTCTGGTCGACCGACCCGAAGACCAAGAGGCAGCGGATGATGTTCAACGTCCTTGTGGTCTATGGATACGAGGCGGGCGCCAAGCGCGGTCGGCTTTGGGCCCTGCACGCGACCCACCGCGCCAACGCACAGGGCTGGCTCGAGGTCTTCGACCGACTTCCGGGGACACCCACACTCGTGGTCTCGGACAAGGACCCGGCCATCACCTCGGCGGTGAAGCTGAAGTGGCCTCAGGTCACGCCGATGCGCAACTGGTCGACGGTGGAGGCCGAGCCGTTCTGGCTGCGCTGTGAGTATCACCTTCGTGAGAACGCACTCGCGCAACTCCGCCCTTACGGCCTCGACCAGGAGGGAGGCACGGTCGTTGAGCACCTGCGCTCAGCCTTCCACAGTCCCCAGGGCTGGGCGGCCTTTCGCCGCCAGATCGACCCGGACGGCTACATCACCCTGAACGCCTGGTGTGACCAGGTGGACGCCCAGGTCCGTGCCCAGACTTCGTGGCGCAGCCGGCTGCCGGCCCACCATTCCAACGCCGCAGCGGAGAACCTCCTCGACGACGTCAAGGCCATCATCGAGGGCCGGGAGTTCTCCTTCCGCAACAAGGTCCGCACGAACCGGATGCTCGAGCTCGTGCGCCTTCGCCTCAATCACCGCGCCGACGAGTTGGTCTTCGCGCGCACCCTTCGAGCCGCGCTCGAGACCGGTCAACTCCCCGGACACCAGCTCCAGTGCCGGGACAAGGGCACCCGCGTCACCAAGGCTCAACGCAAGGCGGGGCAGCGACCTCTGAAGGCCTCGCTACATCAATAACTGCTCAATCCGGTGCAGGTGGTTCAGGCTGGTCGAGGCCGCTTAGACGATCCAGTACTGCTGCCACCCCACGCCGTAGCTGGCGCTCTGGAGTGCCGGGTTCGCGCACACGTGCGCGATGGTCCGACTGAAGTGGGCCCATCCGCCAGCCCCGTCCACACCCGAGACCTCGATGGCCGCGGCGGTGACCGGGTGGCACGCCTTTTTGGTCGAAGGGGTGCCTCGAACGAACAGGTTCAGGGCGGCAGTCTTTCCCTTCTTCAGGGGCAAGAGACCCTGGGGGGCTCGCGCCGAGACCGCCACCGTGAGCTGGGGCGCGGTGTTGATGGTTGTGTTGGGCATCCACAGGAACCTGACCGACGGACCTGACCTCGCCAGTTGGCAGGTCGAGCCGTGGTTTGTGAAGTCGATGGCGGTGACCGAGACCAGGTCTCCGCGCATCGGCTTGTCAATCGTCCATCGCTGGGTTGCGCCCAGAGAGACCGAGATCTGGGACGTGGAGCAGAGCGGCACGCTTGTCGCGCCCGCTGTGACCTCGGGGGACGCCAGTGGCACGACCACAGCTCCGAACATCATCGCCGCCGCTATGAGCCTTCTCATCAAGAACCACCTCCGTAGAGTCACTGTCCCAACCGTCCCCAGCCTTACAGGCTTGGCCACCAAATGGCATTCGAACTCGCCCTGTCGATGTGGCATCTTCCGCCCCGCGGGCAGAAGATGCCAAACTACACATCTGTTATTCCAAGCGCTATCACACGAAAGTATCGGTTAGCGGCTTGACCGCGACGATTGTCGATTCGCTCTCGCGCTTCGAGCCAGATGAAGTGCCGCAGTTCGCCGCCAATCGACGGGGTGAGTAGAAGGGGGGTCACTTGGCCCGGCCCGGCCACTTTTGGCAAGTCAACTTCGATGCGCACCAGCGGCTACGAATTCTCAACTCCGACGCCCCACGAACTTCGCGCCAGCCCAACCGGCAACGGCGGAAGGCGGACCTACTGCGGTGCCGCCGGTCCGTCCAGCGGCATAGTGCGTCGCTGGACGTGAGTTTGAGGTAATCGAACTCAGCGGGACTTTGAGCACTGGGCTGATTGCCCAGCGGCGATATGGGGAGACGTAATCAGGTCAAACCAGAGTCGACGCTCGGCGTTGGAACCAGAGTCCCGCGAGGGACACAAGTCTCACTCACCACATCTTCAGGTTCTTGCATTTCGCAATGCCCCTACGTGTACATGGACAATCTCAATCAAGTTCAGTGTTCGTTGTCTCCGGTTCTTACGGACCCGAGTCAACTGGCTCAAGCACTTTCCACTGCTGGGCAGACGCTTATGGGCACCGACCCTCCTCAGGACCAGTACAGCGAATTCATATTGCAGTTTGATGCTCTGCAAGCGAAACAGGAACGGGAGGGAGCGCTCGGCCATACGTGGTACACGTTCGATCCCACATCAGAGGCCAGCGACTTCATCAACCTTCACGACCGAGCCGCAGTCATTGCAGGACGTGCAGCACAACTTGGAGGCATGCTGAACTGCATTATCAGCGGTTCGCAGAATTGCAGTCAGACAAACTCACCTTGAGCACGCGCGCCACGCCCTCCAATCGATTTCGCTAGGACACGCTCTCAGTTTTCAGCCGAATTCGTGCATGTCGACCCGGCATGCGGCCCTGCAGAGCGACGTCGGCAGGGCAACTCCCTACGAACGTGGAATCAACGTGACAGAATCCCTTATGAAATGCTGACCGTCATTCTTGGTGCTGGTGCCTCATACGATTCGGACCCGGCTCGTCGTCCTCCTCCGTACTATGAAGAGCGGCCTCCACTTGCCAATGAACTGTTCGACACTCGGAGTCGCTTCAACTCCGTCTTGGCCAGATATCGGCCCCTCGCCGCGATTGCTACGGAGCTTCGCGCAAGAGTGTCGTCTGGCGAAAACCTTGAATCTGTGCTTGCGGACTTTCAGGTGGGAATGTCAAGTCAATTTGGCCCCAGCGTGATCATCTGATTTGGCCCCACCAAACGAGCTCGATGGAGAATCTCGGCTCGCATAATGTTCAGGGATGTCGTCCGCCCGGAAAACTCCAGTCGAAA
>JAJYSP010000001.1 GCA_021793515.1 Actinomycetes bacterium | reverse complement strand
GTGTGAACGTCGGGGTTCTGCGTGATGAACGTGCCGAGGCCGAGGCGACCTTCGGCGAGTCCCAGGTGCTCGAGCTCTCGGTAGGCGCGGTGCACCGTGTTGGGGTTGATCGTCACCTGCGTCACGACATCGCGAACCGATGGCAGCTGGTCACCACCGCGGAGCCGCCCCATCTCGACGGCTTGGCGGACCTGGTCGACCAACTGCCGATAGGGCGCAATACCGCTTCGCGGGTCCAGGCGAAAGAGGATGCTTGGTTGCTTCTCGGTCATGTCCTAGTACACTAGTACACCAGGTGTGGCCCGTCAACGCGTGCTCCCGAGCCGCGACTGGAATGGACTCACCCCTTCCGCACAACGGTGCGAGGTCCTCGACGTGCTTCGGGGCCATTGCGGTGAGCAGTGGAACGTTCGTCGGGTGATGGTCATCATCGCTGTTGAGTGCAAGGACCTGAGGCGCTCCATCCCCGCCACGAGAACCGGGGCGGTCACGGGTAATGGACTGCTACGTTGCACTCACGTGCCGGTCATTCATGACTGCACCACTCAACCAGAATGCAGAGGCGTCACGGATGGTTGACCGGCATCGCGTACAGCTCGTCGTCGCGTTCTGCACTGCCGTGCTCATCGTTGGTGGCGTTCTGGCGTATCGGTCGTCGAACAATCAGGCGGGTGCGGTGTGGGGTCGGGCCACCACGCTACGTGCGGTGCCGGGGGTAGCGCTGGGTAGCGGCGCTTACCTCTACTCGCTCTCGTGCGCATCGCGCGGCAACTGCAGTGCCGTGGGCAGCTACTCGATCAAGCAGAATCACCATCGAGCCATCGTCGTGAACGAGCGAGACGGCCAGTGGGGCAAGGTCGAAGCGTTACCGGGGTTGACCGCTCGAGACGACGGCCTCAACACCGGGGCGTTCGTTGTGTCCTGCGCCTCGCCCGGCAACTGCAGCGCGGGTGGCACGTACTCCGTTAGTCGAAGTCAACTCCTCATCTTCGTCGCCAACGAGCGAGCCGGCGTCTGGGGAAGAGCCGTGACGATTCCGAACGTACGCGCCCTCGAAACGGGTGACTTCGCTGATCTTTCGACGATCTCGTGCGCCTCGCCCGGTAACTGCAGCGCGGGCGGCGAGTTCTACGGCGCGTACAGCGCGCGAGCGTTCGTGTTGGACGAAGTGCGTGGGAAGTGGGGCGGCATCGAGCCCGTCACGGGAACCTCGACGTACCGCATGGGGGGTTCCACGGTCTCATCGATTTCGTGTTCAGCGCCAGGTGACTGCAGCGCCGTGGGGACCGCTCAAAAAGGTTCGAATGGACAACCTCCCTTCGCCCTCGACGAAACGAATGGGGTATGGGGTCACCCCGAAGTGGTCCCGGGACTCGCCGCGCTGAGCTCGGGCGGTACGGATTTCGTGATCTCGCTCTCGTGCGCTTCGGTGGGCAATTGCGGCGCGAGGGGTACGTACCGAGCCCAGTCCGGCGTCACCCAGTCCTACCTCGTCGACGAGACGCACGGCGTATGGGGCAGGGCTTTTGGCATCCCTGGAATGGTCGCGCTGGACGGGCGACACATCGAGCAGTTGAACGCCATCTCGTGTGGATCTCCCGGCAACTGCAGCGCCGGTGGTGCTTACGGCAACGGCAGTCACGAGCAGGCCTTCCTCGTCAATGAGGTGAATGGCCGATGGAGTACCCCGATGCTGATCTCGGGATTGGCGGCGTTGAATAAGGGCCACTTCACGTCAGTAACTGATATTTCGTGCAGTTCCGCCGGAGACTGTGGAGCCATCGGGACCTACAGCGGAGCGCAAGGCTACGTCCAGGCATTTGCGCTGAACGAGACGGGCGGCACTTGGGGTGGCGCGACGGAAGTTGGCGCCCCATCGTTTCCTGCCGTGGTTGGAGCACACGCCAGCGTCATTTCGTGCACCGCGTCGAGCAGTTGCGCCATCGTTGGCGTTGTCTTTCACTCAATGTCAGAGGACTCGCTCTTCGTGCAGTCCACTGAGCCCACCTCGTAATGGGTACTTCGCTGGCCAGACGACGAAAGTTATCGCGCGAAATCGGGGGCAATCCCACCGGCCCTACCTGCTCACTCGGACGGGCGCGCTGGGGTTCACGTCGGTCCTCCGACACCATTAGGTTTGCAGCTCCAATTCAATCCAACCTCTTGAAGCGTCTCTATGAAGACGACTCAGAGTTAAGTGAAATCAGCGAGGGGTTGAAGACGTTTGGTTCAACTCGGTCTCGCTACGTCGACGCAAATTCGTGAGTCTCCGTGCTTTCTGCAACCAGTAGAGGGCCGTCATAGCAACGAACATGATCAAGGTCGCCGGCCATGATGCGCCGAGCAAGAACTTCATCGCAAGTGCGAAGACGGCGCCACCGACGAAAGGTGCGATCGCCCGGAGCACCGGGCGCGTCTCAGCGCGGGCCAGCACCTGGCGCTCGCGATCGTCAAGGGATTCCTCTTCGGACGATCTGGCCAATCCGTACCGCCGGACCTCACCCGCGTAGGCGCCGATCAGCACGAGCACGCCAAGGACAGTTACCCAGCCGCCTGAGCCGCGCGAGACAGTGGCGCCGTGTACGCCACAGTCCACGTCCCGGGAAAGGTCGACTTGAAATCGACAGCGAGCAACACCAGCATCCAAAACTGAATGGCCAGACTTGTACGACGTTCGCGCACCGTTCGCGCGGTTCCGAGTACGCCCTCGACCGCGAAGAAGCCAAGGAGCAGAACGGCAAGATCAATCAAAAGGAACGGCGCACCACCAAATGACACCGACGAATTCGCGCCCATCTGCCAGTCCGTGCGACTGAACACAAGGCCGTCACTCAAAGTGAGATGAGCGAAGGGCAGAAACGTCCCTAAGACCACCAAAGCCGCACCGACGCCAGCCAGTGTGAGCCACCAGACACGGCGCGCGTTCGACCCCAAGAGCGCCCCACCTTCGGCAAATCCGCTCGTTGCTCCCATCGACCGTAACTTAGCGACCTGATGACCAGAGAGCGCTGACTTCATGCTCAGCCGACTCTTTGATGTCGTAGAACGAAAGTCCATCCGCAAAACTTCAATTGGACGGGCATGCTGTCTCTGACCGCAGTGGAACCAATCCGCGTGAGAGCGCGTGCAGCGAGAAGTTCATTCAGGAGTGTCGTTCACGTTCGCGCGCACCTGTGGCGCACTCAATCAGTTGACCAGCCTCCAGTGCTGGGTTGCAGACTTGTCGCGTCGGGCCACCGATACCTACAGTTTCGGACTTTGGAGTGGACGAGGGCCTCTCCAGCATTGAACGTGCCGATCTGTGCCGACAAGGCGATCAGTTCGGATCTAGACAGGACGGTGCCATTGCCATGGGTGCGTTCTGTGATTGTGCCAGCCAAGTTTCACTGACAGTTATTGAAGTAGCCCTTTCGCGTCGTCTAGCAGCCAAGCGAGAGCGACGAGAGTGGGACCGTCTTCGTGTTTGATCCCGTCGCACCGCCAATAATGAAGGTACCGATGATCGTCGTGCCATCGCTCTCGTAGACCGGGATGGAGATGTTTCGGTTCTGCTTGTCCCAAGCAAGGGCCTGCGCTATCGATTGCACGTCACCACCGGACGCGCAGTTCAGCTCGCTCGCCTCGAGGTAGCCTTGGGTCTTGCCCTGATCGATAACGACCGCGATTAGATCCGGGGTGCCATTCTGGTTCGCCACGCCGTAGGTCTGGCCGCTGGCATTGATTCCCCAGTGCGTCGTGACCCGATTCACGTATAGGGCTTGCAACGTCCACGAAGCGTTGGCGCTGGTGCCGATCGTCACGTTGTCGATGCCGGGAGTGAGTGGCACGACTTCGCTGGCCTGTCGGGCCAGTGGTGGTTCGCGGAGATCAGCCGAACTGCAAGTCACGCTGGACCCGTTGGGAAAGTCGAACGTGCCGACCGTGAGACACGTCAAGGTGAGTGAAACATCGGTTGCGCCAGCCGGCCGGGGCCCGAGGTCGATTGTCGCGGATCCGGTGTGTGTTGCGGTAACGGCGGCGCCGAGTGGCGTGTCTAATGGCGCACCGGGCGGAGAAAACACTCCGGCGGCCAGCGCTACTCCACCAGCCACGAGGGTTAGACCGGCGAATATGCCTGGTCCTAGGCGCCACCGCCAGCGACGTCGTACACGAGGGGCGTCCTCGGCGGTTGCCACCAGCAGCTCGCGTAGTGCTGCTGCGAAGACCGGGTCCAACTCTGCGGTGCTCATCGACTCTTCTCCTTTGTCGTGTCGTCGCGGTCCGCGGTTGCCAAGGCTTCGATGGTCGCGGCCATGCGGGTTCGCGCGCGGTGAAGGCGCGTGCGCGCCGCGCCATCGGAGATGCCAAGGGCGACTGCCGCTTGGGCCGGCGAGTAGTGCTCGAACAGGGTGAGCGAGATCAGAGCAGCGTCCGATGGAGCCAGGGCGCTAAGCGCCTCTCGTACTTGTGCGGCGATACGCATCTCTTCGATCTGGTCCAACGCGACATCTTCTGCACTTCGTGCGTCTTCGGCACGGGGTAGCACGGCAATCAGCGCTTGATAGCGGCGTAGACCGCGCGCAAGATTCCGCGCAAGATTCGTTGCAGTGACAATGAGCCAGGGCAGCACGGATCCCTCGACCACCCGCACGGATTTCCGACGGCGCCAGAGCTCGAGGAAGGCTGCGGCCGTGACGTCTTCCGCGTCGTGCACGTTCGCAGTCATTCGCAGAGCGTGGTGGTAGACACGGTCGCGGTGAAGATCGAAGACAGCGGCGAAGGCATCGCCGTCATTGTCAAGCGCCGCCGCCCAGGCCGCAGGCTCGTCCCTATTCCATTCCACCACCAATAATGTCCGCACCGGAGCCAGCGTTACACAGGTCCACGAATCGGAAGACCGCACACGAAGAGGCTCGGCCTGGAACGTTGGCTGGAATTCGGCAGACGGATTGGTGCCGGCAAAGTGCTACTCGAGGGACTCCGAGCTCCACGGCACGAGCCTCCAGCGCAGGGTTGCAGACTTGCAACGTCTGGCCCCAGATCTGAACCCGCACGCAATTGCCGCGCCACACAGAGTCCTGAGTTCGCCGGAGGTGGTACCGCTGTAGCGACGAGGCTCTGATTCCCTGGTCATGCTCGGTGACGCTGGAGAGCCCAGATCTTGGAGCTCGAAACCAAGCGAGTCCATGGTTCACCGTCTGAACTGTGAATGACGGTCCTAAACATCGTCGAGTGCCCCTCGGATCACGGGTGGGACGAGTTGTCGGCATGGCACAGGACCAACTCTCAGAAAAGCTCAACGAGTATCAGCCACGGGGACTCTCCAAGGTTCGGTGGGACCTCGCCCGACCGACCGCCGCCTCTGCTGTTTTGGCCACCGACGTGTCCACCGACGAATCGGCCACAGTCTTGCTCAGCCACCTGGCCCGGTTCCTTATCTGGCATCCGGCATGGGATCGCACTACTTCGCCCGACCTTCAGGTCCTCCTGCGGGAGCCGTACGTCGAGGCGTTCGTCGCCGCGTCGGCCAAGCATCGTGTCGCCCGTCCCTACCTGCACCGCGTCGCACGAGCCATCGGGGCGATCCCGGACACGACCGCAGTGAGGAGGGTGAAGCAACGGCCGGCGGCCCGACGCTTCTGGACGACGGTCGTCGACCTCGGATCCTTTACGACGTTGGCCGGGGCCTATCGCCGCTGCGGCTACGCAGTGATGGCCACGATCTTCGAGGGCCTCATCTCCGAGCTCGCCACGGCCGATTGGGACATCGACCTCCTCACCGAAGTGGCGTGTGCACGACCAGGCGAGCTGGGCACTGTCGGGCCAGCCGTCCGTGCGACCGTGGAGCTCAGGGTTGCCCGCGACGTCGAGCCCATGGGGGTCCGTGTCGTTCACTCAACGAAGGCCGAGCCGGTGAAGCCCAAGGTGGCCAAGCCGCTATCGCGCACCGCGGCGGTTCGAGCCGCGAAGGCGGAAATCGCGCAGCGCGAGGCGGTGCGAGTAAGCGCTGTACGCGAGCACGTCGAGGTGGGCGAGCTGCCCGAGTTGGGTGCCGCGATCGCTGGCGCCGTCGCGGCCTTTCGCCCCCACCAGTTCAGCGACGCGAACTGGGAACTCGTGGAAGTCGCCACGCGTCACCTGGCAATCGCCTACGAACCGCCGAGCGTCAGCTGGGTCCGCACCCAGATGGGCATCCTCGCGCGCTTCTGCCTGTGGGTGGCGTCCCGTCCGGAGCGACCGTCGCCGACCGAGGCGCTGCGACCCGCCGAACTCCTCGAGGGTGGTCTGGTGGAGGCGTACCTCGCCGGACCGGTCGCTGCGTCGCCCGACTCGACGCGTGCCACGGTTCGTTCGGCGCTGCGTCGCGCGGTGAGGCGACTCGCTCCCGCGTCCGCCCCGCGGGTCATCTCCTATCAACCGGTGCAGCCTCCCTATACGCCCTTCGAGTGTGCGTCCCTGGTGCGACTCGCGCGTAACCAGCCGACTGCGACGCTACGCCGTGAGCTCTCCGCGATCGTTGCGCTCGGGCTCGGGGCGGGGCTTTCGTCGGCCGAACAGCGTGGCGTCACGCGCGAGTCGGTCGTTGAAGGTGAGCTCGGCTCCACGACGGCGCTCTTCGTGAAGGTGGGCGGTGCCATACCCCGAACCGTCGTCGTGCGCGCGACGTACGAGAGGTTGTTACGCGAAGTCCTGGACCTGCACCAAAAGGCCGGACGCAAGCCCACCGATCCTCTCTACGGTCTCTCGAAGACCCGTCACAACGTCACGGGTCCCGTCACACAACGGGCCAAGACGGCGCTCACGACGGGCGTCGACGTGGACCCGGCTCGGTTGCGCTCGACCTGGCTCGTGGCCGCTATGAGTGCCCAGGTCCCGCTCGGGGCGCTTCTTCGAGCCTCGGGTCTGCGCTCGGCGCGCACGTTGGTTGACCTCCTCGCGTACTGCCCCTCGCCCGACGAGGCCGCCGTCGCGGCCATTCTTCGGACGTACGAGGAGCGTGGGAATGCGGTGACCTCGTGACTCGGCGCTGCGAAGTCGAGTTGGTCATGAAGACCGTTCGTCGAAGCGGCGTGGCCGACGACGTCGAGAAGATTCTCGTGCCCCACCACACTGGTCGGCCGCGCGAACTCTCCGCCGAGGTCTTCTTTACTGGGGCCGTGCTCGTCGCCTTGGATGGTCGCACCCTCACGCTCGACAACGTACACAAGGCGCTGACGAAGTGGATCGCTCCCTCGGTGCAGAACGCGCTGGGGACTCGCGTAAAGAGCCAGTCGGGCAAGCAGAGCAAGCCCATCACCATTCGCCAGGTTCGCTATTTGCTCAGCGCCATCGAGAAGCGCCTCGAGTTCTCGGTGGCCTACGCGCCGGACCTCACCGATGTGGAGCGCGAGATCCGTAGCGAGGCCCTCCAAGCAATTATCGACAAACTCATCCGGGCGTCGCACCCGCAGATGATGCCGAAGAATATCTCGATCGCCTGGGATAGCTCGGGTGTGGAGTCATTCGGCAAGCCGAGGTGGGCGGCCACCGCCACGAGCGACGCGGTTGACGCGGACCTCGATGACGTGGAAGCGGCGATGAACGAGGTCCGTGAGGTCATCGACAAGGAGAAGTCGAAGAAGGGCCGGTCCAAGCGAGGAAAGAAGGAAGTTCGTCAAGCCACCTCCTTCGACCGTGACGCCCACCTTGGATACCGGACCAAGACCCACGACAACAAGTCGACGAAGCTCTTCGGCTACGACCTCTTCGCGGGTGTGGCGGTGCTACCGGTCGGGGCCGATCCCGACGAGATGCCCAAACTCCTGCTCTCGATGACACTGCGCCCGGCGGCCGGCGACACGTCGAATCCCACGCTGGGCGCGCTCGACCGTCTGGTCGAGGAGGGCTACAAGATCGACGAACTGCTCGTCGACCGAGGCTTCTCCTACAAGAGTCCCGAGGACTGGGCGACGGAACTCCACCAGCGCGGCATCAGCCAGGTCCAGGACATCCATCCGAGCGACCAGGGAGTGAAGGACTACGAAGGAATCCGCGTCTTCGGTGGCATGCTGTATTGCGTTGCGACGCCCGATGAGTTGTTCGACAACCCTCCACCGCCACACTTCAAGGTTGGTCAGCTGAGAAAGAAGGCCACCAACGAAGAGCGTCTGAACCACGAGTACAACACCAAGGCACTGGAAGTGTTTCTGGCCCGAAACGCCAAGCTCCAGGAACACGCTTTCGTGTTCAACCAGAACACGCCCACGAAGAGCGACCCCTTCCAGACACAGTGGATCTGCCCGGGTAAGGCGGGCAAGCTCAAGTGTCAGCTGTGCCCACTGTCCGAGAACTACCCAGCGGACCGACCGGTGGTTGAGAACCCCGGTCCGCTCGCCACCGCACCGAAGTGTTGTCGCCAAGCGACGATCGTCGTTCCGGGACCCGTGCTGGCGAAGCTCCGCCAGCGAGACCCGTGGCGATCGCCCAAGTGGATTAATTCCTACGCTCGGCGCAGCGCCATCGAAGGCATCTTCGGGAATCTGCGCAACCCGAGCACCCAGAACATCAAGCGCACCTTCTGCCGTGTCGTCGGCCTCGTCAAGACGAGCCTGATGCTCACGTTCGAGGCGGTGGCCGCCAATATCCGTCTGGTGCGCAAATGGGCCGAACGCGTCGCCCTCACGTCGGACCCGCTCTGTTCCCCGTTCCCCGAGGATTACGGCTTCGAGGAACTCGACGAGAACGGTGAGATCCGCCTGGCCGAACCGTTCGATTTCGACGACCCACCCGACGACCCCGCCACGTAGGCGAGGAGTCCACTCCAGTTAGCAGCCCGCGGGACGAGTCACGTCCCGCGGGCCGTTTCCGTTACGTTCATCCGCTTGCGCGCTTGGTCCCGTCCGCTTGGAGCCGACCAAAGATGTCTCGCGGGCTGAGATGGACCGTGATGCCCGCTCGGGGGCTCGTTCCCCGGACTTTCGTAAGTAGTTGGGGTCTACTTTCGTAAACAGCCCGCGGCGGAGGAGGTGGGATTTGAACCCACGGTAGGTTGCCCTACACACGATTTCCAATCGTGCCGATTCGGCCGCTCTCGCACTCCTCCAGCGACTCGTCGGTGCGACGAGTACCGAGAAAGGCTAGCCGAGGTATCTTGCGACTCGAGACGGTAACCTGTTCGGGCCGGAGTCCAAAGCGGTGGCCGGGTCCCGTGCGACGGTCGTTCGTGAACCGAGTCAGGGGTGGAAGCCAGCAGCTCTCAGCGGATCAGACTGGGTGCCACGGTCAGCCTGGCCATCGCTTTGGACTCCGGCCTCGAACAGGCCCCCATTAGCATTTGGGAATGACCGACGCGAAAACGCCCACCTCGCTCGACGGGGTCACCGCCCTCTACCGGCGGTTCCGACCGGGTCGATTCGCCGAGCTCCGTGGCCAGGATCACGTGGTGCGGGCGTTGCAAGGGGCGACGCGCAATGGCCGCATCGTGCACGCGTACCTCTTCTCGGGACCGCGGGGCACCGGCAAGACGACGACCGCTCGCATCTTGGCCAAGGCATTGAACTGTGAGCACCCCCTCGATGGCGACGCGTGCAATGAGTGCGCGAGTTGCGTCGCTATCACCAAGGGGTCGTCCCTCGACGTCGTGGAGCTCGACGCCGCGTCCAACAATGGCGTCGACGACGTTCGTGAGATCACCGCGGGCGCGTGGCACGGGACCCCGGGACGGTGGAAGGTCTACATCGTCGACGAAGTCCACCAGCTCTCCAAGTCCGCGTCGGCTGCTCTCTTAAAGACGCTCGAGGAACCACCGTCTCACGTGGTGTTCGTGCTGGCGACGACCGACCCGCACAAGGTGCTGCCGACGATCCGATCGAGGACCCAGCACCTCGAGTTCCGACTCATTGCCGGCGACACGCTGTCGACCTTGCTGCACGATGTTCAGGGTGCCGCGGGTCTCGACGTCGACGAAGGGACGATCGAGGCCGCCGTGCGGTTGGGACGGGGTTCCGCGCGCGACGCGCTGAGCGCCCTCGACCAGCTGATCGCGACGGGTTCGCTCGTCGACACCCAGCCCCGGTTCGACGACCTGTTAGACGCGCTCGAGCGCGGTGACACAGCCGCGGCCATTCGCTCGTTGGCGCTGCTCCTGCGCGAGGGGTGGGACCCGGAACAACTCGCCGAAAGTTTTGTGAGTGACGTTCGCCAGGTTTTCCTGCTTCAAGTCGCCCCCGACGTCGCCGACGCCGTCGACACGGACCGTCAGCGGCTCGCCGACTGGGGGACCCGGCTTGGTCTCGCGCGAACGGTGCGGATCCTCGAGACCGTTGGGCGTGCGATGCGCGAGATGAAGAGTGCTCCCGACAAAGTCGTCGTCCTCGAGGTCGCATTGGTGCGCCTGGCCCGCCCCGACCTTGATCACTCCATCGAGGCACTCGATGAGCGGCTTACGTGGCTGGAACGTGGTGTCAACCGCGCGGCTACACCCCCGCCGCCGCCCGCCCCAGCTCTCCCACCGATCGGCGCGGCCGCGACGGTGAAGCGGGAATCAACGCCACGAATCCCGACCCCAACCCCCGCCCCACCGACGCCGACGGCAGCACCATCGCCGGCGCCGTCGCCGGCGATGACCGCCCCTCCGGCGCCCGATAGCCGGGTGGCGCCAGACGAAGACCCCGAGTCGCTGCGTGATCGTTTCCTCACCAAGGTGGTGCCGCGCACGTCGCGCGCGGCACAGCTCTTGTTGCGAAGCGCCCACGTGCGGTCCTTCGATGGCACACAACTCGTGCTCGTGGTAGCTACCGAGGAGTTGCGACAGAACACCGATCGGATCCAGCAGGGCCTGCGCGGTGCCCTCGAGCACGAGTTCCACGCCCCGGTCGACGTGGTCTGGGAGGTTGACGCCACCCTGCCGACCTCACCCGCACCCAGCCCGACGCGGTCGAGTACTCGGACACCGGCGCCCGTCGACGAGGATGTCATCGTCAATGACGATGACCCGGTCGTGGTAGTTGATTCAGTGGCTGATCATCTCATCACCGAGATGTTCCCCGGAGCCGAGGAGATCTCGTGAACTACCCACCACCGCTCCAGGCGGTCGTCGACGAGCTCGGTCGCTTTCCCGGTGTCGGACCGAAATCGGCTCAGCGCATCGCCTTCTGGCTCATGCGTCAACCGGCCGAGGACGTGCTTCGTCTTGCGCGCTCGCTCGATGACATGAAGTCCAAGCTCGCTTTCTGTGAACGCTGCTGCAACATCGCCGAGGTCGGCGGGCTCTGCCCGATCTGTGCGGACACGCGACGTGATCAGACGATCGTGTGTGTCGTCGAGAGCCCGCCCGACGTCGTCGCAGTGGAACGCTCGGGCGCCTTCCACGGGACGTATCACGTGCTGCACGGAGTGCTTAATCCACTCGAGGGCGTCACGCCCGATCGGCTCCGGATCCAAGAACTCGTCCAGCGCTTGAACGGTCCCGTGAAGGAGGTCATCCTGTGCTTCAACTCCAACGTCGAGGGTGACGCCACCGCCATGTACCTCAGTCGTCTCCTCAAGGTCCCGGGCCTCGTGGTCTCACAGCCGGCGAGCGGCTTGCCGGTCGGCGGCGACCTCGAGTTCGCCGATGACCTGACCCTCGGCCGGGCGATCGACGGTCGCCACGTGCTCGGCGATTGATCGAGCGCTCGCTGGGAAAATCGTGTGCGGTCAGCGGGCGGTCCAGGTATCCGACAGACTGGTGGCGTGCGCTATCTGACCGTCGTGCGTCACGCGAAGGCCGTCCCCGCTATACCGGGTGGCCGCGACATCGACCGTGTACTCGCCGAGCGCGGTCGCGACCAGTGCGCCGCGCTGCGAGCGTGGGCGAGTGACCCCAACTCCCTCGGCGCCTACGGCCCCACGACCGCACTGGTCAGTTCAGCCGCGCGAACTCGCGAGACCTTCGCGCTCGCCTTTGACGGGACGGACTTCGTCGCGCACCACGAGTTCAGTGACCTGATTTACAACGGGACGCGCGACGTCTCGGCCGAGGATGTCTTGATCGACCTCGCGGCGATTGACCCCGTCACGACGTCGTTGCTCGTCGTCGCGCACAACCCGACGGTCCTCGAACTGGTGCTCAGTCTCGCGCGCAGCGCCCCGAAGGACTTGCGACACGGCCACTACCCGTTGGCCGGTGCCTTTGTGTTGTTGCTACCCGACGACCGCCCGGTGGGACTAGCCCACTACGACGTGGTCGAGCACTTCGTCCCGTGAATTACAGCGATCGCAGGATCGCGGCGTCACCCTGACCACCACCGCCGCACAGGGCGACGGCGGCCATCCCACCACCACGTCGACGCAGTTCCATCAGCGCCGAAAGGGCGATGCGCGTCCCCGACATACCGACCGGGTGGCCGAGCGCGATTGCGCCACCATTGACATTGACCTTGGACTCGTCCAGACCGAGGTCGTCTGACGAGGCGAGGCCGACGGCGGCGAAGGCCTCGTTGATCTCGTAGAGGTCCATGGCCTTGGGGTCGAGGCCGGCGCGGGCGGCGGCCTTAGCGATGGCGTTGGATGGCTGGGCCAGCAGTGACGGGTCCGGACCGGCGACTTGGCCGTAGCTCACGAGTTCGCCGATCGGTGTGAGCCCAAGCTGGGCCGCACGTTCGGCTGACATCACGAGCACCGCGGCCGCACCGTCAGAGATCTGTGAGGCGTTGCCGGCGGTGATGGTGCCGTCCTTCTCGAAGGCGCCGCGCAGCTTGGACAGTGACTCCGCGGTCGTCTCGGCGCGCACGCCCTCGTCGGTGTCGACGATGCGCGGGTCGCCCTTGCGCTGTGGTACGGCGACGGGCACGATTTCCTCAGCGAACCGACCGGCCGCGATGGCCGCCGCCGCCAACTGGTGGCTTCGCGCGGAGAACTCGTCCTGGCGGGCCCGCGAGATGCGTCCGGCGTTGTAGCGCTCGGTGGCGAGTCCCATCGCGCACTGATCGAAGGCGCAGGTCAGTCCGTCGAACATCATCGAGTCGACCACGGTCTGGTCCCCGATGCGGTAGCCGGCGCGTGCGCCAGGCAAGAGATACGGCGCGTTGGTCATGGACTCCATGCCACCGGCGATGATGATGTCAGCCTCACCGGCACGGATCATCAGGTCGGCGAGGTAGATCGTCTGCAGGCCCGACAGACAGACCTTGTTGATGGTCGTGGCGTGGACGGTCATGGGTATGCCGCCCTTCACTGCCGCCTGGCGAGCGGTGATCTGACCCTGGCCGGCCTGGATGACCTGACCCATCAGCACGGCGTCGATGGTCGCGGGGTCCACGCCCGTGCGCTCGAGCACGCCCTTGATCGCGGCGCCACCGAGGTCTTGGGCGCTCAGGGTGGCGAAGCCGCCCGCGAGTTTGCCGATGGCGGTGCGCGCACCGGCGACGATAACGCTACGGGACATGTGGTCCTCCCTCATTGAAAACGGTGACTAGAGGTCACGATACTCGTGGCGCTGACCCCGTCCCGACGACGCCCGAGGGCTGGGGCTCGAAGGGGAGAGTCGCTTCGACGACGGTGCCCACGCCGGCCGTGGACTGCACGGTGAGTGAGCCCCCGAGCAGTCGCGCGCGCTCGCGCATGCCGACGATGCCCAGCGACGGCGTCTCGCCATCGGATCGGATGGCCCGGCGCTGGTCGAAGCCCGTGCCGTCGTCGACGATCGTCACGTGCAGTGCCGCCTCCTGGAACTCGACGTTCACCCGCAGGTGGTGGGCGTTGGCGTGGCGCTGGGCGTTGCGCAACGACTCCTGAACGATGCGAAAGGCACCGAGTTCGACGTCCGACGAGAGTCGCGTCGGCGAGCCCTGCACGCTGAGGTGCGTCGACTCGGCTCCCTCGTCATCGATGTCCGCGACGAGGCTCGAGAGTGCCGCCACGAGCCCCAGCTGATCCAACGCTGGTGGGCGCAGGTCGCGAGCGAGTGTGCGGAGTCGTGCTGCGGCGTCGAGCGCCTGGTTGCGCGTCTCGGCGAGCCCCGTCGCGACGGTTTCGGGGACGCCGCCCGTATTGCCGAGGGTCTCGAGCCTGCGGGCGAGATGCAAGAAGAGTTGGAGTGGCTCGTCGTGCAGTTCACGGGCGAGGCGACGGCGCTGGTCCTCCTCCACCTGGATCACCTGTTGGGCGAACTGGCGCGCCCGCCGCTCCTCGTTGCGCTCCTCGGTGATGTCCTCGAAGGTGATCTGACGACGCGGCGCGGTCGTGTCCAATGGCAGGGTGACGACGTCGAGGCGGTAGTCGTGGCTGTCGGCGAGCGAGAGCACGCGCCCCGACAGCGCCCCGATTTCGAGGTCGTCGTTCAGCACCGCGGCGATGGCGCGCCCGACGACCGCGGCGCCGAGCAGCGTCGTCGCCGCCGGGTTGGCGTCGGTGACGACGCCGTGATCGTCGATCACCACGATCGGCGCACGGTTCGACTCGAAGAGGCGACGGTACCCCGCCTCGATCGCGAGTGTGCGGGCGGCGGCCTCGTCGATGCGCTGTTGGGTGAGTCGCTCGGTCTCGATCCGGCGCCCGAAGATGATCGCGACGAGGATGATGATCGCGAAGTTCACCAGGTCGTCGCCGGCGTGGCCCTCGTCGTGGGGGAGGGTCAGGTCGGGGAGCCAGAGGATGAGCGTCCAGATCGTGGTGGCCGCCGATCCGGCGAGGCCGTAGCGCAGTGCCGCGTACCCGATGGGGATGACGAGGATGGCTACGGGGACACCGGTCGGCAGCGACTGGTTGATCAACGAGGGGTGCAGGTCTACGAAGTAGTGCACGCCCACGATGAGCAGCACGGTGGCCTGGATGATCCAGAACGGCCGTTCGGTGAGCGGCGGGTGCAGGATCCGTTCGATGATCGAACGGTGCGTCAGGTCGGCGTTAGTCGAGGAGGTCATTGTTCGGTGCGGTGACGAGTCGATGGCTGATGGCGTGGGTGACCGCTTCGGTGCGAGAGGTCACGCCGAGTTTGCCCAAGATGTTCGAGACGTACCCCTCGACGGTGCGGATACCCAACTCCAGCTCCGCGGCGATCTGCTTGTTGGAGCGACCCTGGGCGAGCAGTTCGAGCACGGCGGTCTCGCGGGGCGTCAGCGTGCCCACCGTGGGCGCGACGGCCTCGCGTCGACGGACCAGTCGCTTGGAGACCTGGCGGTCGAGCACGAAGACGCCGTCGTAGACGGCGCGCACCGCGTCGATGAGTTCCTTGGTGCTCGCGGTCTTGAGGAGGTAACCGCCGACTCCGACCTCGAGGGCTTCGGCGACGTAGGCGTACTCGTCGTAGGCCGAGAGGATCAATATCCGCACCGCCGGTTTGGTCGCGAGGATTGTGCGCGAGAGTTCGAGCCCGCTCATTGACGGCAGGTTGACGTCGACGAGCGCCACGTCGGGCGAGAGCACCGCGAGCTGCTCGAGGGCCTCCTCACCCGACCCCGCCGTGGCGATGACCTCGATCGCGGAGTCCTGCTCGAGGAGTTGACGGGTCCCCTCACGCACGAGCGCGTGGTCGTCGACGATCAAGACGCGGATCGGATTCGACGACGTCGGACCCCCGGCGTCCGGGGAGCGCTCAGCCCCCGGTGGATCGATCACGTCACTCATGGTCCCCCTCCTCAACGATCACCGAGATCGGGTATCGGACTCCTCAAATGTGCCACAGTACGCACCGTGGTGCGCACCGTGATTTGCGGCACGTCCGTACTCCCGCAACCCCCAGCAATTCCCCGGGTCCTACCCCTCACGACGGTGAACCCGTTTGATCAGGGATAGCGACCCTATTGAATTTTACCACTCTAGGTAAAGTTGCGCACTTGACAACGGCCCGCCTGAGTGATAGTACCTAAGTAGATAAGTAGTAATACGGTAATACTTAAGTAGTTCACTACTCGATTAGTAGAGGGGGGCGCATGGCCTTACAGACCGACGTGACAAGGGAAGGGCACCGCGACGTGTCCACCGGTGCGCACCTGATTGACCCCATCGCGGTGGCGATCCGAACCCGTCGCCCCGAGGATCCACCGAGCGGGCGCTTCAACGAGACGGACCCGTCGCCTGGTCTTGACGTGGCGCGCAACCCACTCGTCGCCAAGATCCTCCACGACCGCAAGTTCCAGTTCCTCATGATCCTGCCCAACCAGATCATCTTCTGGCTCGTCATCGGGATCGGTCTGCTCGGCACGGTCGTGCCGGGCCTCAACTTCGCTACGGCAATCACCTGGTACCTCTGGTTTGCGCTGGTCTTCGTGATGATGGTCGTCGTCGGTCGCGCGTGGTGCGCGATGTGCCCCTTCGGCGGCTTCGGCGAGTGGGTCCAGCGTCACACGTTCTGGCGGCGCAAGGACAGCAGCATCGGACTCGGGCTCAAGATGCCCGAGAAGGTCGCCCAGTACGGGTTCTTGATCTCGGTGAGTGCCTTCTTGCTGCTCACGTGGATCGAGGAGTACTTTAACATCGCCGGACCGGGCAACCCGGCCTCAACGAGTTTCATGGTGCTCGGCATCGTCGGCAGCGCCCTGCTGTTCTTCCTGCTCTTCGAGCGCCGCACCTTCTGTCGCTACGTCTGCCCCCTGACGGCGTTGATCGGCACGGTCGGCACGATGGGTTCGGTCGCGGGCTTTCGCACGCGTGACCGCGAGGTCTGCCAGTCCTGTGAGACCAAGGACTGCATGCGCGGCGACGCCGACGGCTACGGCTGCCCGTGGTACACGTGGCCGGGCAGCTCGGACTCGAACTCGGCCTGCGGGCTGTGCACCGAGTGCTACAAGGCCTGCCCGAGCGACAACATCGGGCTCTTCGTCCAAAAGCCGCTCACGTCCGTGGTCGCGCCGTCGCGTCGTCGCGCCGACGTCGCCTGGTCGATCGCCCTGCTCTTCGGTCTTGTCGTCTACCAGCAGCTGAACGCGCTGACGGTCTTCGCCAACTTCGACACCTGGCTGAACAACCACACCTTCTTCCCGCACTACCCCGACCCGATCAGCTACCTCGGCATCATCGTCGCGGTCGCAGCTGTGATGGCGGGCTTCGCGTGGGTGTTCAAGCAGAGCTTCGCGCGCACCGACTACACGCCCGCGATAAGTGGACGCTCCTTCGTCGATCGCACCAGCACCTTCCGGGCGTACTTCTTGCCGCTGATGTACGGCATCATCCCGGTCGTCGGCGCCGACTACTTCGCCCGCCAGCTGCCGAAGTTCTTCCAGCACGTGCCGCGCGTCCCGGTCGCGATCGGGCACCTGTTCGGCTTCGGCTCGACGCAGTCCTCGCTCTACAACGCCTCGCTCATCTCGTCCAACGCCGGCATCATCGCCGTGCAGGTGGGCGTGATGGCGGCCGGCACGCTCGCCGCGATGTGGACGAGCTGGCGAATCGCGGGACGCGACCTCGCACCCGTCGGGGGCAACAAGCGCGCCGTCCAGATCAGTGCGGCCAGCTTCGCACTGGCCCTGGGCGTCGTGACTGCCGTGCTGTACATCCTCATGAACGCCGCGGACTAGGGAGACACGATGACCGCCACCATTTCCACCACCGAGACGCGCGCCGAGCGCCACGTCACCGTCTTCGTCGACCGCTGCGCCGGTTGTCAGGAGTGCGTCATCCGCTGTCCGGCCGGGGCACTCTCGATGGAGCCAGTCACTTGGACCGCAATCGCAAATGACGCCGCGTGCGTGGGCTGTCGCCAGTGCGAGCGCACGTGCCCCTTCGCGGCGATCACGGTCGAAGGGCCGCTCGCCGTGTCGGAACGCTACGACCCGCCGATCCACCAGCCCGTCGAGCTACGCGGCAACGTCGAGGAGACCCGTCGGGGTTATGACACCTGGGAGGAAGCGATTGCCGAGGCGAACCGCTGCCTCGCCTGCCCCGACCCCACCTGTATGCGCGGCTGCCCCGCACACAACGACATCCCCCAGTTCGTCGCCGCTATACGCGAGCACGACCTTGAGAAGGCCCACGCGATCCTGCGCCGCACGACTGTGATCCCCGACATCTGCAGCCGCGTGTGCAACCAGGCGGCCCAGTGCGAGGGCGCGTGCACGTGGTCCCTCGCCGGCGGGGTTCCCGTCGCAATCGGCCGGCTCGAGCGGTTCATCGCCGATCACGCCCCGGTCCCCGCACCCACGCTCACGAAGTCCGACGACCCGATCTCGGTGGGCATCATCGGTTCGGGGCCGGCGGGCATCGGCGCCGCCTGGGACCTCATCGAGGCCGGCGCGTCGGTCACCGTCTACGAGAAGGACGACACCGCTGGCGGGCTGCCCGTCTGGGGCATGCCCGACTTCACCCTGCCCGACGAGGTGGCGGCCCGTCCGTGGCACCAGTTGGTCGAGGCGGGCGTCGACCTGCGACTCAACACGCCCATTCCGGCCGACTCGATCGATCAGCTGCTGACGGTGCACGACGCGGTCGTGGTCGCCCACGGGGCGGGCATACCGATCCGTTTGCCGGTGCCCGGTGCGGACCTCGAGGGGGTCGTGGACGCCACGATGTTTTTGAAGGCCGCCAAGGCCGCGATGATGCCCGGCGGTGACGCTGCGGCACTGCGCGCCGAACTCGGCGTCAGCGAGGGGCGCGGGGCTCGCGTCCTCGTGCTCGGCGCGGGCAACACCGCGATGGACGTGGCGCGCATGGCGCGTCGCCTCGGTCTCGAGGCGACCTGCGTGGACTGGCTCGACGAGCGCTTCGCGTTGGCGCGGCCCGACGAGCTGTCCGAGGCGCGTCACGAGGGCGTCGAGGTGCGCTTCCTGCGCACGCTCACCGCGCTCGAGGGCGACGGTCGCGTGCAGCGGGCCCAGCTCGCCCACACGGTCCAGCCCGAGCGCACGAAGCAGCCGACGGTGCTGAAGTCCGTCCCCGACGTCCTGGACGTGGACCTTGTGGTGATGGCCATGGGCTACCGGCTCGACGCCAGCTTCCGCGAGGTCCTGCCCTCACTGCCGGTCACCAAGCGCCACGTCGGACTCGCACACGGTCGCTGGACGGCGTCGGGGATCTTGAAGAACCCCGCCTCGGCCTACAACCACCACAGTCCGGTCGGTTCACTGGCCTTGGACCGCGAGGTCGGCCTCTGGGCGGCGACGCTGCCCCAGCGTGATCGGGTCTGGGTCGCCGGGGACGCGCTCACGGGACCGGCGACGGTGGTCGAGGCGATGGCCCAGGGTCGGCGCGCGGCGCGCTCGATCCTCGACGCGCACCCGGCGCGGCCGGACCGCTCGGAGGACTTCCGCGCCGACCACCAGCCCCGCATCCTCATCGCCTACGCGTCCGCGGGTGGTACGACCGCCGCGCTCAGCCAAGCGATCGCCGATGGTCTCGGACTCGCGGGAGCGCGCGTCAGCGTGAAGCCCGTGGGTCAGGTGGGGGCGAAGGACCTCGCCGCGGCCGACGCGATCGTGCTCGGTACGTGGGTCGAGGGGCTGGTCGTCGCCAAGGTCCGCCCGGCCAAGGCCATGCGCGACTGGCTGGCGGCAACCCCGAACCTCGGGGCCAAGCCCGTGGCGACGTTCTGCACCTTCGCGGTCAACCCGCGTGGTGCGAGTGACGAGTTGGGCAAGCTCGTGGCCCGTGCGGGCGGCACGGTCGTGACCTCTGAGGTCTTTGGACCTCACGATCGCAGCGACGGCGCCCGGCTACACCCAACCAAGCCCGAGGCCTTCGCGAACCGCATCGCGGCGCGGGTCATCACGAGGGTGGCGGCAGTCGTCGCCTGATGGTCGGGGGCCCGTCGCGCACGGGTCCCCGACTTCAGGTCAGTTCGTTCGTCACTCGCTTTCGAGTGCGCGCGCGAGCCGGCGAAGGAATGAGCGCACGGTGGAACGCGCCAGGCGCACCATGACGGCGTCGTCGAGGGCGTGGCCGGCGCGCCCGAGCGGCGGCCGGTAGCGCCCGACGATGGTCAGTTCGCTGCGTTCGGGGTCGAGTTCGGCGACCTGGAGCGTGCCGACGAGGCGTGGGAAGAGTCCTGAAGGCCCCGTCGCCTCCCATCGGATGGCGATCGCCACGCCCTCGCTGGTCTCCACGGGCTCGCCGAGGCGCACGGCAACGGTCTTGGCGAGCCAACCCGCCGCGCCGGGACCGACGCGCACGAGGATCGCTTCGGCGTCGTCGCGCGCGGCGTCGAGGTGGGGGATCAACCACGCACCGCCACTGGTCATCCGTTCGGTGATCCGTGCGACCGGTCGTTCGACGTGCACCGTGTCACTGACCTCGACGGTGTCATTCGTGTTGTGGCGGTGGCCGATGACGTGGTACTCGCCCGCGGTGATCGCGCGGTCGCGCTCGAGCAACGTCGCGAGCGTCGTCGAGGCCAACTCGGCGCGCATCGCCGCGGTCGCAGCGCTCCAGGTCTCGTGGATCGGGCACACCGAGTCCCACTGGCAGGGGTCGTCACCGAGCACGCAGGTGTCGGACTCGAGGGGGCCCTCGCCGGCCTCGACGATCTCGAGCAACGTGATCTCGGCCGGCGGACGCGTCAGGCGGTAGCCGCCGTTGGCGCCGAAGAACGAGGTGGCGATCCCGGCCTGGACGAGGTCACCGAGGATCTGGGAGACGAACGTGCGCGGCACGCCCATCTCGACCGAGACCTGGCGCAACTTCGTTGGCGCTGGCGCGTCGAAACCGCTCGCGAGACACAGGGCCGATCGCACCACGTAGTCGCCCCGCTTGGAGAGTTTCAACTTCATTGGGCAAGGTTATCGGCGCACCTCACGTGTGGCGCGGGACCACACAACTGGCTGAGAACGGTTTCAGCGTGGGGTATTTGGACCCTCGGCCGGCTCGCGGGGGCCGAGCACGTCGGCCAAGACGCGCTCGAGGTCCTGGCGTAGTTCGAGGTCGGCGCGGTTGGCGACGATCGTCGAGCGCACGGCGAACGCGAACGCTACGAAGATCGCCACGATGACGAGCGTCGAGACGACGATGGCCGCCGCCACCACGAAACCGATCACCGAACCCATACCTCCATGGTCGAGCACCACGTCGGCGGGCGAAACCCGGATTCCACGCCCGCGGTTCGTCAATTCCACGGGCGCGTGCGTGGATCTACGGTGGCGACGCGGTGGCCCGAGGTCCAACTATTGTCGGTCAATGAGCGAGATTCTCGACGCGGTGCGTGGTGGTGCCGACCGAGCGGCGCTGGCTGGGACGCCGCTACCCGCAGTGACACGGGCCGTCTTCGTGCGGCGTGATGAGCAAGAGATGTTCGACGGCATGGCCTCGCGTGACAAGGATCCGCGCGCCAGCCTGCACGTGGATGAGGTCCCACTGCCCGAGTACGCGCCCGACGAGGTGGTCATCGTCGTGATGGCCTCGTCGATCAACTTCAACACGGTCTGGACGAGCATCTTCGAGCCCCTGTCGACCTTCGGCTTCCTCGACCGACTCGGCAAGGAGTCCTACTGGGGCGCCCGTCACGCCCTCGACTACCACGTGATCGGCTCGGACGCGTCGGGCGTCATCGTGCGGGTGGGTTCAGCCGTTCGCAACTGGAAGGTCGGCGACGAGGTGACGGTGCACTGCAACTACGTCGACGACCAGGACCCCTCAAGCCACGACGATTCGATGCTCGGCGCGCACCAGCGCATCTGGGGCTTCGAGACGAACTTCGGCGGACTCGCCGACCTGTCCATCGTCAAGGCCAACCAGCTCATGCCCAAGCCCACGCACCTCACGTGGGAGGAGGCCGCGGTGAACGCGCTCACCAACTCCACCGCGTACCGCATGCTGGTCTCACGCAACGGTGCCCCGGTTACCCAGGGCGACAAGGTACTGATCTGGGGTGCGTCGGGCGGGATTGGGTCCTTCGCGGTCCAGCACGTGCTCAACTCCGGCGCCACACCGATCGGGGTGGTCTCGAGTGCGGCCAAGGCGGCGACCCTGCGCGAGTTGGGCTGTCAGTACGTGATCAACCGCGCCGAGAAGGACTACCGGTTCTGGAAGGACGAACACACCCAGGACGAGTCCGAGTGGCGCCGCCTCGGCAAGGACATTCGTGCGCTCGTGGGCGAGGACCCCGACATCGTCTTCGAGCATCCGGGTCGCTCCACCATGGGCGCGAGCGTCTTCGTCGCCAAACGTGGCGGGACGATCGTGACCTGCGCGGCCACGACGGGGTACATGGTTGAGTACGACAACCGGCACCTGTGGATGCGGCTCAAGACCATCAAGGGCTCGCACTTCGCCAACTACCGCGAGGCCTGGGCCGCGAACCAGACGATTGTGGACGGCCACGTCGTGCCGCCGCTCTCGGCGGTCTTCCCCCTCGAGCGAGCGGGCGAGGCGACCTACGAGATGCACCACAACCGCCACGAGGGCAAGGTCGGCATCCTCTGTGCCGCCACCCGCGAGGGGCTCGGGGTTTCGAACCCCGAGCTGCGCGCCAAGGTGGGCGAGAAGCGCCTCACCATCTTCCGACGACACGACCAGGAGTAGCCATGGACTCGATGCTCACCGAGATAGATCACGTCGCGATCGCCGTCAACGACCTTGAGGCCGCGATCACCTGGTACGAGTCGACCTTTGCCGCGTCGGTCGTGCACCGCGAGGTCGTCGAGTCCGACGGGGTCGCCGAGGCGCTGATCCAGGTGGCTGACAGCTACGTCCAGCTCCTCACCCCCACGCGCGAGGACTCGCCGGTGGCGAAGTTCCTCGCCAAGCGGGGCGAGGGACTGCACCACGTGGGCTATCGCGTGCGTGACTGCGCGCAGGCCCTCGAGGCGGTTCGCGCGGCCGGCGGTCGACTGATCGACGCCGCACCTCGTCCCGGCTCGCGGGGCACCACGGTGGCCTTCGTGCACCCGAGTGCCTCCTTCGGCACGCTGGTCGAGTTGGTCCAGGACGGCTCGGGCCACTGAAATACCCTCGGCGCGGTCCATCCTCTGATGGGACCCACGCGGGGTGGGTAGCCTAGCCAGCTATGGAACATTCGATGGCCCAACGATTGAGCGACCTGGCCGCACGCAAGGACCAGGCGCGCACCGCCGGCGGTGAGCCAGCCCTCGAGCGCCACCGCGCCAAGGGCAAGCTGACCGCGCGCGAACGCATCGAGTACCTCCTCGACGAGGACTCCTTCCAAGAGCTGGACATGCTGACCCGACACATCGCCTCGGGCATGGGCCTCGAGGAGAACCGCCCCTACACCGACGGCGTGATCACCGGCTACGGCACTATCGACGGCCGTAAGGTCTGCGTCTACAGCCAGGACTTCACGGTCTTCGGTGGTGCGCTCGGCGAGACCCACGGCGCCAAGATCCACAAGATCATGGACTTAGCAACGTCCATGGGGCTGCCGGTGATCGGTCTCAACGACGGCGCCGGTGCGCGTATCCAAGAGGGCGTCGCGGCGCTCAATGCCTACGGCGGGATCTTCCGTCGTAACGCCGCGGCCTCGGGCGTCATCCCGCAGGTCTCGGTGATCCTCGGGCCCTGCGCCGGGGGTGCGGTCTACTCGCCGGCCCTGACCGACTTCATCTTCATGGTGAAGGACACGAGCCACATGTTCATCACCGGTCCCGACGTCGTTCGCACCGTCACCGGTGAGGTGGTGACCCTCGAGGAGCTGGGGGGTGCCCAGACCCACGCCACCAAGTCGGGCGTCGCCAACTTCGTCATGCCCGACGAGAAGAGCGTCCTCGACGAGGTTCGTTACCTGCTCTCGTTCCTGCCCTCTAACAACATGGAGGAGCCGCCGCGGATCATGTCGGGCGACCCCGCGGACCGCTCGTGTGACACGCTGCGCGAACTGCTGCCGAAGTCCTCGAACCAGCCCTACGACATGAAGAAGGTCATCGCGGCGGTCGTCGACGATGGTGACTACCTCGAAGTGCACGCCAACTACGCCCAGCAGGTGACGTGCGGCTTCGCCCGGGTCGACGGACACACCGTCGGCATCGTCGGCAACCAGCCGGCCGTCCTCGCGGGCGTGCTCGACATCGCATCGAGTGAGAAGGCGGCGCGCTTCGTGCGCACGTGTGACGCCTTCAACGTGCCCATCATCACCTTCGTCGACGTGCCCGGGTTCATGCCCGGCGTCGACCAGGAGTACGGCGGGATCATCCGCCACGGGGCGAAGCTGCTCTACGCGTTCTGCGAGGCGACGGTGCCGCGCATCTCGGTGATCACCCGCAAGGCCTACGGCGGCGCATACGTGGTCATGAACTCCAAGTCGATCGGGGCCGACCTGGTCTTCGCGTGGCCGACCGCCGAGCTCGCGGTGATGGGGTCCTCGGGGGCCGTGGAGATCGTGCACCGGCGCGACCTGCTCGAAGCGGCCGACCCCAACGCACGCCGTACCGAGCTCATCGACGAGTACGAAGAGCGCTACGCCACGCCCTACATCGCGGCCGAGCGCGGCTTCGTGGACGACGTCATCGACCCGGCCGACACCCGTCGCGTGCTCGCCCGTTCGCTCGACCTCCTGCGCTCCAAGCGCGAGGAGCTGCCCAAGCGCAAGCACGGGAACGTCCCGCTGTGAGCCACGGTCTCACCCCACGACCGGGCCCCACACCGGCGGAGGTCGCCGCGGTGAGCGCCGCGTTCAGCGTGCTCGCGACCGCGCGTCCCGCCGTTGACGGTGGGCGGGTTCCGGCCTGGCGCTTCTCGGGCCGCTGGTTCAACGCCGGGCGCTACGCCAACCGGCGCCCCATCGTCAGCCACTAGTCGCTCGACGTCTCCACCATCGCGAGCAGGTCACCCATGATCGCCTCCAGGGAGAAGTCCTTGGGGGTGTAGACCGCCGCGACACCCGCCTCGCGCAGCCGTTGGGCGTCGGCCTCGGGCACGATGCCACCGACGACCACTGGCACACTCACGCCCGCGGCGGCCAGACCGTCAAGGATCCGCGGCACGAGTGCGAGGTGAGATCCCGAGAGCAGTGAGACCCCGACGATGTCAACGTCCTCGTCGCGGGCGACGGCCACGATCTCCTCGGGGCTGAGCCGAATGCCTTGGTAGACGACCTCGAAGCCGGCGTCGCGGGCCGCGACCGCGATCTGTTCGGCGCCGTTGGAGTGTCCGTCGAGACCCGGCTTGGCCACCAGCAGCTTGGGCGGCGAGCCGCGCCGCTCGGCCAGGGCACGCGAACGCGACACCAACGCCGCGAAGCCGACGGCGCGGTGACCGACGCCGGCGCGCACCCCCGTGGGGGCGCGGTACTCGCCAAAGACGCCCCGAAGACAGTTGGCCCACTCGCCCGTCGTGCCGCCGGCGCGCGCGAGGGCCATCGAGGGCGCCATCACGTTGTCCGCGGGGTCGTCGCTCGTGACCACGCGCGCGAGCTCGGCGAGGGCCGCTTGGACCGCGGCCTCGTCGCGCTGGGCGCGCCAGGCGACGACGTCCTCGACCAACTGACGTTCGACGTCGGGGTCCACGGTCAAGATGGCCGCGTCGAGGTCGACGGTCAGGGGTGACGGGGCGGTCTCGGTGAACCGGTTGACGCCGACGACAACCTGCTCACCGGACTCGATGCGAGCGACCCGCTCAGCCTGGCTGGCGACGAGCCGCGCCTTCAGTTCCTCGACGGCCGCGAAGGCACCGCCGAGCTCGAGCACGTCGTCGAGCTCGGCGCGCGCCGCGGCGGTGAGCTCGCGGACCTTGGCGTCCATGACGATGGAACCCGCGAAGAGGTCGGGATACTCGAGCAGGTCACTCTCGAACGCGAGGACCTGCTGGAGCCGAAGGCTCCACTGCTGATCCCACGGGCGCGGCAGCCCGAGGGCTTCGTTCCAGGCCGGCAGCTGCACGGCCCGCGCGCGGGCGTCGCCCGAGAGGGTGACGCCGAGCATCTCGAGCACGATGCGCGCGACGTTGTTCTCGGGCTGCTGCTCGGTCAGCCCGAGTGAGTTCACCTGGACTCCGTAGCGGAAGCGACGCTTGGCGGGGTCCTCAACCCCGTAGCGGGTACGACAGATCTCGTCCCACATCGCGGTGAAGGTGCGCATCTTGGCGATCTCCTCGACGAAGCGCACGCCGGCGTTGACGAAGAACGAGATACGACCGACGACGCTCGCCATCGCCTCGGGCGCGACCTTGCCGGAGGCGGCGACCGCGTCGAGGACGTCGATTGCCGTCGCGAGGGCGTAGGCGATCTCCTGGACGGGCGTCGCCCCGGCCTCTTGGAGGTGGTAGCTGCAGACGTTGATCGGGTTCCACTTGGGTACGTGGGACTCGGCGAAGGCGATCATGTCGACGATCAACCGCTTGGACGGTTCGGGGGCGAAGATGTAGGTCCCGCGGCTCAGGTACTCCTTGACGATGTCGTTCTGGGTCGTACCGGCAAGCTTGGCGAGGTCGGCGCCCTGCTCCTCGGCGAGCACGAGGTAGAGCGACCACAGCCACGCGGCCGTCGCGTTGATCGTCATGGAGGTGTTCATCTCGTCGAGGGGTAGACCCTCGAAGAGCTGGCGGACGTGACCGAGGTGCGCCACGGGCACGCCTACTTTGCCGACCTCGCCCGCGGCGTTCTTGTCGTCGGGGTCGTAGCCGGTCTGGGTCGGCAGGTCGAAGGCGATCGAGAGCCCGGTCTGGCCCTTGGCGAGGTTGGCGCGGAACAGCTCGTTCGAGGCCCGGGCCGTCGAGTGGCCCGAGTACGTGCGCATCACCCAGGGCTTGGAGCGCTCACTCATCGGCGGGGGTAGTCGTAGAAGCCGCGTCCGGACTTGCGACCGAGTCGGCCGGCGGTCACCATCCGGCGCAGGGTGGGCACGGGAGCGAAATTGGGATCGGCGAACTCGGTGTAGAGCGCCTCGAGGATGGCGAGGGAGGTGTCGAGCCCGACCAGGTCGAGCAGGGCGAAGGGACCCATTGGGAAGCCGCAGCCGCCCTTCATGGCCACGTCGATCCCCTCCATCGTGGCCACGCCCTGTTCGAGGAGTCGCACGGCGTTGTTGAGGTAGGGGAAGAGCAGCGCGTTCACCACGAACCCGGCCTGGTCCTTCACGACGACGGCGTCCTTGCCGCACCGGGTCACGAAGTCGACCACGTAGTCGATCGTCTCGTCGCTCGCCGACAACGGACGCACGATCTCCACCAGTGACATCACCGGGGCCGGGTTGAAGAAGTGCACGCCGCAGACGCGCTCGGGTCGCGAGGTCTCCACGGCGAGGTCGATCACCGACAGGGTCGAGGTGTTGGTGGCGAGGATCGCGTCGGGTCGCACGACGTGGTCGAGTTCGTTGAAGAGCACGCGTTTGACGTCCATGTCCTCGACAACCGATTCGATCACCAGTTCGCAGTTCGCGAGGTCGGCGAGTTCGGTCGTGACCGTGACGCGCGCGTGCAGCGTGGCGGCGTCGGCGGCGTCGCGCGTGCCGCGCTCCACCTGGCGAGCGAGCGAGCGGTCCAGTCCCACGAGCAGCGCGTCGGCGCTCGCCTGATTACGGCTGCGTACGATGACGCTCGCCCCCGTGGCGGCAACCACCTCGGCGATGCCGCTACCCATGATGCCTGACCCCAAGACGCCGATGGTTCGCAAGTTCATTGCTGGATAGTAGTTCTCGCTCGTCTCGGTGGGATACTCGACGCGTGACCACACTCGTCGCCGGCTCGCTGCGCGCCTTCATCGACGCCACGGTCGGGGAGCTCAAGGGCGCGTCGGTGGTGGTCGTGCCGACTGCCGCCGCCTTCGTCGGCGCCGCGCGGGCCGCGCTCGAGATCGCCACCGCACTCGAGCCGACCGGGGCCGACGTGGAGGCGCTGATGGTGATCGACCGCGCCGGTGCCCACGAGGCCGCACTCGTCGACCGCGTCGCGCGGGCCGACTACGTGGTGTTGAGCGACGGGGCAGCGCTGCACGCGAGAGCGGTCTGGCGCGACAGCGTCTTCGGCGACGCACTGGCCGCGGCGCGACTCGTCGCGATCGGGTCGGTGGCAACTGTGCTCGGGTCAGTGATGATCGATCCACGTGGTGGCGCACCGACCATCGGTCTCGGCTACCGGCACGGGGTGGTGCTCACGGTTCCCGCGACGTCAGAGCAGCTCGAGCGGACCCGCCGGCTGCACACGGGTGATGAGCCGCTGGTGGTCGTGGGTGCGCGAGGCGTCCTCACCGAGGCAGACGGGCGATGGCGCGTCGTGGTCGCCGACGATGTCGAGGTGACCCGCGGCGTGAACGCCGCGGGTCTGGATTAGGACTCGCTGATGGTCACCGACTCGATGACGACCCGCTCGCGGGGCTTGCCCGACGGCGTGCCGACGTCGTTGATGGCGGCGACCACGTCGAGGCCCTTGACGACCTTGCCGAAGAGCGCGTAGAGCGGCGGGAGTCGGACGCCGTCGGGTCCCGAGATGACGAAGAACTGGCTGCCGTTGGTGTTGGGGCCGGCGTTGGCCATCGCGAGCGACCCGAGCTCGTAGCGACCGGCCTTGGGCAGTTCGTCCTCGAAGCGGTAACCGGGACCGCCGCTGCCGCTACCCGTCGGGTCGCCACCTTGGAGGACGAAGCCGGGGATGATGCGGTGAAAGACGATGCCGTCGAAGTAGTGCCAGCGCGCGAGGAAGACGAAACTGTTGACCGTCTTCGGAGCCGCGAGCGGGTCCAGGGCGATCTCGAGGGTGCCCATGGATGTCACCATCGTCGCACCGTAGGTCTTGGCCGGGTCGATGATCATCGGCGGCGGCGCGTCGAAGCGCTGACGCTGGACGCTCGAGCCGTCGGGGTTGGGGATGAGGTCGCTCATGATCGCTCGCTTCGCTGGTGGTTGATTAACTGATCTTCAAGAGGTCGACGACGAAGACGAGGGTGTCGTTCGCCGCGATGCCACCGCCGCGGGCCACCGCGCCGTAACCGAGCGACGGCGGCAGGATGAGCTCGCGGCGTCCGCCGACGCGCATCCCGACGAGGCCCTTGTCCCAGCCGGTGATCACGTGGCCGGCGCCGAGGGTGAAGGTGAGGGGCTGGGCGGTCCAGGACGACTGGATGACTTTGCGCGTGGAGTAGGTCGCGAGGACGTACTGCACGGTCAGGGACTGACCGTCCTTCGCGGCCGGCCCAGTACCGGTGATGAGGTTGGTCATCTCGGGCGTGGTGGGCGGGGGTCCCGCGGGCACCACGACCGTCGGCGCCTTGCCGAAGGTCCCGGCGGGCGAGGGGCTCGCCACGGGGGCGAAGTGCACCGGCGCCGTGCTCGTGGTGGTCACCGGCGTGGTGGTCGTGGTCGGGGCCGCGGCGACGGTGGTGGTCGTCGTCGGCGCGGACTTGCTGCGGAACAGCAGTGCGGCCGAGACGATGATCGCGATCGCGACGACGACCACGATCGACGTGCGTTGGATGGTCTTACGCCGCTTCGCGGCGCGTTGCTGGGCCTCAATCTTTTGGCGACGGGCCGCCTTCTGTCGCTCTCGCTTCGCAGTTGCCATGGGTGCGACATTACTTGGCCCACGAAAGGCCGCCCGCCGGTCAACTATCGTTGCTGCATGGCACTGGTGGTCCAGAAGTACGGCGGCACGTCGGTCGGTGACGCCGAACGCATCCGCGCCGTCGCTGATCACGTGGCCCGTACGCGCGCCGCGGGCAACGACGTCGTGGTCGTCGTCTCGGCAATGGGCAAGTTCACCGACGACCTCATCCGCCTGGCCGACGACGTCTCGCCGACCCGACCGCCCCGCGAGCTGGACATGCTGCTCACCGCCGGCGAGCGCATCTCGATGGCGCTGGTCTCGATGGCGCTGGCGGCCTGTGGCGTCGACTCGGCGTCCTTCACCGGTTCCCAGGCCGGGATCATCACCGACACCGATCACACCAAGGCCAAGATCCTCGAGATACGGCCCGACCGAATCCGCGAGGCGCTTGACGCGGGCCTCGTGCCGGTGGTCGCCGGTTTCCAGGGGGTGTCGACGGACCGTGACATCACGACCCTGGGGCGTGGCGGCTCAGACGTGACCGCGGTCGCGCTCGCCGCCGCGTTGAAGGCTGACGTCTGTGAGATCTACACCGACGTGACCGGCGTCTTCTCGGCCGACCCGCGGGTCGTCTCGAGTGCCCGACGGCTCCCCAAGGTCTCCTTTGACGAGATGCTCGAAATGGCGGCGACCGGTGGCCGCGTGCTGATGTTGCGCTCGGTCGAGTTCGCGCGCCGACACCAGGTGCCGTTGCACGTTCGCTCGAGTTTCACCTGGGAGCCAGGTACCTGGATTGTTGAGGAGGACCCCACCATGGAAGATGCAGTCGTCTCGGCCGTGACCGACGACACCTCGGAGGCCAAGATCACTGTGGGGGGTGTCCCGGACCGCCCCGGCATCGCCGCGCACCTGTTCCGCGCACTCGCGGACCGCTCCATCAACGTCGACATGATCGTCCAGAACACCGGCGCCAACGGCCTGACTGACATCTCCTTCACCGTGGCGATGACCGACCTCGACGCCGCGCGCGATGCCTGCATGACGGTCAAGGAGGAGATCGGTGCGGCCGAGGTCACCACCGACGACAAGATCGGTCGCGTGACCATCGTGGGCGCCGGCATGAAGTCGAGCCCCGGCATCACGGCTTTGATGTTCGAGACGCTCTCGTCCAATGGGATCAACATCGAGATGATCTCGACCAGTTCGATCCGGATCTCGTGCGTCGTGCGCGCCGACCGCGTGGCCGAAGCCGTTCGGCACCTGCACACCGCATTCGGACTCGACGCACAGTAGTCCTAGACTTTCGCCATGCGAGTTGCGATTGTTGGTGCCACAGGTCAGGTCGGGACGGTCATGCGCGCCATCCTGCGCGAACGGAACTTCCCCGTCGACGAGATCCGATTTTTCGGCTCGTCGCGTTCGGCCGGGACCACCCTGGACTGGAAGGGGACCGCGGTCGTCGTCGAGGACGCCGCCACGGCGGACTTCAGCGGCATCGACGTCGCGTTGATGTCGTCGGGGGCGACCGCCTCCAAGGCGCTCAGCCCGCGCATCGCTGCGGCCGGGGCCATCGTCATCGACAACTCCTCGGCCTGGCGGATGGACCCCGACGTCCCCCTCGTCGTGCCGGAGGTCAACGCGCACGCGCTCGCTTCGATCCCCAAGGGCATCGTGGCCAACCCCAACTGCACCACGATGGCCGCGATGCCGGTGCTGAAGCCGTTGCACGCTGCCGCGGGACTGGTCTCGCTGGTGGTCGCCACCTACCAGGCGGTGAGCGGTGCCGGTCGAGAGGGCGTGGACGAGCTCTTTGACGAGTTGGAGTCCACGCGTGACCGAGACGCGCGCGTGCTCACCTTTGACGGCGCCGCGCTGCCACTCGGCCCCGGAGTGAAGTTCCCCGTGACCATCGCCCACAACGTGGTGCCCATGGCGGGCTCGTACGTGAATGACGGCTCGGGTGAGACCGGCGAGGAGCAGAAGCTGCGCGACGAGAGTCGCAAGATCCTCGAGATCCCGGGCCTGCTCGTGGACGCGACGTGCGTGCGCGTGCCCGTCTTCACCGGGCACTCGCTCGCGATCACCGCGAGCTTCGAACGGTCCCTCACACCCGACGAGGCGAGGAACCTGCTCGACGGCGCGCCGGGCGTCGTGCTCGAAGACGTGCCCACGCCCCGGCTCACCGCCGGGCGCGACCCGAGCTACGTCGGGCGTATTCGCCGCGCGCAGACGGTGACGAACGGACTCTCACTGTTCGTGGCGGGCGACAACCTGCGCAAGGGGGCAGCGCTCAACGCGGTCCAGATCGCTGAGGCCTGGGCGGCAGCCTCGGTCTGATCAGTCGGCGCCGTCGCGTCCGACCTGGCGTCGCGCGAGGTTGACGCAGTGGTCGCCGAATCGCTCGTAGAAGCGCGCGAGCAGCGAGACCTCCACCGCGACCGGTAGGGCCATCGAGCCCGACACCAGTTCCGCCGTGAGTGCCACGTGCAGTTCGTCCAACTCGTCGTCGATGTCCTCGATGGCACCCGTCGCCTCGAGCTTGCCATCGATCACGACGTCGGTTGCCTCGCGCCAGATCGTGGAGGCGACCTCGCCCATTCGCTCGATGAGCCCACGACTGCGTGGAGACATCTCGGTGCCGAGACCGCGCGCCGCGCGCCGCGCGATGTGTTCGGCGAGGTCGCCGTTTCGCTCGACCTCGGGCAGCACCCGCAGCAGGGTCAACAGGGTTCGACGCGTCTCGACTGATAGCCCGTCGCTCTCGAGCAGTTGCGCCTCGACACTGGCGACGATCTCGTTGACCAGGGTGTCGATCGCGTCGTCCTGTTCGACGACCTGCTTGGCCAATTCCCGGTCTCCCGCGAGCAACGAATGGGTCGCCTCGGCCATCGCCTCGCCGACCATGGCGAACACCCGCACGACCGACTGGTGCATCACCGGGGCCGCCGACACCGACACGATCGGGGCGGGAGTGCGGTGCGAGAGTCCAAAGCGCCGATTCATCGACCCAGGCTACCGCCGTGTCACGGCCGTTCCCTATGGTTGGACACGAGGAGGTGTCATGGTCGCGGTCGTGAGTGCGGTGGTCGGGTTGTTGGTGGGGGTGCTGGCCACCGTGGTGTGGTCAGCTCGTCGTATCCAGTCGGTGCGCGACGAGCTCGCCGAGTCGCGCGCGACGGTAGCGGTGCGCGAGAGCGAGCTCGCGAGCGCCCGCGAGATCGCAGAGCGAGAGCGACTCGAGCACGACGCCGCGATGGCCGAGGCCGAATCTCAGTTCGAGAGCCTCTCGCGACGCGTCCTCGCCCAGACGATGGAGGCGTTCAACCAGTCCCAGACCGAGATCCAACGCGAACGCGACGTCCGCCTCGACACCACTCTCAAGCCCTTGCGCGACGCGCTCGACGCCTACCAGCGCAACCTCACCACCTTTGACAAGGAGCACGTGGGCGCGCTGGCCGCGGTTCGCCAGAGCGCCGACCAACTCCTCGAGGCCCAACTACGCACCCAGGCTGAGACCCAACGACTCAACCAGTTGCTCGGGCGCTCGAGCCAGCGCGGCCACTGGGGCGAGGTGCAGCTGGCCAACGTCCTGCGCGCCTCGGGTCTCGTCGAGGGCCTCGACTTCCAGCTGCAGGTCTCGGCCGTCTCGGACGCGGGACGTGTGCGGCGACCCGACTGCGTGGTGACCCTGCCCAACGGGCGCGTCGCGATCGACGCGAAGTTCCCCTTCGACCGTTTCGAAGAGGCGGTGTCGGCGGCTGAGCCCGAGGTTCGCGAGGCCCTCTACCGCGAACACGCCCAGGCCCTGCGCGGCCACGTGAAGACCCTGCGCGAGAAGTCCTACTGGGAGGTGGTGGGCCCGTCGCCCGAGTTCGTGGTCTGCTTCGTGCCGAGCGACGCCGCGGTGACCGCGGCCTTCAGCGTGGACGTCGAGCTGCACGCGTACGCGACCCGTGAGCGCGTGTTGATCGCCGGACCAACGAACCTGCTCGCGCTGCTCTGGTCGGTGCAGATGGTGCTGCGCCAGCACGAGGTGGCGGTCAACGCCGAGGAGATCCTGCGCGTTGCCGAGACGGTCTACGACCGGATCCGTGTGGTCGCGGGACCGATCGAGTCGGTGGGCAAGGCCCTCAACGACGCGACTAAGGCCTACAACAAGATGATCTCTTCGGTGGAGAGCCGCCTGATCCCGGCCGCGCGCTCGATGCGTCGCCTGCGCGTCGCCTCGGCCGCGAAACCGGTGCCCGACCTGGCCGAGGTGACGACGCTGGCCGCGGGACTGGACCCCCAGCGCTGGGGGATCGATCCGTCGCGACCCGTGGACGTGACTGACGTCGAGATCCTCGAACTCGAGTCCGACGAGGTGGCAGCCGACGAGTTCGAGACGGTCTCGTTCGAGTCCGACGACGCGGACCCCTCCGGTCGCGAGGAGCGGTCCAGTGAGTAAGTTGGAGCGTCGTGGCCCGTACTCGCGCACAGCGCCGTCGCTACCAGGTGCTGGTGAGCCTCGCCCTCGTCGTCACGGTGCTGGTGCTCGCCTTCGCCAACGACGTCACCCACGCGGCGCACCAGGCACGATCGCCGCGGCGTAGCGAGAACCGGACCTTCGGCGTCCTCGCCAATCGACTTATCACCGAGGAGAACGCGGATGACGCCCGTCTCGTCTACCTGCTCGAGCACGACTCGACGCTGAGTCGCTCCGTCCTGCTCGCCCGTCTCCTCCAGATCGCCCAGCAGCTGCCGTCCTGGGCGACTGACGCGAGGCTGCTTCGGCGCCCGAGCATCGCCCACGGGCTCAACTCGACGATCGCCGACCTCACGACCCAGCGGGTGAACGACGACGCGACGATCCTCGACACGCTCGCCCAGGCCCTCCACTTGCCCTGGACGCCGATCGCGACGGTCGCCCAGTCGTGGGTGAGCGCTCAGCAGTCGCTCGCTCAGAGCACCGCCGCCTGGTCGGTGGCGCGCTGGGGCCTCGTCCATGAACCGGGCCTGGTGCACCTCGACGCGCTGAGCGACGCGCTGGCCACGGTGCCATTTCGAACCGCGGTGACCGCGCTCAGCTCGTCGCCCTCGTTGGTGCTCACGCGCGGCATCGGTATTACGGCGGTCGCCGTGACCCCCGCGCCGCTGCCCGCCCCCGCCGGGCAGCTCGTGCTGGCACCGGTCACGTCGGTCCACCTCGCGGTGACGGTCACGAACGCGGCGGTCGACACCCAGCCGGTGAGCCTCACGGTCACGGTGACCCCCACCGGCACGCTCGGCACGGCCCAGCACCAGGTGATGACCGCGACCCTCGACTCGCTCGGGTCCTACGGGTTCGTCCTACACGACCTCACGACCGTGGCGAGCGAGCATTTCACGTTGCGTATCGTCGCCGGCGGCGCGCCGAGTGGCCGGGGGTGGCCAACGACTCGGATCTATCAGGTGACGATGGCGCCCTCGGGGGCCGGGGGATGATTTGACCGCTCCGGCGTTGACCTAATGTGAACGAGGGCCATTAAGGAAGTGAGGAACCGTGACCGAGTCAATTACTGTGACCGACAATCGGACGGGTGAAGTTCACGAGATCCCGATCAACAATGGTGGCGTCGCCGCCAAGGATTTCCAAAAAGCGGTGCCGGGCGTCTGGTTCTTTGACCCGGGCTTTATGGCCACCGCCGCGGCGGAGTCCGCGATCACCTACCTCGATGGTGACGCCGGCATCCTGCGCTATCGCGGCTACCCGATCGAGCAGCTCGCCGAGAAGTCGACGTACCTCGAGGTCGCCTACCTGCTCAACTACGGCGAACTGCCGACCACCGAGCAGTTCGATGTCTGGAAGCGCGAGGTCACGTATCACACCTTCATCCACGAGAACGTGCGCAAGCGGTTCCTTGAGGGCTTCAACTACGACGCCCACCCGATGGGCATGCTGGTCTCGGCGGTCGCCGCGCTGTCGACGTACTACAAGGACGCCAAGGTCCTCTCGGACCCCGAGGTCCTGCACAAGCAGGTGGTGCGCCTGATCGCGAAGATGCCGACGCTGGCCGCCGCGGCGCACCGGTTCTCGGTGGGGATGCCCTTCGTCTACCCGGACAACGGGCTCGACTACACCCAGAACTTCCTCTCGATGATGTGGAAGGTCGCCGAGCCGCGCTACGAGGCCGACCCCGTCCTCGCGCACGCGCTCGACGTGCTGTTCATCCTGCACGCAGACCACGAGCAGAACTGCGGTACGACCGCGATGCGCACCGTCGGCTCGTCCCACGGCGACCCCTACGTCGCCACGGCGGCGGCGACCGCGGCCCTCTACGGCCCGCGCCACGGTGGGGCCAACGAGGCGGTCTTGAAGATGCTCGCCAAGATCGGCAGCTACGAGAACATCCCGGCGTACATCGAATCGGTGAAGCAGGGCAAGGTCATGCTCGAGGGCTTCGGCCACCGTGTCTACAAGAACTACGACCCGCGCGCGAAGATCATCAAGCAGACGGCCGACTCGGTGTTCAACGTGACCGGTAAGAACCCATTGCTCGACATCGCGCTCAAGCTCGAGGAGATCGCGCTGAAGGACGACTACTTCATCTCGCGGCGCCTCTACCCGAACGTGGACTTCTACTCGGGTCTGATCTACCAGGCGATGGGCTTCCCGATGGAGATGTTCACGGTGCTCTTCGCGATCCCGCGCACGTCGGGCTGGCTCGCGCACTTCCAAGAGCTGCTCGACCAGGACCTGAAGATCACCCGGCCGCGCCAGCTCTACATCGGGTCGGACGCGCGTGACTACGTGCCGATGACCCAGCGCGCTTAGGCGCTCAGCGCCTCGAGGATCTGCGCGGCGTGCACCCGTGGGTGCCGCGTGTAGGCCTCGAGCCAGTCGGCGAGCGTGAAGCGGCCGCGCGCGCTGTGCTCGCCGTATCGTTCGAGGTCGCTCTCGCTCAGCCGTTCGAGGACGGCGAGCGAGTTGGCGCGCAGGTTCTCGATGACGGCGAGCGATGTGGCCACCGGTAAGGACTGGTAGCCGAGCGCCTCACTGCGCGCCCACGCGTCCTCGTTAAAGGCGAGTAGCGGCGAGCCCGCCGGCTCGGCCACCAACCGGCGCAGCCGCCCGGCCGACTCGGTCTCGGCGTCGGCGAGGTGGTGGATGATCTGGCGGGCTGACCAGCCGCCGGGCACGTGCCGGTCCAGCTGGTCGTCGGGGACGCCGCGTGCGACGGAAAGGAAGCTCGACGTCGCGTCCGCGTAGTCGTTGCGGTACTGGTTGAGGTCCATACGCGCAGCCTACGAGGGTCAGTCCGGGACCGCGCGCGTCGGGTCGACCACTCGGGTGAGCCCCTCTTGGACCATCGAGACGCACAGCGCCCCGGACCGGTCGAAGAGGAAGCCCCGCGCGAGACCCCGGCCACCGTGGGCGATGGGCGAGTCGGTGTCGTAGAGCAACCACTCGTCGGCGCGCAGGTCGCGGTGGAACCACATGCAGTGGTCGAGGCTCGCGCCCATGAAGGTCCCGTCATTCCAGTTGATGGCGTGGGGGGCGAGGATCGCGTCGAAGAGGCTCATGTCACTCGCGTAGGTCACCACGCAGGCGTGCAGTAACGGGTCGTCGGGCAGCTCGCCGTCGGCGCGGATCCAGAGCCGTTGGCGCGGCTCGCGGTCGCGTCGCGGGCTCCAGGGCAGCTCGCCGATGAAACGCTGGTCGATCGGGTGCTTGCGCTTGAACCACTCGTCGACCTCGCCGAACTCGAGTTGGACCCGTTCGGCCAGGGGGGCGATCGTCTCGGGGCCGGGGACCTCGGGCATCGGGAACTGGTGCTCGAGGCTGGTCTCGTCGGAATGGAAGCTCGCCTGCATGTTGTAGATCGCGCGACCGTGCTGGATCGCGACGACGCGGCGGGTGGTGAAGCTGCGACCGTCGCGGATGCGGTCCACCTCGTAGAGGATGGGCGTGCTCGGGTCACCCGGACGTAGGAAGTAGGAGTGCAGCGAGTGCACCCGGCCGCGATCGACCGTTCGACCCGCGGCCATCAGTGCCTGGGCCGCGACCTGCCCACCGAAGGTCCGCTGGCGCTCCTCCTTGGGGTGTTGGCCCCGGTAGGTGTTGACTTCGATGGTCTCGAGGTCGAGCAGGGTGAGCAAAAAATCAAGCGCGTCGGACATGCTCCATTGTGGCACCGCGCCTGCGTTACCAGGGCCGGACGCTGGCGGGTAGGCTGGTCCGGATGATTGAACGGTTACGCGCCCTCTGGGCGTGGTCCAAGACCCACGAGGGTCGCAAGGTCATCCGTTTCACGTCGGTCTCGGTCGTCTCGACCGTGGTGTCCTTCACGTCGATCTCGGTGCTCTACGGGTTCCACATCGTCAAGGGCGTCATCTGGGCGACGGTCTACGGCAACCTGATCGCCACGCTGCCGTCGTACTACCTGAACCGGAACTGGACGTGGGGCAAGCGCGGTCGTAGCCACTTCCGCACGGAGATCGTGCCCTTCTGGGCGATGTCGTTCCTCGGTATCGGGGTCTCGATGCTCGGCGCCGCCTGGGCCAAAGACATGGTCAAGGACCACCACTGGGCTCACGTCATCAATACCGCGCTGGTCTCCTCGACCAACCTCGTGAGCTTCGGCCTGTTCTGGGTCCTCAAGATGATGGTCTTCAATCGGATCTTCCACGACCACACGCTCGAGGAGATGGACGAGCACCTCAGCGTCGAAGAGGCCCGCCGCTAGTCGCGGAAGTTGGTGAACTGCAGGGGGACCGCGAGTTCGGCCTCCTTGAGGTGGGCGATCGCCGACTGAAGGTCGTCACGCTGCTTACCCGTGACACGGACCTGGTCGCCCTGGATTGAGGAGCTGAGGCTCTTGACGCCCATCTCCTTGATGAGCTTGTTGATCTGCTTGCCGACCTCCTGGGAGATCCCCGCGCGCAGTGAGACCTTCTGGCGAGCCGACCCGTGGCTCGCCTCTTCGACCTTGCCCGGGTCGAGCGACTTGAGCGACACGTTGCGCTTGACCAACTTCTCCTCGAGCAGCGAGTAGAGCGCGCGCAGTCGGTCCTCGGTGCTCGCACTGAGGGACAGCTCCTTCTCGGAGAACTCGATGAGTGCGTTGGTGTTCTTGAAGTCAAAGCGCGTCCCGGCCTCGCGGTTGGCCTGGTCGACCGCGTTACGCACCTCTTGAAGGTCGATCTCTGAGACGACGTCGAAACTCGGCATGGCCCCATGGTAGAAGACCCGAGGCGACGGTGGGGGTGGCGGTCTTGTAGGATGCTCGACGGGTCGGTGCCCGAGCGGCCAATGGGATCTGGCTGTAAACCAGACGGCTTTGCCTACGGGGGTTCAAATCCCTCCCGGCCCACCATGGCCGACCCCGCCTTCGGCGGGGTCGGCCGTCAGTGTTCTTGCGCAACCCTGTGCGACGTCGAGAGGAGTGGTGTGCATCGAGTTCGGGCGTTGACCGAGCGCATCCGTCACCACTACGAGCGCCTCGCGAGTGGGTTCGAGACGGGGGTGCAGGTGCTCGAGCGCCGTTACACCCCGCTCGGTCGCTTCACGCCGGGGCCCTTCGAGGGTTGGTCCTTCCTCTGGCAGCCGGCCGCACTCGGCCTGCTCGCCATGAGCCTGATCCTCGCGGGGGGCACCTTCACGAACTCGCCCTTCAAACTCGACATGGCGAACACGTGGTTCTTCGGCGAGCCGTCGGTCAACGCAACGGGCATACCGAGCGAGACCAAGTCCATCGTCGCGATCGTGCTCGTCTACGGTGGCCTGCTGCTGCTCATGCGCGTGTGGCTGCGCCTGGTCGAGGTGATGAAGATCCACCCCGGCTCACCGACGCGGCGTCTGTGGATCATGCTGGTGCTCTGGAGCCTGCCGATGATCATCGCGCCGCCGATGTTCTCGCGCGACGTCTTCAGCTACGCGGCCCAGGGGGAGATGACGAGTCACCACCTGAGCCCGTACGTGCTCGGACCCTTCTCGCTCGGCTCGAGCCCGTACGTGAACCCTGTGGACCCGCTCTGGGGCAATGCGCCCGCCCCCTACGGGCCACTCTTCTTGTTCCTCGACGGCAGCATCGCCCGCCTGACCGGCCACAACCAACTCGCCACGGTGGTTGGACTGCGCATCCTCGAGGTCGTCGCCGTCGCGCTGATCGGTCTCGGTCTGACCATGCTCGCGCGCGCGCTCGGCCGAGACCCCGGCGAGGCGTTCGTCCTGGGTGCGATGAACCCGTTGGTGCTCTTGACCCTGATCGGTGGGGCCCACAACGACGCGATCATGACCGGCCTGCTCGTCATCGGTATCGCCTTCGCCGTGCGGCGACAACCGTGGTGGGCGCTGCTCTTCTGCGCAGCGGCCACCGCGATCAAGGCGCCGGCGGCGCTCGGGCTCGCCTACGTGGCCTGGACCTGGCTCGGGCCGACCGCGCGCATCAAGGAGCGCCTCGTGCCCATCGCCAAGGCCACACTCGTCGCCGCGGCGACCCTCGGGGTCTCCTCGTGGCTCGCCGGGTTCGGCTTCGGGTGGATTCGGAACCTGCTCTCCAACGGCACGGTCCGATCGTGGGCGGCGCCGGCGACGGCGCTCGGGATGGCGCTTGGCAACACCCTGCACGCCGTGGGGCTCCAGTCCGTCTCGGTCACGACGGTGCTTTCGGTCACCCGATTCCTCGGTTTCGCGACGGCGGGGGCCTTCGCGCTCTGGCTGCTCTGGAACGGCGAGCGGCGGGGCTGGGTCCGTTCCCTGGGCGTCTCGCTCCTGCTCGTGGTCGAGCTCGGCCCGGTCGTCCAGCCCTGGTACCTCGCGTGGGGACTCGTGCTGCTCGCCGCCAGCTACCAGGGCCGAGAGCACTTCTGGTTGCTCCTACTCACGATCACGGGACCCTTCATCGGCCTGCCCGGTGGCCGTCAACTCCTGTCGGGGCTGGTCCAGGCGAACCCGCTCCTGATCGCGGTCGCGGTGGCGATCCTCGGGGGCGTCCTGATCGCGCCGATGGGGCGCTGGACCCAGTGGTCCTGGCCCGAGGAGCGGGCGCTCGTCAGTTAGGCCGGTCGGGCATGACGTACTGGTATTCGACGACGTCGAGCCAGGTCCCGTGCTTGCGGCCCACTTCGATCTCGGTTCCCACCAGGGTGAACCCGCACTTCTCGTGGAGCCGGATCGATCCGTCGTTCTCGCCCACGATCCGCGCGATCAGGGAGTGAAAGCCCGACTCCTGGGCGAGCGCGATCAGTTCGCGCAAGAGCAGCTCGCCCACTCCACGGCCGCGGGCCCCGCGGTGGACGTAGACCGAGTTCTCGACCGTGGTGAGGTAGGCCGGGCGCTCACGAAAGGGCGAGACCAGGGCGAAACCGATGATCCGGTCGCCGTCGGCGCCGACCTCGCCGACTTCGTCGTCCTCGTTCACCGCGACCAGGCAGGGGTGCGTCGCGCGGTGTCGGCGGATCCAAGTGACCTGTTCGTCGTAGGTCCGCGCGACGAGGTCGAAGGTCACCGTGGTCTCGACGACCTCGGGATTGTAGATGTTCATCAGGGCTGTGGCGTCACCCTCGTCGACCAGGCGGATACGCATGCACAAAGGGTAGTGCGACCCGGGTGGAAAGCGAGGGCCTCGGGGCACTACAATTCCCCTTCGCGCCGTTTACGGCGTGTCGCCCTCTTAGCTCAGTGGTAGAGCACTTCCATGGTAAGGAAGGGGTCGTCGGTTCAATCCCGACAGAGGGCTCGCCAGGCGGCGTAGCTCAGGTGGTTAGAGCACACGGCTCATAATCGTGGTGTCGCGGGTTCGACTCCCGCCGCCGCTACCAGGCACGGTTACCGGCAGTACAGCAGTAGGAAAGCGAGAAGACGATGGCGAAGAACGAGAAGCGGGTGCAGGTGACCCTCGCCTGCGAGGACTGCAAACGGCGCAACTACATCACGATGAAGAACAAGGTGAACGACCGCGAACGCATCGAGATGAAGAAGTACTGCCGGTTCGAGCGGCGCCACACGCTGCACAAAGAGACCCGATAGGGACGTTCCCCGGGGTTGGTGGTAGGCTGGACACTCCTTGCGGCCCTGGGCCAAAGGGCAGTGGCTCAATTGGTAGAGCACCGGTCTCCAAAACCGGGGGTTGGGGGTTCGAGTCCCTCCTGCCCTGCTCGGACATTCGTGAGAACCGCAGTACCAGATCAGTGAACGAGACGAGATGAACCGCGAACAGAAGCGCATGTTGCAGCGACAGGGTCAGGTGGGCGCCGACGGCGCCGCCTCCTCCCGTCGCGCCACCTCGGCCCAGGACCTGCAGCGACGCCGTGGCGAACGGACCCGGCCCCGTCAGTTCCTGCGTGAAGTGCGCGACGAGATGCGCCAGGTCGCCTGGCCCAAGCGCCCCGAGGTCATCAACTACACGTCCATCGTCTTCTTCGTCCTGGTCTTCATGACCGCCCTCATCTTCGGGCTCGGCGCGGGATTCTCCAAATTCGTCACGTTCTTCTTCCAGAAGTAGGCATCATGAGCGATATGTCCACGACCGAACACGACGAGCACGACGCCGACGTCGAGGACGTCTTTGATGACGAGGTCATCGAGGACGTCGCCGAGAGCGCCTTCGATCGTCCCGGCCGCTGGTACATCGTGCACACCTTCGCCGGCCACGAGCAGAAGGTCATCGGGGCGCTCAACAACATCATCAAGAGCCGTGAGCTCGGCGAGAGCATCTACGAGATCTACCTGCCCGAAGAGGACGTCACCGAGTTCAAGGGCGGCAAGAAGGTCACCGTCTCCAAGCGGATGTTCCCGAGCTACCTGCTGATCCGCTGCGAGCCGGACCCCGAGATCTTCTACGTCATCGGCTCGACACCCGGGGTCACCGGTTTCGTCGGCGCCGAGAAGACGCGTCCGACGGCCCTGACCCGCCGCGAGGTCGACAACATCATCCGCCCCCACGTCGAGGGCGCGGAGCCGGCCCAGAAGCGCCGCATGCCGAGCCACGAGTTCGAGGTCAACGACACCGTCCAGATCAAGACGGGCCCGTTCGCGACCTTCTCGGGCCACGTGGCCGAGATCAACGAGGACCAGCTCAAGGTGAAGGTGCTGGTCGACATCTTCGGCCGCGAGACCCCGGTGGAGCTCGACTTCACCCAGGTTACGAAGCTCTAGGACGTAAGGAGAACCACCATGGCGAAAAAGATCACTGCGATCGTCAAGATCCAACTCGAGGCGGGTGCCGCGACACCGGCGCCCCCGGTGGGTACCGCGCTCGGGCCGCACGGCATTCAGACGATGGAGTTCTGCAAGCAGTACAACGCGGCGACCGAGGCGATGCGTGGCACCACCATCCCGGTGGACATCACGATCTACGAGGACCGCTCGTTCACCTTCGTGCTGAAGACTCCGCCGACCCCGGTGCTGCTGCGCCAGGCTGCGGGTGTCGCCAAGGGGGCCCGCACCGCCGGTCGTGAGACCGTCGCGTCGGTCACCATGGACCAGGTCGAGGAGATCGCCAAGACCAAGCTCAAGGACCTCAACACCGACGACCTCGAGATGGCCAAGCTTCAGGTGGCGGGCACTGCCCGTTCCATGGGCATCTCGGTTGCGGGCTAGGAGATAGAACAATGAAGCACGGCAAGAAGTACACGAACGCACTGGCCCAGGTCGACCGCGAATCCCTCGTCGGCGTGACCGAGGCCATCGAGAAGGTCAAGGCCCTCGCCACGGCGAAGTTCGACGAGACCGTCGAGATCGCGGTACGCCTCGGGGTCGACCCGCGACGCGCCGAGCAGATCGTGCGCGGCACCCTCTCGTTGCCCGCGGGCACCGGCAAGACGAACCGGATCGTGGTCTTCGCGGCCGGCGAGGCCGCTCAGGCCGCGCGTGACGCGGGTGCCGACGAGGTCGGCGCCGACGATCTCGTGGCCAAGGTGGCCGGCGGCTTCCTCGACTTCGACGTCGCGATCGCGACGCCGGACCTCATGGGCAAGGTCGGTGGACTGGGCCGCGTGCTCGGACCGCGTGGGCTCATGCCGAACCCAAAGACCGGCACCGTGACCATGGACGTCGCGCGCGCCGTCGGCGAGTTCAAGGGCGGTCGCGTGGAGTACCGCACCGACAAGATCGGTAACGTCCAGCTGCGCGTGGGCAAGGTGAGCTTCTCGACCGCGGACCTCGTGTCCAACGTGCACGCGGTCTTGGACGAGCTCGTGCGCGTCAAGCCCTCGAGCGCCAAGGGCCGTTACCTGTTGAGCGTGACGGTCTCGTCAACCATGGGACCCGGGGTCAAGATCGACCCGTCGCGGGCCCGCGACGCCGACGAGCTGCTCGCCAGCGCCACCGCGTAGGTTTTGCGTGGGTGGGCGTCTACCCACTAGCATGACCACCCTGCACCCTCGGGTGCGACAGTCGTAACAGAACGCCGAAGACATCCGGTGGGGGAGACCCCTCAAGGGACCATACGGTCCGCCTGACGAGGAGTTCGAGCGGGGCCGCGGCCCTCTCGGATGTCTTGGCCCGCACCGGGCGGCATCCGGAGAGGAGCACCATGAGCAAGATTCGTCCCGACAAGGTCGCCACCGTCGACGAGGTCTCCTCGCGCGTCTCATCGACCGCGACGGCCGTGGTCACCGAGTACCGCGGACTGACCGTCGCCCAGATCTCGACGCTGCGTCGCAACCTGCGCACGCTGGGCGCCGACTACAAGGTCTTCAAGAACACCCTCGTGCTGCGCGCGATCGCCGGCACCTCGGTCGAGCCGATGGGCACGTTCCTCCAGGGCCCCACCGCCATCGCCTTCATCGACGGCGACGTCTCGGCGGTCGCCAAGGCCCTGCGTGACTTCACCAAGGAAGCGCCCGCACTGATCATCAAGGGCGGCGTGCTCGACGGCCGCGCGCTGTCGGCCAAGGACCTCACGGCACTGGCGGACCTGCCGAGCCGCGACGTGCTGCTCGCCCAGTTGGCCGGGTTGATCGCCTCACCGCTTCGCACGATGGCCGGCCTCTTGAAGGCCGTCCCGCAAAACCTCGCCTACGGCCTCGCGGCCCTGATCGACGCCAAGGGTGGCCCCGCCACCGCGTCGGTCGAGTCGCCGGCCACCGAGACTCCGGCCGGGGTCGAGGACGCCGCACCCGCGGCGAGCGACGACGCCGCGGCACCCGTCGCGGAGGTCGCGGACGAGGCGGCGGCTAGTGCCGACGCCGAACCCGAAACCCCCGAGGCGCCCGCTGTGGACGCCGCGAACGAAGAACCGGCCGAATAACAACCACGACGAAGTAGAGAGAAGGAGACATCATGGCTGCAACCCTTACCAAGGAGCAGATCCTCGACGGAATCGCCGGTCTGACGGTGATCGAGCTGAGCGAGCTGTTAAAGGAGTTCGAAGAGAAGTTCGGCGTCACGGCCGCGGCGCCCGTCGCCGTCGCCGCTCCGGCGGCGGCCGGTGGCGGTGCGGGCGAGGAGGCCGTCGAGGAGAAGAGCGACTTCGACGTCATCCTCGTCAGCGGTGGCGAGAAGAAGATTCAGGTCATCAAGGAAGTGCGGTCGCTGACCAACCTGGGTCTGAAGGAAGCCAAGGACCTCGTGGACGGCGCCCCCAAGCCCGTCCTGGAGAAGGTCTCCAAGGCCGACGCGGAGAAGGCCAAGGCCGCCCTCGAGGCCGCCGGCGCCACCGTCGAACTCAAGTAATCAGGGGATTTACGAGGCGGGCCCGGTCGATTCGTTCGACCGGGCCCGTTTCACTCCCGCGGTACTTGACCGCGGGGGCGAAGTTGCCTAACGTGGCCGCAACCGCATCGCGGCCGCGTACCCCGTAGGGGGCGCTACTTGCGCGTCGCCCACTCCAGGGACTAGAGTCGAAAGACCGTGCCCCTGCGTCTCACTTCGTCGTCCCCTGTTGTCGTCGTCGCTGCTGCGCGCGGACGCGTTCTGCTTGGTTCACCCACCCACGACACGGAGGATTGACCGTTGACGTCTCGGTCCATTAGCCCGGAACGCTTTAATTTCTCAGCGCTGGGTGAAGCGTATCCGCTGCCCAACCTGCTCGAAATCCAGCGTGACAGTTTTGACCTGTTCATGCGCCAGGGGTTGCGTGAGGCCTTCGCGGCCATCTCGCCGATCACTGACTTCACCGGCCGACTCAGCCTCGAGCTTGAGTTCGACCCCGACGACGCGGACCTAAAGAGTCCACCCAAATTCACGGTGGAGGAGTGTCGCCAGCGCGCGACGACCTTCAGCCAGCCGATCTTCGTGCGGGCCCGCTTCCTCAACTCCGAGACCGGTGAGATCAAAGAGCAGACCGTCTTCATGGGGGACTTCCCCATCATGACTGAGCAGGGCACGTTCATCATCAACGGCACCGAGCGTGTCGTGGTGAGCCAGCTGGTCCGCTCGCCGGGCGTGCTGTTCCAGCCCGGCAAGGACGAGAAGGTCGCCTTCGAGGGCACGATCCACCCGAGTCGCGGTGAGTGGCTCCAGGTCGACCTCGAAGAGAAGAAGAACAAGTCGGCCAACGCCGGTGCGCGCATCGCGCGTAAGCGTCGCGTCTCGATCTTCTCGCTGCTGCGCGCGCTCGACACCGCGATCGACGAGTCGTTCTTCGAGAAGTTCGTCGCGCACTTCGAGTTCCTCGAGGACCAGTACCACGCGGACTGGAAGAAGGCGCACGTCGAGATCGCGCGTCACATGGACAAGTACAACATCGAGGACAGCCCCGAGGGCTTCCAGCGCGCCAGCCAGGAGACCGCCTGGCTCGAGATCTACCGCCGCGCCCGTCCCGGCGAGGTCCAGACCGTCGAGGCCGCTCGTCAGTACTTCGAGGGCGCCTTCTTCTCGGACAAGCGCTACGACCTCTCGCGCGTGGGTCGCTACAAGCTCGACCGCAAGCTCGGTGACGAGGTCGCGAAGAACGTCGAGCTCTTCGGTGACCTGCTCGAGCGTCCCAACCCGGACCTGCACGTGCTGGCTAAGGCCGAGGTGCTCGCCACGGCGACCTACCTGCTCAACCTGGCGCGCGACCGTACCGCCAAGGAGACGACCTACCACATCGACGACCAGGACCACTTCGCGAACCGCCGCATCCGCAGCGTGGGCGAACTGATCCAGAACGCCCTGCGCACGGGCCTGTCGCGCATGGAGCGGGTCGTGCGTGAGCGCATGAACACCCAGGACGTCGAGGCCATCGCGCCCCAGACCCTGATCAACATCCGTCCGGTGATGTCGGCGATCAAGGAGTTCTTTGCGACCTCCCAGCTCAGCCAGTTCATGGACCAGAACAACCCGCTGTCGGGTCTGACCCACAAGCGTCGTCTCTCCGCGCTCGGACCGGGCGGTCTGTCGCGCGAGCGCGCGGGCCTCGAGGTCCGCGACGTCCACTCGTCCCACTACGGGCGTATGTGTCCAATCGAGACCCCGGAAGGCCCGAACGTTGGTCTGATCGGCTACCTCGCCAACTACGCGCGCATCAACGAGTACGGCTTCATCGAGACGCCCTACCGTGTCGTCGAGGGTGGTCGGGTCACCGGTGAGGTCCGCTACTTCACCGCCGACGAGGAGGAGCGATTCGTCATCGCCCAGGCCAACACCGAGCTCGACGAGGCCGGCAACCTGGTCGCCGACCGCGTGCTCGTTCGCCGTGGCCCGGTGGGCACCGGCGTGCGCGTGGGTTCGTCCAACCGCACGTCCTCGACTACCTCGGAGATCGACTTCGTTAAGCCCGACGAGGTCGAGCTCATGGACGTCTCGACCCGTCAGGTCATCTCGGTGGCGACCTCGTTGATCCCCTTCGTGGAGCACGACGACGCCCAGCGGGCGCTCATGGGCGCCAACATGCAGAAGCAGGCCGTGCCGCTCGTCATGCCCGAGGCGCCCTTCGTGGGCACCGGCATGGAAGCGCGCGCGGCGCTCGACTCGGGTGACGTGCTGATCGCCGAGGGCGAGGGCGTCGTGCGCTCGGTCTCGGGTGACCGCATCGTCGTCGAGTACGAGAAGCACGTGACCGACCGCTACGGCAACACGCTGGGCAAGAAGCAGTACAACCTCAACAAGTTCCGTCGCTCGAACCAGGACACCTCGATCAACCAGAAGCCGTTGGTCTTCGGTGGCGAGGTCGTCAAGGCCGGCGACCTCTTGGCCGACGGCACCTCGACGAGTCACGGCGAGCTCGCGCTCGGCAAGAACCTGCTCGTGGCCTACATGCCGTGGGAGGGCTTCAACTACGAGGACGCGATCATCCTGAGCGAGCGCCTCGTGCGCGACGACGTGCTGACCTCGATCCACGTGAAGGAGTACGAGATCGACGCGCGCGACACCAAGTTGGGCGCCGAGGAGATCACTCGGGACATCCCGAACCTGCCCGACGACATCCTGGCCGACCTCGACGACCGCGGCATCGTGCGCATCGGCGCTGAGGTCGAGCCCGGCGACATCCTCGTCGGTAAGGTCACCCCGAAGGGTGAGACCGAGCAGAGCCCCGAGGAGCGCCTGTTGCGCGCCATCTTCGGTGAGAAGGCGCGCGAGGTGCGCGACACGTCCCTCAAGGTCCCCCACGGTGAGTCCGGCAAGGTCATCGACGTCAAGGTCTACAGCCGCGACGAGGACCACGAGATGCAGCCCGGGGTCAACCAGTTGGTCAAGGTCTACGTCGCCCAGAAGCGCAAGATCTCAGAGGGTGACAAGCTCGCCGGTCGTCACGGCAACAAGGGCGTCATCTCCAAGGTCCTGCCCGAAGAGGACATGCCGTTCCTCGAGGACGGGACGCCGGTCGACATCATCCTCTCGCCGCTCGGCGTGCCGAGCCGCATGAACGTGGGTCAGGTCCTCGAGAGCCACCTCGGCTACGCGGCCCGCCACGGCTGGGCCGGTATCGAGGTCAACCCCGCGGTGGGCACCTCGGGCCACGACGACCAGCGCGACCCGGCGAACCGGCCGTACCGCAAGACCCGTCCGCGCACCGAGCCCGCCGTCTACGTGGCGACCCCGTCCTTCGACGGCGCCCACTGGGACGAGCGTGACCGCGCCAAGGACAAGCCGACGATCCAGGAGACCTTCGCGACGCTCAACGTCGACGGCGCCCACGGTCAGCGACTGCTGGCGGGGGACAACGACGGCAAGGTCACCCTCTACAACGGTCGTACCGGTGAGCCCTATGACAACCCGATCTCGGTGGGCTACGCGTACATCTTGAAGCTCGCCCACATGGTCGACGACAAGATCCACGCCCGCTCGACGGGTCCGTACTCGATGATCACGGCCCAGCCCCTCGGTGGCAAGGCCCAGTTCGGTGGCCAGCGCTTCGGTGAGATGGAGGTCTGGGCCCTCGAGGCCTACGGAGCCGCCTACGCACTTCAGGAGTTGCTCACCGTCAAGTCCGACGACATGAAGGGTCGCGAACGCGCCTACGAGTCGATCGTCAAGGGTCAGAATCTGCCCGAGCCGGGTATCCCGGAGTCGTTCAAGGTGTTGATCAAAGAAATGCAGTCCCTGTGTCTCAACGTCGAGGTACGCGACAAGGTCGGCGCCCACGTCGACCTGGCCGACACCGAGGAGGACTTCTTCTCGGTGACCCGCGAACTCGGCATTGACATCAGTCGACCCGAGCGCGGTAGTGACGAAGAAGACGCCCGCCGCGCCGCCGAAAGGAAGTTGTCATGAGTCCCCTCGACGTAAACCAGTTCAACGAGCTCTCCATCGGGCTCGCGACCGCGCAGAACATTCGCAGTTGGTCCTCGGGTGAGGTGAAGAAGCCCGAGACGATCAACTACCGGACGCTGCGCCCCGAGAAGGACGGGCTGTTCTGCGAGAAGATCTTCGGGCCCCAGAAGGCCTGGGAGTGCGCGTGCGGCAAGTACAAGCGGGTGCGTTTCAAGGGCATCGTCTGCGAGCGTTGCGGCGTCGAGGTCACCAGTGACAAGGTGCGCCGTGAGCGCATGGGCCACATCGCGCTCTCCGCGCCGGTGGTGCACATCTGGTACCTGCGCGGCACCCGCTCGTGGCTGGCCTACCTGCTCATGGGCACCGCGCCCAAGGAGGAGTTGAAGGCCAAGCAACTCGAGAAGGTCATCTACTTCGCCGCCCACATGGTCACCTTCGTCGACGTCGATCGCCGTCACGACGACCTGGCGGACCTGCGCCAGGCGCTCGCCGACGAACTGCTCGAGATCGACGAGCGCGAGGCGACCGCCATCGAGAACAAGCTGCGCGACATCGAGTCGCGCGCCGAGAAGCTCGAGGCCGACGGCGCCAAGGAGTCTGAGTTGCGCGCCCTGCAGCGCGGCACGGAGAAGGAACTCGACGCGGTGCGTACGCGCTTCGCCGAGGAGCGCGAGCTCGCTCGCCAGTCCTTTGACACCTTCGAGGGCCTGCACTCGCGTCAGATCATCGAGGACGAGGTCCTCTACCGCGAGATGGAGTTCCGCTACGGCGAGTACTTCGAGGGCGGCATGGGTGCCGACGCGATCCTGCAGCTGATCGACCGGATGGACCTGGACGAGGAGGAGCGCGTGATGCGCGAGATGATTGACGCGAAGGACGGCCGCAAGCCGCTCAGCGCGCAGCGTCACGCGAAGTTCCTCAAGCGCCTCGCCATCGTCCAGTCGTTCAACCGCCGTGACGACCAGGGCCGTCGACTGAACGACCCGCGCGCCATGATCCTCGAGGCCGTGCCGGTCATCCCGCCCGACCTTCGTCCGATGGTCCAGCTCGACGGTGGTCGTTTCGCCACCAGCGACCTCAACGACCTCTACCGTCGCGTTATCAACCGCAATAACCGCCTCAAGCGGCTGCTCGACCTCGGTGCGCCCGACATCATCGTCAACAACGAGAAGCGCATGCTCCAAGAGGCCGTGGACGCCCTGTTCGACAACGGACGGCGCGGCCGCCCGGTCGCCGGTCAGAGTGGTCGCCCGCTCAAGAGCCTCTCAGACATGTTGAAGGGCAAGCAGGGCCGGTTCCGTCAGAACCTGCTCGGCAAGCGCGTCGACTACTCGGGCCGCTCGGTCATCGTCGTCGGTCCCCAGCTCAAGCTGCACCAGTGCGGCCTGCCCAAGATGATGGCCCTAGAGCTCTTCAAGCCCTTCGTCATGAAGCGGCTCATCGAGACCCAGGTCGCCCAGAACATCAAGAGTGCCAAGCGCATGGTCGAGCGTCGCAAGACGGTCGTCTGGGACGTGCTCGAAGAGGTCATCCGTGAGCACCCGGTGTTGCTCAACCGCGCTCCGACGCTCCACCGACTGGGCATCCAGGCCTTCGAGCCGATCCTCGTGGACGGCAAGGCGATCCAGATCCACCCGCTGGTCTGCAAGGCCTTCAACGCCGACTTCGACGGTGACCAGATGGCCGTGCACGTGCCGTTGTCCGCCGAGGCCCAGGCCGAGGCCCGCGTCTTGATGCTGTCGACCAACAACATCTTCACGCCCGCGACCGGACGCCCGATCACCGAGCCCTCCCAGGACATGGTCTTCGGCGCCTACTACCTGACGCTGCCCTTCGACGTCGAGGTGGCCAACCCCCGGGTTTTCCGCCACGTCTTCGAGATCGAGAACGCGCTGGCCGATCGCCAGATCGGGCTGCGCACGCCGATCGAGATCCGGCCCCAGGCCGACTCGTCACTGGACCTGCGTCTCCAGGCGTCGGGCATCGAGTCCAACGGCTCGAGCCGCTCGCTCGTCACGACCGCTGGTCGCGTCTTCTTCAACGAAGCGCTCCCGCGGGGATTCCGCTACGTGAACGAGCTCATTGGTAAGAACGCGCGGCCCATCGGCACGATCGTCGAGGAGATCTCGGGCGGCTACAACCGCCAGGAGGTCGCCGAGTCGCTCGACGCCATCAAGTCGCTCGGCTTCCGCTTCGCCACCCAGTCGGGTCTCACCATCTCGATTGACGACGTCGTCACGACCGACGAGAAGGCCGCGATCCTCAACAAGTACGAGGAGCAGGCCGCCAAGGTCGAGACCAACTACCGCCGGGGCGTCATCGTCGACGACGAGCGCCGTCAGCAGGAGATCGAGATCTGGACGAACGCGAACAAGGAGGTCGGTGACGCCACCGACCGCGCCATGAACGCGATCGCCGACAACCCGATCCGCATGATGGTGGACTCGGGTGCTCGAGGCAACAGCCAGCAGATCCGCCAGATCGCCGCGATGAAGGGCCTCGTGTCCAACCCGCGCGGTGAGATGATCCCTCGTCCGATCAAGTCCTCCTTCCGTGAGGGTCTCTCGGTCCTCGAGTACTTCATCTCGACCCACGGCACCCGTAAGGGCCTGGGTGACACGGCACTTCGCACGGCGGACTCGGGCTACCTGACCCGTCGACTCGTCGACGTCGCCCAGGAGCTCATCGTCAAGGAGTTCGACTGCGCCACGACCCGCGGCATGTGGATCGAGCACGTCGCACCCGACACCCGCGCCCAGCGCGCCCACCTCGAGACCAAGCTCTGGGGTCGAGTCGTCGCCGAGGACGTTACCCTGTCTGACGGCTCAGTCGTCGAGTCCGGGACCATGTTGATGATGGACGACGTCGAGCGGCTGCGCGACGACGAGGCGGTGACGCGCGTGCGCGTGCGCACCACGCTCACCTGTGACGCCATCCAGGGCGTCTGCGCCGCCTGCTACGGCCTCTCGCTCGCCACGCACCAGCTCGTCGAGCTCGGTGAGGCCGTCGGCGTGATCGCCGCGCAGTCCATCGGTGAGCCGGGGACCCAGCTGACCATGCGGACCTTCCACTCCGGTGGTGTGACCGAGAGCGACATCACCCACGGCCTGCCGCGCGTGGTCGAGCTCTTCGAGGCTCGCACCCCCAAGGGCGCGGCCAAGGTGGCCGAGCACTCGGGCGTCGTACGCGTGGAGCTGATCGGGCGTGAGCGCAAGGTGACCGTTGTCGGTAACGACGGCGAGATCCAAGAGGAGTCCATCTCCATCGCCCGTCACCTGCTCGTCGAGGACGGCCAGGAGGTCGAGGTCGGCACGCCGCTGCACGACGGCCCCCTGGACCCGAAGCTGATGATGAAGTTCCGCGGCACCCGCGAGACCCAGCAGTACCTCGTCGAAGAGGTCCAGAACGTCTACCGCGACCAGGGTGTGTCGATCCACGACAAGCACATCGAGCTGATCGTGCGCCAGATGACCCGTCGCGTCCAGATCGTGGACGCCGGGGACTCGCCGTGGCTGCCCGGTGCGATGATCGACGTGAAGCTCTTCAACGACACCAACGACGACCTCGAGGCCAACGCCAAGGAGGTCGCCGACGGACGCGCCCAGCTGATGGGGATCACCAAGGCGTCCCTGGCGACGGATTCGTGGCTGTCGGCCGCGTCGTTCCAGGAGACCACCCGGGTGCTCACCGAGGCCGCCATCGAGGGCAAGCGCGACCACCTGGTGGGGTTGAAGGAGAACATCATCATCGGCAAGCTCATCCCCGCCGGTTCGGGCCTCAGCTACTACGAGCGCGCCAACTTGCGTCTCGAGATGCCCAACGCCGAGCTGCTCCCCTCGTGGGTGCAGAAGTCGGACGAGGAGATGGACCTGGCGAGCCTGCTCGGCGAGACCTACGAGGACAGCTTCAACGCCGACCTCGCGGCCTTCCAGAACATCGGCGCCAACTACGACGAGTCGGCGCTGCCCGAGGAGGACGCGCCGAACCCCGAAGACCAGTTGGGCGGCTCCCAGGCGATTTAGGCGGTTTGCCGTTGACGGCCGCTGTGTCGTAGAATTGACAGTCCGCGTGCCGACGTTGTCGTCACGCCCCAAAGCGAAGTACATCGAGAAGAGGTTTCGCGTGCCCACCATCGCGCAACTGGTCCGTAAGGGCCGGCAGGACAAAGTATCCAAGACCAAGACGCCAGCGCTGAAGGGCGCGCCCCAGCGTCGCGGCGTGTGCACCCGCGTGCACACGGTCACGCCCAAGAAGCCGAACTCGGCGTTGCGCAAGGTGGCCCGCGTGCGGCTCACCTCGGGGGTCGAGGTCACGGCATACATCCCCGGCGTCGGCCACAACCTCCAGGAGCACTCGATCGTGCTCGTGCGCGGCGGCCGTGTGAAGGACCTCCCCGGTGTTCGCTACAAGATCATCCGCGGCGCGCTCGACACCTCGGGCGTGCGCGACCGCAAGCAGGCCCGTAGCCGCTACGGCGCGAAGAAGGAGAGCTAATGCCTCGCAAAGGACCCGCCGAGCGCCGTGAACTGGTGCCGGACCCGATCTACAAGTCCGTCCTGGTGACCCAGGTGACCAACAAGATCCTCGAGCGCGGCAAGCGCACCATCGCCGAACGCATCGTCTACAGCGCACTCGAGACCGTCGAGCAGAAGGCCGGCGGCGACCCCGTCGCGACCTTAAAGCGCGCCCTGGAGAACGTTCGCCCCGAGCTCGAGGTGCGCAGCCGGCGCGTCGGCGGCACGACCTATCAGGTCCCCGTCGAGGTCCGACCCCGTCGCGCGACCACGCTCGCCATCCGCTGGCTGACCGACTTCGCCAAGAAGCGCCGTGAGAAGACCATGGCCGAGCGCCTGGCCAACGAGATCATCGACGCCGCCAACGGCGTCGGCGCGGCCGTCAAGCGCCGCGAGGACATGGCCAAGATGGCCGAGTCCAACAAGGCCTTCGCGCACTACCGCTGGTAACGAGAGAGAAAACCCGATCACTATGACCGCACGTGAAATCCCCCTGGACAAGGTCCGCAACATCGGCATCATGGCGCACATCGACGCCGGCAAGACCACGACGACCGAACGGATCCTGTTCTACACGGGCAAGAACTACAAGATCGGTGAGGTCCACGAGGGCGCCGCGACCATGGACTGGATGGTCCAGGAGCAAGAGCGCGGGATCACCATCACCTCGGCCGCGACCACCTGTCACTGGAACGGTCACCGGATCAACATCATCGACACCCCCGGCCACGTGGACTTCACCGTCGAGGTGGAGCGCTCGTTGCGCGTGCTCGACGGCGCCGTCGCGGTCTTTGACGCCGTGGCGGGTGTCGAGCCCCAGACCGAGACGGTCTGGCGCCAGGCCAACAAGTACCACGTGCCGCGTATCTGCTTCGTGAACAAGATGGACCGCGTCGGGGCGGACTTCTTCCGCTGCGTCGACATGATCGCCGACCGCCTCGACTGCGTGCCCGCGGTCATCCAGCTGCCGATCGGCGCCGAGTCCAACTACCAGGGCCTCGTCGACCTCACGACGATGAAGGCCCTGATCTGGCACGACGACGACCGCGGCGAGAACTACGACGAGGTCGAGATCCCCGAGGCGCTGCGCGCCCAGGCCGAGCAGTACCACACGGCCCTGCTGGACGTGCTGACGACCTTTGACGACGAACTGATGGAGAAGGTCCTCTCCGAGGAGACGATCACCCCCGCCGACATCCACCGCGCACTGCGCGTGGGCACCCTCGAGAACCACTGCGTCCCGATCCTGAACGGCACCGCCTTCAAGAACAAGGGCGTCCAGCCCATGCTCGACGCGGTCGTGGACTACCTGCCCTCGCCGGTGGACCTGCCCCCGACCCAGGGGACCAAGCCCGGCAAGGAAGAGGTCGTCGAGCGCAAGCCGAGCGACGACGAGCCCTTCTCGGCGCTCGCCTTCAAGATCATGACTGACCCCTACGTGGGCAAGTTGACCTACCTGCGCGTCTACTCGGGTTCGCTCGAGAAGGGCGAGACGGTCGTCAACACCACGAAGGGCATGAAGAAGGAGCGGCTCGGCCGCCTGCTCTTGATGCACGCCAACAACCGCGAGGACCTCGACACCATCCGTACCGGCGACATCGTCGCCGCGGTGGGCTTGAAGCAGGTCACGACGGGTGACACCCTGTCGGACACGTCGAGCCCCGTCCAGCTGGAGACCCTCACCTTCCCCGAGCCGGTCATCCACGTCGCCGTTGAGCCCAAGACCAAGGCCGACCAGGAGAAGCTCGGCAAGGCGCTCTACGCGCTCTCCGAGGAGGACCCGACGTTCCGCGTTCGCACCGACGAGGAGACCGGTCAGACGGTCATCTCGGGTATGGGCGAGCTGCACCTCGAGGTGCTCGTGGACCGCATGCTGCGCGAGTTCTCGGTGGACGCCAACGTCGGCAAGCCCCAGGTCGCCTACCGCGAGACCATCCGCAAGAAGGTCGAGAAGGTCGAAGAGAAGTACGTCCGCCAGACCGGTGGTAAGGGTCAGTACGGCCACGTGGTGATCACCCTCGAGCCCACCGGACCCGGCGGTGGCTACGAGTTCGTCGACGAGATCACCGGTGGCGTCATCCCCAAGGAGTACATCCAGCCGGTCAACCAGGGCATCACCGAGGCGCTGACCTCGGGCGTGCTCGCCGGATACCCGGTCGTGGACGTGCGCGTGCGGCTCACCTTCGGTAGCTACCACGACGTGGACTCCTCGGAGATGGCCTTCAAGATCGCTGGTTCGATCGCGGTCAAGAAGGCCGCTCGCCTGGCCAGTCCCGTCCTGTTGGAGCCCGTGATGGCCGTCGAGGTCGTCACGCCCGAGGACTACATGGGCGACGTCATCGGTGACCTCTCGAGCCGGCGCGGCCGGATCGAGGGTATGGAGCAAAGGGGCAACAGCCAGGCAATTCGCGCGCTGGTGCCACTGGCCGACATGTTCGGCTACGCTACTGACCTGCGTTCGCGCACCCAGGGGCGCGCGACGTACACCATGCAGTTCCACTCGTACGCGGAAGTCCCGGACGCGATCGCCAAGGAGATCGTCGCGAAGGCCACTGGCGCGTAAGAGGCTGGGCAACCAGTGCATTTGAGGTCCAAACCGTCGTCGGGGCGGGCCGCAAGAAACCAGACGAGCCCACCGCGGGCCCGTCACGAGAGAGAAAGTTAGTCCCCGACAATGGCAAAGCAGAAGTTCGAGCGCACGAAGCCGCACGTCAACATCGGCACGATGGGTCACATTGACCACGGCAAGACGACGTTGACGGCCGCGATCACCAAGGTACTGTCCACCCGTCTGCCCGGCACGGCCTTCACGCCGTTCGACCAGATCGACAAGGCCCCCGAGGAGCGCCAGCGCGGTATCACGATTTCCATCGCCCACGTCGAGTACGAGACGGCGAACCGCCACTACGCCCACGTCGACATGCCCGGTCACGCGGACTACGTCAAGAACATGATCACCGGCGCCGCCCAGGTCGACGGCGCGATCCTGGTCGTCTCGGCGACCGACGGCCCGATGCCACAGACCCGTGAGCACGTGCTGCTCGCGCGCCAGGTGGGTGTGCCCTACATCGTCGTAGCCCTCAACAAGGCCGACATGGTCGAGGACGAGGAGCTGCTCGAGCTCGTCGAGATGGAAGTTCGCGAGCTGCTGACCAGCTACGACTTCCCCGGTGACGACACCCCGATCGTTCGCGTCTCTGCGCTGAAGGCCCTCGAGGGCGACGAGGCGTGGGGCGACAAGGTCATGGAGCTCATGGACGCGGTCGACAGTTACATCCCCGAGCCCCAGCGCTCGACGGACAAGCCGTTCCTCATGTCCATCGAGGACGTCATGTCCATCACCGGCCGCGGCACCGTCGTGACCGGCAAGGTCGAGCAGGGCGTCGTCAAGGTCGGCGACGAAGTCGAGATGGTGGGCCTTCGCCCGACCACCAAGACGACCGTCACCGGCATCGAGATGTTCCGCAAGCTCCTCGACCAGGGTCAGGCCGGCGACAACCTCGGCGCCCTGCTTCGTGGCACGAAGAAGGAGGACGTCGAGCGCGGCCAGGTGCTCTGCAAGCCCGGTTCGATCACGCCCCACACCGTCTTCGAGGCCTCGGTCTACGTCTTGACCAAGGAGGAGGGTGGCCGTCACAAGCCGTTCTTCGCGAACTACCGGCCGCAGTTCTACTTCCGCACCACGGACGTCACCGGCACCATCGAGCTGCCCGCGGGCACCGAGATGGTCATGCCCGGTGACAACACCGAGATGGTCGTGACCCTCGGCAAGCCGATCGCCATGGAAGAGGGCCTGACCTTCTCCATCCGCGAGGGTGGCCGCACGGTGGGTTCGGGCCGCGTCACGAAGATCGTGAAGTAGTCGTGGCCGACAACCGTCAAATGATCCGGATCCGGCTGAAGGCCTTCGACCACGGAGTCCTCGACCAGTCAACGGCGAAGATCGTCCAGACGGTCGAACGGACCAACGCCCGCGTCCAGGGACCGGTGCCGCTGCCGACCGAGACCCACCGCTACACGGTGGTTCGCGGTCCCCACAAGCACAAGGACAGCCGCGAGCACTTCGAGATGCGGGTGCACAAGCGCCTGCTCGACATTGTGGACCACACCGCCAAGACGGTCGACTCGCTCCAGCGACTCGACCTACCGGCGGGCGTGGACATCGAAATCAAGATTCGTCAAGGTTGACCCGTCAACCCCGTCGGCGCCTTTGCGCCGGCGGGGTCCGATGGTGTACGGTAGGTAGCCCGCCTTTCGGGGTGGGAAAAGTGATGTGTTCAGTTGCCTCTTCGGAGGGACGCTGAACCGAACCAGTCGAGCGCTCCGTTCGGGTTTATCACCTGAACGGAGCGTCTGTGTGTCGGGAACCGACGCTCAGAACAGCAGAGAGAGGCAAACGTGGCGACCAAAGCGATCGTCGGCGAGAAGGTGGGCATGACCCAGATCTGGGATGACCAGAACCGGGCCGTTCCCGTCACGGTGGTACGGGTGAGCCCGGCCCGCGTCGTCCAGGTGAAGACCCCCGAGAAGGAGGGCTACAGCGCCGTCCAGGTGACCTGGGGCACGCGTCGGGTGAATACCCTGACCAAGCCCGAGCTCGGACACTTCGAGAAGGCCGGCGTTGCGCCGGGCACCAAGCTCGTCGAGCTGCGTCTCGACGATGTCGCGGGGTACGTGGTCGGCCAGGAGATCCTCGCGAGCACCTTCGAGAAGGGCGAGAAGATCGACGCGACCGCCGTTGCCAAGGGCAAGGGCTTCGCCGGTGGCATGAAGCGCCACAACTTCAAGGGCCAAGGCGGCGCGCACGGTAACCACAAGCACCACCGCGCACCCGGCTCTATCGGCGCCTGCTCGACGCCGGGCCGTGTCTTTAAGGGCACGCGCATGGCCGGTCGGATGGGTGGCGGTCAGGTCACGACGACCAACCTCGAGGTGGTCGGCGTGGACGTGGACCGGCACCTCGTACTCGTCAAGGGCGCCGTCCCGGGCCCGCGTGGCGGGGTCGTGGTGCTTCGCACCTCGGTGAAGAACCCGATGAAGGCCGGAGGTCTGCGATGAGCGACGTCTTTACCCTGCGCGGACCCGTCAAGAAGGACCGGCCCGCACCCGCCTCACGCAGCGTCGAGCGCCGCAGCCTCGACGGCGCGACGCTCGGCACGGTCGAGCTCGAGCCGACCATCTTCGGCATCGAGCCGAACATGGCCGTGCTGCACCAGGTCGTGACGGCCCAGCTCGCCGCGAAGCGCGCGGGCACCCAGTCGACCAAGACCCGCAAAGAGGTCTCCGGTGGTGGCAAGAAGCCGTTCCGCCAGAAGGGCACCGGTGGGGCCCGCCAGGGCACCATCCGTGCGCCGCACTACCCCGGCGGTGGCATCGCGCTCGGGCCCAAGCCGCGCAAGTACGACCAGAAGACGCCCAAGAAGATGATCCGCCTCGCGCTGCACTCGGCGCTGTCGGACCGCGCGGCCGAGTCGCGCGTAGCCCTCGTGGACTCCTTTGGCACCTGGAGTGAGCCCAAGACCAAGGCCGCGCTCGGCGCGCTCGGCGCGCTCGGCCTCGAGGGCAAGATCCTCGTCGTGCTCGCCGACACCGACACCGTCGCGCGCCGCTCGTTCAACAACCTCGACCACGTCAAGACCATCGACGCGCTCGAGATCAACGCGTACGACGTGCTCGACGCCGACTGGGTGCTCTTCACCGACGCCACGTTGCCCCGGGCCAAGGAGGTCAACTGATGCGCGATGCCATGAGTATCCTGATCCGACCAGTGATCTCTGAGAAGACCTACGCCCTGATGGACCGGGGCACCTACGTCTTCGTGGTGGACCCTCGGGCCACCAAGATCGACGTACGCAACGCCGTTGAGCAGGCCTTCAGCGTGAAGGTCGTCAACGTCAACACCCTCAACCGCAAGGGCAAGTCGACCCGCAACCTGCGCACCGGTGTGCGCGGCTCGCGGCCCGGCTCCAAGCGCGCCATCGTCACCCTGCGCCAGGGCGACACGATCAACCTCTTCGAGAGTTAAGGAACGCCATGGCACTGCGTCACCGCAAACCCACGAGCCCGGGCCGCCGGTTCCAGACGGTCTCGGACTTCGCCGAGATCACCAAGGACCGCCCCGAGAAGTCGCTGCTCGAGCCCAAGCCCCGCACGGGCGGACGCAACAGCTACGGCCGCAAGACGTCGCGTCACCGCGGCGGTGGCCACAAGCAGCAGTACCGCGTCATCGACTTCAAGCGCAACAAGGACGGCGTGCCGGCCACGGTCGCGGCCATCGAGTACGACCCGAACCGCTCGTGTCGTATCGCCCTGCTGCACTACGCCGACGGCGAGAAGCGCTACATCCTGGCCGCCCAGGGACTCAAGGTCGGCGACGTCGTCGCCTCGGGCCCCAAGGCCGACATCCGCACGGGTAACGCCCTGCCGATGCGCTTCATCCCGACCGGTTCGACCGTGCACAACGTCGAGCTGCGTCCCGGTGGCGGTGGCAAGATGGCCCGTAGCGCCGGCATGAGCGTTCAGCTCGTCGCCAAGGACGGCGGTTTCGCCACCCTGCGCCTGCCCTCGACCGAGATGCGCCGCGTGCCGATCGACTGCCGCGCCACGCTCGGCGAGATCGGTAACTCCGAGCACGAGCTCATCAAGGTCGGTAAGGCCGGTCGTAACCGTTGGAAGGGCATTCGTCCCCAGACCCGCGGTGTGGCCATGAACCCCGTCGACCACCCACTCGGTGGTGGTGAGGGCAAGACCTCGGGTGGACGCCACCCGGTCTCCCCGTGGGGTCAGCCAGAAGGTCGTACGCGTCTGCCGAAGTCCTCGGACGCGCTCATCATTCGACGTCGTCGCGGACGCGGATCGCGGAGGTAGGAAATGTCACGCAGCTTGAAGAAGGGTCCGTTCATCGACGCCCACCTGTTGAAGAAGGTGGATGCCATGAACGCGGCCAACGAGAAGAAGGTCATCAAGACCTGGAGCCGTCGTTCGACCGTCATCCCCGACATGGTCGGACACACCTTCGCCGTCCACGATGGCCGTCGTCACGTGCCGGTCTTCGTCAACGAGTCGATGGTTGGCCACAAGCTCGGCGAGTTCGCCCCGACGCGGACCTTCCGGTTCCACGCGGGCCAGGAAAAGACGGGTAGGCGATAATGACCGGTCCCAAGACCAACGAACGCCCCGGGACCCGCGCGGTACTGCGCGGCTACCACATGTCGGCGAGCAAGGCTCGGGTAGTACTCAACCTGATCCGTGGCGAGGACGTGAACACCGCACGCGAGATCCTCGCGCTCACGAGTCGCGAGGCCGCCGACGTCGTCGGCAAGGTGCTCGCCTCGGCGGTCGCCAACGCCGTCAACAACGACGGCCAGTCGGCCGACGAGCTCTACGTGTCGGCGGCCTTCGCCGACGAGGGCGTCACGATGAAGCGGTTCTCGCCCCGAGCGCGTGGACGCGCCGGCAAGATCCTCAAGCGGGCTTGTCACATCACCGTGATCGTCTCGCGCCTCGACGACGACCGCCTCGAGGTCCTGCGCGCCGCGCGCAACGCCCAGGCGACCGCGTCGCGTAGCCGCCGGGTGGCGTCCTCGCGCAAGCGGGCCGACCAGCAGGCGAGCCTCAACAAGCGCGAGGCCGCCCAGGAGGCCGAGGCGCTGGAAGCCGAGGCGATGGAGGCCGAGAACGAGGTGATCGAGACCGAGGTCGCAACCGACGTGGTCGAGACGACTGAGTCGGCTGAGACGACCGACGAGACGACCGACGAGACGGTCGCGAGCGACGAGGCGACCGAGGTCGTCGAGACCGAAGAGACGGAGAAGTAAATGGGTCAGAAGGTAAATCCCTACGGGTTCCGTCTCGGCATCACGACGGACTGGAAGTCGCGGTGGTTCAAGGAGAAGGGTTACAAGGACCTCGTCGTCGAGGACTGGAAGATCCGCGACTACCTGACCCGCCAGCTCGAGAGCGCAGCGGTGAGCCGCATCGAGATCGAGCGCAACTCGGACCGCATCCGCGTCGACATCCACACGGCCCGTCCGGGCATCGTGATCGGTCGTCGCGGTGGTGAGGCTGATCGCTTGAAGAAGGACCTGGAGAAGATCACGGGTCAGAAGAACAAGATCTCGCTCAACATCCAAGAGATCAAGCAGCCCGAGCTTGACGCCGCACTGATCGCTCAGGGGATCTGTGACCAGTTGATCCGTCGCGTGGCCTTCCGCCGCGCGATGAAGCGTGGTATCCAGACGGTGCAGAAGGCCGGCGCACTGGGCGTGAAGATCCAGGCGTCGGGCCGTCTCGGTGGCGCTGAGATGTCGCGTCGCGAGTCCTACCGCGAGGGCCGGGTCCCGCTGCACACGTTGCGCGCGGACATCGACTACGGCTTCCGCGAGGCGCGCACCTCGACGGGGCGCATCGGCGTGAAAGTCTGGATCTACAAGGGCGACATCCTGCCCTACCAGCTGACCAACGACGAGAAGATCGTGCGCGAGGCCGCGATGGCGGCCGGCGACGCGGTACCGGTCGGCTCGGGTGCCGCGCCCAAGGGCGTCGTTCGCGCCGGTGGCGGTCGTCGCCGTGCGGCCGAGGTCGAGTCCGAGGCCCCGGTGGCCCCGGTCGTCGCCGAGGCGAAGCCGGTCGACCTGCTGGTCGCGCCCGAGGACGTCGAGCGTCAGTTGAGTGTCGAAGAGGAGATCGAGCGTCGCACGGCGCAGGATCACACCGACACGCCGCACTTTCGAAAGGACGTGGAGTAATCATGTTGATGCCCCGCAAGGTGAAGCACCGCAAGCAGCAGCGCGGCCGCATGACCGGGATGGCAAAGGGTGGCACGGACCTGATCTTCGGTGACTTCGGGATCCAGGCCCTCGAGGCCGGATGGATCACGGCGCGCCAGATCGAGGCCGCGCGTATCGCGATGACCCGTCACGTGCGCCGTGGTGGCAAGGTCTGGATCCGGGTCTTCCCGGACAAGCCCGTCACCCAGAAGCCGGCCGAGACCCGCATGGGCTCGGGCAAGGGCAACCCGGAGTTCTGGGTCGCCGTCGTCAAGCCCGGCCGTGTGATGTTCGAGTTGGGTGGGGTCGACGAGGCCCTCGCGCGCGCCGCCATGGAGCGCGCCATCCAGAAGTTGCCGATCAAGGCGAAGTTCATCGTGCGTCCCGGGACCCACGGCACCCCGGAGGTGACGATCTGATGGCCAAGACCAGTGAGCGTCGCGCCGAGCTGCGTCAGCTCGGCGACAACGAGCTCGTGGAACGTCTCACCGAGACGCGCCGTGAGCTGTTCAACCTCCGGTTCCAGTTGGCCACCGGCCAGCTGGACGACTCCGCGCGGCTGCGCGAGGTCCGCAAGGACATCGCCCGGCTCGCCACGCTCGTCCGCGAGCGTGAGATCGCGGCCGCCGAGGCCCAGGAAGCAGGTGAGTGATGACTGACGAGACCAATCCCACGAAGCGCGAGAACCCCCGCAAGGTCCGCGAGGGCATCGTCGTGTCGGACAAGATGAACGCGACGTTGGTCGTCGCCGTGAACGAGCGGGTCAGCCACCCGCGCTACGGCAAGACGGTCCAGCGCACGAAGAAGCTGTACGTGCACGATGCGGCCAACGACGCCAAGGTCGGTGACCGCGTGCGGGTCCAGGAGACCCGTCCGTTGTCCAAGCTGAAGCGCTGGCGCTTGACCGAGATCGTGGAGCGTGCGCGATGATCCAGCAGGAATCCCGACTCAAGGTCGCCGACAACTCGGGCGCCAAGGAAGTGCTGTGCATTCGCGTGCTCGGCGGCTCGCGGCGTCGTTACGCCTCGATCGGTGACGTCTTCATCGCGACGGTGAAGGACGCCATCCCGGGCGCCGCGGTGAAGAAGGGTGACGTGGTGCGCTGCGTCGTCGTTCGCACCGCCAAGGAGAAGCGTCGTCCCGACGGCTCCTACATCAAGTTCGACGAGAACGCGGCCGTGCTGATCAACGACCAGCTCCAGCCACGCGGCACCCGTATCTTCGGGCCCGTCGGCCGTGAACTGCGCGACAAGAAATTCATGCGAATCATTTCGCTGGCGCCGGAGGTGTTGTAATGAGGATTCGTAAGGGTGACGACGTGCTCGTCATCGCCGGGAAGTTCCGCGGTGAGCGGGCGATGGTCGAAGAGGCCAAGCCCCAGAGCGACAAGGTCGTGCTCGACGGGCTGAACATCGCCAAGCGACACACCAAGCAGACCGGCGCCATGATGCAGGCCGGGATCATCGACAAGGTGATGCCGATGCACGTGTCCAACGTCGCGCTGTGGTGTGACGGTCACAAGGGACCGGCCAAGGTCCGGTACGCCGAGGTAGACGGCACCAAGGTGCGCGTCTGCCGTAAGTGTGGGGAGGCGCTGTGAGCGTGCGTCCACGTCTAAAGACCCGTTACGACGAGGAGATCCGCGCGGCGTTGCAGACCGAGCTGGGTCTGGCCAACGTCATGCAGGTGCCGCGTCTGGAGAAGATCGTCCTGAACTCGGGCGTCGGGCGCGCGACCCAGCAGGCCTCGCTGCTCGAGGGCGCCCAGCGCGACCTGGAGCTCATCACGGGCCAGAAGCCGATCGTGACCCGGGCGAAGAAGTCCATCGCGAGCTTCAAGCTCCGCGAGACCCAGCCGATCGGCGTCAAGGTGACGTTGCGCGGCGACCGGGCGTGGGAGTTCTTCGACCGGCTCATCAGCCTCGCGATCCCGCGCATCCGTGACTTCCGCGGTCTGTCGCCGAAGTCCTTCGACGGGCACGGGAACTACACCTTTGGCATCAACGACCAGTTGATCTTCCCCGAGATCGACTACGACAAGATCGATGCGCCACGTGGATTCGACATCACGATCGTCACCACGGCCGCGACCGACGAGCAAGGCCGCGCATTCCTGCGCGCCTACGGCTTCCCCTTCAAGCAGGAGACTCGATAGACATGGCCAAGAAGTCCCTTCGAATCAAGCAGCAGCAGACCCCCAAGTTCTCGACGCGCGCCTACACGCGCTGCGAGCGCTGTGGCCGGCCGCGCTCGGTGTACCGCAAGTTCGGACTCTGCCGCATCTGCCTGCGCCAAATGGTGCACGCGGGTGAAGTGCCGGGTGTCACCAAGGCGAGTTGGTAGGAGATCTCATGACGATGACCGACCCGATCGCCGACATGCTCACGCGTATTCGCAACGCGAACGCGGCCATGTTCGACCACGTATCAATGCCGAGCTCGAAGTTGAAGGAGAACCTCGCCACGCTGCTCCAGCGCGAGGGCTTCATCAACAGCTTCACGGTGACCCGCACCGAGGGCAAGCCCGGCGCCACCCTGCGCATCGAGCTGAAGTACTCGGCCGACCGCCAGAAGACCATCGTGGGCTTGAAGCGCGTCTCCAAGCCCGGTCTGCGTATCTACAAGAAGTCCGACCAGATGCCGAAGGTGCTCGGCGGCGTGGGCGTGGCCGTCGTCTCGACGAGCCACGGTCTCATGACCGACCGCGAAGCGCGCAAGGCCAAGCTGGGTGGCGAGGTGCTGTGTTATGTCTGGTAACCAGCCCGTGAATCTCCAGGAGGAAACTCATGTCGCGCATCGGTCGTAACCCGATCACGGTCCCCTCGACGGTCACCGTCGACGTGGTCGACAGCGTGGTGACGGTCGCCGGCCCGAACGGGACGATGTCGCGCACGCTGCCCGACGGGATCACGATCACCCGCGAGGGGGACGTGCTCGCCGTCGAGCGTCGCAACGACGAGACCCAGTACCGTGCCCTGCACGGCCTGACCCGCACGCTCGTGGCCAATATGGTCGTCGGCGTGACGACGGGCTGGACCAAGGAGCTCGAGATCATCGGCGTGGGCTACCGCGCCGCCGCGGCCGGGGCTGACGCGCTGGACCTGTCACTCGGCTTCAGCCACCCGGTCAAGTTCACCGCGCCCCAGGGGGTGACCTTCGAGGTGCCCTCGCCGACCCGCGTGCTAGCCAAGGGCGCCGACAAGGAGGTCGTCGGCCAGGTGGCCGCGACGATCCGCAAGATTCGTAAGCCCGAGCCCTACAAGGGCAAGGGTGTGCGCTACCTCGGTGAGAAGGTTCTGCGCAAGGCTGGAAAGGCGGCGAAGTAATGGCCCGTACGACTCGTGAACTCCGCCTGCGCCGCCACCGGCGGCTGCGCAAGCACCTGGCCGGCACGGCCGAGCGCCCGCGCGTCGCGGTGAGCCGGTCCAACCGGCACATCTCGGCTCAGATCATCGACGACGAGGCGGGCCGCACGCTCGCCGCGGCCTCGTCGGTCGAGGCCTCGCTTCGCAGCGTCTCGGGTGGCAACATCGAGGGCGCGAAGGCCGTCGCGGCGGTGCTCGCCGAGCGCGCCCAGGCGGCCAACATCACCACCGTGGTCTTTGACCGCGGGGGATTCGACTACCACGGGCGCGTCGCCGCCTTCGCCGACGCGCTGCGTCAGGCCGGACTGGAGTTCTAATGGATCTGGAACAGTACGAAGAGCGGACCATCAAGGTCAACCGCGTGTCCAAGGTCGTCAAGGGTGGTCGTCGGTTCTCCTTCACCGCCCTGATGGTCATCGGTGACGGCAACGGCCGCGTGGGCCTCGGCTACGGCAAGGCCAAGGAGGCGGGTCTCGCCGTGCAGAAGGGGCTCGAAGAGGCTCGCAAGAACATCTTCGAGGTGCCCCTCGCCGGCTCCACGATCGTCTACCCGGTCATCGGCAGCTCCGGCGCCGGTCGGGTGCTCATGAAGCCCGCCGCACCCGGTACCGGCGTCATCGCCGGTGGTGCCGCGCGCGCCATCCTCGAGATGGCGGGCGTGAAGGACATCATCGCTAAGTCGTTGGGCTCGTCCAACGGCATCAACGTCGCCCACGCGACGATCGAGGGGCTCAAGCAGTTGCGCCGCCCCGAGCTCATCGCATCCCAGCGGGGCCGCGCCCTGGACGAGGTCATCCCCTCGGGGACGCTTCGCGCCTACCGCGAGCGCCAGCGCGAGGGTGACCTGTTCAAGACGGAGACCACGCATGGCTAAGTTGAAGGTGACCCAAGTCCGATCGTCGATCGCCACCAAGCCCAAGCACCGCGGCACGCTGCGCGCGCTCGGGCTGCGCGGCATCGGCCAGTCCAATGTGCTGCCCGACCGTCCCGAGATCCATGGGATGATCGCCCGGGTGCCGCACCTGATCACCGTGGAAGAGGTGGCTGAATGAAGTTGCACGATCTCAAGGCCCCCGCCGGCTCCAAGCACCGCAAGAAGATCGTCGGTCGCGGTATCGGCGGACACGGCGGCAAGACCGCCGGTCGCGGTACCAAGGGTCAGAAGGCCCGCCGTCAGATTCCCGCCGGCTTCGAGGGTGGCCAGCTGCCCCTGATGCAGCGCATCCCGAAGCTCAAGGGCTTTACGAACCCGTTCCGCGTGGAGTACACGCCGGTCAACCTCGACGCGATCACCGCGCTCGGGGCCGACGTCGTCACCCCCGAGGTGCTCGTCGCCAACGGGCTCGTTCGCAAGAACGACCTCGTCAAGGTGCTCGGTCGCGGCTCGCTCGACAAGGCGGTCTCGATCTCGGCCCACGGCTTCTCAGCGTCGGCGCGCAGCGCCATCGAGGCGGCCGGTGGCAGCGTCACCGTCTTGGACAAGCCCTTCGCGGTTCGTCCGCCGGCCTCCGGCAACCAGCACCAGAACCGCTAGGGCGTCGTCGTGCTGCGTCGACTCGCGAACATCTTTCGCGTACCGGACCTTCGCAACAAGGTCATCTTCACGATCGCGATCATCTGCCTCTACCAGCTCGGCGCCAACCTGCCCATCCCCGGCGTCAGCTGGTCCCAGGTCCAGGTGCTCCAGTCCAAGGCCGGCGCGTCGGGCGTGCTCGGCTTCTTGAACCTGTTCAGCGGCGGGGCCCTCACCCGCCTCGCGGTCTTCGGCCTCGGCGTCATGCCCTACATCACGAGCTCCATCGTGATCCAGCTGCTCACCACGGTCATCCCCAAGCTGACCGAGTGGCGTGACCAGGGCGCGGTGGGCGAGAAGCGCATCACCCAGACGACCCGGTACCTGACCATCGGCCTGGCACTCCTGCAGTCGACGGGCTTGATCTACGCCTTCCACGGCCACGACCAGGCGCTACTCGGCTTTAACATCGACCTGATCCCCAAGTTCAACCTGTGGCTGGGCCTGTTCATGGTGGCCATCATGACCGCCGGGACGGCGTTCGTGATGTGGCTCGCCGAGCTCATCACCCAGCGCGGGGTCGGCCAGGGGATGAGCCTCTTGATCTTCGCCAACGTCGTCGCGGGACTGCCCTCGGGCGGCCGCGCCGTCTACGCCGAGGGTGGACCGGTGAAGTTCTACACGATCGTGGTCATCTCGATCGCGCTGCTGGTGCTCATCGTCTTCATGGACAACGGCCAACGTCGCATCCCGGTGACCTTCGCGCGACGGGTGGTGGGGCGCAAGGAGATGGGCGGCAACTCGACCTACATCCCCTTGAAGGTCAACCAGTCCGGCGTGATCCCGATCATCTTCGCCTCGTCGGTGCTCTACATCCCGGTCCTGATGTCCAACGTCGTGCCCTGGACGGGCTTCCAGCACTTCGTGAACTCGTCACTCCAGCCGACCAGCTTCTTTTACATCCTCTCGGACTTCGCGCTCATCTTGGCCTTCACGTTCTTCTACGTGTACATCGCCTTCGAGCCGCACCAGCAGGCCGAGTTGCTGCGTCAGCAGGGTGGCTTCGTGCCCGGCATCCGTCCGGGTCTGCCGACCGAGAAGTACTTCGCCAAGATGCTCTCGCGCATCACGACGGTCGGCGCGGTCTTCCTCGCCGGCGTCGCGGTGGTGCCCGCGATCCTGATGGCGCTCTGGCACATCAACCGCTTCCCCTACTACGGCACCACCCTGCTGATCGCCGTGGGCGTCGCGCTCGAGACGATGCGCCAGATCGACAGCCAGCTGATGATGCGCAACTACGAAGGGTTCCTCAAGCGCTGACATGGGCCGGCTGATCCTCGTCGTCCTGGGTAAACAGGGAGCCGGAAAGGGCACCCAGTGTAAGCGGCTGGCCGAGCGGTTCCAGATCCCCCACGTCTCGACCGGTGACATGCTGCGCGCGGCCGTCAAGGCCGGCACGCCCGTCGGGCGCGACGTCGCCGCCGTGCTCGAAGCCGGCGCGCTCGTCTCGGACGACCTCGTCAACCGGCTCGTCGAGGAGCGCTTCACCCAGCCCGATGCGGCCGGCGGCGCCCTGCTCGACGGTTTCCCACGCACCTTCGCCCAGGCCGAGGCCCTCGAGGCCATCCTCGGCGAGGACGGCGTGAAGCTCTGTGTGAACCTCGACGTACCCGTCGAACTGGTGACCCAGCGGCTCTCGGCGCGACGCGTCTGTGTGGACTGTGGGGCGATCTACACCGACACCGACCCCGAGGCCATCTCGGGGGTGTGCTCGGTCTGTGGGGGTCAGGTGATCCAGCGCGCCGACGACCAGCCCGAGGCCATTCGCAGCCGCCTCGAGGTCTACGAGCGCGACACCGCGCCGCTGCTCGACTTCTACCGCGAACGCGGACTGCTCGTGAGCGTGGACGGTTCGCGCGCGCCCGACGAGGTCACGGCCGACATCGTCGCGGTGATCGGCGAACGGCTGTCACGGTGAGACGGTCGCCCGACGAGCTGGCCAAGATGCGAAAGGCCGGCCGGGTCGTCGCCGAGATCCACGAGGCCACCCGCGCCGCCATCCGTCCGGGGGTGACCACGGCCGAGCTCAACGAGGTCGCCGCCGCCGTGCTCGAGAAGCGCCACGCCCGCTCGAACTTCCTCGGCTACCACGGCTTCCCCGCGGTGATCTGCACGAGCCCGAACGACATGATCGTCCACGGGATCCCCGGTGACGTCGTGCTGCACGAGGGCGACATCATCTCGGTGGACTGTGGCGCCATCATCGAGGGCTACCACGGTGACGCCGCCTACACGACCGGCGTCGGCGAGATCAGCGCCGAGGCGAAGCGCCTCATCGAGGTGACCGAACGCTCGCTGTGGGCCGGCATTGACCAGCTGGTGGTCGGTAACCGGCTCCACGAGGTCGGCCGGGCGGTCCAGCGGGTCGCCGAGGCCGCCGGGTACGGCGTGGTGCGCGAGTACGTCGGCCACGCCATCGGCACCGCGATGCACGAGAGCCCCCAGGTGCCCAACTACTGGCCCGGCACCCCTGGTCCCACCCTCAAGTCGGGCATGGTCTTCGCCGTCGAGCCGATGGTCAACGTCGGCTCCTATGACACCTACATGCTCGACGACGGCTGGAGCGTGATGACCGCCGATGGGTCGCTGTCGGCGCACTTCGAGCACACGATCGCGGTGACCGACGACGGACCCGAGGTCTTCACCGTCCTCTAGGTCGACGAATCGAGCGCGTCGCCGAGCCGCGTCATCGCCGCCGGCGTGCGCACGCCCCACCAGAAGAGGTCCCGTCCGTCCACGAAGCGCACCGGCGCCACCGTCTCGAGTTCGGCGCGGTGTCGTTCGGAGAAGGGGTAGGGCTCACTCGGGGCGAGCACGAGCTCGGGCCAGGCCTCGGCCATAGCGGCGAGCTCGAGGTGGGGGTAGGGCCCGGCGTTAGCGAGGACGTTCTCGTAGCCGAGGTGGGCGAGCAGCGATGTCGCGTAGGTGGGTGCGCCGAGCGCGATCCAGGGGCGTCGCCAGATGGGTACGACGACGCGGTGGCTGAGCGCGTGGCGTGGCGGCAACCGCGGGGGGCTGACGGCGAGCTCGAGCACGTCAGCGAGCGCCACCAACTCGCGCTCGACGTCTTCGAGGCCGCGCACGGCCGTCGCGTGCACGTAGAGCCCCGCGGCGACCAGGGCGTCGTAGTCCTCGCGTCGGTTCTCCTCCTCGTCGAGCACGACGAGGTCGGGCGCGAGGGCGACGATCGCGTCGAGGTCGGGGTCCTTCGTCCCGCCGACGCGCGCCACCCCCGCCAGGTCACAGAATCGCGTCACCGCGACCGGTCGGACGCCCCACGAATCGAGGGTCTCACTCAGCGAGGGGACCAGGCTGACGACGCGCACCTAGGGCTCGGGGTGGGCCCGGTCGTGGTAGCGCTGGGCGAAGAGCGCGGCCTCGGTGCGACGCTGGAAGCCGAGCTTGGCGAGCAGGTTGGACACGTAGTTCTTCACGGTCTTCTCGGCGAGGAACATCTCGGCGGCGATCTCGCGGTTGGAGAGACCCTCACTCAGCAGTTCAAGGATCCGATGCTCCTGGTGGCTCAGGCTCTCGAGGCGGATGTCCTCGGTGATCTGGCGACGCAGGCGCTCGCGCGCGCGCTCGATCTGGTCGGGACTGAGCAGCATCTCGCCGTTGGCGACGCGGCGGATCGAGTCCACCAGGTCGTCGCCGCGCACGTTCTTCAAGACGTAGCCCTTGGCCCCGGCGAGCACCGAGGCCGACATGGCCTCGTTGTCGGCGAAGGAGGTGAGCATCAGGCACGCGAGGTCCACGCGCCGCTCGCGCAGCGTTCGACAGAGGTCGACCCCGCTCCCGTCGGGCAGGCGCACGTCCAGCACGGCCACGTCGATGGCGTCGACGTCCACGGTCTCGGCCTCCTCGACCGAGGCGGCCTCGGCCACGACCGTGAGGTCCTCGTGGGCCTCGAGCAGCTCGCGCAGGCCCCGGCGCACGATCTCGTGGTCGTCGACGAGCAGCAGCCGGATCACGTCAGTCCAGACAGTGGGCGGTCCATCGCACCAGTGTGCCACGTCCCGGTTCCGATTCGAACGTGCAGTCGCCACCGAGCTCGCGCGCGCGGCTGCGTAGGTTGCGCAGTCCCCGTCCCGGTCCGACGGGGGCGTGAAAGCCCACGCCGTTGTCGCGCACGCGTAGCACGAGCATCGGACCCTCGACGGCGAGCGAGACGTCGGCTTCGCTCGCGTGGGCGTGGCGCGCGACGTTCGAGAGCACCTCACGGAGCGCCTGAAGCACGTGACGGGCACAGCGCGTCGAGAGCTCGAGGTCGGCCTCGAGGGGCAGGTGCAGCGCGACCTTGATGCCCAGGCGCGTCGCGACCTCGTCGGACATCGCGCGCATGCGCTGGATGAGGTTCGTCGCGTCCACGTCGTCCTGGTCGATCTCGAAGATCGTGGTGCGGATTTCGTGGATCGTCGTGTCGAGCTCGTCAACGGCGCGGTTGATCCGGTCGCGGTCGGCCGGTTCGAGTGGGGAGCCGAGCGTGATCTGCAGGGCGAGCCCGACGCCGAAGAGCCGCTGGATCACGGTGTCGTGCAGGTCGCGCGCGAGTCGCTCCCGCTCCTCGCTCAGGGTCAGCTCGCGCAGGTGGTGGCGCAGTGTCGCCTGGTCGATCACGAGCCCCGCCGCGCGACCGAAGGCCTCGACGAGGACCTCGTCGTCCTCGGTGAAGGCCCGTCCGTCGAGGCGATCGGTCAGGTAGAGGTTGCCAAAGACGTGGCCGTCGCCGCTCATGACCGGCACGCCGAGGAAGTTGGCCATGACGGGGTGGTTTTCGGGAAAGCCGGCCGCGCCGCGGTGGTGGGCGAGGTCCTCCACGCGCACCGGCGCACCGCCGAGGATCGTCTCGCCGAGCACGCCGCGCCCGTGGGGGGCGTCCCCGATGCGCTGGCGCAGGTCGTCGTCGACGCCGTAGGTCACGAAGCGTGACAGCGTCGCACCGTCGCTGCCGACCACCCCGAGGGCGCCGTAGCGCGCGCCGACCAGCCGGCTCGCGGTCTCGACGATCAGCGCGAGCAGATCCGAGAGATCCGCGTCGGTCTCGATCAGCATGATGGCGTCGAGCAGCGCGTGGAGCCGCTCGGGATCGGTGATCCGGTGGAAGGGCACGGCCAATTCTCCCACACGGGTTCTCGTTACCCGATCCGCTCTCCCGAGACGATGGTGAGGGGTAGCGCGATGATCGTGGCGCCCCCGGCGACGGCGCGCGTGAGGGGTCCCGAGAGCGCCGGGTCACCCGTGGGCATGGCCGCGATTCCCGACGCCATGACCGACCAGGTGGCCCCGTCGGGCTCGAGGCCGTCGATCTGGACCGAGAGGACGTCACCGCGCCGGGCGGCGACCACGACGGCCTCCTCGGCGCTCGCGAGCAGGAGTTCGTGGTCGTCGACCACGGCGATCCGGGCCGGCAGGGCCGCGGGCAGGCAGCGCACCGAGATCACGACGCGGGCGTAGTCGGCGTGGCGCAGCAGTCCCAGGCACTCGTCGCGCGGTATCGTGGCGCGTCGCACGCGGTCCCCCGGTACACTCATCTATCTAGCATGAACCTGGTTTCTCCACCCCTACTAGGGCCGGGGGTCACTTTTTTGCCCCGTGGACGAGGGGCGAACGGTTGATTCGGCCCGCGCTTTTGCGTTCGGTGGAAAAAACGGTAGAATGGTCAGCCGACCTGTGGGCGAGCCCACGGTCATCTGCGACGAGCCGCTCGTCGCCGTATTGCCGTAACAAGGAGAAGGAACCTGAGTAAGCCGAAGGAAGACGCGTTCACCGTTGAGGGAACGGTCGTCGAGCCACTACCGAACGCCATGTTTCGCGTTGAGTTGGAGAACGGGTACACCGTCCTCGCGCACAGCTCGGGCAAGATGCGCATGCACCGCATCCGCATCCTGCCGGGCGACAAGGTCCAGGTGGAGATCACGCCCTACGACATGACCCGCGGCCGCATCACCTATCGCTACAAATAATCAGGGACTGAGTCGAGAGAGAAGACATGAAGGTTCGCGCCAGCGTCAAGACCATGTGTGAGAAGTGCAAAGTCATCAGACGGAACGGTCACGTCCGCGTGATCTGCGAGAACCCGCGTCACAAGCAGCGTCAGGGCTAGGAGAGAAAAGATGGCTCGTATTGCCGGTGTCGACATCCCGCGCGAGAAGCGCACGGTGATCGCGCTCACCTATATTTTCGGCGTTGGTCCCACGACCGCTCAGCAGATCTGCGCGGCGACGGGGATCGACGAGTCGATTCGTGTGAAGGACCTCACCGACGCCGACGTCAACAAGTTGCGCACCTACATCGACCAGAACGTCACGGTCGAGGGTGACCTGCGCCGCGACGTCGCCCAGGACATCAAGCGCAAGATGGAGATCAACTGCCTCCAGGGCATCCGTCACCGCAAGGGCCTGCCCGTGCGCGGACAGCGCACCCGTACCAACGCTCGCACCCGTAAGGGACCCAAGCGCACCGTCGCCGGTAAGAAGAAGGTAACCAAGTAATGGCGAAGCCCACCACCAACGCCCGCAAGGGACGCCGCAAGGAGCGCAAGAACGTCGCCTTCGGTGTGGCCCACATCAAGAGCTCGTTCAACAACACGATCGTGTCGATCACCGACCCCGAGGGCAACGTGCTTTCGTGGGCCTCGTCGGGCAACGTCGGTTTCAAGGGGTCGCGCAAGTCGACGCCCTTCGCCGCACAGCTCGCCGCCGAGAAGTGCGCGCGCGCCGCGATGGAACACGGCGTGAAGAAGGTCGACGTCCTGGTTCGCGGGCCGGGTTCGGGCCGCGAGACGGCGATCCGCTCGCTCGCCGCGGCCGGTATCGAAGTGGTGGCCATCAAGGACGTCACGCCGTTGCCCCACAACGGGTGCCGCCCGAAGAAGCGTCGTCGAGGCTAAGGAAGAATCATGGCTCGTTACACCGGTCCCGTCTGCCGACTCTGTCGGCGTGAGCGCACCAAGCTCTACCTGAAGGGGGAGCGCTGCTTCACCCTGAAGTGCCCCGTGTCGGAGAACTCCGACCGTCAGACCCGCGCCTTCCCGCCCGGCATGCACGGTCGTGACCGTCAGCGCCAAGGCTCGGAGTACCTGACCCAGCTGCGCGAGAAGCAGAAGGCACGGCGCATCTACGGCCTGCTCGAGAAGCAGTTCCGCAACCTCTACGAGGAGGCCAGCCGCCGTCCCGGCATCACCGGGACGAACCTGCTGCAGTTCCTCGAGCTTCGCCTCGACAACGTCGCGTACCGCGCCGGGTGGGGTGCCTCGCGCGCCCAGGCCCGCCAGTTCGTGCGCCACGGCCACGTGAACGTGAACGGCAAGCGCGTCACCATCCCCAGTTTCCGGGTCCGCCCCGGTGACGTCGTGACCCTCAAGGTCGTCACTCGCGAGAACTTCAACGTCAAGCGCAACCTCGACATCATGGACCGTTCGGTCCCGGGTTGGCTGGAGAAGGGCGAGGACGGCTTCGCCGTCACCGTGCGCATCGTCCCCCAGCGCGAGCAGATCGACGAGTCAATCCGCGAGCAGCTCATCGTCGAGCTGTACTCGAAGTAGTCGCAGTCCGTTGTCCCAGAAGGAGCCCGCATGCTGATCATCCAACGACCAACCATCGACGCCATTGGCGACGAGGAGAACAACCGTCAGGCCTTTGGAATCGGACCACTCGACCCCGGCTTCGGCCACACCCTGGGTAACTCGTTGCGCCGCACCCTGCTGTCGTCGATCCCCGGCGCGGCCGCCACGCGCGTGAAGTTCGACGCCGTGTTGCACGAGTTCGGTGTGATCGAGGGCGTCAAAGAGGACGTCCAGGACATCTGCCTGAACCTGAAGGACCTACTGCTGCGCGTGCACAGCGACGAGCCGGTCGTGCTGCGTCTCGACAAGCGCGGTGAGGGCCCGGTGCTCGCGTCGGACCTCTCCACGACGGCTGACGTCGAGATCTTGAACGGCGACCTGCACCTGGCGTACCTGACCTCGCCCAAGGGCTCGCTCAGCTTCGAGCTGACCGTCGAGCGCGGCAAGGGCTACGTCGGCGCCGAGGGCAACAAGGGCACGTCGACCATCGGCGTGATCCCCCTGGACGCGATCTTCTCACCGGTGCGCCGCGTGTCCTTCGAGGTCGAGCCGGTACGTGTCGAGCAGTCCAAGGACTTTGACCGCCTGGTCATCGAGGTCGAGACCGACGGGTCGATCAGCCCCGCCGAGGCGCTGTCCTCGGCCGGTAAGACCCTCGGCGCGCTCGTGGACCTGATCGCCCACTTCGACGAGGAAGCACCGTCGCTCGAGTTGGGCGACGTCGGCACGGCCCAGGCCGCGGCCAGCGAGCTCGACATCCGCATCGAGGAGCTCGGGCTCACCGAGCGTTCACGGAACTGCTTGAAGCGCGCGGGCATCAACACCGTCGCTCAGCTGATCAACGCGACCGAGCGTGACCTGACCTCGATCACCAACTTCGGCGCCACGTCGCTGAAGGACGTCACCGACCGACTCGACGAGCGCGGTCTTTCACTGCGAGTAGAGGACTAGTCATGCGCGGGACTCCCACCAAGGGCAAGCGGTTCGGGGGCGACAACGCCCACCAGAAGGCCATGATGGGCAACCTGGTCGCCTCGATGATCGCCGCCGAGTCGATCGTCACGACCGAGGCCAAGGCCAAGGCGTTGCGCCCCATCGTCGAGAAGGTCGTTACCGCGGCGAAGAACTCGCCGGAGGGATCCGTCCACGCCCATCGTCGGGTGGTCGCCTTCATCCGCGACAAGGACATGGCCCAGAAGCTGTTCACCGAGATCGCGCCGCGCTACAGCGACCGTCCCGGTGGCTACACCCGGATCTTGAAGCTCGGGCCGCGTCAGGGCGACAACGCCCCGATGGCGCGCATTGAGTTCGTCTGATCCACTAGACGACGCCACCGCGCGGTGGCGGATGGACCTCGCCTACGACGGCGCCGCCTTCGCGGGTTTTGCCCCCCAGCCCGGCCGCTCGACGGTCGTCGGCGACCTCGGTGAGGCGATCGCGAAGAGCCTTCGTCTCGAGGCCGCACCCTTCATCGTCGGGGCCGGTCGCACCGACGCCGGGGTGCACGCCCTCGCCCAGGTGATCTCCTTCGACCTGGCGCGCTCGAGCCTGGCCGAGGCCGACGTCGAACGCCTCGTGCGCTCGCTCAACCACCAGCTGGCCGGTCGCATCGCGGTCGCCCGGCTGCGCCAGATCGACGACTTCCACGCGCGCTACGACGCGATCTGGCGCCGCTACCGCTACCTCGTCACGAGTGGCGCGCCCCTCGGGTTCACCGACGCCATCGCCTGGGCCGTCGGTGAACCGCTCGACGCGCTGGCCATGGCCGAGGCGACCGCCCACTTAGAGGGCGTGCACGACTTTCGGGCCTTCTGCAAACGCGCCCCCGACAAGGCACCCGGTGAGCCACTCGTGCGCCACGTGTTCGAGGCCGGCTGGCACCGAGAGCCCGACCGCTTGGGTCTCGGCGCGAGCGGCGAGTTCCTCGTCTTTCACATCCGCGCCAACGCCTTCTGCCACAACCAGGTCCGTCGCCTCGTGAGCGCTCTCGTCGCGGTGGGCCGCGGCGCGCTTCACGCCGAGGAGGTGGGGGCGCGTCTCATCTCGGGTGACCCGCGGCGGCTGCCGCCCCCGGCCCCGGCCGCGGGGCTCGTGCTGAGCGCCGTCGGCTACGACGAGCGCCACGGGGGACCATCGGGACGCGACGAGTCCGTGGGTTCGCACCCGTCGCGCTGACTCGCCCACCAGACTCGTCGCGGGTCGCGTTCGGTAGGCTCCGACCATGACTGATCACCTGAAGGCCGGCGTCGACGCGGCCGAGCTCGAGCCGTCGATCCGACCCCAAGACGACCTCTTCGGCCACGTCAACCAGCGCTGGTTCGACGCCACCCCGATTCCCGAGGACCGCGCCAGCTACGGCACGTTCTGGCTGCTCGCCGAGGCCGCCGAACGCAACGTGCGTGCGATCCTCGAGGCCGCCCGTGAGGCCGACCCGGGAACCGAGGCCCGTCGTCTCGGCGACCTCTACGCGAGCTTCCTTGACGAGGCGCGCATCGAGGCGCTCGGCGCCACTCCGATCGCGGCCCAGCTCGCCGCCGCGGCGGCGGTGTCGTCGATCCCCGAGTTCGTCGCCTTGGTCGGGTCCTGGGAGCGAGAAGGCCTCGCCGGGTTCTACCAGCTCTTCGTGGACAACGACCCGGGCGACCCCGAGCGCTACCTGGTCTTCGTCGAACAGGGCGGACTCTCCCTGCCCGACGAGAGCTACTACCGCGAGGCGAACTTCGCTGAGGTGCGCGACGCCTTCGTTACCCACGTCGCGCGCGCCCTCGAGCTGGCTGGCCTTACGGATGCCCCGACGCGCGCCCAGCGCGTCATGGCCCTCGAGACCGAGCTCGCCGCCGGGCACTGGGACGCAGTCGCCTCGCGCGACATGAGCGCCACCTACAACCTGCGCGCACTCACCGACGTCCTCGCCGACGCGCCGGTGCTCGCCGGCTGGGCCGAGGCCGTGGGCGCGGCGGCCCTGACCGAGGTCGTCCTGCGCCAGCCCAGCTTCACCACGACCGTCGCCACCCTGCTCGATGACGACCACCTCGTGGCGTGGCGCGACTGGCTCGCCTGGCAGGTGGTGCGCGGGGCGTCACCGTACCTGTCGAGCGCCTTCGTCGAGGCCCACTTCGACTTCTACGGCCGCACACTCACCGGCGCGCCCGAGCTGCGCGCGCGATGGAAGCGCGCCGTCGCCTTCGTCGAGGGCGCGATGGGCGAGGCCGTCGGCCAGCTCTACGTCGAGCGGCACTTCGCCCCCGAGGCCAAGGCCCGCATGGACGAGCTCGTCGCCAACCTCGTGGCGGCCTACGCCGCGAGCATCAAGGACCTCGAGTGGATGGGCGAGGCGACGCGGGCCCGGGCCCTCGAGAAGCTGGCGGCCTTCACCCCCAAGATCGGCTACCCACCACGGTGGCGCGACTACTCGACGCTCACGGTCGAGGCGGGCGACCTCATGGCCAACGCCCGAGCCGCCGCCGCCTTCGAGTTCGACCGCCAACTCGCCAAGATCGGCCGACCGGTCGACCGCGACGAGTGGTTCATGACCCCCCAGACGGTGAACGCGTACTACAACCCCGGCATGAACGAGATCGTCTTTCCCGCGGCGATCCTCCAGCCACCGTTCTTCGACGCGAGTCGCGACGACGCGGCCAACTACGGCGCCATCGGCGCGGTGATCGGCCATGAGATCGGCCACGGCTTCGACGACCAGGGATCCAAGTTCGACGGCTCCGGTCGCCTCGCCGACTGGTGGGAGCCGTCGGACCGGGCGGCCTTCGAGGCCAAGACCACGGCCCTCATCGCCCAGTACGACGCCCTCGAGCCGCGCGCGCTGCCCGGGCACCACGTGAACGGCGGGCTCACCATCGGTGAGAACATCGGTGACCTCGGGGGGCTGGGCATCGCGTGGCGGGCCTACCGGCTCGCTCAGGGTGGCACGGACCTCGTGATCGACGGATTCACCGGCGCCCAGCGATTCCTGCTCGCCTGGGCGGTGAGCTGGCGCCACATCGCGCGCCCGGCCGAGGCCGAGCGTCTGCTCGCGATCGATCCCCACAGCCCGCCAGAATTCCGCTGTAACCAGGTAGTACGGAATCTCGACGTCTTCTACGAGGCTTTTTCGGTCGCGCCAGACGACGCGCTGTGGCTCGATCCGAGCGAGCGCGTGACGATCTGGTAGGTCAACTTGCCTCAGGACCCCTGGAGTTTGTAGGCTAGAGAGTCCCCCGAGCCCGCCGTGGCGGTGGGGCCTGGTAAGGAAGAACTGTGCGTACCTATAGCCCGAAAGCTAACGACATCACACGTGCCTGGCACGTCATCGACGCCGAAGGATTAGTGCTCGGCCGGATCGCGACCGTCGCCGCCTCGCTGCTGCGTGGCAAGCACCGGACCTACTTCGCGCCGCACCTGGACACCGGCGACTTCGTCGTGATCGTGAACGCCGACAAGGTCGTCCTGACGGCCAACAAGGCGGCCCAGAAGTTCGCGTACCACCACTCGGGTTACCCGGGTGGCCTGCGCTCGACCTCGTGGGCGAAGTTGCTCGCCGAGGACCCGACGACGCTCGTCTACGACGCGGTCAAGGGCATGGTGCCCCACAACCGTCTCGGCAGCGCCCAGATGGGCAAGCTCTTCGTCTACGCCGGTCCCGAGCACCCGCACGCGGCCCAGCAACCTGTTCCGTTCGACACCTCGGCGATCCGCCGCGGTTAAGGAGACTGATGACCACGCCTATCCAGACCACCGGACGTCGCAAGGAAGCGGTCGCGCGCGTACGCCTGCGTCCCGGCACCGGCACCATCACGATCAACCACCGGGCCTTTGACAACTACTTCACCTCGGCCACGCACCGCCAGATGGTGATGGAGCCGTTGCGACTCATCGACGTCCAGCAGAACTACGACATCGACGCCACCATCGAGGGTGGGGGCGTTGCGGGGCAGGCCGGCGCGCTGCGCCTGGGCATCGCCCGCTCCCTGCTCGAGGTCGACGAGACCGTTCGCCCGGCCCTGAAGAAGGCTGGTCTCTTGACGCGTGACGCGCGCAAGAAGGAGACGAAGAAGTACGGCCTCAAGAAGGCCCGTAAGGCTCCTCAGTACTCGAAGCGTTAGTCCGTGGCCGTGCACTTCGGCACGGACGGTATCCGCGGGCGCGCCTACGACGAGGTCTCGATTGACCTCGCCTACCGGCTCGGTCGTGCGGTGGCCGCCGTCTTCGACCTCCCGGTCGTCGTCGGCTACGACACCCGTGAGAGCTCCCCGGTCCTCGCGACCGCGGTGCTGGCCGGACTCGTGGACGGCGAGGCCGAGGTCACCGACCTCGGTGTCATCCCGACCCCGGGCGTCGCGGTCGTAGCTAAGGCGCGCGCGAGTGTGGGCGTCGTGGTCTCGGCCTCGCACAACCCCTACTTCGACAACGGCCTGAAGGTGCTCGGGCCGGGCGGCTCCAAGCTCGACCACCGCACCGAGGCCGTGCTCGCCGCGGCCCTCGAGGCCGCCGCGCCCGCGCCCGACGACCTCGAGCGCCACGTCACGGTGGACGAGGCGGCCCGGGACCTCTACGTGGACCTGCTGCGCGCGCTCGTGCCCGGGGACTTCAGCTCACTGCACGTCGTGCTCGACTGCGCGAACGGGGCGGCGAGCGCCGCCGCACCGGCGTTGCTGCGCGCGAGTGGCGCGCGCGTGAGCGTGATCCACAACACGCCCAACGGCACCAACATCAACGAGCACTGCGGCTCCACCCACGTCGAGGACCTCGTGGCGAGCGTGCGCGAACTCGGCGCGGACGTCGGGCTCGCCTTCGACGGCGACGCTGACCGGCTCATCGCCGTGGACGCGACCGGCACGGTGCGCGACGGCGATGACCTGATGGTCCTGTTCGCGCTCGATTTGGCGAGCCGTCGAGCCCTCGGTGGGGGCGTCGTCGTGACCACGATGTCCAACCTGGGGCTGCGTCGCGCGCTCGGTGCGGCGTCCCTCGAGGTCGTTGAGACCGACGTGGGGGACCGCAACGTCCTGCTCGCGCTCGAAGAGCGCCAGTGGTGCTTCGGCGGCGAGCAGTCCGGCCACCTCATCTTCTGTGAGCTCGCGCCCACCGGCGACGGTCTGCTCACGGGGATGCTGCTGCTCGACCTCATCGTGCGCCGTGGACCGCTCGCCGAGCAGGCGAGTGCCGCGTGGCGCCGCGTGCCCCAGGCGCTCGTGAACGTGGCTCGCGAGGACTACGACGACGCGGTCGTGCGACGCCTGAGTACCGAGCTCGTCGCGCGCTACGCGCTCGCCGACGAGGACTGGCGACTGGTCGTGCGTCCCTCGGGCACCGAGCCCGTGGTGCGGGTGATGGTCGAGGCCCTCGAGGCCGGGTTCGTCGACGAGTTCACGTCGGCGCTGCGCGCGGCCTTCGTCGCCTAGAAAAGCCGGTCGCGGACCCCCGAGTAGGCTGGCTCTATGTGCGGCATCATCGGGGTCGTCGGCGATACCGACACCGTCTCGACGCTCCTATCCGGCCTCGAGCGACTGGAGTACCGCGGCTATGACTCGGCGGGCGTCGCACTCGTGCGTCCCGGCGAGACCTGGCGGGCGCGCTGCGCGGACGGGACCGAATCGGTCGCCGCGCTGCGTCTGGCCTGTGACGGCGCCCCCGCGGGGTTCCGCTCGGGTATCGGTCACACGCGATGGGCCACCCACGGCGCCCCCGAAGCCGTCAACGCCCACCCCCACCTCGACTGCTCGGGCAACGTCGCCATCATCCACAACGGCATCATCGAGAACCACACCGAGTTGAAGGCCGACCTCGAGGCCCGCGGTCACGTCTTCACCTCGGTGACCGACTCCGAGGTCCTCGCCCACCTGATCGAAGAGGCCCGCGGCCGCGGGCTCGAGCTGCTCGACGCGGTTCGCGAAGCCCTCGGGGTCGTCCGTGGTGCCTTCGCGCTCGCCGCGATGGACGCCACCGAGTCCGACGTCATCGTCGCCGCGCGGCGAATCTCACCCCTGGTGGTTGGCACCGCGGCCGGGGTGACCTACCTCGCGAGCGACATCCCGGCGATCCTGGATCGCGCGAGTGCCTTCTACGCGGTCAACGACGACGAGGTTGTGCGCCTCGGGCCCGAGGGCTTTCGCGCCGTGGACCTCGAGGGCGCACCGGTGCGCCTGCGCCAGCTGACCATCGACTGGGACCTCGAGACCGCCGAGAAGGGTGGCCACGACGACTTCATGACCAAGGAGATCCTCGAGCAGCCCGACGCGTTGCGCGCGACGCTGCTCGATCGACGTCGCCCCGACGGGACGATCACCTTCGACGAGCTGCGCGTGAGCGACGACGAGTTGCGCGCGGTGAAGCGGGTCGTGCTGGTGGCGGCCGGCACGTCGCACCACGCGGCGCTTGTCGCGAAGTACGCGATCGAGCGCTGGGCCCGGCTGAGCGTCGAGGTCGACATCGCCAGTGAGTACCGCTACCGCGACCCGGTCGTGGAGATCGGCACGCTCGTCATCGGCGTCTCCCAGAGCGGGGAGACCATCGACACGATCCAGGCGGTGCGCGAAGCCAAGCGTCGCGGGGCCCGCGTCGTGGCGATTTCGAACATCGTCGACTCGAGTCTCGCGCGCGAGGCCGACGCCGTGATCTACACCCGCGCGGGGCTCGAGGTCTCGGTCGCCTCGACAAAGTCCTTCGTCGCCCAAGTGGCGGCCCTCGAGCTGCTGGCGCTGCGCCTCGCCCAACTGCGCCAGACCCTCGGTGAGCCCGAGATCGACGCGCTGGTGCGTGGGCTCGGCGCCGTGGGCGCCCTCGTCGACAAGGCGCTCGGGCGTCGCGACGCGGTCACCGAAGTCGCCACGGCCCTGCTCGACGCGCGCGACTTCTTCTTCCTCGGTCGTCACGTGGGCTTCCCGACGGCCCTCGAGGGGGCGCTCAAGCTGAAGGAGATCTCGTATCGCCACGCCGAGGGTTACCCGGCCGGCGAGCTCAAGCACGGACCACTCGCGCTGATCGAGCCCGGCGTCGTCGTCGTCGCGGTCGCGACGGACCTCGCCCTGCACGAGAAGCTGCTGTCGAACCTGGCCGAGGTGAAGGCCCGGGGCGCGACGGTCGTCGCGGTGGCGACCGACGACGACGAGACGATCGAGTCCGTCGCGGACTACGTCTTGCGCGTGCCGGCCACCGAACCGATGTTCTCGCCGATGGTCGACATCGTGGCGCTGCAGCTCTTCGCCTACGCGACGGCCCGGGGACTCGGACGCAACGTCGACCGACCGCGCAACCTCGCCAAGACGGTGACGGTCGAATAGTGGGCGTTCGTGGTGTGGGGGTCGACGTGGTGGACGTGGCGCGCTTCCAGCTCGCCATCACGCGTCGCCCGCGGATCGTGGGGCGTCTCTTCACCGAGGGTGAGCAACGCGACGCGCGCGCCAAGACCGAGCGGCTGGCGGCTCGATTCGCCGCTAAGGAGGCCGTCATGAAGACCCTTGGGGTCGGGGTCGGCTCAGTGCCCTGGCAGTCGATCGAGGTGGTGCGCCTCGCGAGCGGTGCACCGACCATCGCCGTCCACGGGGCCGCCGCCGAACTCGCGGCCCGTCGCGGTGTGACCCACTTCCACGTCTCGCTCACCCACAGTGACCTGAGCGCGATCGCGATGGTCGTCGGGAGCGACGATGCCAGTTGAGGGCGTGCGCCGGCCGGCCTGGGCCGAGATCTCGCGATCGGCGCTCGCCCACAACATCGCGGCTTTACAGCGCGTGCTCGGTGAGACCAAGCTCTGCGCCGTCGTCAAGGCCAACGGCTACGGCCACGGCGCGCCGCTGGCGGCGCGAGCGGCCTTGGATGGCGGCGCCCACGCCCTCGCCGTCGCCATCGTCGACGAGGGCATCGAACTGCGCGGCAGCGGGGTCTCCGCGCCCATCTTGCTGCTCGCCGAGATCCCGCCCGAGACGATCCCGGACGCGCTGAGCCACTCGCTCAGTCTCACGGTGGGCTCGGTTGCCGGCGCGCGCCACGCGGTCGCCGCGGCCGAGCGACTCGGCGGCCTGCACCGGGTCCACGTGAAGATCGACACCGGCATGCACCGCATGGGCGTGCCACCCGAACTCGTCGACGACGTCGTAGACGTGTTGCTCGCGTCCTCGGCCATCGACCTCGAGGGTGTCTACACCCACTTCTCGACCGCGGACGGCCCGAGCGAGGAGGACCGCGCCTTCACGCGCGAGCAGTTGGCCATCTTCGAGGGGGTCATCGCGCGCCTGGGCGCGCGCGGCGTGCACCCGCGCGTCGTGCACGCGGCGAACTCCGCGGGCGCCATTGGCTACCCCGCCTCGCGGCTCTCGATGGCGCGCGTCGGACTCGCGCTCTACGGCTACCTGCCCGACCCCTGGCTTGGGGTGACCCTCGCCGACGCGGGCGTGACCCTCGAACCGGCCCTGACCTTGCGCGCCCAGGTCGTGGCGGCGAGGCGGCTCGAGGCCGGGGAGCGCCCGAGCTACGGCCGGCGCCGCCCCCTCGAGCGCGCGGCGACGGTGGTGACGGTGCCCTTCGGCTACGCCGACGGCTACCCCCGGCGACTCTTCGAGGCCGGCGCCGACGTGCTCATCGGCGCGCGACGCTACCCGCTCGCGGGCACGGTCACGATGGACCAGCTGCTCATCGACGTCGGTGACGACACGGTCAACGTCGGTGACGACGTCGTGCTGCTCGGGCGCCAGGGCGACGAGACCATTAGCGCTGACGAGTGGGCCCGCCTGGCCGGCACGATCACCTGGGAGATCCTCTGTGGCATCGGGGCGCGGGTGCCGCGGGTGCTGGTGGACTAGATGGCCCTTGATGTCGCGGCCCTCTCGAGCTGCACGCGCTGTCGGCTCAGTGCGACGCGCACGCGCGTAGTGATTGGCACCGGGCCGAACGACGCCGTGTTGCTGCTCGTAGGCGAGGCGCCGGGTCGCCAGGAGGACGAGGGCGGCGCCCCCTTCATCGGCCGTAGCGGTCAGCTGCTCTTTACGTTGATCGAGGAGGAGGTCGGGCTCTCGCGGGAGCAGTGCTACGTCACCAACACCGTCAAGTGCCGCCCACCGGCGAATCGCACGCCGGCGCGTGACGAGCTCGAGGCCTGTCGGCCCTGGCTCGAGGCCCAGCTCGCGGAGCTCGCGCCGCGCGTCACGCTCGCGCTCGGCCTGACCGCGGCGCGCGAGGTGCTCGGAGCGACCCTGTCGATGTCGGCCGTGCACGGGCGCGCGCGTCACCTCGGCGACGCCACGGGCATCGCCACCTACCACCCGGCCGCGGCGCTGCGTGACCCCGCGCTGGTGGCGGTGATGCGCGCCGACCTGCGCGTCGTGCGCACCTTCTTGGAGGCGTCGTGAGCCGCGTCACTGTCGGTCCCGCCGCCACCGAGTTGGCGGGCGAGGAGTTCGCGCGGCTGCTGCGCCCCGGCGACGTCGTGCTGCTCTCGGGGCCGCTCGGCGCGGGCAAGACCACCTTCGTGCGCGGTCTCGCGCGGGGTCTCGGGGTGAGCGAGCGCGCGACGAGCCCGACGTTCACGCTCGTGCGCCAGCACCGCTGCCACAACGACCGCGGCATCGCGACCCTGCACCACGCCGACGTCTATCGGGTCACGAGCCTCGACGAGGTCCTCGACCTCGCCCTCGGTGAGTTGGTCGAAGAGGCGGCCGTCGCGGTCGTCGAGTGGGGCGAGCTCGCGGCCCCCGTCTTCGGCGCGGACGTCGTGACGGTCTCGATCGCTGTGACCTCGGACGAGGGGCGCACCATCGACGTCGACGGGGCCGGCGCGCGCGACCGCGCCGAGGCTATGGCGCGGTGGGCGTCGTGAGGGCGCTCGCCATCGAGACCGCGACGACGGCCTGTTCGATCGCGCTGCTCGACGGGAATCGGCGCGAGGCGCGACTGCTCGCGGCCGACCGGCGCCACGTCGAGGTGCTCGCGCCGGGTATCGCGGCGCTGCTCGAGGACTTCGCCCTTCGCGCCGGTGACCTCGAGAGAATCGTCGTGGACCGCGGCCCGGGTCTCTTCACGGGACTACGCGTCGGACTCGCCACGGCCTTCGCCCTCGCCGACGCGACGGGGGCCGGTCTCGTCGGGGTGACCTCGCTCGAGTTGCTCGCCCACGGGGCGCATGAGGCGGGCGTGCGCGGGCGCCTCATGGCTGTCGTCGACGGACGCCGTGGCGAGGTCTTCACCCAGCGCTTCGAGCTCGCCGACGAGGTCACGGCCGAGAGCGAGCCCGCCGTCGAACGGCCGCGCGACGTGGTGATCGCCTGGGCCACCAACGGTGCCGCGGTGACCTTCTGCGGCGACGGGGTGGCGCGCTACGAACGCGACTTCGCGGCCGTGCCCAATGGCACGCTGCACCCGCTCAGCGTGCCACCGACCCTCGCCGCGCTCGACCTCGCCGGGCGCGAGCCGGGACCGGTCGCGCCGCTCTACCTGCGCGAGGCGGACGCGGTTGCGAACTTCGTGACGCGCGACGCTCGATGAGCGAGCCCGCGGCCTGGACGATCCGCCTCGCCGAGCGCCGCGACGTGCCGGCGCTGCTCGAGATCGAGGAGGCGCAGTTCCCCGAGCCGTGGTCGCGCGGGATGCTGCTCGACGAGCTCGGCAACGTCGCGACGCGCCGCTACACGGTCGCCGTCGAGGGCGGGGTCGTGATCGGCTACCTCGGCGTGATGTTCGTGCTCGACGAGTTGCACGTGAACACCATCGGGGTGCGACGCGGGGTCGAGGGCCGCGGCGTGGCGACGTCGCTGCTCGACGAGGCCTGGGCCGACGCGGCTGCGCGCGGCATCAAACGCGCCACCCTCGAGGTCGCGGTCTCCAACACCCGCGCCCAGGCCCTCTACGCGCGCTACGGCTTCGCGCCGGTGGGCGTGCGCAAGAACTACTACGAGAAGAGTCACGAGGACGCCCTCGTGCTCTGGGCCGACCTCGTGGCGAGGGGATAGATCGGGCCTACGCTGGAGTCGTGAGCGTCGTGCTGGGCATCGAGACGAGCTGCGACGAGACCGCGGCCGCGGTCGTGGACGACCGGTGGCGCGTGCACAGCTCGGTCGTGGAGTCCTCCATCGACCAGCACCACCACTTCGGCGGCGTCGTGCCCGAGCTCGCGGGCCGGGCCCACGTGACCACGATCGTCCCGGTCGTGCGCGCCGCGCTCGAGTCGGCCGGGCTGGACGTCGGCCACCCCGCCATCGACGCCGTGGCGGTGACCGCGGGTCCCGGGCTTATCGGCTCGCTGCTCGTGGGCCTCGCCGCCGCGAAGGCCTACGCGCTCAGCTGGGACGTGCCACTGCTGACGGTGAACCACCTCGAGGGCCACCTCTTCGCCCCGCTGCTCGAGACGCCCGACCTCGCCTGGCCGGTGCTGACCCTGCTCGTCTCGGGCGGGCACACGATGCTCGTCTACCAGCGCGGGCCCGGCGTGCACGAGGTCATCGGCGAGACGATCGACGACGCCGCCGGCGAGGCCTACGACAAGGTGGCGCGCTGGCTCGGCCTCGGCTACCCGGGCGGGCCGCCGATCGACCGCCTGGCCGGTGCGGGCGACGCGTCCTCACTGGTCCTGCCGGTCTCGATGACCGGTGAGGACCTCGACTTCTCCTTCTCGGGGCTGAAGTCGGCGGTCGTGCGCGCGGGTGAGAAGCGACCCGACCTCGCCCACGCCGACATCGCGGCCGCCTTCCAGCGCGCCGCGGTCGAACAGCTCACCCGCAAGCTGCGCCGCGCACTGGAGCGCTACGACGTGGCCGGCGTCGCGATCGCCGGCGGGGTGGCGGCGAACTCGGCGCTGCGCGCGGCCGTCATCGACCTCGCCACAGAGTTTGGGGTCGTCGCCCACGTGCCGAGTCTCGCCATGTGCACCGACAACGCGGCCATGATCGCGGCGGCCGGACTGTCGCACCTCACGCGGGGCTCGCTCGGTCGCCTGGACGCCTCGGCCGACCCCAACTGGTCACTCGCGGACGTCTCGTGATGGCGCGCTGGGACCCGCTGCACGTCGCGGACTGCGACCCGGACCCCATGGTCCAGTTCGCCCGCTGGTTCGACGAGGGGGCGGTGATGGTAGACCGCGAGGCCGTGGCCCTCGTGACCGCGACACCCGACGGCGCGCCGAGCGCGCGCATGGTGCTGCTACGCCACCGCGACGCGGACTCGATCGGCTGGTACACGAACTACGAGAGCGTGAAGGGCCGCCAGCTCGCGAAGAACCCCGTCGCCGCGGTCCTGTGGTACTGCGAGCCCCTCGGGCGCCAGGTCCGCTTCGAGGGCCCGGTCGCGCCCATGAGTGCCGAGGAGTCCGACGACTACTTCGCCCAACGCCCCCGCGGCCACCAGATCGGCGCCCACGCGAGCCATCAGAGCGAGCCACTCGCGAGTCGCGCCGAGCTCGAAGCGCGCGTGGCGTCCCTCGAGGCGCACTACGCGGATCGCGACGTGCCACGCCCGGCCAACTGGGGCGGCTACCGGCTTACCCCGAGCTTGGTCGAGTTCTGGCAGCAGCGCGCCGACCGGTTGCACGACCGCGTGTGGTACACGAGGACGGGCGAGGGCTGGCGGATCGAGCGCCACTATCCCTAGGCGGCGTCGGCGTTGCGCAGCCTGGCCGCCCCGCGCAGCGCGAGCAGCCCGAAGATGATCGCCGCCACCGTGGCCGCGGCCCCGCCGAAGCGGTAGACGGCGCGCGGCGTGTAGGCGCTCAGTGCGAGACCCCCGAGCAGGTAGGCGCCGACCTGGGCGCTCTGGGTGACCGCGTTCACCGCCGCGAAGGTCCGTCCGCGCAGGGCGTCGACCGTGCGCAGCGTCATGAGCGACATCGCGATGACGTTGATCACCCCGACCGTCACCCCGGCGACGAGCACCAGGGGGTAGATCTGGGCGACGGTCGCGACGAAACTGACCGCGGTGACGCTCAGCCCGGCCGCCACGACGTTGCCGAGCAGCAAGCGGGTCATGGCGTAAAGGTCCTGGCTCAGCCGCTGTCCGACGAGGGCGCCCGCGATGGTGCCGACGCTGAAGGCCGCGCCGAGGGCGCCGTAGTCGAGGGGCGTGCCGTGCAGGGTCTTGATGACAAAGAAGACCTCGGCGACGTTCACCATGCCGAGCGCGAGCAGAAAGACGAAGAAGTCGAGCACGACCGGGGCTAACACGGCGTCAGTAAAGACGTGGCGCAAGCCGGCGGTCATGCGGTGGTCCGCGCCCTCGGCGTGGGGGGTCGGGCGCCGGTCGGCCGAGAGCAGGGCCGTGCCGAAGGTGCCGAGCGCGAAGCTGACCGCGTCCACGTAGAGCGGCACGCTCTGACCGGTCCAGCCCACGAGCAGTCCACCGAGCATCGGCCCGGCGACGAAGGCGAGTCCCTGGGCGGCCTGCAGGGTGCCGGTCGCGCGGTTGATGTGCTCGTCGCCCACGATCGAGGGCAACAGTGCCGAGTAGCCCGGCATCGAGAAGGAGATCGAGACGTTGAGCACCACCACGAGCGCGATGGTCGTTGGCAAGGCGTGCCAGTAGCCAAGGCCGACGCTCACGACGGCCTCGACCAGGCCGAGGGTGATCAGCAGCGGTTTGGCGCGCACGCGGTCCACGACGTGGCCGGCGAGTGGGGCGAGCAGCGCGACCGGGGCCATCGCGGCGATTCCGAGGGCGGCGACGGCCCAGGCGTGGCCCTCGGGCGCGACGCGCAGGTAGAGCGCCACCAGCGCGAGGCCGTCGCCGAGGAACGAGATGCCCCGAAAGATGGCGAGCAGCGCGACGTCGCGGCGCTGGGCGCCCGTCAGTCCGTCGCCTGACTCCACGGTGCCCGTCGCCATCGATTCCTCCCGCTTGGGACTCTACGGCGTGGCCCCGCGAACAAGTTGGCACTCGGTGACTTCGTCTGCTAAATTGGCAGTCGCACTATTCGAGTGCTAGACGCACAGGAGGCAGTCACCATGAAGCTCAACCCCCTCGAGGACCGGATCGTCGTCCGGCCGAACGTCGCCGAGGCCACTACGGCGTCCGGCCTCGTCATCCCCGACACCGCCAAAGAGAAGCCCCAGCAGGGTGAAGTGCTCGCCGTCGGACCGGGGCGTCGCGCCGAGTCGTCGGGTGAGCTGATCCCCACGGGCGTCGCCGTCGGTGACACCGTCGTCTACTCGAAGTACGGCGGGACCGAGATCGCCGTCGACGGCGAGGACCTGTTGATCCTCTCGAGCCGCGACGTCCTCGCGACGATCACCAAGTAGTCGTCGATGAGCAAGCTGCTGAAATTCAACGAAGAGGCCCGCCGCGGCCTCGAGGCCGGCGTCGACAAGCTGGCCGACGCGGTCAAGGTCACCCTCGGGCCGAAGGGCCGCAACGTGGTCATCGGCAAGAAGTTCGGTGCGCCGACGATCACCAACGACGGCGTGTCCATCGCCCGTGAGGTCGAGCTCGAGGACCCCTTTGAGAACATGGGCGCTCAGCTCGTCAAAGAGGTCGCGACCAAGACCAACGACGTCGCCGGAGACGGTACGACCACCGCGACCGTGCTCGCCCAGGCCCTCATCAAGGAGGGTCTGCGCAACGTGGCCGCCGGGGCGAACCCGGCCGGGCTCAAGCGCGGTATCGAGATGGCCGTGAAGGCCGCGGTCGCCTCGATCGCGAACCAGAGCCAGGTCGTCGAGGGCAAGGACCAGATCGCCCAGGTGGCGACGATCTCGGCCGCTGACGCCTCGATCGGCGAGGTCATCGCCGACGCCATCGACAAGGTCGGCAAGGACGGCACCGTCACGGTGGAGGAGTCCAACACCTTCGGCATCGAGCTCGAGCTCACCGAGGGTATGCAGTTCGACAAGGGCTACCTGTCGCCCTACTTCGTCACCGACGCCGAGCGTCAGGAAGCGGTGTTGGATGACCCCTACATCCTCTTCACGAGCGCCAAGATCTCGGCCGTGCACGACCTCGTGCCCGTGCTCGAGAAGGTCATGCAGTCGGGTCGGGCCCTCTTGATCGTCGCCGAGGACGTCGACGGCGAAGCCCTCGCGACCCTCGTCGTGAACAAGATCCGTGGCACCTTCACCTCGGTCGCCGTCAAGGCGCCCGGCTTCGGTGAGCGCCGCAAGGCGATGCTCCAGGACATGGCGGTATTGACCGGGGCGACGGTGATCTCCGAGGAGATCGGCCTCAAGCTCGACACCGCGACCGTCGACCTGCTCGGCCGCGCGCGTCGCGTGGTCGTCACCAAGGACGCCACGACCATCGTGGACGGTTCGGGCAGCGCCGCGGACGTCGCGGGTCGGGTCGCCCAGATCAAGCGTGAGATCGACGAGACCGACTCGGACTGGGACCGCGAGAAGCTCCAGGAGCGCCTCGCGAAGCTGGCCGGCGGTGTCGCGGTCGTCAAGGTCGGCGCCGCCACCGAGGTGGAGCTGAAGGAGAAGAAGCACCGCATCGAGGACGCGCTGTCCGCGACGCGCGCCGCCATCGACGAGGGGATCGTCGCCGGCGGTGGCACCGCGCTCGTTCGCGCGCGCGCCGACGTCGAGACGCTGATCGAGACCCTCGAGGGCGACGAGGCGACCGGGGCACGGATCGTCGCGCTGTCGCTCTCCTCACCGCTACGCCACATCGCGGCCAACGCCGGCTTCGAGGGCGCGGTCAAGGTCCAAGAGGTCGCCGACGCGAAGGGCTCGATCGGGCTCAACGCGGCGACCGGTGAGCTCGTCGACCTCGTCAAGGCCGGGGTCATCGACCCCGCCAAGGTGACCCGGTCGGCGTTACAGAATGCGGCGTCCATCGCGGCGCTGTTGCTCACGACCGAGGCGATCGTCGCCGACAAGCCCGAGCCGGCCGGCGCCCCGATGGGCGACGGTGGCATGGGTGGCATGGGCGGCATGATGTAACGAGTCGCGAGTCGCGATTCAACGACGAGAGCCGGGCCCTAGGCCCGGCTCTCGTCGTTGGTTGGTAGCGTGCCTAGATCGTGGAGCCAGTTGACGTCATCGTGGTCGGCGCGGGCCTCGCCGGACTGCGCGCGGCCCAGGTGCTCAACGCAAGTGGCCGGTCGGTGCTGGTGCTCGAACGCGCGGCGGTGCTCGGGGGGCGCCTCGCGAGCGCCACGGTGGACGGCTACGTGCTCGACGAGGGCTTCCAGCTCGTGAACCCGGCCTACCCCGAGTTGGTCGCGACCGGCGTCGGCCCCGACACTGACCTGCGGCGTTTCCCCGCGGTGCTTCGCTACGTCGACGCTGACACAGCGCGCACCCTCACCCTCGCCGACCCGCGCGCGTCGTGGCGTGACGCACTGGCCGCGCTGGGCTCGCGCGAGGTCGCCCGGCTCGACCTCGCGCGCTTCGCCGGGCTCAGCCTGCGCGCCGCGATCCAACCGGTCTCCGCGATCCGGCGGCGACGCGACGAGTCCACGCGAGCCGCGCTCGCGCGCTACGGGGTCTCGGCCACCTTCGTCGAGGACGTCGTGCGGCCCTTCCTGCGCGGGGCGCTGCTCGACGACGACCTCGAGACGTCCTGGCGCTACACCCAGCTGCTCGTGCGCAGCTTCGTGCGCGGGCGCCCCGGCACGTACCCGACGGGCGTGGCGGCGTTGCCCGCGGCGCTCGCGGCGCGACTCGGTGACACCACGATCCAACTCGGTGAGACGGTGACGAAGCTCGATGCGACCTCGGTCACAACGACGGCGCAGACCTATCGCGCGCGCTACGTCATCGTCGCGACCGACGCGGGCAGCGCGCGAGAGCTCGTCGGGGTCGCCCCCGTGCGCTGGCGTGCCCAGACGACCTGGTGGCTCGCGACGCCGCGGCTGAAGGACGGCGCGGTGCTGCGACTGTTGCGCGGCGCGGGACGGATCGCCTCGGCGCTCGACGTCAGCGCGGTCGCCCCCGAGCGCGCCCGACCCGGTCGCTCACTCGTCGCCGTCGCCGCGACCGGCGACGACGAGGACACGAGCGAGATAGCCGTGCGCGAGACAGTCGCGCGACTCTACGGACTCGCCGTGAGCGACGTCGAGTTCATCGCGACGTCACGCGTGCCTCGGGCGCTCGTCGCGACACCGGCGCCGTTGTCGCTGTCACGCCCGTCGCGGTGGGGTGACGTCGTGCTCGCGGGCGACTACCTCCAGACACCGTCGATTCAGGGCGCGCTCGTGAGTGGCCGACGGGCCGCTGAGACCGTGCTGCGCTCGGGGGCGTGACCGCGTTAGAGCCGTGTACTGAATGACATTTCGAAACGGTCTTCGTCGTCCGCACGAGGGAACACGGTGGAACGTGGCGTAAAGTCGTAGTCCCGGCGGGTGGACCGTGAGGATACTCGAGGACGGACATGATGCAACGGGTGTCGCTGACTAAGTCACACATCGTCGAAGTGGCCGCGCAGCTGGTGCGCGAAGTGGGGGCCTCGGGGTTTCACATCACCGATCTCGCGAACCGGGCCGAGGTCGGCGTGCCGACGATCTACTACCACTTCACCTCGCGTGAGCAGATCATCGCCGAGGCCCAGCTCGCCAACTACTTCGAGATGACCGCTGGTCTACGCGACCACTTCACCCGTGCGGTCGCCGCCATCGCCGACCGTGACGAGGTCGCGTTCAGCGAGGCCATGCGCGCGGACATCGAGCAGGCCTGGACGCTCGGCGGCCATGGCGAGCAGGTCGGCATCATGAACCTGCTGATCGACGTGTGGGCCGACGCGCGTACCCGCCAGGCCTTTAAGGACATGCTCGACGCGCAGTACGCGCGCTGGGTGTCGGTGCTCTCCGACGCCCGTGAGCTCGGCTGGCTCGACGACACCTACGACTCGGGGCTGCTGGTCGCGATCTTCTGGGCGGCCTCGATCGGTCAGGCCGTCATCCCGCGCCGCTCCGGGCTCGACGTTGACAGCGCGGCCGTGAGCGACTTCTGTCTCGGCGTGCTGCGCGGCCACGCGTCGCGCTAGGCCACCGAGGGATCGACGGCGAGCTCGTCCTCGGTCGCCTCGACGGCGACGTGGGGCACGATCCGGTCGAGCCAGCGTGGCATCCACCAGTTGGCGCGTCCGATGAAGTGCATGAGGCTCGGCACGAGCACGGTGCGCAGGATGAAGGCGTCCATCAGCACCGCCCCGCCCAGGCCCACGCCGAACTCGGCGATGATCCGCTGGCCCCCGAAGGCGAAGGAGAGGAAGACCGAGATCATGATCAAGGCCGCCGCGGTGATCACGCGGCCGGTGTTGGCCTGGCCGCGCACGATGGCCTCCTCGTTGTCCCCGGTGTTGAGCCACTCCTCGTGCATGCGCGAGACGAGGAAGACCTGGTAGTCCATCGAGAGACCGAAGAGGATGGCGATCATGATGATCGGCAGGAACGACTCGACTGGCCCGGTGCCCGCGCCGATCAGGGTGCTGCCCCAACCCCACTGGAAGACCGCGACGACGAGCCCGAAGGATGCCCCCGCGGCGAGCAGGTTCATCGCCGCGGCGACGAGCGGCACCAGCACGCTGCGGAAGGCCACCATCAACAACAGACAGCCGAGTAGCACGATCACCCCGATGAAGAGCGGGATCTTGCTGCCGAGCACGGTGGCGAAGTCGGCGAAGACCGCGGTGAGCCCACCGACGTAGATCGGGGTGTGCGTCGAGGCGGTCGCGCGCGGGATGTAGTCGTTGCGCAATGAGTTGATCAGCGTGTTGGTCGCCGTCGCCTGCGGACTCGACTTCGGCACGACGGTGATGATGCCGACGGTGCCGTGGTCGTAAACCTTAAGTGGGGTCGCGACCGCGACGTCGGGCCGATGGGCGAGGGAGGCGCCAAGGGCGGTCATGGTCGCGACGTCACGCGACGAGTGGAGGTCCCCGACGACGACGAGTGGACCGTTAAAGCCGGGGCCGAAGCCCTTGGCGAGCAGGTCGTAAGCCTGGCGCGTGGTCGACGAGGGCGGGTTCGACCCCTGGTCCGAGCTACCGAGGTGCAAGGAGAAGTAGGGCGCGGCCGCAACCGCGATGACGACGAACGCGGCGAGGGTGAGCACGCGCGGGTGGCGCGAGACGAAGTGCGCCCAGCGCTGCCAGGGGCCGGCGACGACCACCGGCTCGGGTCCGTGGGCCGCGAGGGCACGTCGTTCGCGTCGCCCGAGGACGCGGTGCTTCTGGAAGGCAAGCAGGGCCGGCAGCAGGGTGAGCGAGGCGAGCATCGTGATCGCGACCGTGATCGAGGCCGAGATCGCCACGCCGTTGAGGAACGACAGGCGCAGCACCAGCATGCCGGCCAGCGCGATCACGACGGTCGAGCCGGCGAAGAGCACCGCGCGTCCCGAGGTGTTGACCGCGGTGACGATTGCCTCCTCGACGCTGAGGCCGCGTTTGAGGCCCTGACGCGCGCGCGTGACGATGAACAGCGCGTAGTCGATGCCGACGCCGAGGCCGATCAAAGAGCCGAGGATCGGTGCGAAGTTGGCGATGTTGATGATGTGACTGAGCAGCGTGGTCGCCGCCGAGGCGACCCCGATCGCGAAGAGCGCCACCCCGAGGGGCAGCAGCATCGCGAGGAAGGAGCCAAAGGCGAAGAGCAGGATGAGTGCGGTCGCGATGAGGCCGAAGATCTCGCCGGGGCTGCCCGTGGGCGCGTCGAGCTGGCCGAAGGCGTTGCCCCCGAACTGGACGTTGAGGCTCGAGGAGCGGATCGAGGCGCCGGTCGTCTCGACGGCGCGGATGTCAGCGAGGGGGAGTCGGAAGGCCTGCTGGCTGAAGTTCACGACGGCGTAGGCGATGGTGCGCTGGTGGTCGATCTGTAGGGCGCCAGGACAGGGCGCGGTGCTCGGACAGAACGGGGAGACCACACTCGCCACGTCGGGCAGCCGGGCGACCTTGGCGAGCATCGCGTCGATTCGCGCGCGCTGCTGGTCGAGGGTGCCGGTTCGGGCCTGCAGGACGATCTGGTCGACGTCGCCGGCCTTGGGGGGGATCTTCGCGAGCAGCTCGACGGCGTGGGTCGAGTTGGTCCCGGGCAGACTGAAGGCGTTGGCGTAGGCCGAGCCCTCACTGTGGGCGAGGAGGTTGATGGCGACGATGAGTACGACCCATACGCTGAGGACGTACCACCGGCGACGCACCGTGAGGCGCGCGAGCGATTTCATGACTCTCCTCAACTCCAACGGGGGAACAGCGATTATACAAGCGATACAGGGCAGCGGGCTAGGGCCGGTCCGACCGTGAGTGGTGCGCGTGCCGAGCGATTCCCCGGTCATCGTTACCCCCAGGTGGTGCCCGAGCCCGACGAGGTTCGCCCCGGCGCACCCGCGCCCTGGGCGCACCTCGAGGCGAGCGCGCGCCGTTCGATCGACGTGGCTCGCGTCGTTCGTCGCCTGGTCGAGCGAGGCCGGTCCCTCGAGGCGGGCCTGCCGCCACTCTCACAGGAGCTACTTGCGCTCGCGCGCGAACCCGGGCTTACGGTGCGCCCCAGTGCGGTGCTCGTGGCCCTGCTCGAGGTTGAAGGCGAGGCCCACGTCGTACTGACGCGCCGCTCGCGGGCGCTGCGACACCACCGTGGCGAGATCGCGCTGCCTGGCGGTCGACGCGACGGTGACGAGGACGCGGTCGCGACGGCGCTACGCGAGGCGAACGAGGAGATCGGCCTCGATCCGGCCCACGTCTCACCCGTCGGGTGGCTGAGCCCGATCGCGTCGGTGGCCTCGAACTCGGCGATCTGGCCGGTGGTGGGAACCGTCGCGGGTCAGCCGCGCTGGCGACCCCAGCCCGGCGAGGTCGAGCGCGTCTTCAGCGTGGCCCTCGCCGATCTGCTCGCCGATGACGCCTTCGTCGAGGAGCGCTGGCGTCGTGCGACCCCGCGCCCCGGGGCCGACGACGAGGGGTTCTTCCCGATCTACTTCTTCCGGGTCCCCGAGGACCTCATCTGGGGCGCGACGGCGCGGGTCTTGGTCGAGCTGCTCTCGATCGCGACCGGCGTCGACGGTGACGCTTCGGAGCGACTCCGGTAGATTGGAGGGATCGAGAACCCCGGCGGCGGGGCGGTATCGGAGGACACCATGGCGGAAGTTGAGATCGGCATCTACAAATCGGCGCGACAGGCGTACGGTTTCGACGACATCGCCATCGTGCCCTCGCGGCGCACGCGCGACCCCGAGGACGTCGACATCTCCTGGCAGATCGACGCCTACAAGTTCGAGTTGCCGATGCTCGGCTCGGCGATGGACGGCGCGGTCTCACCGGCCACGGCCATCGAGATCGGACGGCTCGGCGGACTCGGCGTCTTGAACTTGGAGGGCCTCTGGACCCGCTACGAGGACCCAATGCCGCTCTTCGAGGAGATCCGCGAGCTCGATGACGACAAGGCCACCGCGCGCATGCAGCAGATGTACTTAGAGCCCATCAAGCTCGAGCTCGTCGCCGAGCGAATCCGCGAGATGAAGCAAGCCGGCATCGTCACGTCCGCCTCCGTGACGCCCCAGCGCACCGACTGGATGTCTAAGACCATCACCGACTCGGGACTCGACATCCTCGTGATCCAGGGCACCGTGGTGTCCGCCGAGCACGTCTCGCGCACCGCCGAGCCGCTCAACTTGAAGAAGTTCATCCGCGAGTTCGAGATCCCCGTCATCGTCGGTGGCTGCGCGAGCTACCAGGCCGCGCTGCACCTGATGCGCACCGGCGCCGCCGGCGTGCTGGTCGGGGTCGGACCGGGCAACGCGTGCACGTCGCGCGCCGTGCTCGGCATCGGCGTCCCCCAGGCGACGGCGATCGCCGACGTCGCGGGCGCGCGCATGCGCCACCTCGACGAGACCGGTGTCTACGTCCACGTCATCGCCGACGGTGGCATGAGCAAGGGCGGCGACATCGCCAAGGCCATCGCCTGTGGCGCGGACGCCGTAATGATCGGCTCGCCGCTGTCGAGCGCCGTCGAGGCGCCGGCGCGGGGCTTCCACTGGGGTATGGCCACCTTCCACCCGACGCTGCCGCGCGGCACGCGGGTGCGAACCCAGGTGCGCGGCACCCTGTCCGAGATCCTGCTCGGGCCGGCCCACGAGAACGACGGTCGACTCAACCTCTTCGGGGCACTGCGCACGTCGATGGCGACCTGTGGGTACGAGACCCTAAAGGAGTTCCAGAAGGCCGAGGTGATGCTCGCCCCGTCCCTGCAGACCGAGGGCAAGTCGCTCCAGCGCGCCCAGGGCGTGGGCATGGGCCATTGACCAGTGTCCTCGTCGTCGACTTCGGTGCCCAGTACGCGCAGCTGATCGCGCGACGCGTGCGCGAGGCGCACGTGTACTCAGAGATCGTGCCGTCCTCGATCAGCGCGCACGAGGTCCGCGCGAAAGCGCCGGCGGCCATCATCCTGTCGGGTGGACCCAAGTCGGTCTACGAGACCCCGGCACCCAGCCTCGACCCGGCCATCTACGACCTCGGCGTGCCGATCCTCGGCATCTGTTACGGCGCCCAGCTGATGGCCCAGCAGCTCGGTGGCGAGGTCGGCCACACGGGCTCGGGTGAGTACGGCCGCACCGAGCTGACCCGGCTCGGTGGCTCGTCGTTGCTCGAGGCCTGGCCCGAGACGGGCACCTGCTGGATGAGCCACGGCGACGCGATCACGACTGCGCCGAGCGGCTTCTCGGTCACGGCCTCGACGCCCGGCGCACCCGTCGCGGTGATGGAGGACGACCATGCCCGGCGCTACGCGGTGCAGTTCCACCCCGAGGTGTTGCACACCGAGCGCGGTCAGGAGCTGATCGCGCACTTCCTGCACGACCTCGCGGGGATCGCCCCGACGTGGACCAACACCTCGATCATCGACGAGCAGGTCGGCGAGATCCGCGCGCGCGTCGGTGACGCGAAGGTGCTTTGCGCGCTTTCGGGTGGCGTCGACTCGGCGGTCGCGGCCGCGCTGGTGATCCGCGCCATCGGGAGTCAGCTGACGTGCGTCTTCGTCGACACCGGCCTCATGCGTCTCGGCGAGGGCGAGCAGATCGAGTCGACCTTCACCGAGCAGTTCGGCGTCGAGCTCATCCACGTGAAGGCCCAGGACCGCTTCTTTGACGCGCTCGCCGGGGTCACCGACCCTGAGGCGAAGCGCAAGATCATCGGTGAGCTCTTCATCCGCGAGTTCGAGGCCGTCGCGCGCGACCTCGGCAAGGGCGGGGACGGACCGACGTTCCTCGTCCAGGGGACGCTGTATCCCGACGTCATCGAGTCCGGCTCGGGCCACGCCGCCACCATCAAGAGCCACCACAACGTCGGTGGCCTGCCGGCCGACCTCTCCTTCACCCTCATTGAGCCCCTGCGCAAGCTGTTCAAGGACGAGGTGCGCCACGTGGGCGAGGAGCTGGGCCTGCCCGAGGGCATCGTCTGGCGCCAGCCGTTCCCGGGCCCGGGCCTCGGCGTGCGCATCGTCGGTGAGGTGACCCGCGAGCGCGCCGAGATCCTGCGCCGCGCCGACGCCGTAGTCGTCGACGAGATCCGACGCGCCGGGCTCTACCGTGAGCTCTGGCAGAGCTTCGCGGTGCTGCCCGCGGTACGCACCGTCGGCGTGATGGGCGACGGGCGCACCTACGCCTACCCGATCGTGATCCGGGCGGTCACCAGCGACGACGCCATGACCGCCGACTGGGCACGCCTGCCCTATGACCTGGTCGAGCGGATCGCCAACCGGTTGATCCGCGAGGTCGAGGGCGTGAACCGCGTGGCCCTCGACGTGACGAGCAAGCCGCCGGGCACCATCGAGTGGGAGTGACGCGGTACTTCTCGGACGAGTCGCTCTTTCACGAGCCGACGTCCCCTGACCCCGACGCGCTGCTGGTCGACCTCACCGAACCCCAGCGCGCGGCCGTGACCCAACGCGGCGGGCCGCTGCTCGTGGTCGCCGGCGCCGGCTCGGGCAAGACGCGCGTGCTCACGCGGCGCATCGCGCACCTGCTCGCCACCGGCGACGCGCGGCCCCACGAGGTGATGGCGATCACCTTCACCAACAAGGCGGCCGACGAGATGCGCCGACGCGTGGTCGACCTCGTCGGCGAAGCGGCCACGCGCATGTGGGTCTCGACCTTCCATTCGGCCTGCCTGCGGATACTGCGCAGTCACGCCGACGTGCTCGGCTACGAGCGCGGCTTCTCGATCTACGACGCCGGCGACGCGCGCTCGGCCGTTGAGGTCATCATGAAGGAGCTCAACCTCGACCCCAAGCGCCTGCCGCCGCGCAGCGTCTCCTCGGCGATCTCGGCGGCGAAGAACGAGTCGGTGAACGCCCTGCGCTACGCCGATCGCTACGGGGACGACCCCTTCCACCGCCGCGTCGCCGAGATCTTCGCGCAGTACGAGAAGCGCCTGCACCTGGCCAACGCGATGGACTTCGACGACCTGCTCGTCAACGCCCTCGAGCTGCTTCGCCGCGACGACGCGGTGCGCGCGAGCTACCAGGACCGGTTCCGCTACCTGCTCGTCGACGAGTTCCAGGACACCAACGGTGTGCAGAACGAGCTCGTGCTGCTGCTGAGCGAACAGCACCGCAACCTGTGCGTGGTGGGCGACGCCGACCAGTCCATCTACCGATTCCGCGCGGCCGACGTGCGAAACATCCTGCTCTTCGAGGAACGGTTCCCCGACGCCGACGTCATCGTGCTCGAGCAGAACTTCCGCTCGACCCAGACGATCCTCGACGCGGCCAACGCCGTCATCGCGAAGAACCCCGGGCGGCGCGCGAAGCATCTCTTTACCGAGGGTGACCAGGGCAGCAAGATCCGCCTCTACCGCGCCGGGGACGAGTACGAGGAGGGCCGCTACCTCGCGAGCGAGCTACGCCGGCTGCGCGCCGAGCACCGTCTCGAGTGGCAGGACATGGCGGTCTTCTACCGCACCAACGCCCAGAGCCGCGTGCTCGAAGAGGAGTTCCTCCACGCCGGCGTGCCCTACCGGGTCATAGCCGGCCTGCCGTTCTATAACCGCAAAGAGGTCAAGACCGCCCTCGCCTACGCGCGCCTCGTGGTGAACCCGCGCGACGAGGCCAGCGCGCGCCGGGTGATCAACGAGCCCAAGCGCGGGGTGGGCGACGCCGCCCAGGCCAAGCTCGGCGCCTACGCGGCCGAGCACGGGCTCTCCTTCGCCGAGGCGCCGTGGTACGCGGCGAACGCGGGGCTGAGCGGACGGGCCCTCGCGGGCGCGACGCGCTTCGCGACGGCCCTGGACATGTTGCGCGCACGGCTGGGCGAGCTCACCCCGCGCGAACTCATCGACGCCATCGTCGACGAGACCGGCCTCGGCGACGCGCTGCGCGAGGGACCGCCCGACGAGGCGGCCAGTCGACTCGAGAACCTCGGCGAGCTGGCCTCGGCCGCGGCGCAGTACGAGACGGTGCTCGACTTCGTCGAACGCGTCGCGCTCGTCGCGGACTCGGACCAGCTCGACCAGGGCGCCGGGGCGGTCTCGTTGATGACCCTGCACGTCGCCAAGGGGCTCGAGTTCCCCGTCGTCGCGATCACCGGCCTCGAGGAGACGATCTTCCCGCACCGTCGGGCCCTCGCCGACGAGGACGAGCTCGAAGAGGAGCGTCGGCTCTGCTACGTCGGGATCACACGCGCGATGTCCCACCTCGTGCTCACCCACGCCTGGAGCCGCACCCAGTGGGGTCAGCGCACCGACGCGCTGCCGAGCCGGTTCCTCACTGAGATCCCGCCCGCCCTCGTGCACGACGTGTCGCGCACGACCCCGCTTCGCCGCCGCGAGGTCGAGTACGAAGAGGGCTTCGTCGGGCGAGCGAGCGAGTTCGCCGCCGGTCGGGCCATCGGGTCGGGCGCCGCCCCACCGGTGCGCTCCACGGGCGCCGAGACCCTCGGTCTGGTGGCAGGCGAGCGCGTCGTGCACGACCGCTACGGCGCGGGCACCGTGGTGCGCGTCGAGGGCGAAGGCCCGCGCGCGCGTGCGACGGTCTCCTTCGTGGAGCACGGCACCAAGCAGTTGGTGCTCGCCATGACCCCGCTTCGCCGCGCGGAGCCCTGATCGAGTGTCGTTTCTAAAACGTCGCTAAGAAACCCCGCGACGCTGAATGGAGTTCAGCCCCACCGTGGAAGAATGGAACCTCATGGATTCCGCCCGCCCCGTCTACCGGCCGCCTTCGGCGCCGCGGAGTCACCGACTGCCCCAACGCATCTACTGGCGTCGTCGCGTGATCGTCGCGCTCGCGACGGTGACCTTCGTGGTCGTGGCCTACCTCGGCGGCACGCTCGCGATGGCGCTGCGCAACCCGACCTACGGCGTGAGCTACATGGCGCGCGGGGCCGAGTGGGGCCGTCAGCACGGTATGGGGCCCTTCGTGACCTGGGTCGAGACCGAGTACTACAAGCTCAACCCGGCCAAGGTCGGCGGCAAGCCCCCGGCGAAGTCCTTCGGCTCCGGGGTCACCGCCGTGAAGGTGCCGAGCGCGGGCCACCTGCCCGAGCCGCCGCGCGTCATCAGTCCCGCGGCTAACCCCCTGCCCGGCGAGGGCGTCTGGCACGTGGCCGGGCGCACCGACAACGGCGTGCCCACGGTCTACGAGGCCTTCATCCGTCCCGACGCGGTCCACACCAGTTACGTCGTGGGCATCGCGTGGATGGACCCGACCCTGCTGCGCGCCCAGCTCTACTCGGGCTCGTTCATCCCCGGTGGCAACTATCACTTCATCTACTCCGCGCCGATCACCCCCTTCGCCAGCCGCTCACTCGTCGCGGCCTTTAACGCGGGCTTTAGGATGCAGGACGCCAACGGCGGCTACTACACCCAGGGCCAGATGATCCTGCCGCTGCGCAAGGGCGCGGCGTCGGTCGTGATCTACAAGGACGGCACGATGACCGTCGGCGCGTGGGGCTCGCCGGGATTCACGATGACCAACCAAGTCGAGTCGGTGCGCCAGAACCTCAACCTGCTCGTCATCAACGGCCGCCCGGCCCCGGACCTGTCGAACCCCGCGCTGTGGGGCGCGACCCTCGGGGGGACCTTCAACGTCTGGCGCTCGGGGCTCGGGGTCACCAAGGACGGCGCGATCGTCTACGTCGGCGGCCCGGCGCTGTCGATCACCGACCTCGCCAACGTGCTGGTGCGCGCCGGGGCGGTCACCGGGATGCAGCTCGACATCAATACCGACTGGGTCCAGTACTCGACCTTCACCGGGGCGCCGAACGCCATCATCAACGGCTCGAACGGCACCAGCCTGCTGAGCACGATGAACGGCCCGCCGTCGCGGTACTTCGCGACGTGGTGGAACCGCGACTTCTTCACGATGTCGCTGCGCAACGTGCCCAAGTCCACCGGTCTGCTCGCGCCCGCCTCGTCGCACGGGTAGTCCTCGTCGAACCTGTCAGACTTGGTTCGTGCGGACCAAGATCCTCGTGGTCGTTGTCGTCGCCCTGGCTGCGCTCATGATCGCCGCGGCGCTGTGGCTGTCGAGCGACGCGCCGAGCGCGCCGGCCGCACCGCGGCTGGTTGAGACCTTCCGCGTCTCGGCCTGTCGCCCGGGCCCGGCGGGCGCCGAGGGCTGCGCGGAGCGTCGCGTGCTCGTCCTTGACGCCACGATCAACCGGTTGCGAGACGAGATCATCTCGGCCGCGCCCTACGCCGCGCGCGAGTTCGTCGCCGCCGAGCGCGCCTGGTACGCCGCGCGCGAGCGGCACTGTCGCGGCCTCGGTACCGGCGCCATCGAGACCCTTGGGCGCTCAGCGTGTCTCATCAACGCCGACCGGCTGCACGTGAGCGTGCTCGTCGAGCGGCTCGACGACGCGACGAGCTAGCGGTCCGCGACCTTGCGCCAGATCGGGCCGGGCAGGTGTCGAAGCGCGAAGAAGACGTAGCGCAGGATCGGCGGGCTCCAGATCACCCGCGTCGAGCCCGCGAGTCCGCGCACGACGTTCTCGGCGACCTCGTTCACGCCAGTCGTGAAGGGGATCTCGGGCTCGCCGGTAGTCATCTTGGAGCGAACGAATCCCGGTCGCAGGATCTGTAGGGTCACGCCCGTGCCCTCGAGGGAGTCGGCGAGCCCGTCACTGAGTCGGTCGAGGCCGGCCTTGGCGCCCGAGTAGAGATACGAGCTGCGCCGCACACGGATCGCGGCGACCGAGGACATCACGAGGATCCGTCCGTGACCCTGGGCGACGAGGCGGCGGCGCACCTCGGCGAGCGCGGCGACGGGCCAGGCGTAGTTCACGATCGACATGGTCGCGGCCATCGTCGGGTCGTCCTCGTACTCGAGCTGCTTGCCGAGCAATCCGACGGCCTCGATCACGAGGTCGACGGGCTCGCCCATCGCCGCAAAGCAGTCCGACACGGCCCGGGCCGCGTCGAGGGGCTCAGTGGCGTCAAAGAGCACCGTGTGGGTGGTCGTCGCGCCGTAGTCACGCGCCTCGGCCGCGGCCTCGTCGAGCAACGCCTGGTTTCGTCCCGCGAGCACCACGTGGTGGGCGCGCGCCGAGCAGAGCTTCTTTAGGACCGCGCGCGCGATGTCCGAGGTGCCGCCGAGCACGACGATGGTCTGGGGTTGGCCGAAGGCGTTCTCCATGGGTTCATCCTTCTCTGAGCCGCAGCCGCCGAGCGAGGTCGCTCGTGAGGTGGCGTTCCGGGTCGATGGTATCGGCCAGGGCGGCGAACTCGCCCAGACGGGGGTACATCGCGCGCACGGTTCGCGGCGAGAGCCGCGAGTCCTTGGCGAGATAGACCCGGCCCCGAGCGGCGATGACGAGCTCGTCGAGCTCATCGAGCAGCGGGGCGAGCTTCGCGGGCCCGACCGGCAGGTCGAGCGCCAGGGTCCAGCCGGGCTGGGGGAAGGAGAGAGGCGCGGGGTCACCGGCCCCGAAGCGCTTTAGGACCGCGAGGAAGCTCGGCACGCGCGACTGTGAGAGCCGCGCGATCGCGTCGGTCACGGCCTCGGCCCCGTCGTCGGGCACGGCGAACTGGTACTGGACGAAGCCGCGCGGGCCGTAGAGGCGGTTCCAGTCGCGCAGCCCGTCGAGGGGGTGGAAGAACGACCCGATCGACTGGGCCTCGGCCACGCGGTGGCGCGGCGCGGCGCGGAACCACAGTTCATTAAAGGCGGTGATCGTCGCCGGGTTGAGCAGCCCGGGGGGCGCGGTGATGGGCACCGCGAGGCGCGCCGCGTGGGGCGCGTGGCGCGTCGGGTCGTTCGCGTCGGCGGGGGCGTGGTCGCCGCGGGTGAGGATCGAGCGGCCCATGCGGCGCCCGCGCGCCATGCAGTCGACCCAGGCGACCGAGTAGCGGTACCGGTCGTCGCCCTCGACCATGGCCGCCATGACCTCGTCGAGGTCGTCGTAGCGGTCGGTGTCCACGAGCACCTGGTCGCTCGCGATGGCGAGCAGTTGCAGGGTGACCTCGCTCACGATCCCGGTGAGGCCCATGGCCCCGAAGGTCGCCCAGAAGAGCGCCGGCTCGACCTCGGGGCTGAGCGTGTGCACCCCGGTCGGGGTGACCAGGCGCATCGCGCGCACGTGGCGCGCGAAGGAGCCGTCGACGTGGTGGTTCTTGCCGTGCACGTCGGCCGCGACCGCGCCGCCGATCGAGACCTGGCGGGTGCCCGGGGTCACCGGGACGAACCAACCCTGGGGGATCGAGACCGTGAGCAGGTCCTCGATCGAGACCCCGGCGCCGAGCGTGACGAGCCCGTCAGCACTGATCGGGCCGATCGCGTTCAGTCCGGCGTTGTCGACCACGAGCCCGCCGCCCACCTGGGCGGCGTCGCCGTAGCTGCGACCGAGCCCGCGCGCGATCACCGCCGGGGCGCGAAGCGCGACCGCGACCGCCTCCTCGGTGCTCGGCGCGGTGAGCTCCGCGAGGCTCCCCGCCGTGCGGCCCCAGCCGGTGAGCCGGGTCCTCACGCGTAGATCCCGATGAAGAGCAGGATCGCCCAGGAGAGCCCGAGCAGCTGGACGATGCGGTTTCGCCAGAGCAGGTCCTCGGGGGCCTGGCCCTCGCCGGCCTCGGCGGCGCGCATGATGTAGAGCATCGCGTAGACGACCGGTATGACCGTGAGCCGGATGGGCACCATGTGGTGGCGCAGGCTCGACAGCCCGCCGTAGGAGGTGTCAAAGGCCCACAGGCAGTAGGTGGTGATCACGACGGTCGCGGTCATCGTGAGCGCCGAGTGCAAGAAGTCCGGGCTGTACTCGGCGAGGACCTTGCGCGTCGCACCGGCGCCGACCTGTTGGAGCTCACTGGAGCGCTTGCCCACGACGAGAAAGAGCGCGCCGAAGGAGATCACCACGAGGAACCAGGCCGAGACGTAGATGTGCGAGGCCGCGGCCCCGGCGTAGGCGCGCAGGAAGAAGCCGCTCGCCACGAAGCCGAGCTCGATGATCGCGACGTTCTTCACCCCGAAGTTGTAGGCGAGGTGGATCGCGAGGTAGAGCGAGAGGATCAGGTAGAGCCCCTCGGGCTGCCAGAGCAGCAGTGGCAGCAAGAAGGCGAACAACGTGAGCGCGAGCGCCGCGGCGAGCGCCCAGGGCACGCGCAGCTGGCCCGCGGGGATAGCGCGGTGGCGCTTGGTGGGGTGACGCCGGTCGGCCTCGATGTCGCGCACGTCGTTGAGTAGGTAGATCGCCGAGGACAGGGCACAAAAGCAGAGGAAGGCCGCCGCGGTGTGGCGCTCGACGTCGGCGTGGGTGGCGACCCCGGCCGCCACGGGGGCGACCCCGATCAGCCCGTTCTTTAGCCACTGGACCGGTCGCATCGCCGAGATCAGGGCACGAACCGGTCCGCGTGCAGTCGCCACGTCGCTCGCCACGGGTCCACGCTAATGGGTTTGACACACTCGCCGAGTGGCGCGGGCGTGTTGGGACGCAAACCGCGCGGCGCTTGGTGCGGTCACGGCGCGGCGGGGGTCTCGAGGTGGCCGACCTTCGAACGGGGGCCTTCCTGGGGCGTTCTATGCTGGCATCCGATGGAACGCACGTACCGAGTGGTGGTGGCCAAGCCTGGCCTGGACGGCCACGACCGCGGCGCGAAGGTCATCGCGCGTGCGCTGCGCGACGCCGGGTTCGAGGTCGTCTACACCGGTCTACACCAAACGCCCGAGCAGATCGCCCACGCGGTCGTCCAAGAGGACGCCGACGCGCTCGGGCTCTCGCTGCTCTCGGGCGCCCACAAGGTGCTCGTGCCCCGGGTGCTCGACCTGCTCGCCGAGGCCGGGCGCGAGGACGTGACCGTGGTCGTCGGGGGGATCATCCCCGACGCCGACATCCCCGACCTCGAGGCGATGGGTGTCGCGAGGGTCTTCACGCCCGGCGCGTCGCTCGGCGAGATCGGCTCGTGGCTCGAGGCCACCCTCGACGCGCGCGAGCACACCGCCTAGACGGACAGATTCGGCAGTACTGGCAAAGAAAGTGGACGACGATGGACCTTTTTGAGTATCAGGGGAAGCAGTACTTCTCACGATTCGACATCCCCGTCTCGCCCGGCGGGGTCGCGGACACCGTCGAGGAGGCGCTCAGCGTCGCTGCGCGCGTCGGCTTCCCCGTGGTCGTCAAGGCCCAGGTGAAGGTCGGTGGCCGCGGCAAGGCCGGCGGCGTCAAGCTCGCCACGAACGAGGACGAGGTGCGCACCCACGCGGGCGCGATCTTGGGCCTCGACATCAAGGGTCACGTGGTCAAGCGCCTGTGGGTCGAGCACGCGAGCGACATCGAAAAGGAGTACTACGCGTCCTTCACCCTGGACCGCCCGAACAAGGTCCACCTCGGCATGCTGAGTGCCCAGGGCGGTGTCGAGATCGAGGTCGTGGCCGAGGAGAACCCCGACGCGATCGCGATGCTCCAGATTGACCCGCTGGTCGGCCTCGACGTCGCCACGGCGCGCCGCTGGGTCGCCGAGGCGGGACTCGACGAGGAGGCGCGCGCCCAGGCCGCCGAGCTGCTCGTCAAGCTCTACACCTGCTACGTCGAGGGCGACTGCGACCTCGCCGAGGTGAACCCGCTCATCCTCACCCCCGACGGCCGCGTCCACGCGCTCGACGCGAAGGTCACCCTCGATGAGAACGCGGCGTTCCGCCACCCCGAGTGGGAGGAGTTCCGCGCGACCGAGACCGAGGACCCCCGCGAGAAGATGGCCAAGGAGAAGGGCCTCAACTACATCGGCCTCGACGGAACCGTCGGGATCATCGCCAACGGCGCCGGGCTCGCGATGTCGACCCTCGACGTGGTGAACCAGGTGGGCGGTTCGGCCGCCAACTTCCTCGACATCGGCGGCGGCGCCAACGCCGATGTGATGGCCGCCGCCCTCGAGGTGATCAATACCGACCCCAAGGTGAAGTCGATCTTCGTGAATATCTTCGGTGGCATCACGCGCGTCGACGAGGTCGCCAAGGGCGTCATCGAAGCGCTCAGCCGCGTGACGATCACCGCGCCGATCGTGCTGCGCCTGGACGGCACCAACGCCGTCGAGGGCCGGGCGATCCTCGCGTCGCACCTCAACGACCGCCTACTCACCGAACCGACCATGTTGGACGCCGCCCGCCGGGCCGTGGCCTTCGCGAACCAGTAAGGACCGACCATGAGCATCTTCGTAGACGAGAACACCAAAGTCATCGTGCAGGGCCTCACCGGTGGCCAGGGCAGCTTCCACGGCCTGCGCAACCGCGACTACGGCACCAAGGTCGTCGGTGGGGTCACCCCGGGTAAGGGCGGCACGGACGTCGACGGCATCCCCGTCTTTAACACCGTCGCCGAGGCGGTCGCGGCCACCGGGGCGACCGCGTCGTTCGTCGTCGTGCCGCCGAAGTTCGCGGCCGACGCCATCATCGAGGCCGCCCAGGGCGGCATCACGTTCATCGTGAGCATCACCGAGGGCATTCCCGCCCACGACGAGGCCCGCGTGTACAACCGGTTGGTCGAGGAGTTCCCCGGTGTGCGCCTGCTCGGGCCGAACTGCCCGGGCATCATCAGCCCCGGCAAGTGCAACATCGGCATCACTTCGGGCGACATCGCCCTCGCCGGTGGGCCCGTGGGCATCGTCTCGCGTTCGGGCACCCTCACCTACCAGGCGCTCCACGAGCTCAGTCAGCAGGGGATCGGTCAGACGACCTGCGTGGGCATCGGCGGGGACCCGGTGCCGGGCACGAACTTCATCGACTGCCTGGCCGCCTTCGAGGCCGACCCCGAAACCAAGGCCGTCATGATGATCGGTGAGATCGGTGGCTCCGAGGAGGAGCGCGCCGCCGAGTGGATCAAGGCGCACATGACCAAGCCGGTCGTCGCCTACGTCGCCGGGGTCACCGCACCGGCCGGTCGCAAGATGGGCCACGCGGGCGCCATCATCTCGGGCTCCAAGGGCACGGCCCAGGCCAAGATGGCGGCACTGAGCGAAGCCGGCGTCCACGTCTGTCTGAATCCGACCGAGGCCGGAGAGAAGATGGTCGAGATCGTCCGGGCGCTCTAGACGTTGGCCGACGTCCGACTCTGCGTCCTGGTGTCCGGTTCGGGCACGATCCTCGAGGCGATGTTCGCCGCGGGACTCGAGGTCGCCCTCGTGGTCGCGGACCGACCGTGCCGGGCCCTCGAGGTCGCCGACGACCACGGGATCGACGCCCTGCTGCTCGACCGCGCCCTCTACGGCGGCTTCACGCCGGCCTTCGACCGCGACGCCTACAGCCGGGACCTGGCGACCCTGCTCGCGTCGCACCGCATCGACCTCGTCGCGATGGCCGGGTTCGGCACCGTGACGACGCGGGCATTCCACGAGGCGCTGCCGGGGCGGGTGCTCAACACCCACCCGAGCTTGCTGCCCGACTTCAAGGGCTGGCACGCCGTCGCGGCGGCGCTCGCCGCCGGGGTGCCTGAATCGGGCTGCACCGTCCACGTGGCCACCGAGGCGCTCGATGACGGGCCGATCCTCGCCCAGCGCCGTGTGCCGGTGCTCGACGGGGACACTGAACACGATCTGCACGAACGGATCAAGACCGTCGAGCGCGTGCTCTACCCCGACGTCGTGGCGCGCGTGATGCGCGCGCTCGCCGAGGGCCGCGAGCCGGCGTCGATCGTTACCGAGATGGGAGATGAGTAGATGCGGGCATTACTGAGCGTGTGGGACAAGACCGGTCTGGTCGAGTTCGCCCAAGGGCTCGTCGGGCTCGGCTTCGAGCTGGTCGCCTCGGGCGGCACCGCGACGGCCCTGGAGGAGGCGAACGTCGCCCACGTGGACGTCGAGGCGGTCACGGACTTCCCCGAGATGCTCGGTGGCCGTGTGAAGACCCTGCACCCGATGATCCACGGGGGCATCCTCGCCGACCGCGACGTGCCCGAGCACCTCGAGGCGCTCGCCACCCACCAGATCACCCCGATCGACCTCGTGGTGTGCAACCTCTACCCCTTCTCGTCAAACCCGTCGGTCGAGCTGATCGACGTGGGCGGCCCGACGATGGTGCGCGCCGCGGCGAAGAACCACGCCCACGTGGGTGTGGTGACCAACCCTGCGCAGTACGAGGCCGTGCTGGCCGAGCTCAGCGCGGCCGGGACTCTCTGTGACGAGACGCGCCACCGCCTGGCGCGCGCCGCCTTCGCGCACACCGCGGCCTACGACGCGGCCATCGTCGCGTGGTTCGACGCCGGCGGGTCGATCGGCGAGGCGCCGAGCGCGCTCGACGCCGCGTTGCCCGAGTCGATCCACCTCAGCCTCGAGCGCGTCGAGACCCTGCGCTACGGCGAGAACCCCCACCAGGTCGGGGCCCGCTACCGGATCGCCGGGGGCGACCCGTGGTGGGACCACGTGCACCAGCACGCCGGCTCGCCCCTGTCGTACCTCAACCTCTTTGACGCCGACGCCGCGTGGCGCCTCGTGCACGAACTCGCCGCCGACGCGCCCGGACGGGCCGCCGTGGCGATCATCAAGCACGCGAACGCCTCGGGCGCCGCACTCGGGGCCACCCTCGTCGAGGCCTTCAGCGCCGCGTTGGCGGCCGACCCCCAGAGCGCCTTCGGTGGGGTGGTGGCCGTCGGCGGTGAGCTCGACGAGCAGCTCGCTGAGGTGATTGCCGCGGGCCCCCAGGCCGATGTCATCATCGCGCGGTCCTTCAGTGACGCGGCCGTCGAACGGTTGCGCGCGCGTCGAAAGGCGACCCGTCTGCTGAGCGGCCCCTCGCCCGAGCCGCTCTCGCGCTCGATACGGACCTTTGGGAACACCGCGCTCGTCCAGGACGCCGACGAGCTGCTCGCGGCTCCCTCGACGTGGCGCTGTGTGACCGAGGCCCAACCGACGCCCGCCCAGCTCGTCGACCTCGCGGTGGCGTGGCGGGTCTGTGCGCGCACGACCTCGAACGCCATCGTCATCGCGCGAGACGGGGTCGCGGTCGGCGTGGGCGCGGGTCAGCAGTCCCGCGTCGTCGCGGCCGGGGTCGCCACGACCAAGGCGGGCCCCCTCGCGGTGGGCGCGGCGGCCGCTTCGGACGCCTTCTTCCCCTTCGCCGACGGCCTCGAGTCCCTGACAAACGCCGGCGTGACCGCGATCGTCCAGCCCGGTGGTTCGGTGCGTGACGGCGAAGTCATCGAGGCCGCCAATCGGGCCGGGATCGTGATGCTCATGACCGGCGAACGACACTTCCGACACTAGGAGAGCCATGACTGCCACCCTGCTCGACGGACAACGGGTCGCCAACCGCATCAAGATGGAGCTGGCCGACCGCGCCGGGCGGCTCGCCGCCGAGGGCCGGCCGGTCGGACTCGGCACGATTCTCGTCGGTGACGACGGACCGAGCGCGAAGTACGTCGCGATGAAGCACGCCGACTGCGAGGAAGTGGGCATCGTCTCGTTCCACGAACACCTGCCCGCGAGCGCCACTCAGGGCGAGATCGAGGCCGTCGTGGACCGGATGAACGCCGACGAGCGGATCCACTCGATCCTCGTCCAGCTACCCCTGCCCGAGGGCATCAACGAGGAAGAGGTGCTCTTGCGCGTCGACCCCGCGAAGGACGTCGACGGCTTGCACCCCACCAACCTCGGGCGCCTCGTGATGGGCGCGCCGGGTCCGCTACCCTGCACGCCTGCGGGCATCGTCGAACTGCTCGCGGACTACCACGTGCCCGTCGAGGGCAAACACGTCGTGGTGATCGGACGGGGCCTCACCATCGGGCGCCCCCTCGCGCTGCTACTCGCGCTCAAGCGCCCGGGCTGCAACGCCGCCGTGACGGTCGTGCACACCGGGGTGGCCGACCTCGGGGCGATCACGCGCACCGGCGACGTCATCGTGGCCGCCGCCGGACGGGCCGGACTGGTCACGCCTGACATGGTCAAGCCCGGTGCGGCGGTGGTCGGGGCGGGCACGAGTTGGTCGGGTACGAAGCTCCTGAGTGACGTTGAGGAAAGTGTCGCGGACGTGGCCGGATGGATCACACCGCGCATCGGTGGCGTTGGACCGATGACTCGTGCCATGCTGGTTCGCAACGCCGTACTCGCGGCGCAGAAAGTGCGATGACAATGGACGAACTCGGTCGTGAATACGACGAGCGGCCGTGGGGCAACTACACGGTGCTCGACGACTCCTCTTTCGATTACAAGGTGAAGCGCATCGTGGTCATGCCCGGTAAGCGCCTCAGCTACCAGACCCACGCGCGTCGGGCCGAGCACTGGTACTTCCTCGCCGGACACGCGACGGTGGTGCTCGACGGCGTCGAGCGCGAGGTCGCTCTCGGCGACTCGGTGGACGTGGCGCTCGGACAGGCGCACCGCTGCGAGAACCGCGGCGACTCACCGGTCATCTTCATCGAGATCCAGCGCGGCACGTACTTCGGTGAGGACGACATCGTGCGGCTCCAAGACGATTTCGGTCGCGCCTAGTCCGTGCGCATCGACACGCTGTTGGCGGCCGGGCTCACCCGGTCGTTCGAGTTCTTCCCGCCCAAGTCCGACGATGAGGCCCGCGTGCTCGACACGACGCTGGCCGACCTGGTGCCCCTGTCGCCGTCGTTCGTCTCGGTGACCTACCGGGGCGGGACCGAGTCTCGCCAGCGCACCTTCGACCTCGTCACGCGGATCCAGCACGACGGGGCCATGACCGCGATGGCCCACCTGATCTGTGTCGGCCACACACGCGCCGCGATGGCCGACGTGCTCGCCCGTTACGCCGCGGCCGGAGTAGAGAACGTGATGGCCCTCGGCGGTGACGTGCCCGACGATGGCTCGAACGTGTCGAGTGACTTCGCCCACGCGATCGACCTCGTCGAGCTCGCGCGCGAGGTCGGTGACTTCGCGGTCGGTGTGGCGGCCCACCCCCTGGGCCATCCCCGGTCGGCGAACCGCACCGACGACCGGCGCCACCTCGCCGAGAAGCTCGCCCTCGCGGACTTCGCCGTGACGCAGTTCTTCTTTCGAGCCGACGAGTGGAGCCGACTTGTCGAGGAGCTGGCCGATCTCGGTGTGCACAAACCGGTCCTGCCGGGCATCATGCCCGTGACGACGCTCAGCAGCGTCAAGCGGATGTCCCTGATGGGCGCGGCCGTGCCCGACGAGTTGGTTGACCGTCTCAACGCCGCGCACGAGGCCGGGGGGTCGACCGCCGTGCGCGCGGCCGGGATCGAGGCCGCCACCGCGTTGTCCAGGGAGCTGCTCACGCGCGGCGCACCGGGACTGCACTTCTACACGCTCAATCGCTCGACGGCCACGCGCGAGATCCACCGGGCGCTCTTCGAAGTCTGAGGGGCCGACCTCGGTGCCGTACGCTACGCGGGTGGAGGAAGACTCGGCTGATGCGGCACGGCTCCCCGTTGCGGAGTTCGCCTTCCCCGGGCCGCTGCGCGACCGGCTGGTCGACGCGATCCTGCGCAGTGACAAGGTGTCAACGACGAGTCTCGCCGCGGAGTACGAACTCGGCGAGCCGATGCCCGAGCCGGGGCAACGCTTCGCCGTCGTGGACTCGGCTGGCCGGCGCGTTGCGGTGATCGAGGTGACCGACGTCGCCGTCGTGGCGCTCGGGGCGGTTGACCTCGCGCACTGCATCGACGAGGGCGAGGGCTACACGTCCGTGGCGGCGTGGCGCGAGGCGCACGAGGCCTTCTGGCGCGCTGAGGACGTGCGCGCCGAACTGGGCGAGCGCCTCGGAGCCCTTGACGACGCGACGCCGGTCGTCCTGGAACGCTTCAGGCTGGTCGCGTCGTGAGGGATCCGACCGATGCGTGCTGGTCACCGGCGTTCGTGGGAGCGATCGCCGTTGGTCAGCAGTGACCCGTGACCCGGTCCCGTCGCACGATTGAGGTCATCGTGCGATCGGTCGGCCGATGCCCGCGAAGTCAGGCCCGAACCAGATTGGCGTGATCTGGACGACCGTTCCCGTCCGCTCGGCCTGGATCACCTTGCCGTTGCCGATGTAGAGCGTCTCGTGGTCATCGCCGTTCTTGCCGTAGAAGAGGATGTCGCCGGGGCGAAGGTCAAAGAGTGGCACCCGCTGGGTCGCGGCGAACTGGAAACCCGAGTAGTGCGGCAGGAATATACCCGCGGCCGCGTAGGCGAGCAGTATGAGACCTGAGCAGTCGACGCCTCGACGCGACGCGCCACCCCACACGTAGGGGACACCGAGCAGGCTGAACGCGGCGCGGATGGCGACGCTCGCTCGATCGTCGACGGGAACGGCGCGAGAGCCAGCGATGGGCTTGGCCGACTGGAGGGTGCGCGTCGCCGCCGCGGCCGCCGCAGCCTGCTGCTCGCGAATGTAGGTGGCGATGTCGCTCGTCACCTGGCTCAACGCCTCGTGCAGCGTGCCGAGTAGCCCGCGAGCGTCCGCAACGGCACGCCGAGCGGCGGCCGTCGCCGCGGCCGCACGACGAACCTCGGTGGCGAGGATGTGGTGCTGCGTGCTCAGACGCGCACGAGTGTCGCGCAGCGTCACCATCGCAGTCGAGATCCGACTTTCGACGTAGTGCAGATAGACCCCGCGCGATCCGTCGTCGGCCGGACTCGAGAGGAACTGGGGTGTGTTGGTGCCGAGATTGTCGCCGGTGACGTAGGCGTAGACGACATCGGTCCGCAGTGTCTCGCGGTCACTCGTCAGCTGGCGATTGATGGAAGAAGCGATAACCCTCGTCGTCGTGATCGCGTGTTCGACTCGGCGCAGATTGATCTGGGCGAGGTCGTAGTGCTGACTCGCCGCATCCATCCGGTCACTGATCGACTGAATCTGCGCGTACAAGCGTGCAGCGGCCGCGCGATCACCCGTGATCGACGCGCCCCCGGCGCCCGAGCCGGCACTGAGCGTCGACGCGAGGCTGAGTGTGGCGATCGCGACGATGCGGAGCACCCGGTGCGCTTGCGTCGTGAACGGTGTGGCCCACGACCGTGACGTCTCGGCGAACCGTCGACTTCTCAGGTCGCGCTCGTAGAGCCCGCGCGACGCGGTGAGCCTCAACGGTCCCGGAAGCGGCCCACGCCGCGCCGGTCCGCGTGGTGTCGCTCGAGTGAGGTCGGCTCGTCGGTGGGTGCCCCGTTCGGCGGCGGGTCGTCGGTGGCTGATCGATCCGCTGGTCCAGCGCCGTGACAGCAGCCCGTGCAACCGGCGTGGGTCTGGCGGCCACGATGCATCGCGATCATGGCACCGAGCGACGCCGCGATCACCAGCACGTAAATCGTCGTCTCGCTGCGCACCACGTCTCGTCCCTTCAATCGCATGGCGTCAGTTTCACGCGACGTTGCGAAGAACTCGTGTTCGTGGTCTGAAGATGTTGTGACGGCTCGTCCTGCCCGATTGACCCCGATGGTGTGGCTCGTCACGCAGCCGCTCACTGGAGATTCGTTGAGGTTCTGGTATCTCCACAGTGTCTCCATCTCGCCTTCACGACTCCTTCGATGGTCGCCTTCAGAGTGGTCTTAGTCCAACGTGACGAGGCCGAGGTGAGGAGTACGAATGATGTGGGGTTACGGATGGGGATACTCGTGGGTCGGTGTGCTGTCCATGGGATTGGTGTGGTTCGCGATGATCGCGGGCGTCGTGTGGCTCGTACGCGGGCTCGGCGACTCCCCAGCTCGGCGACACGACAGTGCACGCCAGGTGCTCGATGAGCGGTTCGCGGCCGGTGACATCTCGGTCGAGGACTACGAGGCACGTCGACGCGTTCTCCAGTAGGTCGCGTTCTCGTGGCAATGTTGGTGTGTACGCAGTCCGCCCGTGACGAATCGGAAGGGTGACCTTGGTCGCCACAGTGTTGGTAGTCGAAGATGAGGCGAAGCTTCGCCAACTCCTGCGCGACATGCTCGAGCGCGAGGGTCTGGCCGTCGTGACGACGGGGTCCGGCGCCGAGGCCATCGACGTCGCCAGTCGGATTGCGCCTGACCTCGTCGTGCTCGACCTGGGCCTGCCCGACATCGCGGGCGAAGATGTCGCGCGCGAGATTCGGCGACGGACCGAGACCCCGATCCTGATGCTGACCGCCAAAGTCGCCGAGGAGGACCGAATTCGCGGCCTCGAACTGGGCGCGGACGATTACATGACCAAACCTTTTAGTCCCCGTGAGTTCGTGCTTCGGGTCCAAGCCGTGCTTCGTCGAACCCGGGTCCAGGTGTCCGACGACGGTCCGATGTCCTTCGGTCATCACGAGGTGGTGATCGACGAGGACCGACACGAGGTCCGGGTCCGCGGCGAAACCGTCGAACTCACGCCCACCGAGTGGGGACTCCTGGTCGCCCTCGGCACCACGCCGGGGCGCGTGTACTCGCGCTATGAACTGATCAATCGGGTCCGTGGCTACGAGTTCGAGGGGTACGAGCGAACCATCGACTCCCACGTGAAGAACCTGCGACACAAGATTGAACGTGAACCGGGCGACCCCGTCATCGTCGAGACGGTCTTAGGTGTCGGCTATCGACTCGGTCTCGCTCGCGATGCCTGAGCGTCGTTCGACCAGGCTCAGTTCTCGACTCGCCCTCGCGTTCGTCGCCGTTGCGGTGGCCGCCGTGGCGTTGCTCGCCACCCTGACGCTGTTCGCGACGAACTCACAGGTGTCGAGCTTGGTGGCGACCGAACAGCGAAGCACCGTGCGTACGGTCGACGCGGCACTGGCCCAGGCCTATCGCGAGAGCGGGAACTGGACCTACGCCGACCTGACGTCGGCGTACTCCCTCGCCGCCTCGGGGAACGCGCAACTCGTGGTGCGAGACGCGGCCGGCCACGTCGTCGCGAGTGAGAGCGGCTCGACCGCGATGATGTCCACCATCATGGGGGCGATGCACGGCGGTACCTATAGCGCGCCGCCGCTGGGCCCACCAGTGCGCACCGCGATCACCGTGCACGGTGCGACGGTGGGCGAGGCCATCGTCCGGTTCCCGATCGACGGGCTCACGTCCGCCCAGCAACGTGTCCGCAGCGCTCTTGAGAGCACGGTCTTCTTAGGCGCGGGACTGGCCTCGCTGCTCGCGCTGATCGTCGCGTGGCTCGTGTCGAGGCGGATCACGCGCCCCCTCGCGCGTCTCACCGACACGGTTCATTCCATCGAGTCCGGCCACCGCGACGCACGGGTCGGTCAGTCGTCGGCGCCCGGCGAAGTCGGTGAGCTCGCGGCGTCCTTTGACCGGATGGCTGACGCGCTGGATCGTGAAGACGTCTTGCGCCGACAACTGCTGGCCGACGTAGCGCACGAACTACGAACCCCGATCACCATCGTGCAAGCGTCGCTGGAACAGATGGTCGATGGCGTCGAACCGGTCACCACCGACCGACTCGCGTCACTCGGCGACGAGGTGCTCCGACTAGGTCGTCTGGTTCACGACCTCGAGACCTTGGCCGCCGCCGAGGCGGCGGGGCTCAACTTGGTGAAGGCACCCGTCAACGTCGCCTCAGTCGCGGCGGACATCGCCGACCTGCTGGCGCCCGCCTTCGACGCGGCCGAGGTAGCGTTGCAACTTCGACTGCACGACGCCACGGTCTACGGCGACGACGCTCGTATCGGTCAGATCGTGACCAATCTTCTCACCAACGCGCTCAAGTTCAGCCCCGAGCACTCGCACGTGACCTTGAGCGTAGAGGCGAGCGATGGCTTGGCCCGGTTGGAGGTCGCTGACGAGGGGCCGGGGATCAGCGCGGCGGAGATGCCACGCCTCTTTGACCGGTTCTGGCGCGGAACCGCCGGACGCCGAACGAGCGGCAGTGGCATCGGGCTCGCCGTGGTGGCCGGTCTCGTGGAGGCTCACGGTGGGCGTATTGAGGTTTCGAGCGAACCGGGGCGTGGTGCCCGCTTCGCGGTTCTCATCCCTCTGCGCTAACAACACGCAATCTCCACATCACGTCCAGGGGCCATACACGGCGCCCTGATTGCATGAATGGCGAGGCATCGACTATCCGGTCGCCTCGAAGAGGAGATGAAGATGAACGTGAAACGCAAGTTCGTATCGACCGTCGTGGCCGTCGGTGTCCTTGGTGGCTCCGCCGTCGGGGCCGTCCTATCCAGTGGCGGCATCGCGATGGCCGCGGGCCGTAGTGCGCACGGGACCACGCAGATCGCTCGTGACGCGAGCCGCCCCTACTGTTTCGAGTTGTCCGGGCTCGTGAACGACGGCACTATCTCCCAGGCTCAGGCGAACGCCGTACGAGTCGCGATGATCACGTACATGGAGTCGGTCATCAAGGGTGACGGCTCGACGTTCCCGATGCCGATCGGCAATGCGGCGGGCGTCATGCGCACCGTGCTGAGTACGCTCGTCAGCAACGGGACGATCACTCAGACCCAGGCCGACGCGATCGTCGACGCGATGGTGCATCACGGCATGATGAGCGGCTTTGGGGCGAACGGCTCCGGCTACGGCGACATGATGGGTGGCTCAGCCTTTTCGAACGGGACCATTCGCTACGGTGGCGGCATGATGGGTTGGTAAGCCCTGAGCCACGCCACGTCCACGTCGGTCGTGGCGTGGCTCGTGTCGGCCCCTTCGACGTGGTGCGTGCGGTGGTGTCGACATGGCCCCGTTAACCCGTCGCACGAACCACGTGCGGCCGTCTCGGGGTCGACGGTGGTAGACGGCGTCGGGTGATCACGCGTCAACGTTGGGCAAGAAGACGCGGAATCGAGACCCCACGCCGAGTGCGCTGTCAACGTCGATTCGTCCGTCGTGTGCGTGGACCAACTCGTTCACGATCGTCAGCCCGATGCCGGTACCACCCGTAGCGCGCGAGCGCGACCGGTCGGCGCGCCAGAATCGGGTGAAGATGAAGGGCAGATCCTCAGCGGCCATCCCGATGCCGTTGTCGCGCACCTCCAGGACGGCCTCGGCGTTCGTGTGCGAGACGGTCACGTCGATGCGTCCACGCTCGGCGGTGTAGTTCACGGCGTTCGTTAAGAGATTCACGATGACCTGCTCGAGGCGTGCAGTGTCGCCGTACACCCACGTTGGCTCGGTGCGTACGTTGAGCTCGATGTGTCGCTCGTCGATGCGAGGCTGCACCGAGGGAATCGCGGACGTGACGAGCGTGGCCAGGTCGAGCAGTGATTTATTCACGATGATGCCGGGCTGTTGTGCGTCGGCGAGTCGTGAGAGGTCATTGAGGAGTTGCGTCAGGCGCATGACCTCACGGTGCATGGCCGAGAGATTCTGCTCGAGCGGCAAGACGTCGTCTTGGGCGGCTTCGACCCGGCTCAAGAGTCCATTCACCGGTGTTCGTAGTTCGTGGGCGAGGTCCGCGACCCCCTCTCGTCGAAGTCGCTCCTCTTGCTGGAGGGTCTCGGCCAATTGGTTGAGGGCGTGGCCAACGTCGCGGATCTCGGGTTCCGCGCCCTCGACGACTCGGGCGTCGAGCTCGCCGTGGCTCAGCCGTTCCGCGACCGCTCGAATCCGTCGCAGCGGTCGCGACAGTGTCTGGGAGAGCAGGAGTGCCGTTGCGAGGGCGGTCAACGTGGCGATCGCTGCAGCCAGAAGATGCAGCCCGTTGAGTGAACCGGCGAGTCGAACGTCGGCCGCACTGAGGAGTTTTCCCGTGGGCGCGGAGACGATGATCGTGGCGATGTCCACGCCGTTGACGACGACGGGCGTGTTGGCGGTCGCGCCAAAGGGTCGCGGACCGATTGGTAGGACGCGCCCGTCTCGGAGCTTCACCATGACCCGTAGATCGACGAGGTCACCCGCGTGACCGAGTTCATTTCGTACGTCGGTGGTCCAACCCCCGGCGTTCAGGTACGCGTCCGCGGCGATGTGCGACAGGTGGACGCTCGACGCGGCGAGTCGTTCGCGCGCCGCTTGGTTGAGGCGCGGTGTGAGCCCCAGGTTGCCGATCAGCGCGGCCAACGCGACGGCGAAGAGCGCGACGGCGACCAGCGCCACCGTGAGTCGCGTCCGGATGCCGAGCGTCACCATCAATCAGATTTCGATCGCGCAAAGCGATAGCCGGATCCGAAGACGGTCTGGACGAACCGCGGCCGGCGAGAGTCGACTTCAATCTTCTTGCGGAGGTTCTTCACGTGCGCGTCGATGGTGCGCTCGTACCCTTCGTAGTCGTAGCCCTGGACGCGATTGATCAATTCGAAGCGGCTGTAGACGCGGCCGGGGTACTGCGCGAGCGTCACGAGTAGCCGATATTCGTTTCTGGTCAGGTTCACGAGCGCTCCGTCGACGCGCACCTCGCGCGCAGTGGTGTCGATCTGCAGCGCGCCACCGTGGAACGAGAGCTGGTCAACCAGGGGCAGATCCGTCGCCTGGGTGCGCCGCAAGATCGCCCGGACTCGAGCGACGAACTCGCGGGGGCTGAACGGCTTGGTCAAATAGTCATCGGCTCCGAGCGCGAGGCCGTTGAGACGTTCTTCCTCGGACGCCTTGGCGGTCAGCATCAGCAGTGGGACATCGGAACGTGCGCGGATGTCCCGGGCGACCTGTTCGCCCGACGTGTCGGGGAGCATGAGGTCGAGCACGATCAGGCCCGCGTGCACGCGTTGGGCCATGGCGAGTCCGTCGGCACCGGTTCCCGCCACGAAGACGGTGTACCCGTCTCGTTCCAAGTACGCGCGCGTGACTTCCTGGACTGCCACGTCATCATCAATGATGACAATCGAACTATTGAACTGGCTCTGGGACATATACCGCACAGTTTCTTTGCGCCGTGTGAAGTCGATGTGAAGTTTCGTCGAGAACCATCGCGATCGACTGTGGCCCAAAGTCACAATTACGGGGTTTGACCCGACGGGTGCGACGGATTCCTGGCCGTGGAAGCCCTCACTGGACCATGACGAGGACGCCCGTCTCGTCGCGGCGCCCGGCCCTTCACGTCCGTGTGGAACTTCATACGTGCTTCATAAGTGGTTTCTATCGTCATCGCTATGACCGACACGGACTACCTGCTGATCACCACGCACGACTGTCACCTCTGTGACTACGCGCGTACGGTCGTGGCGAGCATCGCCATTCCCATTCGAGAGTACGACGTGACCAGTGACGTGGCCCAGGCGCTCGCGACGCGTGGCGTGCCGCTCGCGATGCTGCCGGTCCTCGTGCAGGGCGACCGGGTGCTCGCCTACGGACGATTCTCCGAGCGGCGACTGCGTCAGGACCTCGGACTATGAGCATCCTGCTCGGCGGTTCCCTCGCGGCAGCCTTCGCCGCGGGAATGGTGGCGTTCTTCGCACCCTGTTGTGCTGGTGTCATGCTGCCGGCGTACCTGGCCGCCATTGGCGGGGGCCGTCGCCTCCGCGTCGCTCGTCTGAGCGCGATCTACGTGGCGGGCGTCTCGCTCGTGGTCCTGCCAATCACGCTCGGGGCGGCGTTCGTCGCGTCCTACGTGTCGCGATGGCACCCACAACTCTTCACGCTCGGCGGGCTGATGATGATCGGCGTCGCGGTGGCGCTGTGGCGCAGCTCCATGTTGCCGATGCACGTGCCCCAGCCGCGACTCACCGGGTCGTTGTGGTCAGTCTTCGGGCTCGGGGTGTTCTCTGGTGCGTCAACGGCCTGCTGTGCACCCGTGCTCGCCGGCGCGATCGCGCTGTCGGCTACGAGCGGCACGATCGCCGGTGGCCTGTTGCTCGGTGTCGCCTACGTGACGGGGATGATGGCGCCACTGATTCCAATTGCGCTGTTCTACGGTCGGCTCAAGCGGCGAGTCTCGGACCCGATGATCACCCTGCGGTTCGGCTCTCACGCCAAGCGAATCGGCGTCGTGCGATTCGCGGGTGTGGTCATCTTCGCGGGCTTTGGCGCGTTGTTCATCGCGCTCGCGATGACGGGTAACTCGAATACCGCGCCCGGATTCCAGAAAGCGCTCGGCGGTTGGATGCGTGGCGTCGGGGTCTACGTCGCACGGATCCCCAACGTCGTGTCGTTGCCGGTCTTGGCCGTGGTGGTGGGCGCCTTCGTGCTCGCGGTCGTAAAGAAAAGGAAAGCAGACGATGAAGCAACGTCCAACGAAGTCGAAGCGCGCAGTAGCTGCTGCGAAGCCGAACTCAACGAAGCGGGAACGCACGACGACGCCGTCGACCAGACCGGCCACTAGTCCAGGTCGAGCGCGGGCCGCGTCGACGGCACCCGTCAAGCGCTACAAGGTGCGCCGGCGAAGCTTCTGGCGATCGTCGGCGAGCGGGTGGACGGCGCTGGGGATCATCGTGTTGCTCGTGGCGAGCTTCATCGTGCCGGGGTTGGTCAAGGGTCCGTCGACGTTCCGTTCGCCGAACGTACCCGCCGGTGTCGCGCTCGGGGCCGGTCTCCCCGTCGGCTCGGCGGTGCCGAGCTTTACGGGGATCAACCTGATCACTGGCCAGCCGGTCTCGTCGGCGCAGATCTATGACCAGCGGACGCTGCTGTTCTTCTCAGAGGGTGTCTCGTGTCAGGCGTGTCTCGAACAGATCCAGGGACTCCAACAAGTTGGATCCGAGCTCACCAAACGGGGTATCCACCTGATGTCGTTCACCCCCGACCCGCCGACGGTCCTTAAACAGGCCGCCGCCGACTACAAGATCACGACGCCGCTGATCTCTGACCCGAACGGCGTGATCTCGTCAGCGTTCAACACGTTGGGACTCGGCATGCACGCGAACACTCCGGGTCACGCTTTCGTCCTCGTCTATCACGGCAAAGTGCTCTGGTATCGCGACTACTGGATCACCAATCAATCGATGTACGTCGCGCCGTCGGCTCTGTTGAAGGCGATTCCCGCGAGCGCGACGAAGAGTTGAACTCGCTTCTCGCGCCATGCGGTCGCCAACCGCGAGCGACGGACTTGTCCGCTACATCCGCAGGATTTGTCGGATGGTGCTCGCGACCTCTCGCAACGCCTCGCCACCGTCGGATTCGGAGCTCTGGACTGCGTGCACCACGCAGTGTTGCAGGTGGTCGTTCAGCAGCCCGACGGTGACCTCTTGAAGCGCGGCACTCACGGAGGCGATCTGGGTCACGATGTCGGGGCACCACCGGTCGTCGTCGACCATCTTCTGGATGCCCCGAACCTGCCCCTCGATCTTCTTCAGTCGGGCGAGGTAGTCATCTTTGCCCGAGGCGTACCCCCGACGCTGACGGCTCGACGCGCTCTTCGTTGGCCGCGAGGCACTGACCTCGGGTACCTGCGATTCGTCTGCCATCACGATCCACCTTTCCTACGCTGTTACGCCGAGCGACGAGCTGGGACAACCCGCGACAACCAGTTCGTCACTTCGCCAACTCCACGTCGCTGTCCATGGACGTGGAACCAGGGTCCCCGGTTGGTCGTCGTCCACACGCAACGATCGCCGCGGGTCTGTTCGAACGCCTTTGAGACCTCGCGTCTTGTCAGGTGACGACGGTCCTCAGGTCTTCGTGGCACCCCTCGTTTCGTTCGTCGCGTCCTTTGCACGTGCTGTTGGTGCCTCATTGTAACCGGCGGATTCCCCGGTTCTCGCCGGTGTAGTCGGCCCTAGCGCCCGTGGTCGCCACGGGTTCATCGACGCGCGGGCCGACGCCCTTGGCCCGCGCGTCGAGGTGGGCCTGACGTGCCCCGCTGTGACCGTCGGGGGACCGTCGGACACGTTGTAGACCGGGCCGAGGGCCCAGATCTAGCGCCACGGGCGCAGGGGTCAGAGTCCTGCGCGGTCAACGCAGACCGCGCGCCACGGGGAACGTACGACACGCCCGGCGTACCCACCACATCGGCAATGGAGGGGGTTGGTGGGTACGCCGGACGCGTCGCGACTTCGAAGCGCACTCAAGCGGGTTGTGGCACCTTCTTCTCGCTGGCACGGTCGTCTACAAGCTGTGACGTCTCGGGACGGCGCAACTCAGCCACCTTCCACCACCACGAGAACCGCCGCTCGAGGTAGTAGTCGACGCTGTAGCGAGCTGGCCCAGCGTAGTAACTGATCGCGAGGAGGTTCAAGAACACGACTGCGTAGATGATGGCAGTGCCGATGTCCGACGCTCCCATCGTGTACGGGCCACCGAAGCCCTCCGCGGTCGCCCAGACCACCAGACTGAAGAGCGCGGCGGATATGTAGGTGACCTTTCTCGCGAAACCCAGGATGAGGGCAATGGCGATCAAGGTCTCAACGACGGCGACCAGATCCACGAAGAAATTGACCCGAGGATGCTGGATGTGGATCCAGAACGTGAACCACGGGTGCAGCCAACGGGGTTGACCGTCTGCCTCGCCCATGATCGTCCCCATGAACATCGACCGGAATCCCGGCAGCCACTTCAGCGCGGCATCGATGGCCCATATGACACCAAAACTGATTCGAAGGGCATCTTTCGGCCACGCCGTCTGGCAGTTTTGAGGCCCAGTAGCAGTACTCATACGTCGGTAACTCACCTTTCCCGTTCGGCCCCTGCCCAGAAAATAATTCACAAATACGGGTAGGGGGTAGGGTCATAAGTCCCTGTCCAACTCCGGTATGATACGGATACCCCCAAGGGGTAGAGAGAGTCGTGAAAGGTGCGCGGTGAAGACGTCGATGTCCGGTGGCCCGATCAGAACAGAACCACACCGGTCGCCGTTGCGGGCGGTACCGACTGGTCGGATTCAACGTGGCTCGACCGTTGCCACGCCGTTACCCCGTTGCTTCGAGCGCGATGCCTTTTGTGACCGACGACCACTTCACCACGTGTTCAAGGGAGCGCAATGAATGACGATCACGTCGAACAGCACGGCGTCGCGAGCGGCACGGCCGATCACGACCACCGTGGTGGTGCACGACGAACCAACCACATGACGATGATCGCCTGTTGCATCCCGGTTCTGCTCATCGCAGCCGTCCTCGTGGCGACCCATGTCGTCAGCGCCTCTGCTCTGGTCGTCGCCGTCGGTTGTGTCGTGATGATGGCGTTCATGATGCGAGGGATGAACCACGATCACGGTGGGCACTGATGGGGTCCCACGAACAGCTGCGCGAAACGGGTCGACGTCGAGCCACGGTGGCGCTGGGTGGCCGAGCGTCGACCGTGCGTACGAGGAACGGCCAGGAGGATCAGACGCAGGGGCGAGATCATCAGCGAATCCGACGTGACGCTCGATCCACGCCGACGGTGCTGGATGGTTATCGGCGGTGCCCGGGCGAAGCCTGGCGTGACGGTGCTTGCGTGACCTTCGCCGTCGAGGCCGGGTTGTCGCTAGACCACGTGGCACGACCATGACCGGAACGTTCGTCGCAACTGTCGCGTGGATCGATCCAATTGGACGGAGCCTGCGCGAGGGGTTCTTCATGTTCTGGGAGACCCTCTGGCCGTTGATCCTCGGATTCGGACTCTCTGGCGTCGTCCAGTCGTTCGTGAGTCGTGATGCGCTGCAGCGCAAGCTGGGCAATCACGGCGTCGTGGCCACGGCGCGGGCCTCGGCGTATGGGATGGTCTCGTCGTCGTGCAGCTACGCCGCGTCGGCGATGTCCAAGTCGTTATTCGTCAAAGGTGCCGACTTCGTTTCAACGCTGGTGTTCATGTTCGCCTCGACGAACTTGGTGGTCGAGCTGGGTGTGATCCTGGTCGTCTTGATGGGTTGGCAGTTCGCCGCGAGTGAGTTCATCGGCGGTGCCATCATGATCGCGTTGCTCGCCACGTCGGCCGGTCTGTGGTTTCGTGGGCGTGAGATCGAGGCCGCGCGAGCGACGTTGATCAGTCAGAGCCCCACGCTATCGACGTCCGCGCACGCAACCCACGATCACCTCGACCAGCACGACGGGTCACCGACCATGTCCGATGAGCCGTCGTCGGAGCGTTCGAGCACCGGCGCGCGTTCACTACGGTCACCGAGCGGGTGGGCCAACGCCGCCACCTACACGATGGCCGATCTGACCATGCTGCGCAAGGAGATGGTCGTGGGGTACGGCATCGCCGGGTTCCTCGCGACTCTCGTTCCAACTCGGTGGTGGAACGTGGTCTTCCTCCACGGACACGGGTTCTGGACGAGTGTCGAGAACGTGGTCGTTGGTCCGTTCATCGCAATCATCAGCTTCGTCTGCTCCGTGGGCAACGTGCCGTTGGCGGCGGCGTTGTGGCACGGCGGGATCTCGTTTGGTGGCGTGGTGTCGTTCATCTTCGCTGACCTGATCGCGTTCCCGCTCCTACTCATCTATCGCCGCTACTACGGCACCAAGATGATGGTCAAGATGTTGGCGATCTTCTGGGTCGTCATGGCGGCGGCTGGCCTGCTCACCGAGGGACTCTTCACCGCCGCTCACCTGGTTCCACAGACGCGCTCGACCCAAGTCGTGGCCGCGCACTTCTCATGGAACTACACCACGTACTTGAACCTCGTGTTTCTCGTCCTGTTCGGTTTCATCTATTGGGTGTATCGGCACCGCGCGCGCTTTGGGGGTGGCGACGGGTACGCCATCGATCCGGTGTGTGGCATGCAGGTGGAGATCGCGCATGCACCGGCGGTCTTAGAGCACGAGGGCAGTGCCGTCTACTTCTGCTCGGACCACTGCCGGGATCGATTCAAGTCCGGGAGCAACGGCACCCACGTTCACGCAGCGCCGTCGTCTTCAGGCGCGAATACCGAAGTCATCGACCCGATCTGTGGCATGACCGTCGACCCGGCGACCGCCCATCACTCGAGTCGCCGTGACGATGTCCAGTACTACTTCTGCTCGCAGGGCTGTGTCGAGCGCTTCGATCGGGAGTCGATGGCGCACCATCACGAAACGTGACGGGTCCGAGCTACTCCAGGTCGTTGACAGACCGAATCGTGCGTACCTGCGCGGGCGATGAACGGGCACGACGTGGGTGCAGCGACGGCCAGCACTTCGTATCGAGTACCGAGGAAAGGAAGAATATGAATAAATTTTGGGGAACACACCACGCGCACCGTGATGGCGCGTCGACGGATGGAGACGCGCGCGTCGATCCGATCTGTGGCATGTCGGTGATGCGTTCGAACGCGGCCGCGATTCGCACCGACGGTGATGTCGAGTACTTCTTCTGCTCGAATGGGTGCGCGGTCGCCTTCGACACGGACCACGCGCACTAACCAGCAAGCGGTGTTCGCGCTCCCGCTGGGGACCTGCCTCGCTTCTGACGGCCCGACCCGCTGCCCACAACGCCCGCAACTCGCCACACGATACGGGTGGCGTCCCTTCGTCGCGGTGACGCGTGGCGGGGACGCCACCCGTGCTCGCGGCGGCGACCGGGGTTGAATTACTGGGACTTTTGGCCCAAAATCGGGGTCCGGCGTGAGTCGTAGGATGAGGTCATGGCTGAGAAAATTACGATGAGCCCTTCGGGCGTCCTGCAGGTCCCTGACAATCCGATCATCCCCTTCATCGAGGGTGACGGCACCGGCGTCGACATCTGGCCCGCCGCCAAGCTCGTGCTTGACGCGGCGGCGAAGAAGCACGGCAAGACCATCGAGTGGAAGGAAGTCCTCGCGGGCCAGAAGGCCTTCGACGAGACTGGTGACTGGCTGCCCGAGCAGACGGTGATCGACTTCCGCGAGCACCTCATCGGGATCAAGGGCCCCCTCACAACGCCCATCGGCGGTGGCTTCCGCTCGCTCAACGTGGCCCTGCGCCAGATCCTCGACCTCTACGTCTGTCTGCGCCCGGTGCGCTGGTTCGAGGGCGTGCCCTCGCCGGTCAAGCACCCCGAGCTCGTCGACATGGTGATCTTCCGTGAGAACACCGAGGACGTCTACGCCGGCCTCGAGGTCGAGGCGGGCACCGAGAAGGCCGAGCAGATGCGCTCGTACCTGCACGACAGTTATGGCTGGGACATCAAGGAGATGAGCGGCATCGGGATCAAGCCGATCTCGAAGTCCGGCTCGGACCGACTGATCCGCGCCGCGATCAAGTACGCCCTCGACCACAAGCGCGCGAGCGTGACGATGATGCACAAGGGCAACATCCAGAAGTTCACCGAGGGCGCCTTCATGAAGTGGGGCTACCAGTTGGTGCGCGACGAGTTCGCCGACGTCGCCGTTGGCTGGGACGACTGCGGTGGCAAGCCCGAGGGCAAGTTGCTCGTAAAGGACGCCATCGCCGACATCATCTTCCAACAGGTCCTCACCCGTCCGTCGGAGTTCGACGTGATCGCGTCGACCAACCTGAACGGTGACTACCTCTCCGACGCCCTGGCCGCCCAGGTCGGTGGCATCGGCATCGCGCCGGGCGCCAACATCAACTACGTCACCGGGCACGGCATCTTCGAGGCCACCCACGGCACGGCGCCCAAGTACGCCGGACTGGACAAGGTCAACCCCGGATCGGTCCTGCTCTCGGGCGTGCTCATGTTCGAGCACCTCGGCTGGCAGGGTGCCGCGGACGACATCATCCGCGCCCTCGAGGCCACGATCGCCGACAAGGTCGTCACCTATGACTTCGCACGCCAGATGGAAGGCGCGACCGAAGTGAAGTGCTCGGAGTTCGCCTCGGCCATCGTCGACCGTCTCTAGATCCCACCGGAAGGAACAATCATGACCACCCCCGTCAATGTCACCGTGACCGGCGCCGCCGGTCAGATCGGCTACCAGTTGCTGTTTCGCATCGCGTCGGGACAGATGCTCGGCCCGAACACCCCCATCGTCCTTCGACTGCTCGAGATCGAGCCGGCGATGAAGGCTCTCGAGGGTGTCGTCATGGAGCTCGACGACTGTGCCTTCCCGCTGCTCGCGGGCATCGAGGCCACGAGTGACCTCAAGCACGCCTTCACCGACACCAACTGGGCCCTGCTCGTGGGTTCGATCCCGCGCAAGGCCGGCATGGAGCGCAGCGACCTGCTGAACGTGAACGGGGGCATCTTCAAGCCCCAGGGGCGCGCCATCGCCGAGAACGCGGCGAGTGACGTGCGCGTGCTCGTCGTGGGCAACCCCTGCAACACGAACTGTCTCATCGCGCGCTCCAACGCTACCGAGGTCCCGGCCGACCGGTGGTTCGCGATGACCCGCCTCGACCAGAACCGCGCCGAGACCCAGATCGCCAAGAAGGTCGGCGTCGGGGTCGCCGAAGTGAAGAACCTCGTCATCTGGGGCAACCACTCCTCGACGCAGTTCCCGGACTTCGCGAACGCGACGGTGGGCGGCCTCGCCGTGCCCGGGGCGGTGAAGGACGACGCCTGGCTGCGCGGTGACTTCATCACCACGGTCCAGAAGCGTGGCGCGGCGATCATCGAGGCGCGCGGCGCCAGCTCGGCCGCTTCGGCCGCCAACGCCGCCATCGACACCGTCGTCAGCCTCACGACACCCACGCCCGCCGACGACTGCGTCTCGGTCGCGGTGACCAGCCACGGCGAGTACGGCACGCCCGAGGGCCTGACCTTCGGTCTGCCGATCCAGGTCGACGCCGCGGGCGACTGGCACGTGAAGGAAGGCTTCGCCATCGACGAGTTCGCGACGGACCGCCTCAAGATCACCGCCGACGAGCTGCTCGGCGAGCGTGACGACGTGCGCCAGTTGGGGCTCATCTAGAAGCTCGCGTTCTGCGGACGTGAGATCATCGGGGTGGACGCCGCGTTGAGACGCGGGGTGCGTCTTCGTCTGGTCCAATTGTCCCCGGGGCGGTTGACGACGCCTGTGTCTCCACGGACGTCGCCACGGCGCGAGTCGGCCCGTTGAGCGTGGTCGAACCCTCGGCTACGGCGCCGGTGGGATGGACTGGGTGAAGGCGAAGCGGTTCTCGGGGTCGTAGGCCTTCTTCACGAGCTCGAGGCGCCCGAGATTGGCGCCGTAGTACGCGGCTTCCCAGTTGGCGAGCGTGGGGTCGATGTAGTTCTGGTAGGCGCCGGTGCGTGGGTCAAAGACGTTCGCGCCGAGCCAGGTCAACCACTGCGCACCCGCGTTGATCTCGCTGGCCGGCGTGGCGCTCGACCACGAGTACGTCGCCTGGATGCAAGCGAGCTTGTCGCGGTGCACGAAGGCGGTCGCGCCCGGGGCGACGCGGTTGATCACACCCCCGTAGGCGTCAAAGGCGAGGCCGCCACCGACGGTCGGCGCGCTCGTGTGCAAGTGTTCGACGGCGTCGACGATGGCGGTGACCTGTGCGCTGTCCATGGGCTGGTCGACGTAGCTGGACTTCGCCGAGTACGCCAAGCGCGAGAGCGTCCCGCCGGGGCTCTCGGTGGCCAGGTGGCAGGCGGCGATGGTGAGCCCCGCGCAGCCGGCCTCGATGGCCATCGCGTCGATGTACGCCTTTGGACCGATGAACCGGTAGGTCGGCGCCGAGCCGATGCTTTGTTCGAGCGCGGCGAGCAGTCCCGCGAGCGCCGTCGGCGACCCGCAGAACACGCCACTCGTCTGGGCGAGGTAGCCGTAGGAGCCCTGGGTGAGGAGCTGGCAGTTCGACCAGAGTTCGTCGGGCGCCGTGGCCGTCCAGTGTTGCCACGCTTCGAGCATGGCGGCCGCGGCCGGCCACGGGTACTGCAGCGTGAACAACGTCAGCTCGGGAACCGGGTGCAGCGTGAACGTGAGGGACGTCGCGATGCCGTAGTTGCCGCCGCCCCCGCCGCGTGAGGCCCACAGGAGGTCGGCGTGGTCCTCGGCGCTCGCTGTCACCTGGTGGGCGTCACTGGTCACGAGTTCGAGGGACTGCAGATTGTCCGAGGTGAGTCCATACCGTCGCCCGAGGACGCCGATGCCGCCGCCGAGTGTGATCCCGGCGATCCCGACGGTCGGACACGAGCCGCTCGGTAGGAGCAGGCCGTGGCTCGCGACGGTGTTGTAGACGTCGATGAGCCGTGCACCGGCCCCGACGGTCGCGGTGTTTGTCCGCCTGTCGACCACGATCGACGAGAGCCGACTGACGTCGATCACGAGCCCCGGACAACTCGAGTAGCCGCCGTAACTGTGACCACCCGACCGGGCGGCGAGTGCCATCTCGTGCGTGGTCGCGAAGTCGACGCAGCGCGCGACGTCATCGGCGTTCGCACAGTAGGCGATGCCCTGGGGGTGCAAGTCCACGAATTTCTCGTTGTAGAGCAGCGTGTCGGCTGCGTAGGCGCTGTCCGTGGGAAGGACCAGGGAGCCCGTCAGTGACGCCGCGAGCGTCGCCCAAGACGACGCCGTGGCGGGGCCCAGCGTCGTCGACGTCGAGGTCGTCGACGTGGTGGTCGTGACGGTGCGCGGTCGGTTCTCCTCGATCGCGAGGCCGACCAGGGCCGCCCCAGCCACCACGCCGCCCACCTGGAGTCCGCGGCGCAACAACGATCGTCGGTTGATTGGCGTCGACGGGTCCACGTCTCGACGCTACTGGTGAGGATCCACCACGTGGTGACGAATCGAGGGGTGACCGGCACGATCCACCACCGGTCCGCGAGGACGTCCGATCACCTCGATGGGTGATGCTGTCCAGGGGCTCGGCGACGGATTCGAACAGGGCCGCCGAGACCGCCGCGGGCACCGCCTGTGACGTGCCGGCGACGACGGCGCGACGCGACCACGTCGACGAGGACTCGTTTGAAGTGGGCTGGCGCCGCCACGCCAGAGGGTGATCGTTTGCCTATGGTGTGGGGATTGCAGTTCGTGAGGGCGGGTCGCGTGGGGCGGCGCACGCGACAGTAGGGAGACGATCGTCGTGAGAACGAGGTCCACATTCGAGGACCAGCTCGAGTCGGTGCCACGGGTCACCCACTCGTTCGAAGGGCTGGCCCAGAGCGCGCGTGACACGTTCGCCAGTCGACGATTCTGGCGGATCCAGTGGCTGGTCGCCGCGCTCGTCGTTCTGCACTACCTCTTCGATTACCTGAACAACCGTGGCACCATCCCGTTCTCGGGATTCTTCGTCGACGCGGTGCTGGTCGTGCCAGCCGTGCTGGCGAGCACCGAGTTCGGCTCCGTGGGGTCACTGGCGACGTCATTGGGTGGTTCCGTGCTGTTGTTGTCGGTCGAAATCTTCGAGGTACACACCAGTCACGAAGTTGAAGCCGAATGGACGATTCTGCTCGTCGTCGTCCTGACTGCGTTGCTCGTTGGTTTGCGCGATGACCGACTTCGTTCCCAACGAGCGCTCTTCGATCTCGCCACCGCGTCGGGTGAAGTCGCCGTGTGGGAGTACGACGCCGAGCGCAACCTGATGCGGCGATCGAGGAACCACGACGCGCTCTACGGTCTCACCTGGCAAAACCCCTGGCGGCTCGAGACCTTTCTCGAAGCGACGCACCCCGATGACCGGGTGTTCGCGGCGGCGGTGATCGAACGGTCGCTCGCACCGAGTGGCCCCGACGAGTACGACTACGACTTCCGGGTCGTCTGGCCCGATTCGACCGTTCACTGGCTCTGGGTCCACGGAAGGGTGATGAGGCGCGACGCCGCGGGTCGGGGCACCGTCGTGCGCGGCATCGACACGGTCGTCACTCGACGGAAGGAGGCTGAGCTTGCGAATCACCGGCTCCGCATGCTCTACGCAGCGCTCAGTGAATGCAATCAGGCCGTCATATACGCGAACGACGAAATGGACCTGTTCGAACGCATCGTCGAAGCGACGGTGCGAGTAGGCACGGCGCAGATGGCCTGGGTCGGCGTCTTTGACCACCCGGAGCGACCCGCGCGTCCCGTCGCGAGCGCCGGCGCCGACGCGGTCGAGTTCCTCGCTGAGCGACGTTCGATCCAGTCCGAGGCAAACCTCTCGGCCTGGCCGGCGTCGGAGGCGGCGACCAGCGGTGAGATCGTTATCCGTAATCTCGCGGGTGACGACGACGACGAACTCAGTCGAGTGGGTGCCGCACACGGGTGGCGTGTGGTCGCGGCGCTACCGATCAGCCGTCGGGGTGGCGTTGTAGCGACCCTCTCGCTGTATTCGTCCGAGGAGAACTTCTTCAATGAGTCCTTGCGGCCACTGTTCGATGAGATGGTCAAGGACTTGAGTTTCGCACTGGACCTCTTCGAGGACCGACGACTCCACCAGCGCTCCGAGCTCGCACTGGCGAGGTCTGAGGAACGATTCCGCGGCGTCGTCGAGCAGTCGGTGGTGGGCATCTACCTCGCTCGCAACGGGCGGTTCGAGTTGGGTAACGCCCGTGCGGCCTCGATGCTGGGCTTCGACTCCGTTGCCTCGATGATCGGCGCACGCGAAGACACCATTCCGGTCTCCAGTGACCAACAGCTCGGTGCAGACGCGTCGTACTTCATCGAGTCCGAGTACGAGAAGGTCGTGACCGTGGCTCGGCAAGACGGTGCCGTCTCGCACCTGTGGATATTGTCAATCCCGATCGCCGAGCACGGGAGTCAGGCGCAACTTGGCATCATCGACGACGTCACCGCCATCGTCGAGCGTGACATCCTCGAAGCGACCCACTTCCGTGAGATCAGTTCACTCCTGCACGCCACCGTCTCCATGGCGACGTCGATCAGTGAGCAGCGCGATCCCTACACGGCGGGACACCAGAGCCGCGTCGCCGAAATCGCGGCCCGAATCGGGCTCGCGATGGACCTCGACGCCGACCAGATCGAAGGTCTGCGCGTGGCCGGACAACTCCACGACATCGGCAAGATCTCCATTCCCGCGGAGATCCTGACCCGTCCGGGCCGACTGAGCGACATGGAGCGGCGCCTGATCCAACTGCACCCGCAATCGGGGTACGACATCTTGTGCGACATTCCCTTCCCCTGGCCCGTCGCCGAAGTGGCTCTGCAGCACCACGAACGGATCGACGGCAGCGGCTACCCCCAGGGGCTGAAGGGGTCCGAGATCCTCCTCGAAGCGCGCATCGTCGCGGTCGCCGACGTTATGGAGGCAATGTCGTCACACCGCCCCTATCGCGCGAGTCTGGGCCCAGAGGTGGCGATCGCGGAGATCGAGTCGGGTGCGGGCTCCTTGTACGACGCCGACGTCGCCGCGCACTGTGTGCGACTCGCTCGTTCGGGCCAACTGCTGCCCTAGACGTCAACGCCCGACTGGAGAACCGGCGAAGTGACGGGCGCTCGCGGGTAGCGGTCGCGAACGCGACTGGGGCCGCAGGTGCCCTGAAACGGGCGTTCACTATGATTCCTTAGGCGTGGAAACTGTTTCACTGCTGGAGGTGAACGTACGGTTCGGGGTCGACTATGAACGATGAGACGTTCGCTGGCGTCGACCGGGCTGAGATTCCAATCGCGGTGTTAGAGGCGACCCGCGCGTTGTTGTACGTCTCCTCGGCGAAGGACGCGCAAAACGTTGCCGCGAGCCTCGTCCGCGCGCTCGGCGGGGACGTGGCGCCGGTCGACGACGTCGAGGGGGATTCGCTGCCCGTTGATGTGTCCTTCGGCGTGGGCAGTCCGCTGCTGCCGCGCGCCCCCCGAGGCAGCGTCGCCGCGTCGCTACTCGAACGCTTCCTCCCGTCATTCGTCGTCGACGCACGACGCGCCATCGAGGTCCACTCCGAGGTGCACCGCTTCAGCGTCGAAGCGACGACCGACGGCCTCACCCGATTGGCCAATCGTCGCATGGTCGCGCGAGCCCTCGGCCGGCTACGCGATGGTGACACGGTCATCATGATCGATCTCGACCACTTCAAACGCGTGAACGACACCTACGGCCACGCCGCGGGGGATGAGACGTTACGAACGCTCGGACGAGTCTTGCACGAGTGCATCCGCGGGCGAGACTTCGTCGGTCGCTACGGCGGCGAGGAGTTCGTCGTCGTGCTGTCTGACTCGAAGGAGCCCGACGCGTTCCTCACCCGACTGCGCGACGCGTGGATCGCCGCGCGCCCCTACGACGTCAGTTTCAGCGCGGGAATCGCCGTCGTCGCGAACGATCCCGCCGCCGCGATCGCCGCGGCCGACGGCGCGATGTACGCGGCCAAAAAGGACGGTCGCGACCGTTGGAACTGGGCGCTCGACACCGTCCCCGTCGATTCGCGCGCGCCCGAGCACAGTGGTCAGCTGGCCGCTGCCTTCGTCGCGTGGAGCCAGATCGAAGTCCCAGAAGAAGGCCGACTCGACCTCGAGCGGGCGTTTGCCAACCGGCTGGGCGCTGTAGACCGGTGGCCCGGATTCATCAAGTTAGAGGTATGGGCCGACGTCGTCGATCCGACGACCTACATCATGGTCTCGTGGTGGACGTCGCCCGAGGCGTTCAAGGCGTATATGCGCTCGGACGATCATCGACTGTCGCATCGCCGGATTCCAACCGGTGAGTTCCGCCCGCGCGCCCGCCACTTTCGCCGCTACCGTATCGTCGCGAGATGACGTCGACGGATCACCGGGGCGACGTCACTCGATTCGTCGGTCAGGCGGTGTCCGGTGAGACGGTTGCCGCGATCGATTTCACGATTCAGCTCCTCGACACCGGCGTCTCGAAGGTCGACATCATCGGTGACGTCATGGCCCCGGCCCAACGCGAAGTCGGTGACCGGTGGCAGCGCGGTGAGCTCAGCGTCGCCGACGAGCATCTCGCGTCGGGCGTCACGGAGTCGGCCCTGTACGCGCTCGCCTCGGCGCCACCGACGCCCCGATACACCGGCTCGGTCGTCGTCGCCTGCGCTCCGGGTAACTGGCACTCCATCGCCGGACACATGATCGCCGAGCAACTGCAGGCTGAGGGCGTCGCGACCGCTTTCTTGGGGGCATCGACACCGGCGGTCGACGTCGGTCGATTCCTCGCCACGTACCAGCCCAACGCGATCGCGATCACGTGTGCGCTGCCGCTCTTCTTTTCGGGCGTCACCGAACTGGCCGACGTCGCCCACGAGTTGGGTGTGCCCGTCATGGCGGGTGGTCACGCGTTCGAGGGGCACCCCGAGTGGGCCACACGAATCGGTGCCGACGCCTACGCCGGCGATGTGGCGAGCGCCCTCTCGCTGCTCAAAGCGTGGGAGACGGCACCACCGGACCCGCGTGCACGATTCGTGCCCGATGACCACGCCCGTGAACTGGACGCTCGAGCAGGCGAGTTGGCCCCGCGGGCGCTATCAGAACTGACGAGGCGATTCCCGGCGATGGCCAGCTACTCATCGCACCAACGACAACGGACCGAGGAGGACTTGGCCTACATGGTCCGCTTCGCCGCCGCGACGCTCTACGTCAATGACGACGCGGTCTTCACTGAGTTTCTCACGTGGTTGATCGAACTCCTCCGGGCTCGTGGCGTGCCCAAGGAGGCGGTCGTGGCTGGTCTTGAGTCCCTGCAGACGCTCCCCGAGCTACGCCAGGACAGCGCCGGGGACATCATCGCGACGGGACTCTCGTTCTGTCGCGCGTGATCCACCCGTAGCGACGAGGCGTCACGGGTGGGCATGGCGTATGGGCGGGCCATCGGGCACGTCACCGGCATGGGGCGAGCGTGGGTTATTCATGACGCGGCTTCGATCGCTGACGCATCGAGTCGATACGTGCGCGGTCGTGGGTCGCGCGGGACCCTGGGGGGGTGGGACCCCGGACCCGATGGACTGAAGTGGTGAGTCAAGCCTCGAGGAGGCGGCGAGCGCCTTCGGCGGCGAGGTAGAAGAGCTGCTCGCGGACCTCACCGGCGCGCAGCCACGACCGATGGTCCCATTCGCCCACGAGTGAGTCCCCGGCGTAGAGCAGTTGGGCGAACCGCACCCGGCGGTAGCGCGCAACCGCGATGAACGCGGCGGACTCCATGTCGACCATCGAACAGCCCTCGGCGACGCGGCGATCGACACGGCTACGCGCCTCGCGGAAGATCGCGTCGGTCGTCCAGGTTCGACCCACGCGGTGGGCGACTTCGTTGGCGCTGAGCACCCCCACGAGCGCCTCGACGCCGTCCGGGTCGGCGTCGATGACCCGCGACGGAGGCGCGTAGTGGAAACTCGTTCCCTCGTCGCGCAGGGCGGAGTCGACGACCATGATCGCGCCACGATCGAGTTCCGCGACGAGTGCGCCGGCACCGCCGCAGGCGACCACTGAAGTCATCCCGAGCGCTGCGAGTTCCTCGACGATGGCGGCGGCGAGGGGGCCGCCCATGCCGGGGTGCACGACCGCGACCGGGCCGCTCGGGGTATTGAACTCGTAGACGGGGTTGGTGCCGATCTCACTGCGCAGCGAGTAGAGCGGGGTGAGGACGCCCTCGGCGGCGAGCCGGGTGAGCAGGTCGTTGAAGAAGCAGAGCACGACGGCGGGGTGGACCCGCGGACGCCGGTGCAGCATGGCGGCCTCGAGCACACCCGGTTCGTCGAGGTCGTCCTCAAGCAGCGGCAGATCGCTCACGCGGCCGAGCCCCGGGCGTTGAGCAGCCAGTCGAGTAGGGCGACGACGACGCTGACGTCACCGCGGACCTTGACGCGCCCCTCGCGCAGGGCCGCGGCGCTGTCGAGGTCACCGCGGTAGAGCCGGGCGGCGTCGGCGAAGGCGATACGTACGACCGCGTCGGCGGCCAGGTGGTCACCAGCGGCCACACTCGCCCCCGAGGGCCCCAGCGTGAACGTGAAGGCGTGGGGGGCCCTCGTGGGTGCGTCGAGTAGGTGAAAGACGATTCGCTGCGGCGTCTCGAACATCGGGACCGGTCCGGCGGCGACGAGCGACTCGTTCAGGGTCGCGAACCACTCGTCGCCGGCGAACTCGTCCACGATTACGGAGCGGGCTGGACGCCCGCCTCGGTTGCCGAGCGCTTCGTGCGCCGGCCGATCTTTCTACCGAGCCACGCGACCGGGTCGTAGTGCGCGTCCACGACGCGCTCCTTCAACGGGATGATCGCGTTGTCGGTGATCTTGATGTGCTCGGGGCAGACCTCGGTGCAGCACTTGGTGATGTTGCAGTAGCCGAGGCCCATCTCCTCGCGCACGTACTCACGCCGGTCGTTCTGGTCGAGGGGGTGCATCTCGAGCTCGGCGTAGCGGATGAAGAACCGCGGGCCGGCGTAGTACTGCTTGTTCTCCTCGTGGTCGCGGATCACGTGGCAGACGTCCTGGCACATGAAGCACTCGATGCACTTGCGGAACTCCTGGCCACGCTCGACGTCCTCTTGGAACATGCGGTAGCCGTCCTCGGGCATCGGGGGCGGCAGCAGCGCGGGGACCCGCTCGGCCATGGCGAAGTTGAACGAGACGTCAGTCACCAGGTCACGGATGATCGGGAACGTCTTCATCGGCGTGACCGTCACCGTCCCCTCGGGCAGGTCGTCCATGCGCGTCATGCACATCAGGCGGGGCTTGCCGTTGATCTCGGCGGCGCAGCTGCCGCACTTGCCGGCCTTGCAATTCCACCGGCACGCCAGATCGGGGGCCTCGGTCGCCTGGATGCGGTGGATCACGTCGAGGACCACTTCACCCTCGTTCTGGGTGACCGTGTAGTTCTCGAAGTCGCCACCGCTGGCGTCACCGCGCCAGACCCGCATCGTTACCTCAGCCATTACTTCCCCTCCTCGAGCAGCGCTTTCAATTCATCGGGCATGGTCAGGAGCGGTGATCGCTCGGTTGTGATCTCGCCATCCCAGGTGCCGCCCGCGATGGTGTGCGCCAGGTTGAAGGTGCCGTATTCAGCGCTGGCCTTGGGGAAGTCCTCGCGGGTGTGCCCACCGCGCGACTCCTTGCGCTCGCGCGCGCCGCGCGACGTGCACTTGGAGACGGTGAGCATGCTCGGCAGGTCGGTGGCGAGGTTCCAACCGGGGTTGTAGGCCCGCCCGCCCTTGACCGAGATGTTCTTCACCCGCTCGGTGAAGGTCTCGAGTTCGGTGATGGCGAACTCGATCTCGTCACCAGTGCGGATGATGCCGACGTTGGCCTGCATCATCTCTTGGAGGTCGCGCTGGATGTCGTAGGGGTTCTCACCGTTCTCGTTCTCGAAGGGTGCGAGCGCGCGTGCGACGGCCGACTCGACCTCGCCCCAGTCGAAACCGCTCGGACCCGAGCCGCCTTCGACGTAGTCCGAGGCCGCCATACCCGCGCGACGACCGAAGACCACGAGGTCCGACAGCGAGTTGCCACCGAGCCGGTTCGCCCCGTGCATGCCACCGGCGACCTCGCCGGCGGCGTAGAGGCCGGGGACCTTGGTGGCCGCGGTGTCCGCGTCGACCTTGACGCCACCCATGATGTAGTGGCAGGTCGGGCCGATCTCCATGGCCTCGCGGGTGATGTCGACGCCGGCGAGCTCCATGAACTGGTGGTACATCGAGGGCAGGCGGCGACGGATGTACTCGGCGGTGCGGCGCGTGCCGATGTCGAGGTAGACACCGCCGTGGGGACTGCCGCGACCGGCCTTCACCTCGGCGTTGATCGCGCGGGCGACCTCGTCGCGCGGCAGGAGCTCGGGCGGACGACGGCCAGCGTTGTGGTCGTCGTACCAGCGGTCGCCCTCCTCCTCGGACTCGGCGGTCTCGGCGCGGAACATGTCGGCCACGTAGTTGAACATGAAGCGCTCGCCCTCGGAGTTACGCAGCACCCCGCCGTCGCCGCGCACACCCTCGGTCACGAGCAGGCCCCGGACACTGAGGGGCCAGACCATGCCGGTCGGGTGGAACTGGATGCACTCCATGTCAATGAGCTCGGCCCCGGCCCACAACGCCATCGCGTGGCCATCACCGGTGCTCTCCCACGAGTTCGAGGTGAACTTCCAGGACTTGCCGACGCCACCGCTCGCGAGGATGATCGTCTTGGCGGCGAAGGTGACGAACTCGCCGGTCGGGCGCCAGTAGGCGACCGCGCCGGCGACGCGGCCCGACTCGTCGTGTACGAGCTGGAGGACCTTGCACTCCATGTACACGTCGGTGCCCATGGAGACGACCTTCTGCTGGAGCGTACGGATCAACTCGAGGCCCGTGCGGTCGCCCACGTGCGCGAGGCGCGCGTAGCGGTGGCCACCGAAGTCACGCTGGAGGATTCGGCCGTCCTTGGTGCGGTCAAAGAGCGCGCCCCACTGCTCGAGCTCGCGCACGCGGTCGGGGGATTCCTTCGCGTGCAGCTCGGCCATGCGGTAGTTGTTGAGCATCTTGCCGCCGCGCATGGTGTCGCGGAAGTGGACGCGCCAGTTGTCCTCGGAGGAGACGTTGCCCATGGCCGCGGCCATGCCGCCCTCGGCCATGACCGTGTGAGCCTTGCCGAGGAGGGACTTGGTCACGATGCCAACGGAGAGCCCGCGCTGCTTGGCTTCGATCGCGGCGCGCAGGCCGGCGCCACCGGCGCCGATGATGAGTACGTCGTACTCGTGGTGTTCGTACGGAGACGTGGTCACGGTCGGTCCTTTAGAAGAGTTTGTAGTCGGTGAGGGCGCCCGATGCGACGAGGCGCACGTAGACGTCGGTGAGTGCGACGAAGATGAGCGACGCCCAGGCGAAGTTCATGTGCTTGGAGTTGTAGCGCGACAGGAACTTCCAGGTCCGGTAACGGGCCTTGTGCTGTGAGAAGTTCTTCACGCCACCGCCGCACAGGTGTCGACAGGCGTGGCAGGTGAGTGAGTAGGACCACAGCAGCACGGCGTTGATGACGAGCACCACCGTGCCGACGGTCACGCCCCAGCCGAGTCCGGGCTGGTGGAAGGCGCGAATCGCGTCGTAGGTGAGCAGCACGTTAAAGACCAGTCCGGCGAAGAAGAAGTACCGGTGGGCGTTGTGCATGATCAGCGGGAACTTCGTCTCACCGGAGTACGAGCCGTGTCCGTCGGCGACGGCGCACGCCGGTGGCGACCACCAGAAGGCGCGGTAGTAGCTGCGGCGGTAGTAGTAGCACGTCAGGCGGAAACCGAGCGGGAAGATCAGGATGATCAGTGCCGGCGAGAGGCCCCACCCGTGGATAGCGAAGCCGGACCCCGAGCCCGGCACGCACGTCGTCGTGAGGCACGGCGAGTAGAAGGGACTAATCAGGTCGCGGTGTGCAGCCGCGCCGACGTAGTAGTTCTGGTTCTGGAACGCCGCCCAGGTCGAGTACACGACGAAGGCGGTGAGAATCGATACCGTGATGACCGGCTGGAGCCACCAGCGGTCCTCGCGCAGCGTTGGGACGTCCGGTCCGCCGCGGAGCCCTCCCAACTCAACCTTTGTCGCACTTTCAATGGCTGCCACCGGTTCTCCTCGCTCTCATCGTCGCGAGCAACGGCTCGCCTGCCACAACGTTTCCCATTGTAGGCACGGGGCTGAACCTGGTCCGAACTGGGTCGTCCCCGCTCGGACGACGTTGGATGCGTTGGCGATCCTGGCAATTCGCGAGTTGTGTTTCGTTCGAAATGTTGGGCTGAACTCATCGGATCGGGCCAGATTTGGCGTGACCATGGCGGCCCGCGACGGACCGCCTCGAGTCCCGTTTCCCTCACGGCGGATCTCGTAGTGGTGAGGTTGGGTGCTCCGATCACCACGCCGCGTCCATCGTTCGTGACCGCGAGGGTCGCGTCGATGGTTAGGTGGTCGCTGAAAAAAATTCAGTCGCAACGGACGCGTTGGACACTGGATGACTGGCGGTTATGACAGCCAGTCATCGACCGACGCGTCTCCCGTCGTGTAGCGCTCGAGCACCATCCCCTGGATTCGTGCCAATTGACGTGTGAGCTCGTCTTTTAACGCTACGAGCACCGTGCATTGCTCGTTGACGCGATCAAGCAAATCGAGGACGACCGCGGGGTCGTCGAGGTCACTGGTCACCAGCTCGCCGTGAAGCTCGAGCCGACTGGCGACTGTCTCGACGTCGAACTCGGCCGCCGCGGCCACCGACGCCGACGCGTCAGGCGAGAGCGACCAGCCCCCACTCACCCAGCCGGTGGCGAGCAACGCGGGGAGTTCGTCCACCAGCGTGGTCAGCACATCTGGTGCCCCTGATGAGCGTGCGCGTTCGAGGATCGTGGCGTCGAGTGAATAGATTCCCAGCGCATACGAAAGCAGTACCGACGCCCGCACGACTTCGGTACGCCACTCGCGCAACACCGCGATTGGTGTAGTTGCGTCGACCACCCCAACTCGCCTTAAAACCTCTCGGACGTCGGTGAGTGGTTCCATGATCTGGTTCTACAAAAAGTCTACTCTCACCTGGTCCCAAATACTCTTTGGGGGGTAAATTTACCGTTCGCCCGGGTCGTCAACTGTACCGTGCCCCAAGAGAAAGTACGCCCCACGGCGACGATCGTTGTGTCCGCGTGGAATGCCTGGGCGCACACTCGTACGTGTCTGGATTCGCTGCGCTCGACGATCGCGCCGACCGATCAGATCGTGATTATTGATAACGGCTCGCGTGACGCGACGTCCAGTGAGCTTGCGACGTTCGATCGCATCGAGGTGATCACCAATCGCCAGAATCGGGGCGCCGCCAGCGCTTGGAATCAAGGGGCGCAGCAGGCGCACGGAGAAGTCATCGTCTTCTTGCACAATGACACCGTGGTGGGGCCCGGGTGGCTCGAGGAGTTGTTGGCCGCCTTCGACGATCCGACGGTGGCGGCGAGTGGTACCGCGACCGACCTCGAAATTCCCGAACGGGTTCACGCCTCAGAGCCCGTAAGCGAGACAGACGTCTGTGGCGGGTCGTGTTTGGCGGTGCGCAGCAGCGTTTTCCGGGAGGTTGGCGGATTCGACGAGCACTACGTCATGGGGGGATACGAAGACTGGGATATGTGTCGCACGATACGGGCGACGGGCCGGCGACTCGTGACGAGTCATCCTCTAAACGTCAGTCACGTCGGGCGAGTGACATTTGACGCCAACAACGTCGACCATGCCTACTATCGCGCGGAGAACTTGCGGCGATATCAGGCCAAGTGGCTGCTCGAAGGTCCCGAACCGTCGTGCCTCATCTCGGTATGTCTCATCGTCAAGGACGAAGAGGCGATGCTGGAGTCCTGTCTCGAGTCCGTCGGAAAGCTCGCCGATGAAATTGTCGTGTATGACACCGGGTCCACGGACCGTACCGTTGAGATCGCCCGCGCGGCGGGCGCTCGGGTGTTCGAAGGATTCTGGGACAACTCGTTCGCGCGCGCTCGCAACGTGGCGCTTGGTCAGGCACGAGGTGAGTGGGTCCTTTCACTCGATGCGGACGAGACGTTCCTAGGTGACGCCCAAACAATCCGCGGCATCCTCAGGGCGCAACCGGTCGACATCGACGCGTTCTTGGTCCCGATCGAGAACCTGCACGGCGCCGGCAATGCTCGCTCGGTGCACACGGCCGTCCGCCTGTTCCGTCGCTCGCGCGCGACGTGGCGTCACCGCCTCCACGAGCAAGTCGTGGCGGTTGATGACCTCGGTCGAGGATTGCGGATCAACTACTTGAGCGGTGGTCGCATTATTCACACGGGCTACGTCGCTGCGGTCTTCGATGCACGCGAGAAAGCGGGTCGAAATCTCGACTTGGCGCGGGCGGCCCTGGCTGATGATGACATGAGCCACGCCTACGCCCTCATGAATTACGGTCGCGCGTTGGAATCGGCGGGCCGCAGCGATGAGGCGGTGGACGCGCTCATGGAGGCGGCTTCCATCACAGAAGACCCAATTACGCGTCGTTTGGCAATCAAGAATCTGATCTACATACTGCAGAGGCTGGGTCGATTTGATGAGGCGCTCGCGCAGGTCGCGGAATTGCGACGTGTCTCAGTCATTCAGATTGTGGCGGATATCGCCGAGGGGAACATAAGGATCTCGATGGGGGACCTCGATGGTGGGTTGGCGATCCTCGCGAGAATTCCTCCACGCGGACGAGACGACGACGGGATGGAGTATTCGGAGCACACGCTCGCGGCCCTTCGAGCTACGGCACTGGCAAAGTTAGGTGAGTACTCATTGGCAGCCGATGTCGTCCTAGCGGCCATTCGTGAGGCTGGTGTTCTCGAAGCGGACCTCGGCGAGCTTACGAAGTGGTTGGAGCGCTCGGGACGATCACCGAGCGAGATCGCCGAAGCAATGCAAGAGTCCGACTTGATGCCCGTGCTCGGTCGCACGGTCCATCAAACGCCCGAAGTCGCCGACGCCGTGCTGGAAGGAATCTGGAGCAAGTTCCTCGACCGCCCTGAACCCTTGGCCGCCGCGGCGCGACTCGCGCCGCGCTTTGGAATTGCTCGGGCGTTGGTGTGGTCCTCTCGACTGCGTACTCGGGGACTGGGGACGTCGTGTCCGCTCGTGACCATGTCGGCCGACGCCGACGCCGACCCCGTTGTTCGCCTTCTTGCCGCTGCGGCGGCGTATGGCACGTTCGGGGATCGACGAGTGGTTCGCGGCGCACGGGAAGCTCGGGCAAAACTCCCTCCCGAAGTCCGTGATGACGCACTCGCCACCGCCGCGAGACTGGCACCGACGCTGATGGAACAGGAACCCGACGACGAGCTCGTCGTCGTCGAGGGGCCGACCGGTTCGAGTTCGCCGACGCAGCGATCGGAGCGAGGTCGACGTGTTAGCGCGGTGCCGACGCTGAGCGTGGCTCCTCACCCCACCCGTGGTGGCATCAATATCGTGGGTCCCTTCGAGTCATCGGACTGCCACGGACACGTGGCGCGCGCCGTCGCCACGGCTCTGCGTGGGGTGAAGTACCCGGTGTCGACGACGTCGTATCACGCGGGGGGTCGACCGGGAGTGGTCGAGTGGCAACATCGTGACGCCGGCGACTTTCCCTTTGACACGTCGCTCTTTGTCATGTCACCGGAGGATCTATCGAACTTCGCTATCGATCTTGGCGCGACGCCCTTCGAAAATCGTTACGCAATCGGCATGTGGCCGTGGGACCTCGAGCAGCCCTCAGAGATGATGGCGATCACTACGCGAATGGTGCACGAAATCTGGGTGCCGTCGGCGTTTGCCGCACGCGCGGTCTCTCGGGTGACTGATCAAACCGTGACGAACGTGCGCGTACCGCTCATTTTCGAGGGCGAAAGGGTGGCGAGGGATAACGACGACCGATTCACGTTTGTCGCCGGCGTCGATTACCGGACGGGGTTCGAACGCCAGAATCCACTCGGTGTCGTTAGCGCGTATTGCGGCGCCTTCGAATCTGGCGATCAAACCAGACTCATTATCGAAGCCGCGCACGAGCACGAGTTCCCCGCCGAACACGCTCGGCTGCTCGCGCAGATCATGGGTCGAGACGACATCGCGCTAATTTCACAGGCTGACGGGGTCAGCGGCCGAGAGCTTGTTGGCCGGGCGAGGACCGCCACCTGTTTTGTGGCGTTGCATCGAAGTGAGGGGACCGGCTTAGGGCTCACCCGAGCCGCCGCATTAGGTGTACCCGTGATTGCGACTCGTCACTCCATCGCCATGGAGATACTGAGCGACCAGGATGCGATGTTGGTGCCCGCGACCTCCACGTCCATCCCGGTTGAGGGACGTTGGTGTACGCCGGGTGGTACGTGGGCCGAACCCGACCTCGCGGCGGCAACACTCGCCATGCGTCGAGTTGTCTCGGCCCCGTTACTAGCTCGGCTCGATACCGGTCGGGTTCGACGACGAGTCAGCCAGCTGTACGCGCCCTCGTTGTGGTCTCGGTCGGTACGTGAGCGACTGCGTGGCCTCGAGCAGCGGCGATACGGCGTCGCACAATCAGTGAATCGGTAGTCGAGCCAGGAATCCCGTGCTCACTACTCAACTCTCGCGTTCGTAGGTCCGTAAGTCACTGGTGAGCAAGGATGCTCAGCCCTCGCGAGGGGGAACGTCAACAGGAGGACAGATCCCATGTCGGGAATCGATATCAATTACAACTCGTCTGCAGTGAACTCGTATAACAACCTCGACACGACTAATACGGCCTTGTCATCGGTTGTGAGCCAGCTGTCTTCGGGATTCCAGATTCAAACGGCCGCCGACAACCCGGCAGGGTACGTCATCGGCCAGTATCTGCAAGAGGAAGGCAACGGCTACACCCAGGCAATCAGCAACGTGCAGAGCGCTGTTTCAGTGCTCCAAACCGCGCAGGGCGCGTTGGGTCAAGAGGCATCGATCCTGCAGACCATGAACACCCTGGCCACGCAGGTAGCGAACGGTGGAACTCAGACCTCAACGACGCTGCAAGCGTCGCAGTCCGAGTTCAGCTCACTCCAGAACGAACTCGACCAGATCGCGGCGAGTACGAACTTCGGTGGGACGTCCCTACTCAACGGCTCGTACTCGGGTCAGACCTTCCAGGTCGGACCGTACAACCAGGCCAGCGACCAGATTGTCATCACCATCGCAGCGTCGAGCTCGTCAGCCCTCGGTGTGGGTAGCGCTGCGGTCAGCATCGGGACCGTCGGTGCGGCCGAGGCCGCGATGACCGCCGTCCAGGCGGCCATCTCCACGGTGGCGTTGCAGGCGGCCAACGTTGGTGCGACTCAGAACCAGATGACGTCACTGTCGGCGAACTTGACGACGGCCCAGGAGAACATTCAGGCCGCACACGCCAACTTGGTCGACGTTAACGTTGCGGCGGCAACCACGCAGTTCGCGTCGCTGCAGATTCTTGAGCAGTCTGGCGTGTCCGTCTTGTACCAGGCGCAGCACCTTCCGAGCCTGGCCCAAAAGCTGTTGCAGTAATCCCGCCCGGCACTCTCCGGGGTTTGTCCCCGGAGAGTGCCGGGATTCACGAGTGAGGCGACTGCGTCGCGTGCGACGTGCGTCTCGTACGTGGAGTGTGCCGTTGGTCGACGTACTCCCAGTTCGAAGTGGAGCATTCTCATGTCGAGCCCCGTCAGTTTCGGTGGACTGCAGTCCGGCATCAACACCAATCAGATCATCAACGCCGAGATGGCGATATTCGAACAGCCCCTCGCCGCATTGCAGCTTCAACAGACCACACTCAATACGCAAATCTCCGACTATCAAGCAATCAACTCCGACTTGCTCGCGCTCCAACAAGCCGGCGATGCCCTCTCGACCTCAATGGCGTTCGATCAGGCCTATTCGGTAACGTCCTCGAATTCGGGCGTGGCCACCGGAACAATCACATCGGGCAGTGAACCCGGCTCGATCACGATGGCCGTCGATCAATTGGCGACAGGTTCGACGCAAATTTCGGCCGGAACCGTCTCAGCCACCAGTGACGTTGTCGCGTCGGGTGATTACCTCATTGGATCCGGAGGCGCAGCCCTCGGGATCGACTCCTTCGCGGGCCAGTCCGGGCTGTCCCTCGGTGCGCACTCGATTCAAGTCACGCAGGCATCGTCCGGTGCCACGGTCCTGGCATCGACACCGCCGGCTGCGAGTACGACCATCTCGTCGAGCAACGACACCCTGAACGTCACGATTGGTGGGACCGCGTCGACGGTCGTCATCGCATCAGGGACGTATACGCCTACCCAACTCGTGCAGGCGATCACCCAAGCGTCGGGTGGCACGCTGAGTGCGACAATCGGTGCCGGCGGGAATATCTCGCTCGCGACCGATCAACAGGGCTCGACTGCTTCGATGCAGTTGACCGGAGGCACGGCGCTCACCGCCCTCGGCATGGCCACGAGTGGTGTCGTCACTGGTACCGACGGTGTGATCACTGTTGACGGAACTGCCACGACAGTTTCGAACATTGCCGCTTCCGGCACGACGCAAGTGACGTTGACGTCGGGCAGCGGTGGTACGTTGACCGCGAATCTGGCGGGCCCACTCACGTTGGGGACGATGACCGCTCAGAACGTGTCGGTTGGCAATGGCTCTCTCGCTTCGGTGGTCAGCGCCATCAACGGAGCGAACGCGGGCGTGACCGCGACGGCGCTGCAGACGAGCACGAACACGTATGCGTTGGAGGTGACGTCCAACAAGACCGGTCTCTCTGGCGCCGCAACCATCGATACGCAGGCATTCGCGACATCGTCGCTCGGGGCGATGCAACTGACCACCGCCGCACAGGATTCGATCGTGTCAGTTGGTGGCGTGGGCGGACCCGAAGTCGTTTCGTCGACCAATTCGGTTGGGGGACTCTTACCGGGCGTCACCGCCAATCTGACTCAAGTCAGCGCGACTCCGGTGACCCTGAACGTAGCTGCTGACGGCTCGACGATTGCGGGCCAGGTATCGACACTCGTCGACGCGGCCAACAAAGTCTTGTCGGAGATTTCCACTGATACGGCGTACAACTCGTCGACCGGAGTCGCCGCTCCACTGAACGGGCAGTCATCCTTGAACTCACTGGCCCAACGCGTCCTCGCCATTGTGGGGTACGCCGTCGGAACGTCGGCCGCGGGGTCCGATGGAACCGCAGGTGAGTCGGCGGGTCTCTCGATTACCTCGACGGGGACCATTGCATTCAACCAGAATGCGTTCATCACGGCCTACGACGCCAATCCTCACGCAGTTCAGTCGCTGTTTACCGTAGGTGGAACGTTTTCACCGTCAAGTTCTGGGTTCACTGGACAGGTCGCGATTACTGGCGCAACTGACTCGACGACCACGGGCAGTTATGGCGTCTCGGTGAGTAAGTCGGCGAGTCAAGCCATTGACACGGGTTCCGCCGTGTTTGCGGCACCGACGTCGACGCTGGCGTCGAGCGAGAGTTACACCATCACCTCGGGTGGTGCAACCGCCAGCTACACGGCCAACGCGGGCGAGACGGTGGCCGCAGTCGTGTCGGGCTTGAACGCTTCGCTCGCGGCGGCCGGTATCACTGTCTCAGCTTCAACGACCGCCGTGTCGGGGGGTTACGCGGTACAACTCGGTTCAGCCAACTATGGCTCGGCCGCCTCGTTCAGCGTGGGCGCGTCGGGAACCGACCAACTGGGCCTGACTTCATCGGGGACAAGTTTCACTGGTGCCGATGTCGTTGGCACCATCAATGGTGTGGCGGCGACGGGTTTGGGTCAGACACTGACGCTGAACAACCCCGCGAACGCCGCCAATGGGCTCTCGCTCTTGGTTACGACGCCAGGAATCAGCACTGCAACCACCATTGGGACCGTCGATTACTCTCCCGGAATAGCGCAGGGCCTCGCGAGCTTGGCCGTTCAATCGACACTCGCGCCAGGCGGGCAGATCGCCACGGCGACGAGTGGACTGAACAGCACCTTGACCAACGTCACCGGTGAAATTGCGTTGCAGAATCAGCTCGTGACGACCCAGCGGGCGATGCTGACCCAGGAGTTCAATGCCATGGAGACCGAACTCGCGCAGTTGAGTTCGGTGAGTAAATTTCTCGCGTCGTCGGCTTCGTCTTCGACTTCAAGTTCGTCGCTCTTCAATACCGGTTCGACGCTGAGTACGAGTTAGGTGGTCGAGACCATGTCAATCCGCAATCCCGCATCCGCCTACCAAGACCAGGCGGTGAGCACCGCCGATGGTCCACGGCTCCTGCTCATGATCTGTGATCGGCTCACGGCGGATATGGCGAGGGCCGAGGTCGCCATCGAGGCGCGGGATTACGCCGTGGCAAATGACAATCTTCAGCACGCGCAACGATTGATTCGAATGTTGCGTAACGCCCTGGATCCAGACGGCTTCCGAGGCGGCCACGAGCTCATGTCGGTCTACGTCTTCATCGAGCATCACTTGATCAAGGCAAATCTGGAGAAGAGTGTCGAGGTGCTGCGCGAGTGTATAGACCTCTTCACACCGATACACGAGGCGTGGGTCGGAGCAGTCGGTGCAAACGAGCGCAGTGGTGATGGCTCGTTCATGGCCTGAGTACCTAGACGGCCTCACCGCCTACCTCGACGCGATTCGACGGGCTTTGGCGGTGGGGTTCTCCTCGGTACCCCCAATACCAGACCGTCCGCTTGATGTGGTGCCTGAAGACTGTGTCGGGCGTGTTGCGGCACTACACGAGGAGTGCGAACGGCTCATGGTGGCCGTCAGCGAACATATGGTCGAACTGTCCAAACGGTCCTCCGCCCACCCACCGAGCCCGCACGGTCGTCGCTCGTCGGCGTACGTCGAAACTGACCTGTAAGTCGCGGAGTCATTCCTCACGACAGTCTCCAAGGCGACACCTCAATTGCACTCAGTGCCGGACCGTAAATACTGTCGGCGAGCGATTCGTCCATCGAGCACATGAGCTAGACGTCGCGACGGTGAATCACGCGGTGTCGGCGTCCGAGCGGGTTGGTCGCCACGGAGGAGGACCAGTGAGGATAGTCGTCGAGGGGAACCTCTCACTCGCTGGAAGCTACGGCATCGTGAATCACCACATCGCCGAAGAGCTCGCACAACGAGGACACAACGTCTCGGTGGTGGGATTCGACCTATCCGATCGAGAACTCGCGCAGTTAGTGGCAGCGCGGACGGACTCGAGGGTGGAGGTGGGTGAACCCGACGGCTCGGTTGACGTTCGGATTCGTCAGATGTGGCCCCCGGTCTGGGGGCACCGTGGGGGAGAGCGCCTCGTCATCATCCAGCCCTGGGAGTTCGGATCCATTCCGCTGTCGTGGATCGCAGGTGTACGCGACGCCGACGCGATATGGGTGCCAAGTCAGTACTGCAAACGCGGGTATCTCCAGGCTGGCGTCGAGGCGTCAAAGGTGTGGGTGGTGCCCAATGGCGTCGACGCCGAGGTGCCGCGTCATACGGTACGTCAGTCAAGGGATGTCACGCGTCTGCTCTTCCTCGGCGGCACGATTATGCGAAAGGGCGTCGACGTCCTGATCGCCGCCCTCGACCAACTTGATGACGCCACGCTCGCACGTACGCAGTTGACCATCAAGGAGGTCGGCGCTGACACCTTCTATCAGAATCAGTCCCTCCTCGCTCAGTCGCTCGACCAACACCAGCGAGTGGCGTCGCGCGTGTCGGTAGAGGCCCGATACCTGAGCCGAGCGGATCTTCTGCATCGCATTGCCGAATCAGATGTCCTCGTGCACCCCTACCGCTCCGAGGGTTTCGGCCTCGGTGTACTCGAAGCCATGGCGGTGGGCACGCCCGTGATCCACACACGCGGCGGCGCCACCAATGAGTTTTGTGGTGCGAACGAATCGCTCCTCATCCCGGCTACGTTCGCCGTCGGTGAGTCGCCTCGAGTAGGCGAATCGATCCTGGCAGATCGAAGTTACTGGTATGAACCTTCGGTCGATGAGTTAGGTCGAATCCTGAAGGAAGTGGTTGATGGTGAGGTCGATCTGACCGCACTGTCGCGAGCGGCGAAGGAGCGAGCGTCTTCGCTCGGCTGGAACCATGTGGGCGACCTAGCCCACGAGTCCCTTGAGTCCCTCGTTTCAGGTCGCGAGCCAACGGACGAACTGTCCCGACTCACCACTGACCTCGCGTCGTCGCTCCACGATTCGCCTGGTGAAACGGCGACGTTGTTGTCACGGCTGGTTGCCGTGGGCGACGTGGCGAGCGCCCTTGACTTGGCGACACAGGTCGAATCACGAATCGGAGTTCGAGAGCGCGGCGAGCTCTCAGCAGTTCGAGAGCGTCTCTCGCAGATCACCGAGTCAGTACCGGATGTGTGGTCTGCGGGACCCTATCGATCCCAGATCGCGTCGGCACAGTACGAGCGTGCGGGTTACTTCGCCTACGCCCATGACTTTGAAGGCGGCGATCACGCCACCTACGACATCGCAACGCGACTCGCGGGCTACCTGGGTGCGTGCGACTCCATTCTCGACATTGCCTGTGGTCAGGGATCGATGCTGCGAGTCTGTCGCGCGTCAGGCAAGCGAGTTCAAGGGATCGAAGCGGACCCGGCCCTGGTCCAAGCGCTGCGGGCTGACGGATTCACCGTGTATGAAGGGTTCATACCCAATGATCTGGCGTCAATTGAGCCCGAGCCATTCGACGGTGTGTTCATCGGCCACATTGTCGAGCATCTCCATCCGAGTGAGTTCCAGACACTCCTCGAGTGGATTTTCGATCACGTGGCCGATCACGGTGTCGTCATAATCCAGACGCCAGATTTCTCCGCCCCAGGCGTTGGCCTCGAAAACTTCTGGCTGGATTCGACGCACATTCGGCCATACCCAGTCCGACTTCTCAAGGCCATGCTGTCAAAGTCGGGCTTCGTACCCGTTGAGGGGGCGTGTGGTCCCGTGCGCGACATTGCCCCCTTGGACGTCATCGCCGTGGGCCGACGAATTGCGCGGCCGCGAACATTGCCGACACCGCGTCGGCCAACATCACTCGCTCCGTTGGTGGGCCAGTTGGGAATACTCAGTGGAACCTCCGGCTTCGCACACGCTTCACGAACCCTCTTCGATGTCGACTACCTGGCGCAGCGCGGTGTCGACGTGTTGCGAGTGGACGTTTCGACATCACCCGATTTGGATACTCCTGGCGACGCACTACCGTGGCGCTCGCTTCGCGATGCGAACTTGGACGTAGCGGTAGTGGACGTGCCGGTGGGTTGGCTCTCGACGGTCTCGACATCCGTTCGCGCCAAGTATCGCGTGGCCCGAACGACGTTCGAGGCCACACCGTTGCCTTACGAGTTTCAGATGTCACTTCGAGCGTTCGATGAGGTGTGGTGTTTCTCGAGTTACGACGCTCAAATACTGGTCGACTCAGGGATTTCGGCGACCAAGGTCTACACGGTGGCACCCGGCACCCCCGTGGTTGACGTCGAGGCCGTGCTCGATGCTCGACTACGGGTCCCTCGGGGACGTTTTACCTTTCTGTCGGTCTTTCACTTTGAGCCGCGTAAGAATCCTGAAGCATTGCTTCGAGCGTTCGCTGCGGTGGCCGCGCATGAGCCGAACTGCGACCTGACGTTGAAGTTGAGCGGTGTCACACCCGCTGACTTTGAGACGTGGTTGCACGCCACGCTATCGCCGACGCAACTCGCTTTGGTACGGGGTCGCTTGAGGGTCTACACCGAACACGTCTCACGCGAAACATTGACCCAGCTCTATCTAGCGAGCGACGCGTTCGTCCTGGCGACGCGAGGCGAGGGATACGGCTTGCCGTTCCTAGAGGCCCTAGCCCACGGACTCGCGACCATCTGCCCCGACGTGGGGGGACACCGTGACTTCTGCACGGAGCAGAACTCAATCCTTCTTGCCACGTCACCGAGTCCCGCGCGCGTGGTCGCGGGATCAGGTGTCTTTAGTGAGTCGCTATGGCGCGACGTTCACGAGGACGACTTGGTGCGTGCGATGCTGCGTGCCGTGAACGACCGTGATCTGTTGAACCGACTGGGGAACCAGGGTGTTCGCGACGTCGCCCCGATATCGGTGGAGGCGTGTCAACACACGAGTCAGCACCGCCTCCTTGAGGTCATGGCACGAATTGGCGCGAGCTTCAACGAGGTCTGACGAAATCGGTGGCCGTGTGACCAGGTGAATGCTGACACCGAAATCTTCGTGCGGACCTCTCAACTCTGAGGAGTGCCGGTCCGTTATCTCTGGTGAGCAGGGATCGCTCGCTATAGGGCCAGGATGGTTTGCACTTAGCTGAGCGAGGAGTTCGGTCATGGCCGACGCCACTGATTCGATCGGGATATTGCAGTTCGCGCTCGACGCCGTTGTGACACAACAACAGGTCATCGCAAACAACATCGCCAATCAAGACACGCCGGGCTTCCAGGCCAGTCAGGTCAGTTTTCAGACGTCACTCGCCCAAGCACTGCAACAGGGTGGCAGCGCGTCGGTGACGACCACTCCCGAGGGACTGGCGTCAGGTGTCAACGGAAACAACGTGTCGATCGCGACGGAGATGACGTACCTCCAGGAGAACAATCTCGAGAACAAGACGATCGATAACGCCCTCAGTGCACAGTTTGCCCTCTTGTCAGCCGCGCTGACCGCCTAGGAGTTGTCGTGAGTTCAATGTGGAGTGCCATTGATATCGCCGGGACCGGTGTCAACGTCGACCAGACGTGGATCGACACCGTCGGCGGCAACATCGCCAACATGAATGATGCGGTGACGCCAGGTCAACCGGTGTACCAGGCCCAGTACGTGGCCGCGACCGAGCAGGTGTCGCCAGCGTCGGCGCTCGGACCCGGGGCGGTCGCGGGCGTGCGCGTGAGCGCGATTGATCTTGGACCCGCAACCGGTGAGTTGCAGTACGATCCGACGAACCCGATGGCGAACGCCAAGGGGGTGGTCGAGTACCCCGTGGTGAATCTGGGTACGCAGGTGACTGATCTCATCCAGGCCCAGACGTCATATCAGGCCAACGCCAAGGCGATGTCGAGTGCAATAGACGCCTACGACGCAATCCTCAACATCAAGGCGTAGTGATGATCCCGGCCATACCCGCCATCCCATCGATCGCCTCATCGATCGCCAGCGCGGCCGCGTCGACGGGTCTCAGTTCAACTGCGTCCGTAACGGCGGCCTCGGCGCCATTTTCCAACATCTTGGGTCAGGCCGTTGACGCACTCAACGGCGTAACCAACAACGCGACGTCACTCTCATTGGAGGCCGCAGCAGGACAAGCGACGGTGGCCGATGCGACGGTCGCGTCGTCTATCGCCAACCTCGACACCCAACTCGCGAGCGCGCTGGCGAGTCGCGCAGTCAGTTCTCTCAACTCGATCATGAATATGCCCCTCTAACCCATGGCCATGTCCCCACTGGCAAGCAATGTCATCACGGGCGTGGTTGGTCGGGCGCGCACGGTGTTATCGAGCTTCACAATGGGCCAGAAGATCATGACCGCCCTCGCGGTCGTCGCCGTCGTGGTGGGCGGATCAATGTTCATGCGCGTCGAGTCCCAGCCCAACTACCAACCACTTTTCACCGGCCTCCAGCCGGCTGACGCGGGAGCGGTAACGGCGCAACTGACGACGGCGAAGGTTCCATTTGAATTGAGTAACGGCGGTGCAACCATTCTCGTTCCCGCCAATGTCGTTGATCAGGAACGCGTCACCCTCGCCGAGCAGGGTTTGCCCAGTTCGGGTACGGTCGGTTTCTCGAATTTGGAGAAGAGTGGCATTACGACGTCACAGTTCGTCCAGCAGGTCGAGTACCAACAAGCCCTCGAGGGGCAGTTACAACAGACCATCGAGTCGATTCGCGGTGTTCAGTCGGCCCAAGTCAACCTGGTCATTCCCGCGCAGAGCTCCTTCGTGGTCAGCAATCAACCGCCGACAACTGCGTCGATTCTCGTGGCCCTCGCCCCAGGAACGACACTCTCATCGCAGCAGGTCCAGGCGATTGTTCACTTGACAGCGTCGGCCACGCCCGGGCTCTCACCCTCAAACGTCACGGTCGCCGACAACCGCGGCGACATGCTGTCATCAAATGGTGTGACGACTGCGGGCACTGGATCGTCGGATGAGCAGCAGACCAACTCGTACGACACGCAACTCGCTACGGCGATCGAGTCCCTATTGGGCCGAGTCGTGGGCCCAGGGAACTCGGCGGTCCAGGTCCACGCTCAGTTGAACTTCAACCAACAGAGCACCACGCTGCAAGGGTTGCAAACCAACGCGCAAGGTAAGCCCATCACCGCGGCGACCGGTCAGACCACCTCGAGTGCTAGTTACACCGGAGCCGGCACGCCACCGTCCGGCGTGCTCGGTTCGGGGACGCCCTCGATCACCACCGGTTCGGGCGTAGGAAAGTACACGTCGTCGAGTTCGCAGGTCACCAACGCGGTGGGACAGATAACGCAAACCGTGAAGCAGGCTCCCGGTCAGGTGGTGAAGACCTCGGTGGCGGTCCTGTTGAACTCCAGCGCGATTCCGAAGGCGAATCAATCCCAAGTCAGTGCGTTGGTGAGCGCAGCCGCCGGCCTCAGCAAGGCCAACGGTGATCAACTCGTGGTCACGGCGATGCCATTCGCGAAATCCGCGGTGCAATCCCTGCCCGCGACGGGAAGTGCGTTGCCGATCGCGCGGCTCATTGAGATGGCGGTATTGGCGCTTATCATCGCCGCTTTGGTGTTCTTCGCATTGCGTGCAGCGCGACGTACCAGCTACGACGAGATGGCGGTGCCCACGTTCTCGACAACGGCCCCAGGAACGCTCACCGCAGACCCACACCCCCTTCAGGCGATCGAGTCACCAACCACGCCGTTGCACGGGTTAGAGCGAACACCAGACATTGTGTTATCCCAGGTGGGAACGTACATTGAGCAGCGTCCGGCCGAGGTGGCGCGTCTGCTGCGAGCGTGGGCGAGCGAGAACGACGGGGAGTGGCAGTGACCAATCTCTCCGAGCAGAAGGCGTGGACGAGCGAGAACGAGAACCCCTCGACGACCACTGAACCGTACGGAGGGCGCCCACAGCTGCAGCTGACTGGACGTCAGAAGATTGCGATTCTGCTCGCGCACCTCGGTGCCCAGCGAGCCGCGCCGATTCTCAAGGAGATGAGTGACGCGGAGGCGATAAGCATCTCCAAAGAGATCGTGGGCCTCCCACGGTTTTCGCCCGCAGTAGTCAGCGAGGTGTTAGCGGAGTTCATGGACCGAGTCGACCGCTCGGATGTGATGGGCGAAGGCGGCATGGAACTCGCTCGCGCGTTTCTCCAAGAGCGGCTCGGACAGACGCGCGCTCAGGAGGTTCTCGATCAAATCGAAGGGCAGCGCGCAGCGAGTCCGCTTTCTGGTCTCTTGCGCATTGACCCTCAGCAGGCCCTCTCGATACTGGGGGACCAGCAGCCCCAAGTCGTGGCCGTGCTCTTGGCCTACTTACCCCCCGAAGACGCGGCGAACCTCTTGGGCGTGCTGGAACCCGACTTTCGGGTCAAAGTGGCCAAGCGGATTGCTCAACTGACCCGCGTCGACCCGGTGGCTATCCGTCAGGCGACGTCGCTGTTCGCCGAGAAGCTCCGCGGTGTCCAAAGTGGTGGCTCGACAACCGTGGCGGGCGGAACAACGACAATTGCTGAGATCTTGAATCACTCGGATCGCACGATCGAACAACAAATCCTTAGTGAGCTCGAGGCCGAAGATCAGGCGCTCGCCGAACAGATTCGCGCGAAACTGTTCACGTTCGACGACGTCCTCAAGCTTGACGAGAAGGCCCTGCAGCAGATCTTCCGCAAAGTCGACGTTCCTACGTTGGCGCTCGCGATGAAGGACCCCCGCCTGAGCGCCGACACGATTGCGCGGATTCGCGCCAACCTCTCCGAACGAGTGAACACCATGATCGACGAAGAGATCGATGTGATGGGAGCGGTGCGCGCAACGCAGATCAACACCGCTCAGACGACGATCGTTCGGGCAGCGCGCCAACTTGACGCCGACGGTGTCATTGTCATTGCACGCGACGATGAGGTGGTGTTGTGACACGCGATCGTCCGTCGCACCCGCTCAGTGAGCCGACGCGCGAACTGCGTCGTCTGAGTCACGCCATGTCCGTAGCCACGACGTACACCAACCACGAGCGGCCAACGGAGGTAGTCGTCACTGATCGTGCGGTCGCGGAGCGCGAAGGCTATGACGAAGGGTACGAGCGTGGTCTCGCTGAAAGTCAAGCCGCGATCGAGCAGCTCCGTCGAGAACTAGACGAGCGAATGCGTGGGTCGGCTGCGCTGTTGAATAAGGCGGCTAGTGAACTGCGCGATGTACGTCTGGCGCTGAACGATGAGTTCGAGCGTCACGTACCGGAGCTTGTCATGGCGTTAGTCACCGAGATCCTCGGTTATGAGTTGCGTCTCAACGACAACCCGGGACGCGACGCGCTGCAGCGCGCGCTCAAGTCAAGCGACGACGTGCAATCGGCGACGGTGCGATTGAACCCGTCCGATCTCGAGAACTTAGGTGACGTGGGTGATGTTACGAAGGGTCGAGCCTTCACCTTCGTCGCCGACGAGGCAATTGAGGTGGGCGGCGTCCTCGTTGAGACGGGTCACACGACCCTCGATGGTCGCATCACCACAGCACTCGAGAGAGTCAGAGAAGTCCTGATCGGTGCCGTGGCGACGGAGGATGACCGATGACCGGGCTGCTTGACGAACTGCGTCGCCCAGCCATGCTCGCGGCGCGAACCCGGCGCTACGGTCGAGTGACCACGATGGTCGGCATGTCGATCGAAGTGGCCGGCATTACCGCCGCCATCGGTGACGGCTTGATTCTCATGGTCGGTGACGAGGCCATCCCGGCCGAGGTAGTCGCGCTTCGCGAAGACCGTGTGGTGTGTCTCGCGCTGGCCGAGACCAACGGCGTGCGTTCGGGAACGCCTGTGCTGGAACTCGGTGGGCCGCTTCCGATTCGCGTCGGTGAGGAGTTACTCGGTCGGGTACTAGACGGAACTGGTCAACCCTTGGACGGACGAGGACCAATCGGCGGGATCGACGTGTCGATCGGAGGGCTAGCGCCGCATCCGCTTCGTCGTGGCATGGTGAACGAGCAGCTTCCCCTCGGCGTGCGTGTTCTTGACGGACTGATTCCGTGTGGCAAAGGTCAGCGACTCGGAATCTTCGCTGGATCAGGAGTTGGCAAGTCCTCGTTGATGTCCATGATCGCTCGCGGCACGTCGGCCGACGTGTCGATTGTGGCGCTCATCGGCGAGCGCGGTCGCGAAGTGGCCGAGTTCATCGAACGGGACTTGGGGCCCGACGGCTTGGCCCGCTCGGTGGTGATCGTCGCAACCTCGGACGCGCCGGCGATGATGCGCATCCGTGCAGCGTTTACCGCGACACGAATCGCCGAGTGGTTTCGCGATGAGGGCAACGACGTGGTTCTCATGATGGACTCGATTACCCGATTCGCCATGGCCCAGCGTGAGGTGGGCTTGGCGGCGGGCGAGCCGCCGGCGACGAGGGGTTACCCACCGAGCGTCTTCGGCCTGCTGCCGCGACTACTGGAGCGAACGGGACGGAGCGAACGCGGTTCGATCACCGGTCTCTACACGGTGCTCGTCGAAGGTGACGATATGAACGAACCAATCGCCGACACGGCACGCTCCATACTCGACGGCCACATACAGTTGTCGCGATCCCTGGCCGAATCGAATCACTTTCCCGCGGTCGACGTGCTGGGATCGATCTCACGAGTAGCGCCGATGGTGGCGGAGCCCGAACAGTTGCGCGCTGGCGGTGTGGTTCGCGAACTGTTGGCGGCGTGGCGTGACGCGAAAGACCTCATTGAGATCGACGCGTACGTCGCCGGAACCAATCCGACCATCGACCGGGCAATCGCTCTCAAGAGCGATATTGACGCGTACTGTCGACAGGCCATCAACGACGTCACCGATCTTCCATCGGCGCGCCGCGAACTCCTCAAGTTCCTCCCAACGATGGGGGCAGCGTGAGGGCCCGTCAATTCTCACTCGCGACCGTGATGCGGATTCGTAACCTCGAGGAGCGACTCGCTCGCGAACGACTCTTTATCGCGCAACGAGCCCTGCGACAAGCGCAAGGGAACTATCGGTCGGCGCACGACGCCCTAACGTCGTATCCGGGTCCACAGGACTCAACGCCAATCGAAAGTGTCCGTTGGATGCACGATCAAGCGACGCGTCTCGGTGATGCGTTGCACGAGAGTGCCAAAGAGCTACTCCTCGCCGCGACGCACCGTGATGAGGTCACCGCATCGTGGCATCAGGCGCGTAAACGATTCGAAGTGCTGTCGCGCCTCGACGCCGATGGAGCGGCGAGGTGGCGAGCGAGCGTTCAGCGCGAGGAGGCCGCGGAGCTCGATGACCTCACCAATGCCCGATATGCGAGAGATCGGGTGCGATCGTGAACGTTTCCTCGGTGGGAATCGCACCTGTGACTTCGGGCGACGCCGTTGCCGTCTCAACAGCGTCGACCTACGCCGCGGGACCGGCGACTGACACAACCTTCGCAACGCTCCTTGACAACTTCGCCGTACCGAGCCCGTCGCCGACGACCGCGTCCGCTTCGACCGACGGTCTAGGACTGTTCGTCGGCTACGAAGGTCCGACGTCATCAATTGGATCGGGATTCGTGCCTGCGGGCATAGCCGTGCCGTCTGCGTCGCCCAGTCCCACCACAGTGGTGACCTCCAACTCCGGGCCATCGTTGAGCCCGCACGCCAGTCCGTCGCCCGCGACGTCGGTCGCTGTCTCGGCGTCGCCGTCACAGCCGACGTCGCCAACGGTGCTGGCCGGTACTGACTCGAGCATCGTGAAGACGGCGGAGCAGTATCTCGGGACGCCCTACGTGTGGGGAGGGACAACCCCCGCGGGCTTTGACTGCTCGGGATTCGTTCAGTATGTCTTCGCTCGCCTGGGCGTTCAACTGCCACGTACGAGCGAGGAGCAGGCCGTGGTTGGACAGCCGGTGACGTCGCTCGCGGACGCGCGACCCGGGGATCTCCTCTTCTTCGCGGGCTCTGATGGGACGGCGAGTTCACCCGGGCACGTCGCCATCTACGTTGGCGGCGATCAGATGATCGACGCGCCCTACACCGGTGCCGTCGTACGGATTGAACCAATTCTCAATGCCGGTGCCATCGTGGCAATACGCCGAATCGCGGGTTCATGAGAATGCGCTCCCATCTGGCGGCTCGTGCAGCGAGGTCGAAACTGCGAGTTTGGAGATGGCACCGATGAACGCGGCCATTAGCCCACCCGGTCGATCGTCGGTGCCCAATGCGAAGGTTCCGAGCCCGTCGGTTGCACCAACGCGCGATGCCGCGACGACTCCGACGCGAACCTTCGGTGAGGTGTTAGGTGCCGCCAAGGTGACCGCGAGTCACTCGGGGACGAGTGAACATCGTCCCAGTGACGCAGCGTCGCCGGCGAAGGGACGGAAGACCGGGCGGCTGCGCACGGAGCTCCGAGCACTAAAAGGTGGCGAGGTGCGGTCACTGGTGGCGCCCGTCGTGGCGCCAGTGCTGCCGGTCGAGTCACGTGTTCCAATCGCGCCGAAGGTCTCGGTATCGTCTAGCGCTCCCGAGGTCGAGTCCCTCGTCAACAACGGCGGCAGTGCATCAGCGGTTCGGCGCGGCGATAGCCAAACTGGTTCATCGGCGCGGCCCGGTTCCACGGCCGCAACGCCTGAGGTCAGTGGCTCCAAGCCGGTAGTAATCGAATCTGAGGTCGCCCGCCAGGCGACAGCACGTGAAGCCGTCTCGTCCGAGCGTGCCACGACGACGGCGCGATGGGAGAGCCGAGTTGGTCGACCTGCGTCGATCAGCCCGACCGACGCGGGGGCCGTGTCGACGCGGCCTGACGCGCCGTTGCGCGTGCGTACCCCGCTTAGTCCCGTGCCCACGTCCCATCCCGCTCGGTCCGTCGTTGACTCGCGACGTACGACCCAGGCTCCACCAGCGGTGTCTTCCCCCCACCCGACGGCATCGCGAGTAGTGGACCGATCTGGCGCGAGCGCTCGTCGAGACTCGGTCCCACCGCGTTCGATCGGGCGCGATGCGATACGTACGGACTCGGCTGCACCGACGTTGATGTGGGCCGCCGCGCCAGACCAGACGCGTGCGGTTGCGACTGTCGTGCCATCTGCGGGAATTCCCATGCACGCACGCGTCGCGCCTGCTGGGTCACTCGACGTACGTCGTTTCGTCGATGACGTGTCGCGTATGGCGAGCGCAGACGGGGACTACCGGGTCTCACTCTCGCTTCACCCAGAGACCTTGGGACCCGTGCGTGCGACGGTGTCACTCGTCGGCAATGACCTGCACGTGAACATTTCCCCGGAGTCGCGTCAGGCTCATGAAATCCTTGGTCACGAGCTTGAAACGCTTCGCGCGGAACTTGGTCGGGGCGGGTTGAACGTGCACGTCACGTTGCACGATCACGGTTCGCATCGTGGTCAACACGAGCGTCGCGACCCGCGTGGCTCCGACTTCATCGATGACGCGAACGGCGAGTTTGTCGCGAATCAGACCGAGCCCGGTGAGGGCCAGATCCACGTGATCCTATGAGTACCACGCACTCGCGAGTGGTGAGCGTCGCACCCGTCATGGCGGAGTACCGTCGCCGTGCATCACGCCGCCACGCACATTCTCTTGTGAAAAAAGTAAACGAGGAGCGTCACCAATGACCATGCCCATAAGCCCGTTGGACAGCTCGAATACCCCTATCGGTGGTGCCAACGCATCGTCCCTTAGTGGTTCAAGCCTCCTGCAACCCAACACCTTCTTGAGCTTGCTCGTCGCCGAGTTGCGTTATCAAGACCCGATGAACCCCACCGACTCGGCGAGCTTCATGAGTCAGCTCGCCCAACTGTCTCAGGTCGAGCAACTCCAGAGCCTCGCGTCCTCGTCCACTATTGGTTCAGCTGCGTCACTCATCGGTAAGACCGTGACGGGCACCGACAGCAACGGCAGTGTCATCACTGGCCAGGTGACGGGGGTGACCAACAGCTCGTCTGGCGTCACGCTGGATCTGGGAACCGACGTCGTCGATCTATCAGCGGTGACCCAGATCGGCAGCGTCTGATGCGGCAACGTTCTCGAGCACTCTGGCTAGCGAAACACCATTTCTCACCATCACCATCCCACCAACACGTAGTAAAGGAGCCATCATGTCTAACCGTTCACTAGGGGCCGCTGCATCGGGAATCGACACGATGCAGACCTACCTCGACACCATTGGTAACAACATTGCCAACTCACAGACCGATGGCTTCGTGTCCTCATCGGTTGAGTTCTCCGACATGTTGACCGAGCAATTGCTGCCCGCGGGCGGCGCGTCGGGTACGACGTTGGCGAGTACCAATCCCTCCTCGATCGGGGCCGGCGTCGAGGTCTCAGCGACCCGATTGAATTTCACGCCTGGCTCGGTCATCCAGACCGGCGTACCGAGCAATGTCGCCATCGAGGGAAATGGCTTCTTGACCGTGAGCCAACAGGGCCAGACGTTCTATACGCTCGACGGCGATCTCCAGCTGGACGCGAACGGACACCTCGCCACGAGCGGCGGGGGATTGGTTCAAGGGTGGACGCCCGGCCAGCCGACCTCGACGCCGCCTACGCCCTTGACCATTCAGTTGGGTACGACTGGTGCTCCTACGCAGACCCAGAACGTGGTGTTGGGGGGAAATCTTCCCGCAGCACCTTCCGGACCGGTGACCCTGACGACGACCATCTATGACTCGCTGGGCACTGCGGTACCCGTGACGCTCACCTTGACGCCCACCACGGGAACCAACGGAAACGCGACGAGTTGGGCGATGCAGGGAACCGTGCCGGGTGCGACATCGCCACTGTGGACGTCACCCCAGACCCTCGTGTTCGGCAGTAACGGGCAACTGTCCACCGTAAATGGAACGGCGGTCAGCACGGGTCAAACGAGTTTGGCTATCACCAATAACCCGTCGAACTACACCTGGTCGGGGAGCACGAACCCCGCCTTCGATCTTCCGGCGGTCGGTTCGGCAACGGCGGTCACGCAGTTTGCTGGCAGTTCGTCGGTTGCCGTCGCGTCACAGGACGGCAACGCAGCGGGGACATTGGACTCATATTCGATCGGGGCAGACGGCGTCATCACCGGTGCGTTCTCGAACGGTGGATCCAAGGTGCTCGGTACCATCGCGCTGGCGCGCTTTGCGAACAATCAGGGTTTGAATGATGTGGGACAGACGTACTTTACGGCTTCGGTGGCGTCGGGGAACCCCCAATATGGCCAGCCCGGCTCCAGTGGGTTTGCGAGGCTCCAGGGTGGTGCCGTCATGGGCTCGAACGTCGACCTCGCGACGGAGTTGACGAACCTGATCCAGGCCCAAACGGCCTACCAGGCGAATACGAAGGTCGTCACGACGACCGACACCGTCCTGCAATCACTGATGCAAATGCCATAGGCGCCTCCCTTGGCCCACACCGTGTGCCGAAGGGAACTCCGTTCTAGAGCAGCGAACGCGCCCCCGAATGATGTGATGTTCACGTCATTCGGGGTGCGCGTTCTCAATTGTGGGGCAAAACGGTCCGTAACTCCAAGGGCGCACCCGTGAGATGGGATTTGAAGTGATCGAGGTAACAAAACTGGACGGGACCACGATGCACCTCAACGAGGACTTCATAGGTCGCGTCGAATACGCAGTTGCCGGTCAGTCAGCGCTGTACACCCTCGACGGTGGTCACATCATCGTGGCGAACAGTCCCGACGATGTGGTCGCGCTGATTCGTGCCGAGAAGGTCGCGCTTCTGCGTCGCGTCCTCGCCGGCGCCGACAATGTCCCGCCGAGTGGAGCGAATGCGTCGCAGGTTGGCGTCACCCGACTGAGCGAGGTGCGTTCGAAGTGACGCCTGCGGGGATTCTCCTAGCGTTACTGGCCGTCGCGGGTGCGATGACCCTTGATCATGGCCACGTCGTCTCGCTGTTCAAGTTCTCTTCCCTGCTGCTCGTTGTCGGTGGATCGCTCGGGGCGTCGATGGCGGGCTTCGGTTGGGCGCAGGTCCGCACTGTCCCTCGAGCCGTCTTGATAGCGCTCAGACCACGAAAGCGAACGTCGAATCGCGAGACCATCGAATCATTGATTGGAATCGCGCGCGAAGCCCGTTCCAATCCCCTGGCACTCGAGGAACTCGAGACCGACGATGGATTCTTGAAGAAGGGGATCCAACTCATCATTTCGACGTCCGATCCCGTGCGAGTACACGAACTGCTCACGGCCGAGATTGACGGGCTTCGTTCGCGTCATCAGACGGCCGTAAAGTTCATGAGTGACATGGGAGGATATTCCCCGACGTTCGGCATCATCGGAACCGTTGTCGGCTTAATTGGGGTTCTCGGCCAACTCAGCTCGCCGGGCAAGCTCGGACCCGACATCGCGTCGGCCTTTACCGCGACCCTGTGGGGTGTGATGCTGGCCAATGCCGTGTGGCTGCCGCTCTCCAATAAGTTGCGTCGTCTGAGCGAGGGGGAGGTCACGTATCGCGAGATGGTGGTCGTTGGCCTGCTCGCGATGCAGCTCAACGCGTCGACCACGGAGCTACGGGACCGGCTGGAGGCGTTTCTCTCGCCGGTGGAGCGCGGCGACGGCGACACGAGCGCCTCGAAGGGCACTCAGGAGAAGGCGGCATGACGATTGCCGGCGCGCCGAATCAGAGCCCGCCGTTCCGGCGGGCCAACCGTCGCCGGAACGACCTCCATGCGGGCTCCGGCGAGGAGAACGCCGAGCGCTGGCTGCTCACCTACTCGGACATGATCACCTTGTTGCTCGTACTGTTCATCGTGCTCTTCGCGTTGTCCAAGGTCGACCAAGCGAAGTACCGCGAGTTCAAGCAGTCAATGACGAAGGCGGTTCTCGCCAGGACACCACACGGCACCGTGACAGTCCCGTCCCAGCGATCTAACAACATGACGATGATGGATCGACTGGTGTTACTGCGACACGAGTTGACGGTCGCACTTCGAGCGCACGGGCTACTGAGCGACGTGACGTTCAGCATGACTTCGGCGGGACTCGTTGAGGGTTTGGTAGCCGACTCGACCTTCTTTGTGTCCGCGTCCGCCAAGCTCTCGTCCGTGGGCACCGCCATTGTGGATGTGTCAGCAGCGACGCTGCGCAACTTTCCCAATGCGATCGAAGTAGCGGGGTATACGGACAACCGATCCATTTCGGATGGTCCCTTCCCAAACAACTGGGCGCTCTCGGCGGCGCGGGCGAGCACGGTCGTGATCAGGATGACACAGGTCGACGGCGTGAATCCTCGTCAGGTCGTGTTGATCGGCTACGGGCAATATCACCCGGTGGCTCCAAACACGACTTCAGCTGGTCGAGCAGAGAACCGCCGGGTCAACATCGTTATTAAACCAACCGCGAAGTTTGGAATGTGACTCTCGTGTCGAAAGTGGATCCCGTGGGCGACGAAGCGATGCCTCCAACGACGAAGTCTGTACGCAACCACGACTTTCGTCGTACGGATCTCCTCGAGCGCGTGAGCCTCCAAGCGCTGCAGGGACTCCTTGAGGGATTTTCACGCGCGACAACCCAGAAGTTCTCCTCCACGATGCGTCAACCCTGCGTCTTCGAGGTCACGGGACTCGATCAAGTTACCTGGCGTGATCTAAACGACGAACTGAACGAGGGGATCTCCTTTTTCACCTTCTCCCTCGCCCCCCTCCCGTCGCGAGCCGTGTTGGCTATGCCGACCGAAGAGATGCTCGCCCTCGTTGATCTCCGGCTCGCCGGAACGGGCGAGGACGACTTCTCGGGTCGCGTTCCCACCGAGATCGACCAGGCGTTCTTCGCCCCGATCGTCGAAGACCTACTCACAGAACTCAGCCGATCACTCGCGAGGATTCACACGACACACGCGGTACTCGAGACCCAAGAGAGCAATATCCAGTTCGTGTCAGTGGTGAGCCCATCGGAGATGTGCATGGCGATTCGTGTGTCCATCCGCATCGCGACGCGCGCACCGCGAACGGCCGTGATCTGCTTGCCCTTTCCCATGGTGCGTACGTTGATCGCGAGTTTGCAGTCGACAACGGCCCACGACCGCAGTACCGACGAGGACGACGTGGTCGAGGCGCTACGCCACCGCGTCGCCGAGATTCCCCTCGACGTCGTCTTCCAGTTCCCCAGCTTCGTCACGACGCCCGCTCAATTGATGACGCTGCGCGTCGGTGACCACTTGGGACTAGGGCACTCGAAGGGCCGACCGCTCGAGGTGCGCGTCGAGGGATTGTTGGTAGCCCGCGCGGATATGCGTAGCGCCGGGATTCATAAAGCCTGTCAGATTACCGAGGAGGTCACCAAGTGACGACAACCGATGACGCCCGTGCGTCGGCGAGTTCCGAGTCCGAGCAACTCGCCCAGCGAGTTCGCGAGGCCCAATTCCGCAACGTCACCGTCGAAGTGTCGGCGTGGGTAGGCAAGACTCGGCTCTCCTTTGGTGAGCTGAGCGCACTGCGTCCCGGTCACGTGATCGAGCTCGACCAGGCGGTCGGGGCGCCCATTGAGATTGTGCTCAACCGCGAGGTCGTACTCGCTCGAGGCGAAGTGGTCGAAGTCGGCGACGAGTATGGCGTCCGGATCACGGAGATCGTCACTGATCGGGCCGGGTGAGCCGTGGGTGCTGCGCTGTTGGAGTTCGTTCGCATGATTGTCGTGCTGGCGCTGGTGGTGGGGATTGTTGTCGGTCTCGGCCGTCTCACGCGTAAGTGGCAGGGCGGGCGCGGTACCAATCGATCCGTAGGACGCGTCGATATCATCTCGCGACGTTCCGTCGGCCGGAACGTGGCGCTGCTCGTCGTGCGAGCCGGGAACCGTACGTTCTTAGTCAGCCAGAGTGCCCAGCAAATGAATTTGCTCAGTGAACTCGACAACGACCAATGGAGCGCCGACCTCGATGGTGAGCTCCTCAATCAGTCTGTAGGTAGTGCCCCGGCGCCAAGGACGGCGCGGGTGAATAATGACAGTTCCCCCAAGGCATGGGACGCCTTCATCGAGCATCTACGGGAGATGACGGTCCGGCGTTAGGGCAGTGCCATCTCTCCATCGGAGAGCGCATGCAATCGAAGTATTCCAACACCGTGCGGGGGTGCGCGTGAGCCACGCACTGTTACTCGCGGGAGGCTCTAACGTGAGCGTCAACATCAGCGGGCTCAAGAGTCCCTCAACGTCCGTGCTGATCATCATCGCCTTGACGGTGTTGGCGGTAGCGCCGTCGGTCTTGATACTGATGACGGCGTTTCCGCGGGTCTTCATCGTTCTCTCACTCACGAGGAACGCGCTCGGCACGCAAACGGTTCCGCCAAATCAAGTCTTAGCGGGGCTGGCCCTGATACTGACCCTCTTCATCATGGCGCCAGTCGTCTCGGCCGTCGACCACGTGGCGATACAACCCTACGAACACGGAACGATCACGGCCACGCAAGCAATGGCCCTAGGGGAGGTTCCCGTAAAGAAGTGGATGCTCGAACAGACCAACGTCGACGAATTGAGTCTGTTCACCTCGTACCGCCACGAGGACGCACGACACCCCGAATCGCTACCGCTCACGACCATCATTCCGGCGTTCGTACTCTCAGAGATTCGCGCCGCGTTCTTGATCGGCTTCATGATTTTCATCCCATTCATGATCATTGACCTCGTGGTGTCAGCGGTCATGATGTCGATGGGCATGTACATGTTGCCGCCCACGCTGATTGCGTTACCGTTCAAGATCTTGCTCTTCGTTCTCGTGGACGGCTGGGCGTTGGTCGTTCACTCGCTCCTGCTCTCGTTTAACCACTGATAATGACGACGACGACTGTGTTGAACCTCGCCTCGCAGGCGCTCATACTGATCGCTGAATTGGCGGGTCCCGTCCTCGTCGTGAGCCTCGTGGTGGGACTCGTGATCTCCCTCTTTCAAGCTGTCACCTCCATTCAAGAGTTCACCTTGACCTTCTTGCCCAAGGTCCTAGCGATTGCACTTGTCTTGTTTCTCTTGGGGCACTGGATGTTGGGCAGCATCGTGGGTTACACCGAGCACCTGTACAACTCGATACCCGCGATTCTCGCGGGACACGGATGACCCTCAGCCTGTCGCCGGACTTTGTCGTGGCCCTGGCCCTGGCGTTCGTGCGGGCCGTGGCCTGGGTCTCGATTTGCCCCCCCTTCTCCAACCCGGCCATACCGCGAATGGTGAAGATCAGCCTCGCGGGATCCCTCGCCTTCTACGCGGCGGGCTATCTCCAACATGACCCCTTGCCCCAGAGCAACGCCCAGGTGATCGTTCAGATAGTCATCCAGGCGTTGGTGGGCCTGGTCCTGGGTTACGTCGTATCGCTCTTCGTATCTGCCGTGGCGGCGGCCGGACGCCTCATCGACCTCTTCTCGGGCATCAACCTGCCCCAAGCGCTGGACCCCTTGTCACTGATTCAATCGTCCATCTTTGGGCAGTTCTATAACCTCGTTCTCACCGCGTTGCTCTTTACGTCAGGCGCGGTATTCGTCATCGTCGCGGGATTCGTTGCTTCATTCAAGGCGGTCGGCACGAGCTTGCCACCAACGACCCTCGCGACGTTGTCTCAGGTCATCACGGGTGACGTGGTGACGTTCTTCGCCGCCGCGGCGGAGATCGCCGCGCCGCTCATCGCCGTTCTCTTCGGGACCCAAGTCGTGTTGGCCCTCCTGGCCAAGGCCGCCCCACAAATCAACGTCTTCGTCTTCGGCATGCCACTGCAGATCATCATGGCGCTCGTCGGAGTAAGCGTGTCGATGGTCGCATTGCCCAACGACGTGACCACGCTGGTGGGACGTGCGGCGAGCCAACTCTTTGGTGGACCGTAATGGCGGACAAGCGTGAACGCACGGAAACCGCTACGGCGAAGCATAAGAAGGAGATGCGCGAAAAGGGCATGGTGGCTCGTTCACCCGAATTGGGGGGCTGGGCGAGTCTGCTGGGTGTGACGATGTTGCTGCCGTGGTTGGGTGGACTTGCGGTCTCGCGCATCGGCTCCTTCCTTAATGACGTCATGGCGGCAATGGCACACCCCAGTACCAGCACGGCAATCACGATCGTCGGCAGTGGTCTGGCGACGGCAGTCATTGCCTCATTGCCCATCGTGCTAGTCGCAACCGCCATTGCGGTGGCCGTCGCCACCGCCCAAGTGGGACTGCACGTCACTCCCAAAGCCCTTCGATGGAAGTTCTCACGTGTCTCGCCCAAGACCGGCGTGCAGCGAATCGCGTCGGCTCGAGGGCTGTGGTCCCTGGGCAAGACATCGTTGAAGGTGGTGATGCTCGCACTGGTGAGTTACGTCATCTTGAATCGCCTCATACACGGTCTACTCGGCGGCGCAACGCTCCCGCTGCAGACGACCCTCGACGTGACCCAGTCATCGATCACGGGAATGCTTCGCAGCATCGGACTGCTGGCCCTGATCGTGGCGGGCGTTGACTACGGCTTCCAACGGCGATCACATCGACAAGATGTGCGGATGACCAAGCAGGAGGTGAAGGACGAGCGACGCGACAGCGACGGCAATCCCGAAGTTCGGCGGGCTCAACGGAACCGGGCGCGTCGCTTGACTCGCATGCAAATTATGGCGGCCGTGTCGCGTGCGGACGTCGTCGTCACGAACCCCACGCACTTCGCCGTCGCCGTCGCCTACGACCGAGAGCGCGATCACGCCCCGCGAGTCGTTGCCAAGGGTGCGGACCACCTCGCCAAGGCGATTCGCGAACACGCACAGCGCTGCGGCGTCGTGCTCGTCGAGAACCCGCCGCTCGCGCGCACCCTGCATTCGTCTTGTGAGATCGACGACCTCGTTCCCCCAGCGCTCTATACGGCCGTTGCGCGGTTACTCGCCTTTGTCTACTCCCTTACCCCATCGGCCCGCGCGTACGGCAACGTCTATCGGATGAGCGGCGACACTCTCGACACCTCAACTTTGGTGGTGGATGGGACGTAGTACCGGTGGGCCAGGACGGCGCTGCAGTGTCCAGGGACGGACAGTGAGATCGAGCACGTCCCTGGAGGATTTCGTGAAGTTCGTCGGTGTTGGTGAGTGAGGTGGCACCGACTCTGACCCCTTCTGCGTCGACGCAAGAGAGTCGATGGCGTCGACGTGTTCACATGGCGGTACCCCTCTCCGTGGTCGCGGTCGTCGTGGTGCTCGTCATACCACTGCCGACGTTCATCATCGACATCCTGATTACGGCCAATATCACCGGCTCGGTGTTGGTCTTGCTGACTGCGATGCAAGTCAAGCGACCCCTGGATTTCTCGGTCTTTCCGACGTTGATCCTCGTAGCCACCATGTTCCGCCTCGCCCTCAACGTGGCCGTGACCCGTCAAGTCCTGCTTCGCGGCTACGCCGGCGTTGTGGTGTCGAGCTTCGGCCACTTCGTGATCGGTGGCTCCATCGTGGTCGGCCTGGTCGTGTTCTTCATCTTGATCATCATCCAATTCGTCGTCATAACGGCCGGTTCGGGCCGTGTCGCCGAGGTGGCCGCTCGATTCACGCTCGACGGGATGCCCGGAAAACAGATGGCTATTGACGCCGATAGGGCGTCGGGGGCAATTGACGAAAACGAGGCGCGCCGACGTCGTCGAGAGATTGCCGATGAGGCGGATTTCTACGGCGCCATGGACGGGGCGTCAAAGTTTGTACGAGGCGACTCGATCGCCGCGATCGTGATCACGATGGTCAATCTCATTGGTGGACTGGCGATCGGTATCTTTCAACGACACCTGTCGGCTGGAGACGCTATCGACACCTATAGCCTCCTGTCGGTCGGCGACGGGCTGGTGTCGCAAATACCCGCGCTCTTGCTCTCGCTGTCCACCGGGATCATCGTCACGCGCGGGGCCACGGAACACGATCTCGGTCACGACGTCGTCACCCAACTCTCGCGTTTTCGTCGTGTGGTCCGTTCGACCGGGGTCATCATGGCGATGTTGGCGATCGTGCCCGGACTGCCAAGTCTGCCGTTCCTGATTGTCGGTGCGCTGGTGTTCACCCTCGGGACCCGATTGCCGCGCGACGCCAGTGACACCCCCGAGGCGCACGTCGCACCGACGTCCCTAGTCAAGGTGGATGAGAGCAGCGAGGTCATCGCGGCCGGGATGGCGGTGGAGGCATTGAGCTTGGAGTTGGGGATCGACCTGATTGACCTGGTTCAACCGGGGCAGGGTGGTGACCTCCTCGATCGCGTCAAGGTGCTGCGACGAAACCTCGCCATGGAACTGGGCGTCGTGATGCCGCGTGTGCACACTCGAGACAACCTGGACCTCGCAAACGCGCAGTACGTGATCAAAGTGCACGGGGTGAAAGTGGCGCAGGGACAGGCGCCTCGAGGCAAACTCCTCGCCATCGGCGAGAATCTTGATGGACTCGATGGCGTTGAAACGCGCGATCCGGCCTTTGGCGGGCGCGCGAAGTGGATTGCCGTTGGGCTCAGTCACCAAGCCGCGGTGGCCGGGGTCACGGTCGTCGATCGATCGGCGGTGGTGACCACACACTTGGCAGAGATCGTTCGCGAGCACGCGGGGGAGCTCATCTCGCGTCAGGACGTGAAGTCGTTGCTTGACGTCATGCGCGCGTCCAACCCCGTTGTCTTGGAGGAGATGGCCTCCGCGGCACTCACCCTGGGTGACGTGCAAGGCGTGTTGCGCGGGTTGTTGGACGAGGGAATCCCCATTCGCGATTTGGTCCGAGTGGTTGAGGCGCTCACCGAGCAGGCCCGCACACAACAAAAGGACATCGACAGTCTCGTGGAGGCGGCGCGGTTGGCGCTCGCTACGACAATCACGTCACTCTATGAACAGTCGGGGGCCCTACGGGTGATCGTGTTCTCACCCGAACTCGAACAGGCGTTGCTCGCCTCACTGCGCGCGGGGGAACGTGGTCGGCGCGGTCTCGGAATCTCGGCCGGCGAGGCCGAGGCGATTGTGCGCGACGTCGCTCGAATCGCCATCGAAGCCGAGGCCAGCGGCACGACCCCCGTGGTGCTGTGCGCGACGTCGTTACGGCCGGCGATGTGGCGTCTCATTCGCGCGAGCCTGCCGCGAGTCGCGGTCATCGCGGTGGGCGAAGTTACCGGTTCAGTCACTATTTCACCAGTGGGGAGCGTAAGCCGTGAAGTCATTGCTGCCGCGTAAGACGGTCTCGGATCAGTTTCAAGGTCGCACGCTCGTCGACGCTGTTCGCCGCGCGCGCCGAGAACTGGGTGAGGACGCACCGATTCGGTGTTGGAAGGTTCGAAACGGGGGCGTGCTGGGCTTTTTTGCGCACGAGTACTACGTCGCTGGCCTCACGCCGCCGTCGAGTGTCGCGCAAGGTGTGCCGTCTGAACAGGCTGCGCAACCCCTTGATGGCGACACGCAACATGACGAGACGATCGAGTATCCCTTCGACGTTGCGTTGAGCGATGGCGGTGATGCCTTGATACCGGCACTCACTGAAATCGTCGAGGCAAAAAACGATGAGGTCACACTGGGTGCCGAGGCCGCCACTCGGCGTGCCTTTGGCGAAGTGCTGGCCCAGGCTGAAGCATTGCTGATGAGACCCTCGGTTGAGCCGTCGCCGATCACCTACGATCGACCCGATCGGCGGTGCAACCTCGAGTCGGGCCCGCCCTCGCTGCGGATCGGCCTCGCCGATCTCGGGGTGCCCGCGGAGTACCTCCCCGACGACGGTGGTGGTTTCGATGCACTGTGGTCATGTCTCGCGCGACTGCCGAGTGTCGCGCCCCTCTCCGCTGGGCCGGGATCGGTCATCGTCGTGGTGGGATCACGTCGGGACGCATTGGCCACCGTCAACGAACTTGTCAGCGAGCTTGGTCTTGAGGCGCGCGACGTGATCGACGAGGAGTCCTCCAGCGATGCACGTCGACGCGTCCAGCGCCGTCGGCGTACATCGCGCACGACTGTCGTCGTCGTCAGCGCGCCGGTCGGGGCGTCGAACGTGGCCGACACGCGAACATGGTTGGAACGACTCGACGCCACCTACGTGATTGGCGCCGTGGGTGCGAACTCGAAGCGAGCGGACGTCCGGCGCTGGTTGGATCAACTTCGGGTGGTCGACGCATTGGCGTGTTGGCGGCTCGGTGACCAGGCGTCAGTGGCGGACCTCATGGGCGTGGCTCCCATCTACCTACTTAACGGTTCGCCGGCTTCGCCGATGAATTGGATGGCGTTGTTGGTTCGCGCGCTTGGAAGGCTAGAACGCTGAAACGCGAGGATTACGTAAAGTTCGCGGCCGACGTGCGCCGCCTTCGGCTCCTTGGGGTCGTGGTGCTCGCCATCGGCGTGACCGTGCCGAGCGTGATCGAGATGTTTCGCCAGGACCTCTCACCGGTGACCGTGCTGTTTCGACTCGTATTATCCCTGATCGTCATCGGTGCGCTCGTCTGGATCCTTTCTGGTGTGGTCCTGCACTACGCCCGCGTGCAGGTCATCGCCCGCGAGCGTGTTGATGATCGGGGAAACGGTTAACACGCCCTCAACTTTGCTCGCTCGCGAGTCGTTACTACTCGTTGTGGATATCGACGACCTCCTCGCTGAGCTCGTGGAGTCGCTCGACCGTGAGGTGGAGCTACTGCTCGTCTTGCGCTATCGATTGACGGTACTGGGTGCCCTGGCCACCGTTGACCAGGGCGCGTCAATCGTTACGGGGGTGCGCGAGGTGGAGTTGGCCCACGAGGCGCTACGGCTTGAGGAGCTGGCTCGTTCGGCCGCGACCGTTCTCGTGACCGACTACTTCGAACTCGACGATCAGATTCGTCTTGATGAACTCGCCACGCACGTGGCACCGGGCTGGGGTGACCTGTTGCGAGAACGCCGTCTCGCTCTTATCGAATCGATCAACGGTGTTCAGCGCTTGGCCGAGACGGTGCATCACGCGATGGGCCGGCGTGCTGCACTGGCCGAAGAGGCGTTGTCATTCTTACGCAGTGATGGGGCGTCTACGTACGGACGACCCGTCCCGCGTGGTGGCGTGTTGGTGGACGGTGTCTTATGAGCGATATGGGACTCTCCATCGCCGCGAGTGGGATTGCCGCCGATACGGCGCTCATCGACACGGCGTCGAACAACCTGTCGAATATCTCAACGCCTGGTTACGCCGCTGAGTCGGTGAACCTCGCCCCCGAGGCGGCCTTCGGTCCGCTCGGTGTCGGGCAGGGCGTGGTCGTCTCGTCGGTCAGCCAATTGGGCGACATGATCTACGCGGCGGCCAACGTTGCCGCCCAGGGTGTTCAGGGCGCCGCGACCCAGACAAATCAGGTCATGGGGTCAATCGAGTCGATCTTTCCAGAGCCCAGTTCGTCCGGTCTTTCGGCTCAGCTCTCGACCCTCTGGTCCGATCTCTCGGCGCTCTCGTCGACGCCCAATCAAGTCGGTTCACAACAGGCCGTCGTGGGAGCGGCTCAGAGTGTGGCCCAGACCATCAACTCGAGCTTCACGCAACTCAGCCAACTCTCGACGTCGTTGCAGCAGCAAGTCGGAAGTGGCTCGGGCGACGGCGGGACCTTGGCGCAGGTCAACACGCTCTTGGCGCAAGTGGCGGGGTTGAACGTCAGTGTGGTGGCCGGCATGGCCGGGGGCCAGGACGTCAACGCGTTGATCGACACGCGCACGGCCGCAATCAACCAACTCGCTACCGACCTGGGGGTTAACACGACCCCGGGCGCTCACGGGTCCGTCACGGTGATGCTTCACGGCGTCGAGCTGGTAGCCGGTGACGTGGCTCAGACCCTCTCGAGTACGGGGTCCGCGGCGGCCGGGAACTTCGCGATCACCACCGGCAACGGGGTGAACGTCAATCCGGGAGGACAAATCGGTGCGAACGTCGCCGCGGTGAACTCGACGATTCCCAGCTACGAAGGACAGCTCAATTCAATCGCTGACTCGTTGGCGACAAAGCTCAATGGGCTTCAAGCCACCGGCATGGCGGCGAACGGCGATCCTGGTGCCGCGATCGCTGGATCGTGGTCAGGGACGGTACTGCCGCCCTTCTTTGTCGATGGCGGCTCTTCTACCTACACGCCGAGCTCGCCGGGCTACGATCCCGCCGCCACGATCGCGGTATCGCCGGCTCTGCTCGCAACGCCGTCACTGCTCGCGACGGCGTCCGCGCCAGGACCAAGCAATTCGAATGTCATTGGCCAGGCGACGTTGGACGGATCCAATGCCCAAGCCATGGCCGCGCTCGCAACCGCGAGCGGTGGGCCCGATCAGTTGTACCAAACAATGGTCGGTGCGTTGGGGACGCAGGCCGCCAACGCCTCGGCGGCGGCGCGTGTGGCGTCGAACCTTGCGACTACCGCTCAGAACACGCTGTCTTCAATCACGGGCGTCGACCAGAACGCGCAGGAGATCGACGTCATGAATGCACAGAACGCCTTTCAGGCGAGTTCCAAGGTCATCAGCGCGATAACCATGACCTTCCAGTCACTACTCGCGGCGGTGTGACGTGTTCATTGCAAGCGACGCCTTCATTCAAACGCTCACGAACGAGTTAGAGAAGCAGACCGCCAATCTCGGCAACTTGCAACTGCAGCTCTCGACTGGCCGGGCACTCAATCGGCCGTCCGATAACCCCGCGGCCGTAACCCAGGTCCTTGCGCTATCGAGCCAAGCGACGCAGTTGACGAGTTGGCAGAACAACGTGCAGACGGCGACGTCGTGGTTGGGTATCGCGAATGCCACCGCCAACAATGTTCTCGCTACCCTGCAGTCCGCGCGATCGCTGCTCTTGCAGTCCATGAACTCGGGGACCCAGAGCTCGGTGACGTATCAGGCCCTGGGCACGCAACTCCAAGGAGTGGCTAACAATCTCCTCTCACTGGCGAACACGCAGTTCGAGGGTCGCGCGATCTTTGCCGGGACGTCGGCGTCGCTCCAGGCGTTTGACGCCAGTGGTAATTACCTCGGGACTAATGACGTGTCTTCGGTGGTGATTGGGCCGGGTTCGGGCGTTGGTGAGACGGTGAACCTCTCGGTACCGGGTACCGCGATGTTTGGAACGGGAGCCTCGAATGCCTTCACGACGTTAGCGAATGCGAGTAGCGCGCTGCAGTCGGGTACGCCATCGTCGGCCACACTCTCGTCGGCGTTGAACGCCCTCGACAGCGTTATCGCCCAAGCCCAGCAGGCGAGTGCCGTGCTGGGCGAATCGTCACAGATGACGTCGAGCGCGGCCACGGCGCTCACCACGGAGATCGCCAACATCCAAACGAACCGAGCCAGTCTCGAGAACGTCAACGTTGCGCAGGCAACGACCCAGTTGACCCTTGAGACATCTGACTACCAGGCCGCTCTCTGGGCTACGTCACAGGCCGTTCCCGAAACGCTCGTAAAGTTCTTGTAAACGAATTCGCAATGCACACCGTGTGAGGAACGCGGCGACGACTACGACCACTAACCACTGAACACCACGAACGCGAGGGAGCAACAGGTGACCACCGTTTTTATGCCGACGCCGGTGCAGCGAATGGACATCACGCTGCGGCGCGACATGCCAGGGTTCCTCGGTGCGCGACACTTCCGCGTCGAACCACTCGTGGACGATGACGCGATCTTTGCGCGCCTGTTCTGTTCGGACACGGTCAGCCTCATGACGGGCGGGACGTGGGAGGACCTGTCATTACTCGTGATGGCGCCGGGGTATCTTTGGCCCGATTATCGCATCACGATTGACGAGTCGCTGGTACTCGATCTGGGGATCCGCGATCATCGCGACCTGCTCGTGTTGGCGATTGTTCATCCACGCGATCCGTTGTGGACATCGACCGTGAACTTGTACTCGCCACTCGTCATCAATCGCCGCACCGGTGAGGGTGAGCAATACGTGCCTTCGGCGAGCGAAGACGAGGTTGGTTGGTCGTTGCGAACTCCTTTCCCGCCGGCGATTGACGAGTAGCCATGTTGTCACTCACGCGTGAAGTAGGTCAGAAGATTCTCATCGGCGACGACATCGTGGTCACGGTGATCGCAATATCGGGAAACGGACGGGTAAAGATTGGCATCGACGCACCGCGACAGGTGCGAGTCGATCGAGAAGAGGTACTCGAGCGCATCCGCCACGAAAATATCGCGTCGGCCGACTCGGTTCCTGACGCTGCGGCGTGGAAGACGTTCGCCGCGTCTCGCGCTCGAGATGTTGCTGGCGAGGACTAACGCTCCATCACGGTCGTGACGCAACACCCGTCACGTTCGTCACGCGACTAGAGAGGTGTCTCGCCAAGTTCGCTGCGCAAGTTGCGAAGTCCCTGGTGGATGAGTTGCGTGACGCGCGATCGATCAATACCGAGGACATCGGCAATCTCACTCTTCTGAAAACCTTCGAGGAAGTGCAGGACCAGGACCTGGCGTTGCCGTTCGGTGATCCTCAGCAACGCGGCGCGAATCGCATCGCGCATCATTGCGAGGTTGGCGCTTTCACTTGGGTCCGGGCGCGTTGTGGCGAGCAGTGCGCCAATGCCGTCACCCGTCGCCGAAAGTGGAACGAGGTAGCTCGACGTGGTGGCCAAATCATCGAGTTCGACGACCTCGGCCACTGTCGTGTTGAGGTAGGCGGCAACCTCGCTATAGCTAGGAGTTCGCCGTAACCCCGCTTCTAGTGATTCGCGCGCGACTTGGTACGTGTGCACTCGCGCGCGCATGCGCTTAGGCAAGATATCGTCGCGGCGCATCTCATCGAATATGGCGCCTTGAATGCGGATTGTGGCGTACGTCGAGAATTGAAAGCCACCGCTGGCGTCGAATTTCTCAATTGCGTCGATGAGACCGAACTGACCACACGAGCACAACTCTTGCAGCGATTGAAAGGAGCGCATTCGCCGAGCGACTCGATTCGCAACCACTCTGACGAGGGGCGCGTAGTAGAGAACGAGGCGGTTTCGATTGTCAAGCGAGCGTGACGCGAAGTATGACGCCCACAACTGGTCGACTGAAAGGCCAGTGGTCTCGGGGGAGTCACTCGAGAACGGTGAATCATTTTGCGTCAGCACGATGCGATCTTTCCCCTGGGAAATCGCCGTGCCGTAGGGCGACTTCGAAATCTGATGTAGCAGCCACGTGTGAATTCTACAGATAATGCGAATGAAAGCAAATGGAATATTGCCTCGTCATCGTGGGTGATGGTGTCGAGGCGGTACGATGACAAAAGTCACAAATCCCCGTGAACGTGACGCAAAGTTTCGTCACGAAATGTTGCGGAGAATCGATGATTTCACCGGTTGAATCCGATCTAATCGGTCGTGCTCGTCATCCGTGATTCGCCACGAAATCGTCATCACGAGTGAACGAGTCTGGGATGTGCGGTGCGCGAAGCGAGCCCCTCTGACAATTCCCGAGCGCCCGCGCGAACGTCGATCGGCGCGAGCGGTGCGGTCCTCATGAAGGGGTGTTGCGCTCAATGAGTGTCACCGAGTGTGAGTCGTAGGTCGCCTCCCGCATTGGTTGGCCAGGACCCCGCGGTGAGGAATTCGATGATCTCGTCACGCAGGGCCATCGCGGCGCGCGACAGCGTGTGACGCACGTCGCGCACGAGGCAGATCGTTCGCTCCATCACCTGGTCGTCAATCTGGATCACGTGCAGGTCGTTGTTCATCGTCGCGACGATGCTCGGCACGATGGCGGCCCCGATACCCGCGGCGACGAAGGAGTGCGCGGTTGCCATCTCCGCACCGTCGACGGCGATCGTCGGTGCGAATCCTGCCTTCTCGAAGGCGGCGAGGGTGGCGGCGCGCACGTCGTAGCCCTGATGGAACATGATCAGCGGTACACCACGTAGTTCACGGATCGCGATCGTGTCGCGCGTAGCCAGCTCGTGGTCGGCCCCGACCACGACCACCATCCGTTCGATCGCGAGCGCGGTCTGCTCGAGGGTCTCGTTGACGAGCGGTCCGACCACGAGGGCGAGGTCGAGGGTCCCAGCCTCAATGGACTGGGCGATCTCCTCAGAGTGCCGTTCCATGAAGGAGATCGAGACGTTGGGGTAGCGCGAGTGGAATCGTGCGAGCACGAGTGGCAAGAGGGTCGCCCCGATGCTCGGGGTCGTGCCGATTGTGACGTGTCCGCGGTGCAGGCCGTCGAGCTCGTCGGCGCCCTGGAAGACCTCGTCGACGCCGTTAAGCACGCGACGTGCGAGGGGTAGCAGGCTCAATCCCGCGTCGGTGAGGGCGATGGGGCGCCGACCGCGGTGAAAGAGCGAGACACCCAGGACCTGTTCGAGGCGGTGGATCTGGGCGCTGATCGATGGTTGGGCGAGTCGCAGCTCGTCGGCGGCGGCCGTGAACTGGCCTTCGTCGGCGACGGCGACGAAACAACGCAACTGCTGGAGGGTGAGGTCTCGGGCGCTGAACATAGAGTAAACCTATCAAAATAACTGGATCAATCGATTGGAAATCTGTAGTTGTGAACTTTACATTGGAGTTATGCGCACATTCAAGATGATTTCAGCCCCCGTGCTAGTTGGCGTGCTCACCGTTTCGGCGATGGGTATTGCCCCGAGTGTGGGAGCCACCACTATCCATCAGTCCACAACCAGCGTCGCCGCTCACGCGGTGAAGCCCAAGATTGTGAAGGTCGCCTTCAAGGGGGCCTACAAGGGAACCATAGCGATGCTGTGGTCCTCCACGGGCGTCAAGGCGACGGCAGTGACCGGCACTGGTACGGCAACGTATCTCGGAAAGAGCAAGCTCGCGGGAACCGGTTCGGCACCCGCGTCCAACACCTGTGACCCACTCACGGGTACGGGCACGCTGATCGGCGCGGGCAGCAAACTCGTGCTCAAGATCATCGCACCGTCAACGTCTCAGGCCTGCGCTGCGGGCCAGGCGGCACCGACGTCGGTGAGCGTCAAGGGAATCGCAAAGGTCCTGAGCGGGACGGGCAAGTACAAGGGCGTCACGGGAACGTTGAAGTTCACCGGGTCGTTCTCGATCAAGTCCACCACCGCGGGATCCAGCGAGACCGACGCGTTCAGCGCTGCACTGAACGGCGTTTTGAGCATCAAGAAGTAGTGCCCGGACTAATCGATAGAGGAGGAAGAAGTATGAAGCGAGTAGCAGCAGCCTTAGCCGCAGGGGCCCTGTCCCTGAGCGGAGCGGCCCTAGTGGGATTGGGAACGGCGTCCGCAACGGGCACCACCACCACGACGGCCGCCCCGACGACCACGACAACCGCCGGTCCAACGACAACCACCACCCTCGGCCCACCGATCCAGGGCACCGCGAACGTACCGGTCTACATGAACGTCGACACGGTCGTCGGCGGTGGTGGCACGGGGATTTTGAAGGCGGCGATCGGTTGCGCGCAGACCAACGAGTTCTACGTTGGCCAGACCGTGGTCTTCCGTATGTCGGGCGTTAACGTCGCCACTGGTGGCACCCCGCTCACGCCGAAGAACGTGATCAGCGCCAACGTGGTCATCCCCGGCGTCGCGACACCGGCTCCAATGAACTATGGCAACCACGGCACGGTGGCGTTCTGGACCTACGGCTGGAACACGACGGGGTACCCGACACTGGGCGTCGTCAACTTCCAGATCGTCGTGACCACCAAGGCCGTCCCGGCCGTGACCAAGCTGCACCGTGTGAAGGTGGGCAAGCGCTACGTCATGCGTCGCTACATCGTCAAGCCGGCAGTTCCTGGCAAGACCTACACCTACACCCAGGCTGGAACAGCAACACCGTCCCAGCTCACGCTGAACGCCATTCCGGCGGCTTGAGCATATGGCTGCGGCGCCCTCGGACTAGTCCGAGGGCGCCGCGCGCCGTACCACCGACACTCGTATCGCTGGCTCGCTAACCCTACTTCCTCGAAAGGGAAATCATGATCCTGACCCGTCACGCCACAAGAAGGGCGATGGTGATTGTCGCGGCAGGGATTCTCCTGCCCCTCACGGTCACCGCAACCAACAGTGGGGCGGCCGACACGACCTCCACGCTGATACCGACCAACCTGGTCGCACCGGCGATACCCAACGTCCCCGCGCTACCAGGTCCCGTCACGCCAGCCTTCACGCTGAGCCCAACCATGGGCAACCTAACGGTCTCGCCCAATCAGGGGGTTGAGGGCGCGCCGATGACGATCTCGGGAAGCGGCCTGCCCGCGTCGACGAGCGTCGCCATTGCCTGGTCGACGTCGAACGTCACGTGGGTTCTGAGCCCCCAGCCCGACACAGTCAACTACCTCGGTAGGACCTCGACCAACTTCTTCGTTACCCTCGCCACGGTGACCACCAACGCCAGTGGCTCGTTTAGCTACTCGACGACGGCGCCGGTCGATTTCGGTGGGACCCACGACGTCTACGCGGTCGTCAACAACGTGGCGGTCGACCACGCTGGCTACGAGCTCCTGCGCACGCTCACCGTCTCACCACGGAGCGGTCCGATCGGCACGCCCATCCACATCACCTACACCGGAATGGGCGCCACGCTCTACACCGGTGGCGCGGCCGTGCTCTACGACAACCACTTCAGCGGTGAGATGACGGCCTTCTGGACCCGTGGCACTGCATCGGTCACCATTCGTGCCGCCGGCGCGGTCGGGCCACACCTCATACAGGTGGCCGACGCCCTCAGTTCGATGTACATGAACATCATCCAGTCACCGGTCCCCTACGCCAACGGTGGAGTCGCGACGTTCACTGTCACCAAGGGTCAGGCGTCATTGGCTCCATCGATCAGCTGGCCGACATCGGTCGCGCCCACTCTCAAGATGGTCACGACGCTCTCAAACGCGGGCCTCGACCCCAAGTCGGACGCGGTTGCCACAGCATCACCGACTGACGGCCCCGTTGGGACGAAGGTGAACCTCACGGTGACCGGCCTTACCGGTACCGGTCCCTACCAACTGGCTTGGGCATCGGTGCAGGGTAGCCGCGTGAACTGCGCGTCGGCGTCGTGCTGGGCGTACATCTCGGTACCCCTGGGTACGGCGAGTGCGAGTGCGGGAACGCTGAACGCAACCGTGACAGTGCCCGATGGACTCGGTGGCTGGCACGTCATGCAGGTGCTCAATGGGTCAACGGTTGAGGCGCAGACACCCTTCTACGTGAAGGAGTCGATGGTCCCGTTCTACTCACCGAGTGGCAAGTTGCTTAGTGAGGCAATCGCCACGGCGAACGACGCAGCCACTCCCGCCGCGCTCGCGGTCGGCCAGTCCGGCACGGGCACCTACACCTTCAAGGAAGGTCAAGAGATCACCATCAGCTTGAAGGGCGTTGGTTGGACCCAACTCGACAACACCCTCGGGGTCGACTACGACAACGCGTATATCGGCTACGGCTGTGGTTTTAACTCGAACGGGTACACGGTGATCCACCTGCGCGCAACGGGTGGCCCCGGGATCCACCTGATCGATCTCTACCCGCAGCTGTACACCCAGCAACCATCGTTCGCGAACACGCCCTACGGCATGGCTCCGGTGCTGACCTACGCCCGAGACTTCCCGGGTCTGGCCCTCGGCTACCAGGTCCCGTCGATGCACTTCGCAATCAAGATCGTTAAATAGGTCGCATACCTCCCAACTGCGAGTGCCAGCGCCTCGCCCCCCGTGCGCAGGGGGCGAGGCGCTGACATGTCTGGGCAATGCCCATCCGAACGTTAGACGCCAGGTCTAATGGAGTCACGTCAAGAAAGGGGACGACGTGACGACCGTCGTGATCGTGATTCTCATCGCCGTCGCCTTCTTCGCCGTGATCGCGATCGACGTGGCCCTGCTACGCCGGCGCAAGCGGGGACAGTCCGCGCCCGTTCTCTCCTCGATGAGCGCCACGCTGCACCTGCTGTTCCGCGCGGTCCAGGCGGTCAGCCTCGTAGCCATCATCGTCATGGTGGTGGTGGCGATGGCCCACTCGCGCTAGTCGCGTCGCCAGAGCCGATCACCCGACAGGGCGAGCAGACTCGGCAGTATCAAGCTGCGCACGACGGTCGCGTCGACGAGGACCCCGATGGCCAGTCCGGCCCCGAGCTCTTGGAGACCGGCGACGTGGCCGGTGACGAAGCCGGCGAGCGCTGCGACCATGATCACCGCAGCGCTCGTGATCGG
>JAJYSP010000012.1 GCA_021793515.1 Actinomycetes bacterium | reverse complement strand
GGGGGGCGCGCTCGTCCTGGCGACGTCGCTGCAGTTGACGCGTCACGAAATGAATCGACGAACGATGGGTCGCGTGCTGTGGAACTATCCACTGATGACGTGGCGGGTGACGCTGGGTATCTATCGTCAGGCCCTCGCGCTGTGGCGTCGAGGGGTCCCATTCGTGGCCCATCCGCCGAAAGTCCGAGAGCTCGAGGGCGCCCGAGAACGCGGCGTGTCGGACCGAGACGAGATGAGGGAGGTTCATGATGCGTGAACGCGTGGGGTCGAATTCGGTCAGTCATCCCTTGACCTATGGTGAGTCGGTCAATGGGTCGGCCCGTCGGGCGTGGCTGGCGCGACGGGTGCTGTTACTCCTCGGAGCCCGCTCCCGGGGCGGTCGACTGGTCGTGGACGAGCCCGGGGCAACAGCGCAGGTCGGACGGGGTGAACTCGTCGCCCGCGTGTCGATTCACGACCAACGGGCCTACGTCGCGATGCTGGGTGACGGATCGACCGGTTTGGGCGGTGGCTACCTCGAAGGCTGGTGGGACAGCGACGATCTCGTCACGCTGGTTCGAATCCTGATTCGCGCCCAGGGTCGGTTGGGTCGTTGGCACGACGAAATCGGTTCATTCGCGAGCCGAGCCACCGATCCCTGGCGGCGCATCCGTCGCCGGGCGCCGCGAGCGGACCGTCGGTTCGTTCAGGCTCACTACGACATCGGCAATGAATTGTTCGAGTTGATGCTCGACGAAACGATGAGTTACTCGTGTGCGGTCTTCGCCGATCCCGGCCAGAGTCTCCACGAAGCGTCATTGACCAAGTTTGACCGGTTGTGCCACAAACTACGCCTGGAGTCCACCGATCACCTCCTCGAGATCGGCACCGGCTGGGGCGGGTTCGCGGTCTACGCCGCCACCCACTACGGGTGTCGGGTGACGACCACGACGATCTCGACTGAGCAGTTCGAGTACGCGAAGCGCCGGGTCGCCGAGCTGGGTCTGTCAGACCGGATCACGGTGCTAAACGAGGACTACCGTGACCTGAGCGGGACGTTCGACAAGATCGCGTCAATCGAGATGATCGAGGCCGTGGACTGGCGCCAGGTGCCCGGGTACTTCACGCAGTGCTCGCGCCTTCTCTCACCCCACGGCCTGATGGTCCTCCAGGCGATCACCATCAACGAGCAGAGTTACGAACGCGCGAAGAACGCAACGGACTTCATCAAGGCCTTCATCTTCCCAGGCGGCTCGCTGCCATCGGTGAATTCGATCACGCGTGCGAGCGCTCGGGCCGGCCTCAGCGTCGTGGACCTCGAGGATATCGGGCGACACTACGCCGAGACGTTGCGGCGTTGGCGTGAACGCTTCGACGAGCACCGCGACGAACTCGAGACACTTGGTTACGACGAGCGTTTCCGGCGCATGTGGACCTTCTATCTGGCGTACTGCGAGGCGGCGTTCCTCGAACGGCACGTGAGCGATGTACAGGTGGTCTTCGCCAAGCGTGAGTGGCGGATGGGACTCTGGGTACGTCCGTAGGAGTCGGCGCTACTCGGCTACCGCGCCCGGGGCGACACCTCGCGCTCATGGCACGGGTCGGCGACGTCGTTCGGCTGCTCGTTCCTCGAGCAGCCCCGTGACAGTGGAGACGACCTCGCGGGCGTTGTGGCCCGTCCAGCGGTCCGAGCCGAGGTCGATGGCCGTCGACTCGTTAGGAACTGCCGCCCCGCCGACGAGGATGGACGCATTGGTGTCGCGTCGAAGTGCTGCGACCGTCTCGCGCACGGCGTCGTCGTGGCCGGGGCCGGTTACCGAGAGCAACACGCAGAACGCCGATGCAGATGTCGTCGCCGTGACGAACGATGACGCGGGCGTGTTCGCGCCGAGCTCGATCACCGAGAACCCCGCGCCGCGCAGCTGGTCGGCGACGAGGTTGACCGGGAGGTCGTGTAGTTCACCGGCAACCGCTCCGATGAGGACCGTGCCGCGCTTGCGGCCAGGTCGGGCAAATCGAGGTCCCAGTCGAGCGACGAGGCGATGTGCGGTCGCGCTGGCGCGATGCTCGTCGGCGATGCTCAGCTGCCCTTGCTGCCATCGTTGACCCAACTCACGAAGGGCGGGAGCCAGGAGGTCGAGGTGGACCTCGGTCGGATCAGCCCCCGAGGCGAGTGCGGATTCGACCACTTGCCACGAGCCGGCCTCGTCACCCGCGATGAGCCGTTCGAGCAAGCGCGACGCCGTGCCGCCCCGGCGGGTCGTGACCTCGGTCGGTGCGCTCGCACGATCCTTGAGTCCGTCCACGTCTTCGATGCGTATGCGCCACTGGCGTCCGTCCTGATGTGCGGCGAGGCGGCCCGTCCGGATGTATCGGTAGACGGTCATGTAGTGCACGCCGAGTCGTTCGGCGGCCTCGTGGAGACTCATCGTCGCGGGGGGAGCGGTGTGCTTGGGGTTCACGGCGATCCTCTCGACGGCGAGCGGGACGGACCACGAATGGGTTCGACCGGGTGACCATTAGTTTAGTACTAAAAGGAGTTTCCATGGCCCGTTTCGTCGTTCGGTTCGTCACTGATTGGGATCCGACCCGTGCGTTGACCTACATCGCCAATTTCGAGAACGCGCACGAGTGGGATCCGAGCGTGGCGACGTCGACGCGTCGCGATCAAGGTCCCCTTCACGTTGGCAGCACCTTTGACCTCGCGGTACGGTTCGCCGGTCGCACGGTGCCGCTTCAATACGAGCTCACCGAACTCTCCGATACGCGAGCGGTGCTGTGTGCGACGACGTCGTCGTTCGAATCCTGTGACACCGTGAGCGTCGCGACCAACGGTGGTCGCACCGAGTTGACCTACGACGCTCAGCTGTCGCTGCGGGGATGGTGGCGGGTCTTCAACCCGTTGCTCGCAATCGCCTTCGCGCGTCTCGCGGAGCGCGCAGCGGTCGGTATTCGCCGAGCCATTGCGTAACGGACTTCCGGCGTGGACACAGGTGGCCGCTAAAAGTACTCACCCCTGACGACGAAGTACGACCCGCGGATCGTCCCGGCGAGTTTTGACTTCTGACGTGCAAACTTGAAGGTGCTCAGTTCCTCAGGTACGTCCATGCCTTCGGCGAGTTTGAACCCGACGGCTCGCTTCGGCGCGGGCCCGTCAAGGGTATAGAGCACGTTGATCGAAAGCCCGCTCTGGTAGAAGACGTACGTCCAACGGATGTTCTCGACTTGGAACGACGTTGCCTCAAGTGCTGGTGACTGAATCTCGATGTTGCGTTCTTTGAGGACGCGTTGCACGAGCTCGACCGCATCCTTCGCTTTAGCGGCGGGCTCGACGGTGAACACGTGGTTGTACTTATTGCGAAAGTAGCGAGCCTCGTTGGCGCGCAGACCAGCGAGTGCGTCCGCGACGGGTGATGACTCAAGGCCGGTGGAAGAGACATTCTCGAAGTCGACGACGTAAGGCATGCCTCAAACTACCTCAGCGTTTCGACGAGCAACATTGGTGCCACGTCGATGGCTGTGGCTACGGAAATACGCCGACGGATGAAGTCTTTCGACTCGAAATGCTTTGACGACAACGTGGTCGAGGGGTCTTACTCGCGCCGATGAGTAAGCCCCCCGCGACTCATTTGGAGCGGCCAATAAGGTTGATAGAGAGGATGGAGGGCAATCGTGTTCAGGTTTCGGAGAAGTCTCGCGATCCTCACCGTGCTCGCTTCGGCGATGATCTCGACAATGGCAACTGGGATTGGACCGGCGCTACCCACCGCGGCGGCCTCAGTGCCAGTCTGCTCAACTTCGGCCCTGACGATGGCAATTGGTTTCACCCAGGCCTCGGCGGGCAATGAGGGATTTCCCGTCATCATCACAAACCACGGGTCGAGAGCGTGTTCGCTCAGCGGGTTCCCGATGGTCGTCGCTCATACGGAAGCGCCAAGCCCGCATCCCGTGGCATTTGTCCACTCCGCGCGCTCCCAGATCTATCGCACGACTAGGGCCAAACTCGTCGTCGTCCAGGTAAAGGGCAAGGCGTCGTTTGGCGTTTCATTCGTTGGCTCTTTAGATCAACAGCTTGGCCAGGGTCCACGATGCATGATGAACCGGATCACTGTTCATCTACCGGGTGTAGAAGTAGTACCCAGAGATTCACTGATCTTCGCGACATTCGCACAGCACGGTGATGGCTACGGTGGTCCCATCAATTCGTGTTTCGCCGGCTTCAAGTTTGGCTTGACGCCGATCGTCAAGGGTTCGATCCCGCCGCAGTATTGATTGATCCCAAAATGGTGGCCCTTTCAACTCCTGACTCAAGAAAATCTGAGGTCACGGGTTTGAGTAAGGCACTAATGGTGGAGGTAAGGGGATTCGAACCCCTGACCTCTTGACTGCCAGTCAAGCGCTCTACCAACTGAGCTATACCCCCAACGGTCAGACAATCGTAGCAGTTGGCCGAACCTTCACCAGATAGCGATGGCGTCAGCACAGATCGCCGGATGCGAGAGGAACGGCGAGTGGTCGCTCGCAATCTCGGTTGTGGTATCGCACGACGACGCCATCAGCGCCTGAAGCGCCGGGTCAATCGCTCGATCGTTGGTGCAGCGGATGTAGTGGCGCCGCACGGCCGCGTCCGGGTATTCCCGCTTTGAGCGGAAGCTCGCAATCGTCTGCGAGCCGAGGCGTGAAACTGCGTCCGTCGCCACGAGATCATCGCAGTCGCCGTAGAGCGCGGACCGCGCTAGCGACGGATCCAGCCGAAGTCGTGGCCCGTCGACCGTCATCGCCGCATCGAGTTCCGTGCGCACGCCGCCGAGGCGAGAGACGTCAGTCGCACTCTGGCTGACGGTCGGGATCAGGGCGGCAATGAAGACCAGGCCGATCAGCTTATCGAGTTGACCGCTCGCCTCCGCGATGACCGCCCCGGCGTAACTGTGCCCGACTAACACCGTCGACTCGTAAACGTCGACGGCCGAGATAACGGCCCGGACGTCGGACTCGAGATCACTCGTCCCCTCGCCGTCGTCGTGCGAGCTCGGCAGTTCGAGTGTGCGCCAGGCTACAGAACGTCGATCGAACTCTTCGGTGAGCAGTCGCCACGACCAGGCACCGTGCCACGCGCCATGGACGAGGACGTAGGTGGGTTCAGTCATTGGGCCTCGGCTTTCACTTCGAGGATACGCCGTTGGTTCCCTAGAATGTCGAGATGGCCCGCCCCTTTGACGTCAGATCCGTAGAAGCCAAATGGCAAGAACGATGGCGTCTAGACGGCACGTATGAGGTCGACAACGTCGATCCTCGCGAACGGTATTACGCCCTGTGCATGTACCCCTATCCCTCGGGGGCGGCCCACCAGGGCCACGTACGCAACTACACCTTCGGTGACCTGGTGGTGCGATACCAGACCATGCTCGGCAAGGCCGTCCTCTCGCCCTTCGGGTTCGATTCATTCGGGCTGCCCGCCGAGAACGCCGCGATCAAGGCCGGCAGCCATCCTCGGATCTTCACCGAGGCGCGCATGGCGGAACTCAAGCGTTCAGTTCAGCGCCTCGGCGCGGTCTACGACTGGCGTCGAGAGGTGATGAGCCACGATCCGCAGTACATGAAGTACTCACAGCTGATCTTCCTCGCGTTCCTTCGCGCTGGGCTCGCGTATCGCGCGCTGGCGCCGGTCAACTGGTGTCCGGGTTGTGCGACCGTGCTCGCCAACGAGCAGGTGCTGGCCGATGGGACCTGCGAGCGCTCGGGCGACGTGGTCGAGCGGCGCAACCTCGAGCAGTGGTTCTTCAAGATCACCGACTACGCCGACGAGCTCCTCGACGACCTTGGCACCCTCCAGTGGCCCGAACGGGTCAAGACCATGCAGCGAAACTGGATCGGTCGCAGTGAGGGCGTCGAGTTCGACCTGGTGGTTGCCGATGATCCAACGAAGGTGCTGCGGGTCTTCACCACCCGCCCGGACACGGGGTTCGGCATCACGTACGCCGTCGTCGCGCCCGAACACCCCATGCTGGACGAGTTGACCACCGACGAGCAACGACCGGTCGTCGCCGACCTGGTGGCTCGCGCGACGTCCTTGAGCGAGGTCGAACGCACGTCGTCATCGGAGAGCGGGTCGGGGCTGACCAAGCGCGGCGCGTTCACCGGTCGTTACGTGCTGAATCCGTTCACGGGCGAGTCGGTGCCGCTCTACGTCGCTGACTACGTGCTCGGCACCTACGGAACCGGCGCCATCATGGCCGTTCCCGGCGAGGACGAGCGCGACCTCGCCTTCGCGCGCGCCTACGGACTTCCCGTCGTACCAACCGTCGAACGGCCCGAAGGGGTCACTGACGGCGCCTACGCCGGCGATGGACGGCACATCAACTCGGGCTTCCTCGACGGACTCAACGTCGCCGAGGCGAAGGCGGCGGCGACGTCGTTCCTGGTGGAGCGGGCGCGGGGCGTGGCCAAGGTCAACTACCGGCTCCGCGACTGGCTGGTCTCGCGCCAACGGTTCTGGGGATGCCCGATCCCGATCGTCTACTGCGACGCCTGCGGCATGGTACCGGTCCCCGAGGATCAACTCCCGGTCGTGGCGCCCGACGACGTGGTGATGGACCGCAATGGCCAATCACCCCTGGCCACCCACGCCGCGTTCCGCGACACTACGTGTCCGGTGTGCGGCGGTCCGGCCCGGCGTGAGGCCGACACGATGGACACGTTCACCGATTCGTCGTGGTACTTCCTTCGCTACACCGATCCGTTCACCGAGAACCGACCATTCGACCCCGCTCAGGCGGAGAAGTGGATGCCGGTCGACCAGTACATCGGTGGCATCGAACACGCCATCTTGCACCTGCTCTACGCGCGGTTCTACCTGAAGGCACTCGTCGATATCGGCCTCGCCCCGGGACTGCCGCGAGAGCCCTTCACACGGCTCTTCACGCAGGGCATGATCCGCCTCGACGGTTCCAAGATGTCAAAATCGAAGGGGAACCTGATCGCGCCCGAGCAGTACTTCGACCGCGTCGGGGCTGACGCGCTGCGCGTCTTCCATCTCTTTGTTGGGCCGCCGGCCGACGACGTCGACTGGACCGCCCAGACCGAGGACGTGATCGAGGGTTGTGCGCGCTTCCTCGACCGGATCTACCGCCTGGCGACCGACACCACGTTGGTCGAGCGGCCGCGTGACGAGCGACGTGACGTTGCCGTCGAGCGTGCGGTGCACCGGACTATCAAACGAGTCACCACCGATCTCGATCGCTGGAGCTACAACACGGCGGTGGCAGCGGTGATGGAGTTGCTGAACACGGTGTCCAAGTGGGCCCACGACGAGGGCGTCGAGCGATCCGTTCTCGATGAGGCCGTCGACGTGATGGTCCGCTTGATCGCACCCATGGCGCCGCACGTGTCCGCCGAGATCTGGGAGATCCGCCACCCAGGCGAGCCGTCGGTGCACGCCCAGTCGTGGCCGGTCGCGAGGGCCGACCTGCTCGTCGACGAGACGGTGACCATGGTCGTGCAAGTCAACGGCAAGGTTCGTTCGCGTCTCGAGGTTCGAGCCGACATCACCGACGACGCGGCGAGCGACGCAGCCATGGCCGACGACACCGTTCGCCAGTACCTCGGCGGCGCCGAACCCACACGCATCATCGCGCGCGCACCGCGGCTGGTGAACATCATCCTGTGATGGCGCCGCGGCCGACGTCTCGAAACTCAGTGGTCGTCGAGCCACCTCGGTTCGACCGACCCGAGGTGGAGATCCGTTCGTCCACTCGCCGCACGAAGACCGGTTCGGCCCATTGGTCGGGCAGTCGGATCATCGTACAGATTCCGGCGCGGCTCCGCGGGCGCGAACGAACGGTGTTCGTCGACGAACTCGTACAGCGTCTGGTCACCCACCGTCCCCAGAACGCAGCCGGCGACGCGTCACTCGAGGAACGGTGCCGGGTGCTCGCCGAGCTCTACACCGATGCCGTCGTGCCCAACTCGGTGCGATGGGTATCCAACCAGCGCGCGCGCTGGGCGTCGTGTTCGCCCGCGACCCGCGAGATCCGCGTGAGCAGCCGCCTTCGCCAGTGTCCGGAGTGGGTCATCGACGCCGTGCTCGTCCACGAGCTCGCCCATCTCCACGAAGTCGACCACTCGCCGGCCTTCTACGAGATCGCCGAACGCCACCCACGACAGCGCGACGCGACGGTGTTCCTCGAGGGTTACGCCTTGGGGTTAGGGCTGGCCGTCGAAGAGGGCGACGTGGACCAGTCCCGTCCCTAATCCGACTCGCCGCGAAGAAACCGCTCGAGCTCGGCGGCCAACTCGTCACCACTCGGCAACTCTTCGACGGGGTGCTCCTCGTCGGCGTCCGCGGCCTGCTCGAGTTGCTCAACCATCGAGCCGTGGTCAGGGTTGTTCGTGATCAGGTCGTCGACTCGCTGACGGACTTCTTCGGCCGAGGCGCGCAGTTCGCTCGCGTCCAGGGTGAGACCGCTGATGCGCGCGAGACCGTCGATCAGGGCCGCGGCGGCCTGGGGGTAGGACATGGAGGCCACGTAGTGCGGCACGCGCGCCCAAATTGTGATGACGTCCATGTCAACCTCGGCGAACCCGAGCTCGAGGGCCGCGGAGATCCCCGCGGGGACCTCGATCTCGCCGGCCATCGTGCCGACGACCGAGAGCAGATGGGCGCTTTGGGCGGGGGCGGTGCCGATCACCCGGACCGGCCTCGTGTGAGGGGTCGGCGCGGGGAACGAGCCCAGACCAACCGTCAGGCGCACGTCGAAACGGCCGGCCGAGTCGGTGACGACGTCCACGAAGTCACTCCAGTGGAAATCGGGCTCCGGTCCGACGAGGAACAGCATGTCAGCACCGTCGCCGTCGCGGCCGTAGCGGAGTTGGATCTCGGGCCACGTCAGCTCAGTCGTGACGCCGTCGATGATCCGCACCACCGGTCGTCGCGCGCGCTGATCGATGAAGTACTCGGTGTCAAAGGTGGCTAAGACTTCGGTGGGGATGGTGGAAAGAAGTGTGGACATGGCCGTGCTCGCGCCCAATCCGGCGTCGATCCACCCTTCGAGCCCGATGACCAAGACGGGCTCGTTGAGTACCGGGTCCGCCAAGAAGATGATGCGATCGTAGATTTCGTCGTCCATTACTGCTCCAGTATTTGGCGGGCGAGGTCCGCCAACGTTGCGATGTGCGTCGGGAAATCGGCGACGCTGCCCTGGTCTCCCGCGGTCGCCCCGGCGCTATAACGCGCGTACACGCCCTGCAGGATGCAGGCCAACTTCCAATATCCGAACGATTGATAGTAGGCGACGCCGCTCAGGTCGAGACTCGAGTGGCGAGCGTAGGCGTCAAGCAACTGGGCGCGCGTGATGAATCCCGGCGCAGTCGTCGGCGCGACGCCGAGCAGGGCACTCATCTCGTCGGCCGGCTCGGCCCAATAGTCGAGCATCAAGCCGACGTCGGCGAGGGGGTCACCGAGCGTGCAGATCTCCCAGTCGAGGATGGCGGCAATCGCGCCGGATTGGTCGAGCACGGTGTTGTCGAGTCGGTAGTCGCCGTGGACGATCGACGTGCGTTGCTGGGCCGGGACCCGGGCCGCGAGGCGGTCGCCGACCTCCTCGATCAAGCGGTGGTGGTCGGCGCCGTCGACGCGCATCTGTTCGTACTGGGTCCGCCAGCGACGCAGCTGGCGTTCCAGATACCCGTCGTGGCGAGCGAGGTCGCCCAGCCCCGCCTGGTCGACGTCGATGTCGTGAAGGTTCGCCAGGGTTGCGGCGAGGTGCTCGCCGATCGTGGCGCGCGTGACCTCGTCGAAGTCGACCTCGGCCTGTTCGCGGTCACGAAGGATGAAGCCGTCGACGAACTCCATCACGTAGAAGGGTGCACCGTTGACCGAAGCGTCGACGCAGAGCCCGAGTGGCTTCGCGACGGGAATTCCGAGCGGCTCGAGCGCCGCGATCACCGTGTGCTCGCGCACCATGTCGTGCGCGGTGGGTAGGACGTGGCTCACCGGCGGACGGCGTAGCGCCACTGCGCGGAACAAGGCGTCGGTCACGCGGAAGGTGAGGTTGGACCGTCCACCCGCGATGAGTTCGAAGCGCAGGGGGGCCATGAGACCGACGTGCTTGACGAGCCAGTCGGTCACCGGCTCGACGTCGATACCCGTAATCGTCTCCATAGCCGAGGAGGCTAACAGCGAGCGAGGGAGGGGAGTCGGCGACCGACGGTAGTGTGAAAATGTGAACAATGCCACTGACGCCACCTTTAGCGCCAAGGTCCTCGATCGCTCAGCGACGTTGCCCGTCGTGGTCGACCTCTGGGCCACTTGGTGTGGTCCCTGCCGGGTCTTGACTCCCATCTTGGAGAAGGTGGTCGAGGAGAGCGCCGGGTCCGTCGAATTGGTGGCCGTGGACGTCGACAAGAACCCGCGCACCGCCCAGGCCTTCGGTGTCCAGTCCATCCCCTCGGTCTTCGCCTTCAAGAATGGTCAGGTCGTGGACTCCTTCGTCGGCGCACGGAGCGAACGCGCGGTGCGCAAATTCATCGCCAAGCTCGACCGCCTGTAACGACTTGACGGCGTCGATATCGAGGGCCGGTAGGATTCGGTCGTGACCGACGTAACTGACGCCACGTTCAATACGGCCGTTATCGAGCGATCCAAGACGGTTCCGGTGGTGGTCGACCTGTGGGCCGCGTGGTGTGGGCCGTGCCGCACGTTGACCCCCACGCTTGAAAAAGTGATCGGCGAGACCAACGGCGCGGTGGAGCTCGTAAAGGTCGACGTGGACGCGAACCCTCGCACCGCCCAGGCCTTCGGCGTGCAGTCAATTCCCTCGGTCTTCGCCCTGAAGGACGGCCAGGTCATCGAGTCGTTCGTCGGCGCGTTGCCCGAACACGCCGTGCGCGACTGGGTCAAGAAGTTCGCACCCGACGCCTCACCTATCGAGCGGCTACTCGCTGCCGGCGACGAGTCGTCGCTACGTCAGGCCCACCAGCTCGACCCGTCGAACGTCGATGTCGCGGTCGCGCTCGGCGAGCTGTTGCGCGTCGGGGGGCGTCTCGACGAGGCCGAAGCCGTCCTCGAACCGCTGGCGTCGGCCGTCGCGGTCAAGACGGTCCTCGCCCGAATCCGACTCGAGCGAGGCGGTGTGCGCCTCGATGGGGACATCGACCTCACCCTCGAGCACCTGCTCGACCAGTCGGTGACGAACCCGTCGGCGCGCGAGAACCTGCTCGAGTTACTCGACGCGTTGGGCCCCGAAGACCCGCGCTACGTCGGCTTTCGGCGTCGTTTGGCCAGTCGACTCTACTAGTGAGGCCGTTTCGACCCGAACGGACCATCGAACTCGCGATGGGTGCGCGGATCTACGACGTCACCACCCGGGCGTTGGTCATGGGGATCTTGAACCGGACCCGTGATTCCTTCTACGCACCCGCCGCCACGTTCGACCTCGACGCGCTGCTCACCCGGGCCGACCGATTGGTCGCTGAGGGCGCTGACCTGCTCGACGTGGGTGGCGTGAAGGCGGGACCCGGCGACGAGGTCAGCGAGTCTGAGGAGCTCGACCGGGTCGTGCCCGTTGTTACGGAGCTTCGCCGTCGATTCGACCTGGCAATCAGTGTGGACACCTGGCGCGCAACGGTCGCCGCGGCCTGTTACCGCGAGGGCGCATCCGTCGGCAATGACATCAGCGGATTCGCCGACCCGCAGTACCTGCCGGCGGCGGCGAAGGCGGGGGCCACGGTGGTCGCCACGCACATCCGACTTCGCCCGCGTGTCGCGGACCCGTCACCGCACTACGACGACGTGACCGCGACGGTTCGCGACTTCCTCGTCGACCGGCGTCGGCAAGCAATCGAGGCGGGCATCGACGAACGTCGAATCGTGCTCGACGCGGGACTCGACCTCGGTAAGACGGCGGCCCACTCGCTGCAGCTGCTGCGCGATTCCGCGTCCCTCGCCGAGCTGGGTTCCCCGCTGCTGCTCTCGGCGTCGAACAAGACGTTCCTCGGCGTCATGTTCGACCTGCCCGTGACGGACCGCAAGAACCCGTCGGTGGCCGCGACGGCCCTCGGCATCGCGGCCGGGTGCCGGGTGGTGCGGGTGCACGACGTCGGGGCAAGCGTCCGAGTCCGCGACGTGCTGGCGCGCATACTCGAGGACCGATGAGCCACTCCTCGATCTGTGTCGTCGGTACGGACGCGACGATGGTCTACGACACGGTGCGCACGGTCGTCGAAGGGGCGCTCGGCGACTTGGACCCGACCGTTGCCCTCGAGGACTTCACCGCGCGTGACTCGTCTACCGGTGAATCGAGCACCGCGAGACTGCTTGATGCGCTCTACACGCCCGCCATGCTCGTCGAACGCCGCGTGGTCGTGGTGCGTGACGCCCAGTACCTCACGGCCGACGAGGTCAAGGCCGTGCTCGGGTGGATGTCGTCACCGACGTCCGAGACCGTGCTCGTCGCGGCCGTTGTCGGTGCGAAGTCCCACAAGCTTGTCAAGTCGGCCGACGAAGTGATCGACGTAAACGTCGGCAACCGTCAGGCGGATCGTCAGGAGTTCGTGGCGAACAAGTTGGTCCAGTACCGGGTCAGTGTCGATCGAAGTGTTGTGTCTGCGATCGTGGACCGGGTCGGCGACGACCTCGCGCGCGTCGACTCGCTCGCTCGAACGCTTCGCGCGATCTACGGTTCGGCGCCGCTCACCATCGCGCACATCGAGCCGTACCTGGGTGACCCCGGTGGGGTGCCCGAATGGGACCTCACTGACGCGATCGACGCCGGCGACGCCTCACGGGCGATCACTGTGGCTCGACGCATGCTCGACTCCAAGGGGCGCGCGGGTCTGCAGATCGTGAACCTGTTGCAGCGTCACTTCCTGCGTCTGGCTCGACTGTCGGGTGCACCAGTGCGCAACGCCGACGAAGCGGCCGCGTTGCTCGGGATCAAGTCATTTCCCGCGGGCAAGGCGCTCGCCGCCGCGCGTCGCCTCGGTGACGTGCGCGTCATCGAGGCGGTCCGTCTGATCACGCGCGCTGACCTGGACCTGAAGGGTGGCGTGACCTTTGGCTCAAGTGATGACGCGACGACCGCCGACGTGACCGACTTGATGGTGATTGAAGTGCTGGTTGCTCGACTCGCTCGATTGACGGCGAGTGCCCGGCGCTAGTTCGCGCTGGTTCGCAGGGCGTTGATCCGTCGCATCAGGCCGCTCTTCTTGTTCGCCGCCTGATTCTTGTGGATGATGCCCTTGGCGGCCGCCATGTCAATCCGCTTGACCGCGACCTGGAGGGCTTGCGCCTCGTTCTCGGTGCCCACCGCGCTCACCGCGGTCTTGACGCGGGTGCGCAACTCGGACTTGACGGCCTTGTTGCGCTCACGCGCGATCTCGTTCTGCTTGTTGCGCTTGATCTGGCTCTTGATGTTGGCCACGAAAACAACCTCGTTCGATAGCGGTGCCGTGGGTCCGGCGGGCTGAACAAGGTTAGCAGAATCGTCGGCGGCCGCGCTCGGCCGCCCCGGCGCCGGGTAGCCTTGCTGCACCGTGAGTTCCCCGACCGTACCCCTTGATTTCTCACGAATCAGGAACTTCTCCATCATCTCGCACGTCGACCACGGTAAATCGACGCTTTCGGACCGGATCCTGGAGATCACTGGTGCCGTCGACCCTCGCCTGATGCGGGCGCAGTACCTGGACTCGATGGACATCGAGCGCGAGCGCGGCATCACCATCAAGGCCCAAAACGTGCGGGTGCACTTCGAGGACCATATCCTCCAACTGATTGACACCCCGGGCCACGTTGACTTCGGCTACGAGGTCTCTCGGTCCCTCGCGGCGTGCGAAGGCGCGATCCTGCTCGTGGACGCGAGCCAGGGGATCCAGGCGCAGACCTTGGCTAACTGTTACCAGGCGATCGAGCACAACCTCGAGATCGTGGCGGTGCTGAACAAGATCGACCTACCCGCCGCCGACCCCGAACGCTGTAAGGCCGAGCTCGAAAGCGTGCTCGGCCTACCCGGTGACGAGGTGCTCTCCATCTCGGCCAAGACAGGCGAGGGGGTGGCGGCGTTGCTGCGCGCGGTCATCGAGCGCATTCCCGCACCGACCGGTGACCCCGACGCGCCCTTGCGGGCGTTGGTCTTTGACTCGTACTACGACCAATATCGCGGCGTCATCAGTTCGATCCGGATCGTCGACGGCACCCTGCGCGACCACGTGAAGGTGCGCATGATGCAGGCAGCGGCGAATCACGAGATCGAAGAGATCGGGATCCGCACCCCCGACATGGTGCCGGTCGCACAGCTCGGGCCCGGTGAGGTGGGCTACCTCGTCGCGGGCATCAAGGACGTCGCCGGTGCCCGCTCGGGCGAGACGGTCACCGAGGCCGCACGACCCGCTACCACCGCGCTCGACGGGTACCGCGACCCCAAGCCCATGGTCTTCTGCGGGATCTACCCGATCGACGGTGACGACTTGCCGGATCTGCGCGACTCACTCGAGAAATTGAAGCTCAACGACGCGTCGATCACCTTCGAGCCCGAATCGAGCCACGCCCTGGGTTTTGGGTTCCGCTGCGGATTCCTCGGCCTCTTGCACATGGAGATCGTGCGCGAACGACTCGAGCGTGAGTTCAACCTCGCCCTGATCGCCACGGCGCCGTCGGTTGTCTACCGGGCCTTTCTCACTGACGGCACCGAGATCGACGTCGACAACCCGACCGACCTGCCCGAACCGAGTCGGCTCGACCACATCGACGAGCCGATGCTCGACATCTCCATCCTCACCCCGTCGGAGTACCTCGGCACCGTGATGGACCTGTGTCAGTCGAGGCGGGCCGAGATGAAGAAGATGGACTATCTGTCGACTGAGCGGGTGGAGTTGCGCTACTCGATCCCCCTCGCCGAAGTGGTCATCGACTTCTTCGACGCACTCAAGAGTCGTACCAAGGGTTACGCGAGCCTCGACTACGAAGTCAGCGGGTACGTGACGTCGTCACTGGTTCGCGTCGACCTGCTGATCAACCACGAGCCGGTTGACGCGTTCTCCACGATCGTGCACAAGTCGAACGCCGATTACTACGGGCGTCGCATGGCCGAGCGGTTGCGCGAGCTCATTCCCCGCCAGATGTTCGACGTGCCGATTCAGGCCGCCATCGGCGGCCGGGTCATCGCTCGCGAGACCGTCAAGGCCAGACGCAAGGACGTCCTCGCCAAGTGTTACGGCGGTGACATCACTCGCAAGCGCAAACTCCTCGAGAAGCAGAAAGAGGGCAAGAAGCGCATGAAGAACCTCGGACGCGTCGAAGTGCCCCAGGAGGCTTTCGTCGCGGCACTCAAGCTCGAGGACTAACGACCGTCGCCGACGCGTTAGCACTCGGTAGAATTGAGTGCTAACAAGGAGGAATAGTGGCTCGACGTTCGATCCGGCAACCCAGTTCCACCGACGACCTCGACGCTCGTAAGGCAACGATCCTCGAGGCGGTGGTGCGTGAACACATCGACACCGCACAACCGGTGGGCTCGTCGGCGGTGGCGGCCACGAGCCACCTGGCGGTGTCCTCGGCCACCGTTCGCTCCGAGATGGTCACCCTGGAACGAGAGGGCTACCTCGCCCAGCCCCACACCTCCGCCGGTCGGGTGCCCACCGACAAGGGCTATCGCTACTTCGTCGACCACCTCCAGGCGGGCGTCGTTGGCGAAGCCCAGCAGCAGCAGATCAAGGACTTCTTCGCCAACGTGCGCGGCGAGGTCGAAGACGTCCTCGCCCAGACCTCGACGCTGCTCAGCCAGCTCACCAGCTACACGTCGGTGGTCGTAGGCACCGGGCACGCGCAGAGCGCGATCCTCTCGACCCAGCTGGTGAGTCTCGACGCGCGACACCAACTCCTCGTCACGGTCTTCGCGGACGGCTCGGTCACAAAGCACAGCCTCCTCTCCTCGTTCGACGTGAGCCACGTCGAGGTCGCCGAAGCGTCTCGGCAGCTGAACGCACTGTTGATCGGTACGGTGCTAGACGCGCGTGTCCAGGTTCCGTCGCGAAACGACCACGTCGCGACCCTGGTGCGCGAGGCGGTGGCGACCTTGCACGCCCAGGCCCCGACGCTCGACGGTGAGCAGGTCTTCATCGGCGGCTCGTCCAAGGTGGCCGAGGCTTTTGACGGCGTGGAGACCGTGCGCCAGGTCCTGGCGATCCTCGAACAAGAGCTGTTGGTGGTCTCGCTCGTCCAGGACATCCTCGACCAAGGACTCTCGGTGGCGATCGGGTCAGAACACGGCTTCGAGCCATTGGTATCGTGCGCGGTCATCGTGGCGCCCGTCACCATCGACGGTCACCCGTCGGGCGCCGTGGGGCTGCTCGGACCGACGCGTATGAAGTACAGCGAGGCGATGGCCGCCGCGCGGGCCGTCTCGGCCCAACTGACGCAACACTTCGATGGAGACGACCGTGCCTAGTCCCGACCTGTACGAGATCCTCGGCGTCGACCGAAACGCGACCCAAGAGGAGTTGAAGAAGGCGTACCGGAACCTGGCCCGTCAGCACCACCCCGACGCCAACCCCGACGACCCCGCATCTGAAGCGCGCTTCAAGGACGTCTCCCAGGCCTACGAGATCCTCTCGGACCCCGAACGTCGGGCCAACTACGACCGCTTCGGCGCCGACGTCGGCGCCGGTGGTGCCGGACCGTTCGGCGCGGGCTCGGTCCAGGACATCTTCGACATGTTCTTTGGAGGCATGGGTCACGCCCCGTCGCGCCGCGGACCCCAGCCGGGACCAGACGCCGAGATCGCCGTCGAGATAACCCTCGACGAGGCCGCATTCGGCGCATCCAAGGAGATCACGGTGACCCTGCCGTTGCGCTGCTCGTCCTGTCAGGGCAGTGGGAGCGCCCCGGGGACCTTGCCGGTGACGTGCGACGAGTGCAACGGGGCCGGCGAGGTGCGCCGGGTGCGTAACTCGATCCTCGGCCAGATGGTCACCGCGACGGTCTGTCCGCGATGCGGGGGGTTCGGTACGCGCATCGAGTCACCGTGCCCCGAGTGCCGTGGCGACGGGCGGACCCAGACCTCCACGACGCTCACGATCCAGATCCCCGCGGGCGTGGAGGACGGTTCAACGATGCGTCTGGCCGACCGGGGACCGGCGGGGCCACGTGGGGGTAGCAATGGTCGACTATTCGTGCACCTGCGCGTCGCGCCGGACGATCGCTTCCAACGCTCCGGCGACGACCTGCACCACGAGGCGCACATCGCCTTCACCCAAGCGGCGCTCGGCGCGAGCATCGACGTGCCCACGTTGCGTGAGCCGATAACGATCGACGTCGCCCCCGGCAGCGCGAACGGCACCGTGCACCGCGTGCGCCACGAGGGTGTGACCCACCTGCACGGTCGAGGGCGAGGTGACTTGTACGTGCACCTCGTCGTGGACGTGCCGACGGACCTGGACGAGACCTCGGCGGCGCTGCTGCGCGAGCTCGCCGAGCATCGCGGCGAGGCCGTAGTGGCTGAGTCAGGCGGGTTCTTCCGTCGTCGGGCCAAACGGTGAGTGACGGATTCCTCACACGAGTAGCGACCCTGGGTCAGTTTCGTGTCGACGACCCGGCGCGACCGGTGCTCTCGCGCGATGACGATCACCACTTGCGTGCGGTGCTGCGAGCGGCGAGCGGCGAGGCCGTTGTCGTAACCGACGGTCACGGGGCGTGGGCGATCGCCCACGTGGAGCCCGATGGGCTCGCGCTCGTCACCCCGGTCGAATTCGAGCCCGAGCCCGAGCCGCGCACGCTCTACCTCGCGCCGCTGAAGGGCGACCGTAGCGAATGGGCGGTCGTCAAGGCCACCGAACTCGGGGTGAGCAGCATCGTGCCGTTGTTGAGCGCGCGCGTCGCGGTTCGATTTCGCGCCGACGCACGCGCCAAGGTGCTCGCTCGGTGGCGACGTCTGGCCTACGAGGCCAGCGCCCAGTCACGCCGGGTCCACTACCCGACGATCGGCGAACCGGTGTCGCCCCGTGACGTGCCTGATCATGTCGCCGTCGCCGATTTCGCCGGGGGCGAGGGGTGGTCGGGGGTGACGGCCGTCGCGATCGGCCCCGAGGGCGGGTGGGGTGAGAGCGAGTGGGACGAGGGCCGCCAACGGCTCACGCTCGGGCGCACCGTCCTGCGCGCGGAGACCGCGGCGGTCGCGGCGGCCACGCTGCTCGCCTTTCACAGCGCCGAGTGGCGGTGGCCGCACGGGCCGCGCCAGATGGGTAATGATGAGAGCAGTTATGACTGACTGCCTCTTCTGCAAGATCGTCGCCAAGGAGATCCCGTCCAATCCCGCCGGTGAGAGTGACACGGCCTACGCCTTCTACGACATCGCCCCTCAGGCACCCGTCCACGTGCTGGTCGTGCCCAAGACGCACATTACGAGCGCCGATGAGGTCGCCTCGACCCACGGCGGGGTCGTGGACGACCTGGTGATGTTGGCCCAACGGATCGTCGAGACCGAGGGAATCCGCGATAGCGGATACCGCTTGGTGATCAACGTCGGTCGCGACGCCCAGATGACGGTCGCCCACTTGCACCTGCACGTCTTGGGGGGTCGTCGACTGGAGTGGCCACCCGGATGACGGTCGACGAGTCGGCCGATGAGGCGATGACCGCGACCACGTACGTGCGTAACACCAGCCTGTTAGCTGGGTTGCTCGGTCCTCGAGACGAGAACTTGCGCGTGATCGAGCGGTCCTACCCGACGTCCACAATCACGATCCACGGCAACGAGATCACGGTGGTTGGCCCCGACGCCGCGAAAATCCTGCGACTCTTTGATGAGCTGGTCCTGGTTCTCGAGAGTGGCCAGTCCCTCGACGCGGTGAAGATTGCGCGCACCATCGACATGGTTGACGACGACCTTCGTCCGAGCGAGGTGCTCGGCCACGAGGTCGTGCGCGCGGCCAAGGGTAAGCCCATCCGCCCGTCGACGGCCGGGCAGAAGCGATACGCCGACGCCATCGATTCGTCCATCATCACCTTCGGGATCGGTCCGGCGGGCACCGGAAAGAGCTACCTGGCGGTCGCCGCCGCAGTGCACGCCCTGCACCGCCGCCAGGTCCAGCGCATTGTGCTGACGAGACCGGCGGTCGAGGCGGGCGAGCGGCTCGGCTTCCTGCCCGGGGACCTCATGGCCAAGGTGGACCCGTACCTCCGGCCCCTCTACGACGCGCTCTACGACATGGTGGGTCCCGAAGGGGCCCAACGACTGATCGCCAACGGCACGATCGAGGTGGCGCCGCTCGCGTTCATGCGCGGTCGCACCCTCAACGACTCGTTCATCATCCTCGACGAAGCCCAGAACACCACCCCCGAGCAGATGAAGATGTTCCTCACCCGGATCGGCTTCAACGCCAAGGCCGTGGTCACCGGCGACGTGACCCAGATCGACCTCAATGGCAAGACCAGCGGTATGGCCCAGATCGAGTCAATCCTGAGCGGCATCGACGGGGTGAGCTTCGTTCACCTAAGCGCGAAGGACGTCGTGCGTCACCGGATCGTGGCCGACATCGTGGCCGCCTATGATCGGCAGTCCCCGTGACCATCGATATCTACGCCGCCGACGAACAACACGAGTTCACGATCGCGCTCGAACGATGGGTCCAGCTGGCCAACGCCGCGCTGGTGGACGAGGGTGTGCGCGGACTGGCCGAGCTGTCCCTCATCTTCACCGACGAGGCGGCAATCGCCACGTTGAACCAGCAGTTCATGGGCAAGTCGGGCCCGACCGACGTGCTGAGCTTCCCGATCGACGACGAACCCGAGCCGAGCGGCCGGGTACCCGACGCGGGCGGTAGTGGCCCGGGCGACCCGCCGCTCCCCGAGATCCCCCAGTTGATCGGCGACATTGTCATCTGTCCCGCGGTCGCCGCGACGAACGCGGTCGAGCACGAGTGCAGTCTCGACGACGAGGTGGCGCTGCTCGTGGTCCACGGTGTGCTGCACCTACTCGGCTGGGATCACGAACTCGACGAGGAGGCGGAACGCATGGAGGCGCGCGAACGAGAGTTGTTGGCTCGCCACTACCGCTCTGAGCTGCCGTGATCGGTGCCACCTGGTCGGGTGGCGACACCGTCTTAGTCGCCAGCGTGCTCGTTTTGCTCGTGTTGTCGGGGTTCTTCGCGCTCGCCGAGACCTCACTCGTGCGGATGAACAAGTCGCGCGCGCGCTCGTTGCGCGAGGAGGGGCGACGCGGCGCGCGGGCCCTCGTGGCGCTGTCGGAATCGCCCGAGCGGTTCCTCAGCCCACTACTCCTGCTGGTCCTCATCTGCCAACTGGTGTCGGCGACCATGGTCGGCGTACTCGCCGGGCACCTCTTCGGTGCAGCCGGCGTCTTCGTCGCTACCGTGGCCGAGGTCGTCGTCATCTTCGTGATCTTCGAGGCGATCCCGAAGAACTTCGCGGTGCAACACCCCGACGCGGCCGCGCTGCTGACGGCACCGATCGTGAGCCGGATCCTGCGCTTCTGGCCGATCCAACTGATCTCGCGATTCCTACTCTCGATCGCGAACGGCGTGATGCGGCTCTTCGGCGCCGCGACGACCACCCACAAGGTGACTGAGTCCGAGGTCCTCGCTATGGCCGACGTCGCCCACGAAGACGCCGCGATCGAGTCCGACGAACGGGCCTTCATCCACTCGGTCATCGAGTTCGGCGACACGATCGTGCGCGAGGTGATGGTGCCTCGACCCGACATGGTCGACGTCGCGACCAGTGCGACCGTGCGTGAGGCGCTCGACCTCGCGATCAGCACCGGTCGATCACGGTTACCCGTGCTCGGCGAGGGGGTCGATGACGTCGTGGGTATCGTGAACCTTCGTCACCTCGCGGCGCTCGTCGCCGATGGTCAGGGTGAGGAACTCGTCGGGGCACACATGGGCGAAGCCCATTTCGTACCCGAGACGAAGCGGGTCGCGGCGCTCTTGACCGAGATCCGTCGGGCCCGGGTCCATCTCTTCGTGGTAGTTGACGAATACGGCGGCACGGCGGGGATCGTGACCCTCGAGGACATCCTCGAAGAGCTCGTTGGCGAGATCGCCGACGAGTCGGACCCGCGCACAACCCAGTTGGTCAATCAGTCGATTGACGCGGGCATAACCCTGAGCGGTCGATTGAACATCGACGACGCGAACGTCGACTTCGACCTCGCACTGCCCAAGGACGGTTGGGACACGGTCGGCGGGCTCGTACTGGACCTGGCCGGTGGTGTGCCCGAGCAAGGCGACCACTTCGAGACCGACGAGTATCGTCTGACGGTGGTGCGCATGGATGGACGTCGAATCGAAGAAGTCCGCGTCGAGCCATTGGAGTCGCGATGACCAGGTCCGGACTCGCGACGATCCTCGGTCGACCCAACGTGGGCAAGTCGACGCTCGTGAATCAGCTGGTCGGGGCCAAGGTGACGATCACCGCGGCGTCGCCCAACACGACGAGGCGCGCGGTGCGCGGAGTCATCAGCGAGGGTGACGTGCAGGTCGTCTTCGTGGACACGCCCGGGTTGCACCGGCCACGGACGTCCCTCGGCGGTCGGCTGAACGACGCGGCCCGTCACGCGGCCGACGACGTCGACGTGATCCTCGCGGTCATCGAGGCGGGGGGCGCGATCGGACCCGGCGACCGGGCCGTCATCGCGACCTTGCTCGACGTCGCGCGAACGGATGGTCCGACACCGATCGTCGTGGTCAACAAGGTGGACCGTACGTCGCGTGAAGTCGTGGCGGCACAACTCCTGGCCGCGACGCGCGCGGTGGAGGAGATTGCGGCCGAGCGCGGCCGCGAGGCGGTCGTGGGGCGCGTGGAGTACTTCGCGGTGTCGGCCAAGACCGGCGCCGGGGTGGACGCGTTGCGCGACTTCGTCACCACACTCATGCCCGAGTCGCCGTTCCTCTTTCCCGCCGACGAGGTCTCGGACGTGCCGGAGCGTGAGTGGGTGGCCGAACTGGTGCGCGAGCAACTGGTGCGAAAGACGCGCGAGGAATTGCCCCATTCGATCCACTGTCGGGTGACCGAGTTCGAGTGGCCCCACATCACCGTCGAGATCCTCGTCGAACGCGAGAGTCAGAAGGGGATGGTCATCGGTCACGGTGGCCAGTTACTTAAGGACGTCGGCATCGCCGCGCGCCGCCAACTCCCTGAGGGAACCTATCTCGAGCTGCGCGTATCGGTCGAGCCCGGCTGGCAGCGTCGCGACGACGCGCTTGACCGCTTTGGCTACTGAACAGCGTTCCCGCTCGGTGCGGGTAGCGCGGCTCGTCGCAGGCTGACCAGGGCGAGGGCCACGACGACGACGAGCGCGGCCAGGAGATAGAGCGACCCGAGGCCGAGGTACTTGAGCCCGCTCATCAACACTACGACGGTGATCAGCGGACGGATCAGGCGATTGGCACTGCGCGACGAGATCAGTGAACCGACGAAGGTGGCCGGCACGGCGCCGAGGATCACCGCGACCGTGACGCTGAGCCCGACGTGACCGAAGAGCAGCGCGCCCATCGTCGCACCGAAGGCGAGGGGCACCGACTGGGCGAGGTCCGTGCCGACCAGCTCTGAGCCACTCATCGACGGATAGAGGAGCATGAGCGCGGCCATCATGAGTGAGCCAGCGCCGACCGACGTCAGTCCCACCATGAATCCGCCAACGACCCCCGTGAGGATCGTCGGGACGGTGCGCACGACGGGCGGGACCGACAGGCTCGGCGCGGCGGCGCCGAGGAACGGCCGCGCGATCATCGCCGCGCCGCCGACGACAAGCGCGACGCCGAGCAGTCGGCGAAGGTCGAGCTCGGCGCCCGCCGAGGTGCCGATCCGGTCCATGACGAAGGTGCCGAGGAAGGCCGACGGCACCGAGCCCACGCACAACAGGGCCGCCACTCGACGGTTCACGGTGTGACGGCGCCAGTGGACGAGTGCGCCGGCGGGGCGCATCACCAGGGTCGCGACGAGGTCCGACGCGATCGCCGCCGATGGTGCGACGCCGAAGAGCAGGACGAGCATGGGGGTCATGACCGCGCCACCGCCAGTCCCGGTGATACCCACCAAGAGCCCCACCACGGCACTGGCGAGTACGAGCAGGACGTCGAGGTGCACGAGGGAGGATTTCCTTAAGCCAGTTTTACTAGTGAAATTATAGTCAATTATCCGTCGGCCGAGGCCGACTGGGCGTCGTCGCGGATCGTGCGCAAGAACTCGGTCACCTCGGACCGATTGCGCGTACGACGCATAGGCGGCAGGCGCCGGAAGAACTGCGTGCGATACGAGGCCTCGGCGAGCCTGGTGTCGAGTACCGCGACGACGCCGCGGTCGTCGGCGCTGCGGATCAGACGGCCGACGCCCTGGGCGAGCAACATCACGGCGCGTGGCAGGTCCACCTCGTAGAACGGTCGCGCGACGCGCTCGCGCCGCGCGACGGCAAGGGGGTCGCTCGGCACGGCGAAGGGGAGCCGGTCGATAGTGACCAGACTGAGGGAGTGGCCCGGGACGTCGACACCCTGCCAGAAGCTGGTCACCGCGAAGAGGCTGGTGTCGGCCTCGTCGCGGAAGCGCTCGAGGATGCGTTGTCGTGACAGGGTTCCCTGGACGAGCACCGGTGTGTCCAGTCGGGGCGCGACGGCCTCGGCGACGCGGTTCATCACCGAGCGGTTTGTGAAGAGTGCCAGCGTTCGACCTCCCGCCGCGTCGATGAGATGAACCAGCTCGTCGATGATCGCCACCTCGGCGCCGTCGCCCGTTCGTCCGGGGAAGTCACTCGGCACGTAGAGCAGCGCGTGGTGCTGATAGTCGAAGGGACTGCGCACCCGTTCGACGGCGAGGTCACCGAGCCCGAGCGCACGCGGCAGGGTGTCGGGGATGGTGGCGCTCGTGAGTACAGCGGTGACCGTTCCCCAGAGCAGCTCCTCGAGACGGGGACCGACGTCGATGAGGGCGAGTTCGACGGTGACCTCGCGCTCGTGCGCGACGAGGTACACGAGTTCGTCGTCGGTGGTCTGGCGCAGTCGCTGGAGGTCACCGGCGAGGTGGATAGCGGGCCCAAGCGCTCGTTTACGGCGGAACTCGTGGGCGAGGTCCGTCGTTGCCAGCCCCCGCAGCGCGTCGACGATGACCGTGACGAGCTCGCCCACTCGTTCGAGCAGTGTGCGGACCTCCTCGTCGAGGCCCGTCATCCGCTGAGCCGCGACCTGGCGGTCGAGGGCGTCGTCAAGGCGATCGGCGACGCTCGCCAGCTCGGCGCTCGAGGTGTGGGACGAGCCGAGCAGGGGTCGTGCAACGCCCGCGAGCGCCCTGATCCGCGTGGCGGTAAGTGAAGTACCGAGTAGTTCTGCGAAGACGTCCAGCGTCTCGTGGGCCTCGTCGAAGACTACGAGGTCGTGACTCGGCAGGAGCATCGATCCCGACGCGAGGTGCGAGGCGTAGAGGTGATTGTTCACGATAACGATCGAACTGGCGGCGGCGCGGTCGCGCGCGAGCTCGGCGAAGCACGAGGCGCCTTGGGGGCACTCCGCCCGTCCGAGGCACTCCTGTGCGCTCACGGTGAGCGCCCGCCGCGTCCGCGAGTCCAGGTCGAAGGTGAGCTCATCCAGATCACCGGTTTCGGTCTCGTTGGACCAGCGAACCACCCGACGAATCTGGTTGGCGACCGTGCGCGGCACTTCGGTGTCGTCGTCAAAGCGCAGTTGCTCGGCGCCCATCTCGTGGGCCCGGTTGCGACAGAAATAGTTCGAGCGCCCCTTGACTACCGCGACGCGCACACCTGGCAGTCGGGCGGCGACGGTGGGGGCGTCCTTGGTCGCTAGCTGGTCCTGGAGGTTCTTGGTTGCCGTGACGACCACGACCCGACGTCCCGAGAGCGCGGCGGGAATCAGGTAGGCGAGTGACTTGCCGACGCCGGTGCCCGCCTCGACCACCAGGTGGCGAGAGCGCGTGAACGCCTGGGCCACGAGTTGCACCATCGTGCGCTGACCCGGGCGCTGTTCGCCGCCGCTGGGCAGGTCATCGGTAATTCGATCGAGCAGTTCAATCGCCCGGTCGGCGTCGACGGCGATGACGTCGGCGTCGAGCTCGACACCATCGTCAGGGTCGGGTTCGACGTAGGGCGTCTCATCGTCAGGGTCGAAGGAACGCACCGTAGAACCTTACGTGGCCGCGTGGTTTTACGCGGGACGAACTAGTTTTTAGTGGTGCCCGATCCCCGCCCCACCCCGGTGCCCGCGTGGCTCGACCGAACCCGAATGCCTCGTCACGTGGCCGTTGTGATGGACGGGAATGGACGATGGGCCCAGCAGCGCAATCTCGCGCGCACCGCCGGTCACGCCGCCGGGGAGGAGGCACTGCTCGACGCCACCTACGGAGCGCTCGCGGCCGGGGTCTCGGTGTTGACGGTCTACGCCTTTTCCACGGAGAACTGGCGTCGACCCGTCGACGAGGTTCGGTTCCTCATGAACTTCAACAAGGGCCTGCTCGAACGACGCCAGTACGAACTGCACGACGAGGGTGTGCGGATCACGTTCTCGGGCCGACGGGACTGGCGCGTCCCCAAGCAGGTGCTCAAGCGAATGGACGAAGCCAGTGCCCTCACGAACGCGAACCGCGCGATGACGCTCAACATCGCGTTCAACTACGGCGGGCGAGCCGAGATCGTCGACGCCGTGGCGCGCCTCGTCGCCGACGGTGTCTCATCGGGCTCGGTGAGCGAGAAGGCGATCCGCGCGCGGCTGTATCACCCCGAGATCCCTGACCCAGACCTCGTGGTGCGAACCTCGGGCGAGTACCGCATCTCGAACTTCCTGCTCTGGGAGATGGCCTACAGCGAGCTCGTCTTCACCGACGTGCTCTGGCCCGACTTCCGTCGCGAGCACCTCTATGACGCGATTGGTGAGTACCAGCGCCGCGAGCGGCGCTTCGGGGGACTCGAGCAGTGACGTTTCGCCGGGTGGTCGCCCTGGCCGGCGTGGCGTTCTACGTCTTCCTGTGGGTTCTCGCGGCCAACGGTGTGACCAACCTCATCGCCCCGTTGGTGGTGCCGCTGGTGCTCGTCGTGTTGATCTGGGCGGGACTCGCGCTCAATCGATTCATCGGTATCGCACCGCATCGACCGAAATTCCCACGCGACGAGGACGAGGACCAGGACGAGGGATGATCGAGTTCGCCGACGACGCGATCGTGCTGCGCACCTACACGTCGGGCGAGGCCGATCGGGTGGCGGTGCTCTGGACGCGCGAACACGGCAAGCTGCGCGTCCTCGCTAAAGGCGCGCGCAAGACGTCGAGCCGCCTCGGCGGATCGCTCGAGACCCTCGCGCACGTGGGTGTCGACCTCATTCAGGGTCGCGGGGAGCGCTACATCGTGCGTCACGTGGTGCACCGCGAACGGTACGCGACGTTGCGTGCGGACTACGACCGCATCGCGGCCGGCTACGCCGTCGTCGAGGTCGCCAACGCGATCCCCGCCGAGGACGTGGCCGACGAGGGCATCTTCGAACTGCTGCGTCGGGTCCTTCTGACCCTCGATGACCCGAACTTTCGCCCCGGCCTCGTACCGACGTCGTTCTTCTTGCGGCTGCTCGCCTACGACGGATCCGCGCCCGTACTCGACGCCTGTGTGAACTGCGGGCGAAGCGAGCCACTGGTGGCTTTCGACGCCGCGATCGGCGGAGCCCTCTGCCCACAGTGCCGTTCGGGCCGTCCACTCTCGCCCGACGCACTCGAACTGCTACGCCGGATCACCGGCGGCGACCTCGCGGCCGTGTTGCGGGCCGAAGAGCCGCCGGGGACGGGCGAGGTCGCGTCGCTCGCCCACGAGGCCGTCGAGTTGCACTTTGGCCGCCGGCTACGCGCGACCCACGTCGCACCACCACGTGACCTCGGGCGTTGACACTCGATCGACCCGACGCTGACCAGGCATGACGTCGCGACCCGCGACCTGCGCGAGAGACGCCATTGACGCTGTAAGGTGCCCTCGTCCATCGAGGAGCCCGTGTCTAACCCCGTCATCTTCTGGTTCCGCCGCGACCTGCGCCTGGCGGACAACCCCGCACTGGTCGCGGCCGCGCACGCTGGCACCGTGGTCGCACTTTTCGTCGTAGACCCTGAACTCGTCGCGCCAGTCGGCGCGACCCGCGCGGCCTACGTCGCCGCCAGCCTGACTGCGCTCGACGAGGCGATGGGTGGTGCCCTGGTCATCAGGGTCGGTGACCCGACAACGGTCGTTCCCGAGGTCGCCCGCGAGCTCGGTGCCCAATGCGTCTACGCGAGCGGTGATTCGACGCCGCGCGCCCGTCATCGCGACCGCGCGGTCGCGGCGGCCCTGGCCGGGGAGGGACGGGTGTTGACCACGATCGACTCGCCCTACGTCGTCGAGCCGGGCACGATCCGCCAGGCGTCGGGTGCGCCCTACCGCGTCTACAGCGCGTTTCGACGCGTCTGGGAGACCCGTCTCGGCGTGGCGCCGGTCGCGGCGCCCGAAGTCGAGTGGGAGTCGATCCCGGGCGTCACGCCAACCGCGGTCGTCGAACTCGCGGCGCGTCGACGTCCGCACTACTTCGCCGATCTGCCCGACTCACCCGCACCCGAGAGTCCACCAGCCGGTGAGCGGGCGGGTCACGCGGCGCTCGAGCGGTTCGCGGCGCACGTGGATCATTACGAGGACCAGCGTGACCGGCCCGACCTTGATGCGACGAGCCGGTTGAGCCCTTATCTCCACGTGGGCGCCCTGCACCCACGAACGGTCCTCGCTGCACTGGACGGACCGTCGCGCGGCCGCAGTACGTTTCGCGCCGAGATCGGCTGGCGGGAGTTCTACGCCGACGTGCTCAGCCACCGGCCCGACTCCGCGTGGAGGTCGCTCCAACCACGGTTCGACGCCTTGCGCGTTGACCGCGGCGAGGCGGCCGTCGCTCGCTTCGGCGCGTGGGCGCGCGGCGAGACTGGCTTCCCCCTCGTCGACGCGGGAATGCGTCAGTTGCTCGCCGAGGGGTGGATGCACAATCGAGTGCGGATGGTCACCGCGTCATTCCTGGTTAAGCACTTGCACGTCGACTGGCGGTGGGGCGCGTCGTGGTTCCTGTGGCGACTGGTCGACGGGGATGTGGCGTCGAACCAGCACGGGTGGCAGTGGACCGCGGGTTCGGGGACTGACGCCGCACCGTTCCACCGGATCTTCAGTCCGACCCGCCAGGCCGAACGGTTCGACCCGATCGGCCGATACGTGCGCCGCTACGTGCCCGAGCTGGCTAGCGTCGCCGAATCAGACCTGACGCGCGCGGACGTCGAGACGCTCGTCGCGAGCGGGTACCGGGCCCCGATGATCGACGCCGGTGTCGAACGGCGCGAGGCGTTGGCGCGCTTCGCCGAGATCCGCGCGACGGTGGCGCCGTGAGCGAGTTCGGGGTCTACGTCCACGTCCCGTTCTGCGCGCATCGCTGTGACTACTGTGCCTTTGCCACCTACGCGGACCGCGATCACCTCATGGACGATTACGTCGACGCCGTGCGGGCCGAACTCGCCAGTTACGCCGACGCCACTCCTGCGGCGACCTCGGTATTCTTCGGGGGCGGAACGCCATCGCGATTGTCCGCCGAGCAACTCCTCTCGATCCTGGACGCGATTCCGCGAGTTGCGGACGCCGAGGTGACCGTGGAGTGCAACCCCGAGGACGCCACGTTGGAGCGCCTTCGCGCCTACCGGGTCGGTGGTGTCAATCGGATGTCCTTCGGGATCCAGTCGACGCGCCCGGCGGTCCTCGCCGACCTCGGTCGTCGTCACGGCGTGATGGCCCACGAGGCGGTTGCACGGGCAGTGACCGACGCTGGTTTCTCCACGTGGAACATGGACCTCATCATCGGTTCGCGCGCCGAGACCCTCGAGGACGTGGCCGCCACCCTCGAGGATCTCTTGGGCCTTGAGACGCCGCCACCACACATCAGTTGCTACGCGCTGACCGCCGAGCCGTCCACCCCGCTCGGACGCGATCCCGCGCGCCACCCCGACGAGGACGCGACGGCCGACGCCTACGACCTCGTCGGTGCAACACTCGAGGCGTCGGGCTACCGGTGGGAGGAGATTTCGAGCTGGGCTCGTCCGGGCCACGAGTGTCGTCACAACCATCTCTACTGGGACCAGGGCGACTACCTCGGCGTCGGGTCGGCCGCACATTCGCATCGAGACGGGCACCGGTGGTGGAACGTGCGCACCCCCGACCGGTACATCGCCATGCTCCGCGAGGGTCGACGTCCCCTGGGCGGCGAGGAGTACCTCGACGAGGCCACCCGGCGCTTCGAACGTGAGTCGTTGGCCTTGCGCACGACGAGTGGTGTCCCCCTCGAAGCCTTCGATTCCCTCGACGAGATTGCCCACCTGGTGACCGTGCGCGACGGCACGGTGACCCTCACCCCCGCTGGTCGATTGCTCGCCAACCAAGTGATCGTTCGCCTGAACGGCGCTCGCTAGTCCAGTAGCCTGGTCGGATGACCACGCCGGCGCTGGACCCCGACCTGTTGGACAAGGTGATCAACCTCGCCAAGCGGCGAGGGTTCATCTTCCCGTCCGCGGAGATCTACGGTGGCTTCCGATCGACCTATGACTACGGCCCGCTCGGGGTCAACATGTTGCGCAACGTCAAACAGGCCTGGTGGCGCTCGATGGTTCAGTTGCGAGACGACATCGTCGGCATCGACGCGGCGATCCTGGGTCCGCCGGCGGTGTGGGCGGCGTCGGGCCACCTCGAGACCTTCACCGATCCGCTGGTCGACTGCCGTCGCTGCAAGGAGCGGTGGCGCGAGGACAAGATCGACGGCGTGTGCCCGAACTGCGGTGGCACCGAGTTCACCGAGGCGCGCGCCTTCAACCTCATGTTCAAGACCCAGGCCGGGCCCGTCGAAGGCGAGGGGGCGACGGCGTATCTTCGCCCCGAGACGGCCCAGGGCATGTTCACCAACTTCATGAACGTGCTCACGACGACGCGGCGCAAGCCCCCGTTCGGCATCGCCCAGGTCGGTAAATCCTTCCGCAACGAGATCACCCCGCAGAACTTCGTCTTTCGAACCCGTGAGTTCGAGCAGATGGAGATGGAGTACTTCGTTCCGCCCGCGGACGCCGACAGCTGGTACCGCTACTGGATCTCGACGCGCTACGAGTGGTACACGAACCTCGGTATCCCGGCGAACCGGCTCCGCCTGCACGAGCACGCGAAGGAAGACCTCTCGCACTACTCACGTGGTACGACGGACGTTGAGTTCCTTTATCCCTGGGGCTGGGACGAGCTCGAAGGCATCGCCAATCGCGGTGACTATGACCTCACCCAGCACTCAAAGGCGTCGGGCGTTCGACTCGAGTACTTCGACCAGCAGGCCGGCGAACGGTACACGCCCTACGTGATCGAACCGGCCGCCGGGGCGACACGGGCGATGATGGCCTTCCTCCTCGCCGCCTACGAGGAAGACACTGTGGAGGGGGAGAACCGCACGGTGTTACGACTCGACTGGCGTCTCTCGCCGTACCAGGTCGCGGTGCTCCCGCTGTCGAAGAAGCCCGAGCTCGAAGGGGTGTCGCGCGAGGTCCTCGGCGCCCTGCAGCCGTGGTACATGTGCGACTACGACGTGACCCAATCGATCGGCCGTCGCTACCGCCGCCAAGACGAGATCGGCACCCCGTACTGCGTGACGGTCGACTTCGACACCCTCGAAGACCGCGCCGTGACCGTCCGTGATCGCGACACGACCGCGCAGACGCGCGTGCCGATCGAGGGGTTGGTCGAGGACTTGCGCCGTCGTATGACCGTCGCGTAGCGCTGCGCCGTCAGTCTTGCGCGGCGCCCTTCGGCGAGGGGAGTGAGTACGTAACCTGCGCCTTGGCGACGAGGTCGGTCTCGCCGCGCGAGTAGATCTCGACGTCAACGACGGCCAACTTACGACCGAGTTTGAGGACGCGCGCTCGGGCCAACACGTCGCGTAGCGCCGGTTTGCGCAGGAAGTCGATGTGCAGGCTCGTCGTTACCGCGAGCAGCACTGGGCCTATCTGGGCGAGGATCGCCATCCAGGCGGCGGTGTCGGCGAGCATCATCATCGTCGGGCCCGACAGCGTCCCGCCGGGGCGCCCGTGCTGGAGGTCGACCGGCTGACACACGATGACGTATTCGTCGGTGACCGTCTCCACGAGTGGTACGGCGTTACCGGGGAACGCCTCGACCATGATGGTCTGTAGTTCCGTGGCGTCCAGTACGGCCATGGTTCACGCAGCCCTTCGGTAGCGCATCGTCGCGAGCGGTGCGAGCACGAGCAGCGCGCCGGTGCCCCAGATGAGCGTCAGCCACACCGAGTTGCCCGTTGGGGTCCCGAGCATCAAGCCACGAACTGCGTTGGCCGCTTGTGAGACCGGTTGATTACGTGCGAAGTCCTGCAACCACCAGGGCATCGATTGGACCTGGACGAAGATTGACGAGGCGAAGGTGATGGGAAAGATGATCGGAAAGGTCATCGCCTGGGCGGTCTCTGAGTTGGGTGCGGCCAGGCCGACAAAGGCGAAGCCCCACGAGAGCGCGTAAGCGAAATAAAGCATGAGCAGGCTCGCTTCGAGATACGGCCCGACGCCGCCGTGGGGACGGAAGCCCACTGCGAAGCCGACCACCGTGATGACGACCAGCACGAGGATGTTTCTAGCGAGGTCGGCCACGGTACGCCCCCCGAGCACGGCGGTGCGGGCCATGGGCAGTGCACGGAAGCGTTCGATGAGTCCCCGTTGGAGGTCCTCGGCGAGGCCGATGGCGGTGCCGACCGCACCGAAGATAGTCGTTTGCACGAGAATGCCCGGGATCAGAAAGTTGACGTACTGACCATGGGCGATATGGATCGCGCCACCGAATACGTAGCGGAACAACAGCACGAACATCACCGGTTGGACGATGGCGAAGACGAGCGAAATCGGAATCCGTATCAGGGTGAGCAGATTGCGTCGAGCGATCGTCCAGATGTCGATCGCCACCCAGCGCAGGTCTCCCTTGGGGGTCTGGGTCGGGGCGTTCATCGTCGGACCGATCGCGTGACAGGAGCCGGCTTCACGACCTCGTCCTCGGCCCGATGTCCGGTGAGACTCAAGAACACGTCATCGAGACTCGGCTCACGAAGGACCAGTCCCGCGAGGGCGATGTTTGCAGCGTCGAGGCGGCGAAGCGCGTCAGCGGCCGCGGCGGGACCGCCATCCACCGTGTATTCCACCACCGTCCCCTCGATGTTCATGGCGTTACCCGCCACAGCGCGCAAGATCTCGGCCCCACGGGCGGCGCCGTCGGTCGATTCGAACGTGAGCTCGAGCACTGTCGCACCGAGGCGAGTCTTGAGCTCCCGGGAGGTCCCCTGGGCGATGATGTGGCCGTGGTCGAGCACCACGAGTTGTTTCGCCAGTCGGTCAGCCTCTTCGAGGTACTGGGTCGTCAAGAGCACGGTCGTGCCGTCCTCGACCAACTGCTCGATGATGGCCCAGAGATCCTGACGGCTCTGGGGGTCCAGACCGGTCGTTGGCTCATCAAGGAACAGCAGTGGGGGTGTGGCCACGAGCGCGGCGGCCAGGTCGAGGCGGCGACGCATCCCGCCCGAGTAGGTCTTGACGTTTCTCGTCGCCGCGTCGGCCAGTCCGAATTGTTCGAGTAGCTCGTTCGCGCGCCGGCGGACCGTGGCCCGGTCCAGGTGGTTGAGTCGACCGATCATCCGGAGGTTCTCGAATCCGGTCAGATTCTCGTCCACCGTGGCGTACTGTCCGGCGAGCCCAATGCTGCGACGAACGGCGTCGGCCTGGCGCACGACGTCAAAGCCGTTCACGATGGCCGAGCCGGAGTCAGGGGCGAGGATGGTCGAGAGGATGCGGACCATCGTGGTCTTGCCTGAGCCGTTGGGTCCGAGTAGTCCGAAGACCTCGCCTCGCGCTACGTGGAGCGACACGTCATCGAGCGCGCGCACGGTGCCGTCCTTGAATGTTCGGACGATCGATCGGGCTTCTACGGCGAAGTCGGACACGGAGGCAGTCTAGGGACACCACCGACAGCGACGGTCGAACACCGTCGAGGCGGTACCGTCTAGCCATGGCCATCTCGGACAGCGACATCGCGGCGGTTCGCGCCGCTACAGACATCGTCGCCTTGATCACCGAGCAGGTCGCGCTCAAGAAGACCGGACGACGCTGGACCGGCCTGTGTCCGTTTCACGGGGAGAAGACCCCGTCGTTCTCGGTCAACGCCGAAGAGGGGCGGTACTACTGCTTTGGCTGCCGCGTCGCGGGCGACCAGATCACCTGGGTGCGCGAGACGATGCACTTGGACTTCGTCGACGCCGTCCGACTGCTCGCGGAGCGTTGCGGCATCGAGCTCCATGAGGACGCCAACGCGTCCAGGGAACGCAAGGAGCGCCAGCGGCTGCTCGACGCGATGGAACGGGCGGTTGACTGGTATCACCGTCGCCTCCTCGAGTCCCCCGACGCTCGGGCGGCGCGCGACTACCTGCGGAGCCGGGGCATCAGCGGGGAGATCGCGCGCCAGTTCCGCCTCGGCTGGGCGCCCGACCAGTGGGACGCGCTCGCGAACGCTCTGCACCTCGACGAGGCGGTGCTGGGCGGTACCGGTCTCGGGTTCGTGAACCAACGGGGACGAAAGCAGGACGCGATGCGCGCGCGCCTCATCTTTCCCATCTTCGACCCGAGCGGCAAGGCCATCGCGATGGGCGGGCGGATCATGCCCGGGGCTACGCGAGCCGACGGGACCCCACCGGCGAAGTACAAGAACAGCCCCGAGACCCCGATCTACTCGAAGCGGCGAACTCTCTACGCCCTGAATTGGGCGAAGGATGACATCATCCGGTCCGGCGAGATCATCGTGTGCGAGGGTTACACCGACGTCATCGCGTTCTTCGGCGCGGGGATGCCACGGGCGGTCGCCACCTGCGGTACGGCACTCGGTGAGGAGCACTTTCGGACGATGCGCAACTTCGCCAAGCGCATCGTCCTCGCCTACGACGCGGACCAGGCCGGTCAGAGCGCAGCCGCCTCGGTGTATCAGTGGGAACGCCAGCACGAGGTCGACGTCGCGGTAGCGCGTATGCCCGAGGGCACCGATCCCGCCGAACTCGCCCAGCGTGATCCCGCCGCACTGCGTCAGTGCGTAGCCGATGCGGTCCCGTTTCTGCAGTTCCGCCTCGAACGCGTCCTCGAGTCCGCCGACTTCGGTACGCCCGAGGGTCGGGCTCGGGCGGGTGAGCGAGCGATTACTGTCCTCGCCGAGCACCCGAGTGACCTGGTGCGCGACCAGTACGTTATGCAAGTGGCTGACCGTCTTCGTCTGGACGTGGCGACGCTGCGCGCGCGCGTCGGCGACGTGGCCCGAGGCGAGGTGCGCGTCACGCCCATCGTCGCGGTGAATCGTCCGGTCACCGACCGGCTCCCGCGACCGGGATTGGAGGCGTTACGTCTCTGTGTGCACTTTCCTGACGTGCGCCAGCGTTTTGACGCCTCGTACTTCGTCCACGACGTTCAGCGTGACGCGTTCATCGCACTCACCACTGGCGAGTCGATGTCGACCATCATCGAACGACTCGACCACCAGGGTCTCGAGGAAGCCGCTCGCGTACTTAGCGAGGTCGTCGTGGACGATCCGGGTTCGCACCCGTCGGACAGCGCGGTGGCGGCGGTCGTCGCGCAACTTCTGCGACACGCCGCCGACGTCGCGTTGCACGAGCTCGAGCGTGACCTGCGCGACGGTTCGGTGGCACCAGACGTCGCGGTCGCCGTGATTCGTGATGTGAAGGTTCGACTCGCGTTGCTGGGAACGGATCAGGGTGAGTCGGCGGAGGCCTCGCTTCGTGAATGGCTCGTCGGTCGCATGGCCAGCCAACCAACGTGACCCCGTCACGACGAATCGTCGGGGGACTCTCGATGACCGAGCCCCTCAGCATCGACGAGGAGCGGCGTCTCTACCCGATCATCGTTCGGGGCCGCGAAGCCGAGGCCGCGCTCGTCTCCGTCGTCGATGCGTCGGTGCGACGACGACTGCTTCGACAGCGCCAGGCCGGCCAGGAGGCGGAGTCGACCTTGCTGCGCGCGACATGTGGACTCGTGCGTGCTCGGGTCAACGAACGTGGCTACCGATTCGGAAACGAGGAGTTGGAGGCCGCCGGCGTGGAAGGTCTCGTAAACGCGCTACGTCGATTCGATCCGGCGCGTGGCGTTCGATTCGCGACGTATGCGAACTACTGGATTACCAAGCTCGTCAATCAGGCGGTGCAGCAGCAGGCGGGCCTGACCGACGGCGAGATGCGACTTGTTGTCTCGCTTCAGCGATTCGAACGTTCACGAACGCGCCCGCCGTCGCGGCGGGAGATCGCCGCACACCTTGGGGTTTCCTTGGTCAGAGCCGACGAGATCATGCAGATGAGCCGCGAGTTGGTGCGGCGTCGCTTCCACGAAACACCGTTACCGGACCTCGTGGACTCTCGTGGCACTGAGGGGCCTTCTGAGGCACCGTCGTGGGTGATTGACGCGTTAAAGCGCATTTGTGGGCCGGATTTCGACGACTTCTGGCAGTACACGTTTCGAACGACAACGCTGGAGGAACTGGCCGCGGCTCACTCGATCACGCGCCAGGGCATGGCCAAGCGGATCGAGCGTAGCCGTCGGGCCGTGCGCGAGAGCGAGGACGCCGAACGGCTCCAGGCGTGGTTCGACCTCCAGTGACGAAGTGTTCGGGTGCTAGTGTTGCGGTGCCTTCGGGTGCGGTCCCAGATAGCTCAATTGGCAGAGCAAGCGACTGTTAATCGCTAGGTTGCAGGTTCGAGTCCTGCTCTGGGAGCCCTGATTCCGAGCCTGTTGCAGCACGACGTGGGAGCAGTGCGGTGGCGGATGGGCCAAGTTCGATAGGTTGCTAGTGGTTCATCGCAGTGCGAATGTGCCACAGTTCGCAGGGCCGTAGCTCAGTGGTTAGAGCAGGGGACTCATAATCCCTCGGTCGTGGGTTCGATCCCCACCGGCCCTACTAACTGGAAAACACATACGAAAGGTAGACGTCTCCACATAAGTCGCTGAAATCACTTTGTGGCGCGTTGCTGTGACCTCACCGGTGGAAAGTTAGGGGTGATCAGTCAGATACTGACGCCACCTCTCAACCGCGTCTGCTTTGCTCAGCTTGGCGACTTCAATTTGAGAGAGGCCGACCTTGTTAATGAGACTGCGAACAAGTTTCGCGTCGAGACCTTCCGAAGGCACCGGCGGGCTTTCGGGCGCCGGACGCGGAGGTAGGGTTCCGTCATTGACGCAGCGATAAAAGTCTTCTTCAGAAACGCGCAGTTGTTCTCTCAGAATTAAAGCAACGAGAGAATGGTCCTTAATCGATCCGGAACCGTGTGAAACTCTCGTGTAGAGAATATCTCCGGTACTCAGCCGGAGGGTATAGCGAAAGTGGTTTCCTGTTTTTCGAGCACCTCTTGTAGTTCCTTGCTTCTTCCAGCCTTCGGTTTCGACGAACTTCTTGTGATCGGCGTGCGCGAGTGGTCGAGGCATCAGTCGCCAAAGACTGCGTGCTCAAGTTCTTCCCGGTCACCGGCGTGCAGCGCAATGCGCATTGCGAGCCAACGGTTCTGCGCGTGATTTGGAGCCTCACGCAGGTCATCAAACCAACTTTGTGCGTAGTCAACCAGTGCGTCAAGAAAGCCATCCGTTGCGGTTGCGAGGTCAGGGCCGACCGCATAAGCAGAGCCGTCCGAAAGCCACAACGCAACCTGGTCATTAGTAACCGAAGAGAGGACGTCAAAGGGTGCTCGAATCGCGAGCAACTCTTCAAGCGCACGTGCATCGATTGCTGCCACGGGACGATCACGCGTGATCACCGGTGGCATGCCCGCCTCCGCCGCCGTGAGAAGGTCACTGAAATTGTCTCTCGCAGAGCGTGACTTGTAGCGCAAGCCCATTGAGTACTGAGAAGTTCGACTACGTTCCATGGGATAGATGGTACCAGATGTACCACTGGTACGCACTCATTTCTTAACGGGATTCAAACTGCCGTCTGCAGTCCCGTTCGATCCCCACCGGCATTGGTATTAGTCCTGATAAGACTACAGAAATCCGCTTTGAGTCAATAGGACTTGACGATTCTGAGGAGTCAAGATAGATTGACGCTATGGGTTCGATGGATGAAGTGAGCAGCGCCGCAAGTGTTGATCCCAAGGTCGGTTTGCGAGCAGTCGCATCGCTTCGCCGACTTGCTGAGCAACTTGAGTCACTCCAAGTGGATCGAGCACGCGACCTTGGTTGGTCTTGGGCTCAGATCGCCGGCGAATTAGGCGTATCCAAGCAGGCGGTTCACCAAAAGCATGGCGGCGGACGTTCCACGTCGCGAGACGGAGGTATTTGACATGTTCGAACGATTTACCCAGGAGGCGAAAGCTGTTCTCGTTGAGGCGCAGGACGCGGCGCTTGAACTTGGCACTGGCTATATCGGTGCTGGCCACATCTTGCTCGGCTGTGCCGCAGGGCGGGAGAGCACCGCTGGTGAGCCACTGAACGACGCCGGAATCACGGCAGAGTCGATTCGTCGCATGTTGCCGCGCAAACGTGAGGTCACCGTTACGGACATTGACGCCGAAGCTTTGCGCGCTATCGGCATCGACTACACAGGCGTACGGACAGCAGTTGAAGAGACTTTTGGACCTGGTTCGCTCGAGTCGGCTTCAGATCGGAGAGTTCATGAGGCAAAGACTCACCGGCCTCCCTTTACGGCGGAGGCAAAGCGATCACTTGAGCTCTCATTACGCGTCGCCCTTGAGCTTCATGACCAATACATGTGCCCAGGTCATCTTCTTCTTGGACTGCTCCGATTGAACGACGAATTCATTTCAAATGTCGTTGCGCAATCGAACGCAACTTTCGCGGGGCTTTCCGCCACGGTTCTCGACCGACTGGACAATTCATCGCGCAAGTGATTGCCACAATCCCACGTTTCATCCCACATACCAATCCGACACCACCGGACTAATCCGACACCTCCGGACAAGTTCTCTGTCAGATCCGGACCAGTCCGACACACTCGACCATTCCGACCGATTTCACCCATCTCATAATCCCTCGGTCGTGGGTTCGATCCCCACCGGCCCTACCCAGCCTCATGCGGACATTCGGCTGATCCCTGTCGAAACAGATTCGGGTGATGCTTTACACAACTCCGGCTGATCCGCCCCGAGTTTCTTGGAGTCTCTCTGAAACTCGGGGCGGTTCACGTCGATGCCCGAGCGAGTCGTTGCTCCGAGCGTCGGAAGTCAATCGCTGCGCGATCCGGGCGGTTAGATGCTCGAGGAGCTGTGCCTACCGACCGGCGCGCAGTTGCATTAGCCCCGGTGTGATGAAGTCGAGTTCGTTCAAGAGACTCTTCGCTGAGTTGATCAAGATGTCGTTGCCGACGAAGACACCGTCAACCACGGGCGTGGTCACCAAGGGAATCGAGACGTCGCCGGCGTGAACCAGTTTGAGGGCACTGAAGACTGGCTTGAGGTGCTGGGCCGATCGCGTCCCCATGATCGCGCCGCCATAGCTGACGATGCCGGCGGGCTTGTAGCGCCACTCATTGTGCAGGTAGTCGATCGCGTTCTTCGTCGCGGCGTTGAAGCTGTGGTTGTACTCGGGTACGACAAAGACAAAGGCGTCGCCCCGCGACACGGTGGCCGACCACCGTTTGGTGTGTTCGAACTCGTACTTGCCCTGATTCGGATGGTTCGGTTCATTGAAGATCGGCAGGTTTACTTCGGCGAGATCGACGAGTTCCACCTCGAATCGCCCGTCGGCGACGGCGAGGTCGTAGAACCACCTGGCGATTGGCGCGCCAGCCCTCCCGGGTCGAGTTGACCCGATAATCACTTCGAGAACTGGCTTAGTCATGTCGAGACGAACTTTCTGGTTGTGAGTCGAATGCTGGCACCGCCGATCGTTGAGCCGCGAGACCACGATTCGGCAAGAACACGGCCGGAATCAACGCCAACAGCGAGACGGCGAACGACCACCAGAATGAATGAGCGAACGCACCCGCCACCGCTTCGAGTTGACTGATGTTCGCATGAATCTTACCGGCCTGCAGTGCCAGGCCGACCGCTGGGAGCCGGTGGGTTGTCTGGGTCTGGAGCACCACGGCGAAAACCGCGACACCGAGTGAGCCACCGACTTGGCGCAGGATATTCGTCGCGGACGTCGCCTTGGGCACGTCGTCGTGAGTGAGGTTGTAGTACGAGGCAGCGAAAGTTGAGTCCCAACGAGTGGTGTACGAGCCAGTGAGCTGAATCAGGGTCCACCAAAAACGACGTTCATCGCGTCAATCTCAAGATGCAGTTACGACACAACAACTTGAGGAGAGACACGATGAACGTCCCAACCACTATCGACGCTGGCGCCTGGCTTAGCAAGTACCTGGAGGGTGCCGACGGCGACACCGACATGGTGCGGTCCATGCTCGGGGCCTTCGCCGATGCCGTCATGAGTGCCCAGGCGTCGATGCAGTGCAACGCCGCCTATAACGAGCGCACCGCAGAGCGTGAGAACTCGCGCAACGGCTACCGCACCCGACCCTGGGACACGCGGGTCGGCACGATCGAGCTCAACGTGCCCAAGCTGCGCCGAGGGGTCTACAACCCCGAGGTGCTCTTGAACCCGCGCCGACGCGCCGAGCAGGCGTTGGTGGCAGTGATCTGCCAGGCCTACGTCGAGGGGGTCTCCACGCGACGCGTCGACGACCTCGTCAGGGCCATGGGCATCGACGGCATGAGTAAGTCCGAGGTCTCGCGTCTGGCCGCAGAACTCGACGCCGTCGTTACCCAGTTCAGGGAACGACCCCTCGACCGTGGTCCCTACCGCTACCTGTGGATCGACGCGCTGACCCAGCGGGTGCGCGAGGGCGGCCGGGTCGTGAACGTCGCCGCGGTGATCGCGACCGCGGTCAACAACGAAGGGACGCGCGAGATCATCGGCTTTGATATCACCACCACCGAGGACACCGCCGCCTGGACGGCCTTCCTGCGCTCGCTCGTCGCCCGGGGACTCAGCGGGGTCGAACTCGTGATCTCTGACGCGCACGGCGGGATCAAGGCCGCCATCGCCCAGGTGCTCTCTGGGGCGAGTTGGCAACGCTGTCGAACCCACTTCATGGCGAACTTAGCGACCCGGTGCACCAAGGCCAGCTGGCCGATGATCGCCACGTTGGTGCGCTCGATCTTCGATCAGCCCGACCGCGACAGCACCTGGGCCAAGCTGGCCGAGGTCACGAGTCGACTCACCGAGGCGGGGTTCTGCGACCAGGCGACCTACCTGCTCGACGCGGCCGACGACATCTTGGCCTTCACCGCCTTCCCGTTCGAACACTGGAAGAAGATCAGATCCAACAATCCCCAGGAGCGGCTCAACAAGGAGGTCCGCCGACGCACCGACGTGGTCGGGATCTTCCCCAACCGCCAGGCGGTCATCCGTCTCGTGGGTGCTCTGCTCGCCGAGCAGAACGACGAGTGGGCGGTCTCGAGGCGCTACCTGCGCATCGAATCACTCAGTCAGCCCGCAATAACCGAACCGTCGCTCGAAGATCCGAGGCCGGCCATCATTGCCGCACGCGAGGAGGTTGTCATCGATATCACCGCGGCCTAGAGTTCTCGACGACGAGGTTGGCGTGGCGAACGACGAGGCGCACGAAACTCTTACACCACTCGTTGGGACTTAACCGCAGCGAACGTAGGCATCATCGTCGCGCCCATCCCGAGACCCCGGATGAACAGCGCGATCCCGAGTAGCCAGTAGTTGGAGGTCGCAGTGACCTGGGTATAGAAGAACGTGCCGAGGGCGAGTACGACGACCCCGTAGGGCACCACCGATCGCGGTCCTCGACGGTCGGCCATGAGTCCACCGAAGCGCATGGACATCGCCGCGCCCAGGCCTTGGGGAGCCATCATGAGTCCCGCGAGCCAGGCCGAGTCGCCGCGCACGATCTGGTAGTAGAGGGGCAGTAGGAACATCGTCCCGTACAACGTGGCGCCGACGAGGAAGATCCCCGTAGACGCGAGGGAGAAGGTCCGATCGCGAAAGAGCCTCATATCGATGAGGGGCTCGGGCGCACGAAGGGAGCGGAACACGAAAAGTCCACTCAAGACGAGTCCTACGACGAGGCTGTCGTACACCGCGGCACCATGGAAACCACCGCGGCTACCGACTTCGGCGAGGCCGTAGACGATGAATGCGAGACCGGGCGACAAGAGCATGAAGCCGAGTAGGTCGAATCGGTGCCCTCGATCGCCCGACGTGGCCGGCAGGAATCGTCGAGCGAGCACGAGCGCGACCAGGCCGATCGGTACGTTGACGAAGAAGATCCAACGCCACGAAGTGTTCGAAATGATGACGCCACCGATCACGGGTCCGAGGATCGGACCGAGCAGTTGGGGGACACCGATGATCCCCATCACCTGACCCATTCGCTGGGGCCCCGCGGTGCGTGCCATGATCGATTGGCCGACAGGCAGGATCATCCCGCCACCGAGCCCCTGAAGGACGCGGAAGAGGATCAAGCTGGTCGCCGACCACGCGAGGCCACTCATCGCGGACCCGGTGATGAAGAAGCCGAGCGAGATCATGTACACGGTCTTGGCGCCGATGCGATGGATCGCCCAGCCTGAGACGGGGATCACGACGGCGAGGGCGAGCAGATACCCGGTCGTGACCCACTGAATCGTCGAAACGTCCACTCGGAAATCGTGACTGAGGGTGTGCAGCGCCACGGCGACGATGGTGGTGTCGAGGATCGACATGATCGCCCCGAGTACGATCACCACGCCCACCTGAATGATCTCGGGCTCTAGGCGGGTCGGTTTCGGCACGACTTCTCCTCCTCGGGGACCGATGTTTTCACGGGAACACTACCCGGCGTGACCGATGAACCCGACCGGGTCATGGACGCCGGTGTGCCATGGACGTGGCGTGAAATTGACAAGGTCACCGAGCGACAGTGGGCGGTAGGATTCCAATGTGGCCAAACAAAGTCGGTCGATTCCCGTCATGAAGGCGGTGATCGACGAGGTCGTTTCTCGTCTATGGAGTGGCGACGAGTCACTGATCCGAATACCGGAAATCTGCGACGCAACGGGTGTCAATTACGGCTCTGTCTACCATCACTTTGGTTCGCGCGAGGGCGTGATCGACGCGGCGTATAACCAGTTGTTCAGTGATCTGGTGCAGCGTGACATCGATGAATTGTCGAACGTGAGCCAGCAATCCGCCGACATTGACGAGTTCTTGATCCGTATCCAACCACTGATCGGGCTGCTGTCGGCCGGCGAGGACCGTCGGCGAAGCCGGGCGATGCGAGCGCGCATCGTGGCCGCGGCGCTCACGAGACCGGAACTCGCCGCCTTGATCGGCGCCACTGAGTCACGACTCACCAACGAGTTGCGAGACGTGATGTCGATGGGACAAGACCGGGGTTTTGTCCGTAAGGACGTATCAGCGTGGTCCCTCGCCGCGCTGATCCAAGCGGTGGTCTTCGGGCGGGTTCTCGACGACATCACGACGTCACCCGTCGAGCAGGAGGATTGGGACTTCACCATGAATGCGCTCTTCCGGTCGGCGATGCTGAATCGCGACGCGCAGGATTCGTAACGCGTGTCAGACTGACGTCGTGTCGATCACTCGTGTCGTGACTGCGCTTGCGATAGCCATCGGCCTCGGGTGGACGGTCGCGCGGGCGACGGCCACGTCGGCGTTCGCGCCCAGTGACGCGTCGTGCTCGGCGGCGGCGCTGAGTGCCCCGGTGTCGCACCTGGCGTCCACGGGCGGGGTCAACGCCTACGGCTGTGAGGGGTCCTGGGCGTACCTGTGGGCGACGGTCACGGTGGGGCCGAACCGAATCGGCGTGACCGAATTGATGCGCTTTGACACTTCTACGCACACGTGGCACTTCGCGTCACGCGTCCGGTACTGCCACCCCGGCCTACTGCCATCCATCGTCTACCGTCGAGCCTGCTTCTCGAACTGACGTTCACGGACATCGGGGCCAATCACCTACGCTACGTATTCGTGCGTCATCGCGGACTCGGCTCACTGGCGTGGGCGTCGACCCAGGACCTCTTCGATCAGCGCACGGCTTTCGGCCGGCTCGCGTTGGTGCACGTGGCGATGATGGCGGGCGACACGTTCGTGACCGTCTCATTGGCCGGATCACTGTTCTTCTCGGTCTCACCGACTGAGGCCAAGGGAAAGGTTCTCGCGTACCTGCTCATCACGATCGCCCCCTTCGCAGTTGTCTCACCACTACTCGGGCCACTGATCGACCGCTCACCGAACGGGCGTCGGGTACTCGTGGCGCTCTCGGCCGGTGCTCGGGCGATCCTGTGCTGGACCATGAGTCAGCATTTGAATTCGTTGTGGCTCTACCCCGAAGCCTTTCTGGTGTTGATCTCCTCCAAGCTCTACGTCGTGACCCGCGGGACGCTCGTGCCCGAGATGGCTCGCACCGACCAGTTCAGCGAGCATCGCTCGTCGGTCGGCAACGCCGGGTGGCCGACCGACGCTGGCGGCGAAGTCGCGGGCTTCGCCGGCTTCAACGCGCAGTTGACGTTGCTCGGCACGATCGCGGGACTGATCGCGGGCGTCGTGGCGGCGGGACTCTTGAAGGGGATCGGTGCCCCGTCGGTGCTCGTCGCGGCCTCGATCGTCTACGTGGGGGCGACGGTGGTGAGTACGAGACTTCAGCGGCCCGCTCGCGTCGTACGTGACGAGTTCGCCCAGATGTCCCAGGCCGAGCGGGACCGGCACGCGCTCAACCCACTCGGTGACGTGGAAGTGTCCTGGGGCCTTGGCGCCGCTGCGCTGATGCGTTTCACCATCGGGTTCGCCACGTTCCTGCTCGCTTTTGGCCTGCGTCGTGCGCACGCGGGACTGGGGTGGTTCGCCTTCGCGCTCGCCATGAGTGCGGTCGGCGCGCTCGTCGGCTTGGGATTGGTCACCCGGGCGCGTAACGCCGTACGCGAATCGACCCTGCTCGCGAGTGCACTGCTCGCGACCGCGCTAGGCGCGGCGGTCGCGAGCAACTACCCCTCCTTCGTTGGTCAGGCGATCGTGGCGGGATGGTTCGGCCTCTGCGCTGCGGTCGCCCAGCCGAGTTTCGACGCCATCACCCAGCGTCACGTCCCACCCGGCGCCCAGGGGCGCACCTTCGCGCGCTTCGCGGTGCGCCAGCAGCTGGCTTGGGTGCTCGGCGCCGTAATTCCGGTGGGAATTTCGCTCGCCTTCACGTCGGGCGACCGGTTCCTCGCCGTCATCACCGCCGTGGGGGCCATCCTCTACGGTGTGGGGCGCCGATACGCGAGCCGCTGACGCGACTCGGTGATGTGCTGTACTGGGCCATGGCACAACCCGAAGCAATGGACGACAAGGCGACGCACGTCGTCGTCGTCGGTGGGGGATTCGCCGGGATCGCCGTCGGGCGGGGCCTCGCGAATTCATCCGTTCGCGTCACCATCATCGACAAGCACAACTTCCACACGTTTCTGCCCCTGCTCTACCAGGTCGCCACGGCGGGACTCGAGCCTGCGGACGTGGCGTACCCGATTCGCACGATCTTTGGTGGCGCGCCCAACGTTCGCTTCCGGCACGGGCGTGTGCGCCAGGTCGATCACGCGACCAACGCCGTGGTACTCGACGACGGTTCTCGACTGGACTACGACCACCTGGTCATCGCCACCGGTGCGACGGCGGCCTACTTTGGAATCCCTGGCGCCTCGCAGTACGCGATGCCGCTCTACTCGCTCGCCGACGCTCGTCGACTGCGCAACCGGTTGCTGCTCGCGCTCGAGGATGCCGACGTGCGGGCCGAACGTGAATCCGTGTCGCTCACGTTCGTCGTCGTCGGTGGAGGACCGACCGGTGTCGAGACGGCCGGGGCGCTCGCGGAGTTGATCGCCATTGCGCTGCGTCGCGACGGGTTACGGCTCGATGCGAGCCGAGTTCGCGTGGTGTTGGTCGACCTCGCCGATCGACTGCTTACGGCGTTCCCCGAGTCCGCGAGCCGCTACGCCGCCCGAGAACTGGCCGAACTCGGCGTCGAGGTTCACTTCGGTCGCTCGGTGGTTGCGGTCGAGGAGGGGGCGATCCGGTTCGCTGACGGCGAGCGGCTCGAGACCGCGGCGGTCATCTGGGCCGCCGGGGTTACCGCAAGTGGAACGCTCGTCCACGGACTGTCGGTGGCGGCCGGGCCCGGTGGGCGAGCGAGCGTGGGCGTCGACCTACGGTGCGCGACCAGTGAGAACGTCTGGGCGGTCGGTGACGCGGCCGCCATACCGAGCGCCGACGGGTCCTTCTGCCCCCAGTTGGCGCCCGTCGCCATCCAGTCGGGCCGTCACTGCGCCACCCAGATCCTGCGGGTCACGCGGGGCCAGCCGACGATGGCCTTCGTCTACCGCAACAAGGGCATCATGGCGACCATCGGTCGACGGGCCGCGGTTGCGAAATTGCCGCGAGGCGGCGTGATCCGCGGGACGCTCGGTTGGCTGGCTTGGCTCGGTCTGCACCTGTTCTATCTGGTCGGTTTCAGGAACCGGCTCCGCGTGCTGATCAACTGGACGTGGCGATACTTCGACTGGCCATCGGGCCCCCGTCTGATCGTCGCGGACGCCGAGACCGCCGAGTGAGCTAACCCAGCCGCGCTTCGAGGTCGTCGACCTGTTCGAGCAACGCGGCGGGCAACCGGTCGGCGAACTGAGCGAAGTGTTGGCGGATCAACGGGACCTCGTTACGCCATTCGTCGTGGTTGACGGCGAGAAGCAGCGAGAGGTCAGCCTCGGGCAAGTCGAGTCCATCGACGTTGAGCGCCCCCGGTGCCGGAACGTAGCCGATGGGCGTCTCGACGGCTTGGCCCCGTCCGGCGCTGCGCTCGAACACCCACTCGAGCACGCGACTGTTCTCGCCGTAGCCGGGCCACAGCCAGTGTCCGTCGTCGGCCTTGCGGAACCAGTTGACGTAGAAGATCTTGGGCAACGTCGACTCATCGAACCGGTCGGCGAACGTGAGCCAGTGCGCGAAGTAGTCAGCCATGTTGTACCCGCAGAACGGCAGCATCGCGAACGGGTCGCGGCGCAGATTCCCGACGGCTCCCGCCGCCGCCGCCGTTGTCTCGGAGGCCATGATGGAACCGAGGAACACGCCGTGGGCCCAGTCGCGCGATTCGAAGACGAGCGGCACCACGCTGGCGCGACGTCCACCAAAGAGGATCGCGTCAATCGGCACACCCGCGGGGTCCTGCCACTCAGGGGCGATGGCGGGGTCCTGGTCGGCCGGTGCTGTGAATCGTGAGTTCGGGTGCGCGGCGGGGGTGGCGGACTCGGGCGTCCACGACTGGCCGCGCCAGTCAGTGAGGTGGGCGGGCGGTTCACTCATCCCTTCCCACCAGACGTCGCCGTCGTCAGTCAACGCGGTGTTGGTGAAGATGGTGTTCGCCTCAACGGAGTACATCGCGTTGGGGTTGGTGTCGAAGTTGGTACCAGGGGCCACACCGAAGAAGCCCGCTTCGGGATTAATCGCGTAGAGGCGACCGTCGGGACCGGGCTTCATCCAGCAGATGTCGTCGCCGATGGTCTCGACCTTCCAGCCCGGCAAGGTCGGCACCAGCATGGCGAGGTTCGTCTTGCCACAGGCGCTCGGGAAGGCGCCGGTCACGTAGCGAGTCTCACCCGCCGGGTTCGTCAACTTCAAGATGAGCATGTGCTCAGCGAGCCAGCCGTCGTCTCGCGCCATCACCGACGCGATACGCAAGGCGAAGCACTTCTTGCCGAGCAGCGCGTTGCCGCCGTAGCCCGAACCGTAGGAGATGATCTCTCGCGTGTCGGGGAACTGGACGATGTACTTGTTGTCCGCGTCACAGGGCCACGGGACGTCGGCCTTTCCGTCTGCGAGTGGCATACCAACCGAGTGCAGACACGGCACGAACGTGCCGTTGTCGCCGAGCACTTCCAGCGCGCCAGCGCCCATGCGGGTCATGATGCGCATCGAGACCGCGACGTAGGCGGAGTCAGTGATCTCCACACCGATGTGGGCAATCTTGGAGCCGAGCGGCCCCATCGAGAACGGCACCACGTACATCGTGCGCCCGCGCATCGAACCGGCGAACAGGCCGTCGAGTGTCTCGCGCATCTCGGCGGGATCGCGCCAGTTGTTGGTCGGGCCGGCGTCGGACTCGAGACGTGAGCAGATGAAGGTCCGGTCTTCGACGCGCGCAACGTCACCGGGGTCGGAGGCGGCGTAGTAACTATTGGGTCGCTTGGCGTCGGCGAGCTTCGTGAAGGTGCCGTTGTCTACGAGCAATTGGCAGAGCGCGTCGTATTCCTCGGCTGATCCGTCGCACCAGTGGATACGATCGGGTGTGGTGAGTGCGGCAACTTTTTCAACCCAGTCGATGAGTTGTTGGTTGCGGGTGGGGTACGACACGTGAAGCCCTCCGTTGTCTCTCCGTTGCCACTCGACAACGTCTCGGCGTCGTGAACGCGACTGACGGCCCACCCGGTGTCCCCCTAGGGGGACCCGTACGGCGCGAAGACGACATAGTGGAGCGTATCGCCGCCATCGTGGGTCGGCGCGACATTCCGCCCGGCGAGGTCCACGTCGGTGACGACGCGGCCGTCTTGGCGCCCTTCGTCGGCCAGACGCTGGTGAGTACGGACACCGCGGTGTGGGGTATCCACCTCGACGCGGCACTTTTTCCGCTCGAGGATCTCGGCTTCAAGGCGGTCGCGGCCGCGGTCTCGGATCTCGCGGCGATGGGTGCACGGGCCCGGGCGATCGTGGTCGCGGTCACCGCGCCGCCGGGCACCGACCTCGAGGAGTTGCACCGTGGGATCGCCGATGCGGCCAGTGCCACCGATTGCCCCATCGTGGGCGGGGACTTAAGTCTCGGTCGAGACGTCGCGGTCGCGGTGACGGTGCTCGGCGAGTGTCCGGGCAAGGGCGCCGTCTTGCGTCGTGGGGCCCGAGCGGGGGATACGATCCTGGTCACGGGGCCTCTCGGTCGATCGGCCGCCGGTCTGCGACTTCGTAGAGCGGGGGCCGGTCTCGACCATCCACTGGTCATCGCGCACCGCCGTCCCTGGCCGCGGCTGGCCGAGGGGTTGGCCGCACGCGGGGCGGGCGTGCACGCGATGATGGACCTGAGCGACGGGCTCGCGCTCGACCTGCACCGGTTGTGCGACGCCAGCGGCGTCGGTTTTGCCCTCCACGACGTGCCCGTCGCTGACGGCGCGAGCGATGACGAGGCGTTGAGCGGTGGTGAGGACTACGAACTCCTGATCGCGACGGACGATCCGGCGAGACTCGCCTTGGTCCTGCACGGACGTGGACTTCGCCCGCCACTGGCGATCGGACGAATTGTCACGAACCGGGCGACGCGGACGTTACGGGGCGAGCACCTCGAGCGACGAGGCTGGCAGCACAGCCTTTGATCAGGCGTTCGTGACCCGACGGACCGGCTTGGTGACTTTGCCGGCGCGCAGACAGCCGGTGCACACGTTGAGGCGCTTGGGCGTCCCACCCACTAGGGCGCGCACGCGCTGGATGTTGGGGTTCCAGCGCCGCTTGGTGCGTCGGTGCGAGTGGGAAACGTTCATGCCGAATGACGGCTTCTTGCCGCAAATCTCGCAGACTGACGCCATGGTGAACATTCTCCTTACGCAATCGCGGCGCCCGTGGCCGCGAGTGAAAACCGAAGAGCCATTGTAGCATCGCTAGCGATGACCTCCCGTACGAAACTGTCGGCGCAAGATCTGCGCGCCGCGATTACCACCTTCGCGGGACTGCTGCGCTCACACAAGGATGTCATCAACCGGTTGAACGTGTTTCCGGTTCCTGACGGCGATACCGGGACCAATATGGCACTGACCGTGGAGTCGGTCGTGGACGCCTTCGCGCCCCTCGCCGACGACGCCTCCATGGACGAGGTGTGCACCGCTATCGCGCACGGGTCGCTGATGGGCGCACGCGGAAACTCGGGCGTCATCCTGTCCCAGCTGTTGCGCGGCCTCGTCGAGAAGTTCAAGTCCGTGGCCGTGATCACCCCCTCGTTGCTCGCCGAATCGCTGAGTCACGCCGACGTGTTGGCGCGTCAGGCCGTCGTGCGTCCCGTGGAGGGCACGATCCTCTCGGTGGCGCGTGCGGCGGCCCAGGGGGCCAACGCCGCCACCACCTCGTTGTCCAAGGTCGTTCGCGGCGCACGAGACCGGGCGCGCGAGGCGCTGGCGCACACGCCCGAGCAACTGCCGGTGTTGAAACAGGCCGGCGTCGTGGACTCCGGAGGCACCGGCCTGCTGCTCTTCTTTGACGCGCTGTGCCACGTCGTCAGCAATGACGCGTTGCCGGTCCCACCATCCGTCGACTCCCTCGACGTCCACGACGTTGCCGTCACGAACTCGACGTCGATCGCCAACGGGTCACCGCGCTACGAGGTCATGTACCTCCTCGCGGCCGAGGACGATCGGATGCGCGCCTTTCGTGACGTGTGGTCGGGACTCGGTGACTCCATCGTCATCGTGGGCGGCGACGGGCTCTACAACTGTCATATTCACACCGACGAGATCGGCCCGGCGATCGAGGCCGCCCTCGACGCGGGCCGGCCGCGCGAGATTCGCGTGACCGACCTCGCCGAACAAGTCCTCGAGGAGCGCTGGGTTCGCGACGCGGCCACCGCCGAGATCGAAGCCGATGGTCCGCCACCCGCGACCGCCGTAGTCGCGGTCGTCGCCGGCGACGGCGTGGGGCGGATCTTCCGCTCCCTTGGCGTGCGGGTGCTCGTCAGTGGAGGACAATCGATGAACCCCTCCACGGCCGACCTGGTCGAGGCGGTCCGGGCCACGGGTTCGGACCAGGTGGTGGTGCTGCCCAACAACTCGAATATCGTGCCGGTGGCGAACCAGGTCGATGCACTCGTTGACGCCGCGGTTTCGGTCGTGCCCACGATGTCGATCGTCGGGGGCTTCGCCGCCCTGCTCGCCTACGATCCGAACGCCGACGGGGCGACCAACGTGCGTGCGATGACCGACGCCGCCGAACACGTCAGGGCCGGCGAGGTCACGCGGGCCGTGCGAAACGCCGCGACCGACGCCGGTGAGGTCCACGAGGGCGACTGGATCGGCGTCGACGCCGACTCGGTCCGTTCGATTGCCGAGTCGATCGAGGCCGCGAGCATCGCGCTCTTGGACTCGATGATCACCGAGGACCACGAACTGCTGACGATTATCGAGGGCGAAGGATCGAGCGCGACGGTGACTCGTCAGATCACTGAGTTCGTCGGTGAGACCCACCCAGCGGTGGGCGTCGAGGTCCACCACGGCGGTCAGCCCTTCTACCCCTACTTCTTCGGCCTCGAGTGAGCGAGTTGGCGCCGCGACGGCTGCGTCAACTCGGCGAGGTGCGCATCGAGCAACTCCGTCACGTCGGCGACAAGCGGGCCGCGGCGCTGCGTTCGATCGGACTCGGGAGCGTGCTTGATCTCCTGACCCACTACCCGCGAAGGTACGTTGACCGGACGCGCCGCGTCGACGTCTCGGACCTGAGTGTTGGTGACGAAGCCGCCGTTTTCGGCACCGTCAGTGCCGTGCGGTCACGGCGAACGCGCCAGGGTCGTTCGATGGTCGAGGTCACCGTCGCTGACGACAGCGAGACCCTCGACGTCGTGTTCTTCAATCAGGCGTGGCGGGCCAATCAACTGCCCGTCGGGACCCAGGCGCTCTTCTTTGGCAAGGTGGGCGACTACCGGGCGCGCCGCCAGATGGCCAATCCGGTGGTCGACGTGATCGTCGCCGCGTCGGGCGACGAACGCGACGCCAGTCGAGTCGGCCGCGTGGTCCCGATCTATCCCGCGTCTGGCAAGGCGGGGTTGACGAGCTGGGAGCTCGGTGGCTTCATCGAGGAGACGTTGCGCCGCGCCGGTCCACTCCTTGACCCACTGCCAAACTGGGTGCTCGCCGAGCGCGGACTCGTCGCGCGCACCGACGCCTTCTGGGGGATCCACCTGCCCGCCGCACTCGAGGACGTGGAACCAGCCCGCCGGCGACTGGCCTTTGACGAGTTCCTGCGCTTGCAGGTGCTGCTCGCGCTGCGCCGGCGCCGGTTGGAGCGCGAGTCGGCGGGCGTGGCCCACGCGGTCAGCGTCGACGACCTCGATCCCGATCCCGGCGTCGTCGCACCGTCGCTGTTAAACCAGTTCCTCGGTGGCCATCGCTACCGGCTCACCGGTGCCCAGCGACGCGTGCTCGGCGAGATCGTCGCCGACCTGGCGTCACCCGTGCCGATGCACCGGCTTTTGCAGGGTGACGTGGGCAGCGGTAAGACCATGGTGGCGTTGGCGACGATGCTGGTCGCCGTCGACGATGGCCAGCAGGCAGCCCTGATGGTGCCAACTGAGGTGCTCGCCGAGCAGCACGTCGCGTCCATTCGCGCCGATCTGGCTGAACTGCGGGTGCGTGATCCGGGGGTGCTCGGCGGGTCACGACCGCTCGCGGTCCAGCTGCTCAGCGGACGGTTACGCGCGAGCGAACGTCGCGACGCCCTCGCGCGGATCGCGAACGGCGAGGTCGACGTCGTCGTCGGCACGCACGCGCTGCTCACAGAGGACGTCACGTTCCGCGCCCTGGGCGTGGTGGTGATCGACGAACAGCACCGCTTTGGCGTCGAACAGCGCGCGATCCTGCGCGCCAAGGCGTCGAACCGGTTGGGGTTCGACGCCGTACCCGATCTTCTCGTCATGACCGCGACGCCGATACCTCGGACGGCGGCGATGGTGCTCTTCGGTGACCTAGAACGTTCCGTGCTTGATGAACTGCCTCAGGGGCGGGTACCAATCGAGACCGCGTGGGCCCGTTCGGCGGCGGACCAGGATGCGTGCTGGCGACGGGTGCGAGCGGAGGTCGCCGCCGGTCACCGGGCCTACGTCATCTGCCCGCTGGTCGAGGAGTCCGAGCGGATCGAGGCGGCGAGTGCGGTCGAAGAGCACGCCCGACTCGCGAACCACGAGTTGGCGGGGCTGCGCGTGGGGCTGGTGCACGGTCAGATGAAGGGCCCCGACAAAGAGGCGGTAATGAATGACTTTCGCGCCGGTCGTCTCGACGTGCTCGTCGCCACCGTTGTCATTGAGGTCGGCGTCGACGTGCCCGAGGCGACGGCGATCGTGATCGAAGACGCGTGGCGCTTCGGACTGGCCCAACTCCACCAGCTCCGCGGCCGGGTCGGCCGTTCGGACCTCGCGAGTTACTGCTACCTGCTCGGCGAGCCCCCGTCGCCAGACGGCGTCACCAGGCTGGAGGCACTGGTCGATTCGACGGACGGCTTCGTGCTCGCGGAGGTGGACCTCGCCCTACGCGGGGAGGGCACGATCCTCGGGTCGCGCCAACGCGGACCCAGTGACCTGCGACTCGCGTCGCTGACGCGTGACGGTGACCTGCTCGAGGCAGCCCACGAAGTCGCCGGTCGCCTCGTCACCGACGATCTCACCGATCAACCCGCACTGGTCGATGAGTTGCGCCTCTTCGTGGACGCCGATGAGGCCGAGTACTTGTTCATGTCGTGATACCACGTAGCCTGAGTGGGTGCGAGTAATTGGTGGTGAGGCCCGCGGTCGGCCGCTCAAGGCCAAGATCCCCTCGACGGTTCGTCCGACGACCGACTACGCCCGCGAAGCAATCTTCTCGATGCTAGAGAGCCGAGGCGGCTTGAGCGGGTTGATCGTGGCGGACCTCTACTGCGGTTCGGGTGCGATGGGGATCGAGGCGCTGTCGCGAGGGGCGGCCCAGGTGTACTTCGTCGACGCCGACCCCGAGTGCCTGAATGCCGCCCGGACGAATCTGGCACCACTCGGCCTTACCGGCGAGGCCCATTTCGTGCGCACCAGCCTGCCGGGATGGCGGCCACCGCTCGCCTTTGACCTGATCGTCGCGGATCCGCCGTACGGCCCGCTGGACGTCGCCTCGCTGCTCGAAACCGTGGTCGCCGAACGCGTCATCATCGAGAATGACCGGTACGCCGACGCCCCTGTGGGCTGGACGGTCACCAAAACCAAGCACTACGGCACTACGCTCGTAACGATGTTGGAACCGAGCGAGCAAGGGGCCCCATGACAGTCGGTCTCATCCCAGGTTCCTTCGATCCGTTTCACAATGGGCATCTCGAGGTCGTCGAGCGGGCGTCGCACATCTTCGACGAGATCGTCGTCGCCGCGATCCGCAACCCCCAGAAGTCCGAGCCAATGTTCGATCTGGACGAGCGACGCGAGATGATCGCCGAGAGTTGTGCGCACATCAAGTCGGTACGAATCGTGTCGATCTCAACACTCCTGGTGAACGTGGCCAAAGATGTTCAGGCGACCGCCATCGTGAAGGGGCTGCGGGCCGTGTCGGACTTCGAGAGCGAGTTGCAGATGGCCCAGATGAACCGTTCCCTGTCGGGCGTGGAGACCCTCTTTCTCCCGACGAGTTCGAGCCACTCCTTCATCGCGTCGCGACTGCTGCGCGAGGTGGCCCGCTACGGCGGCAACGTAGACGCCTTCGTGCCGGCCTGCGTTGCGGTCCGACTCCGAGCGAAGATGGAGGCACAGCGGTGACGTCTTTTGACGGGTACGACCCCGACGAGTTTTCGACCGAACCCGCTCGGCACGCGCGTCGCGACATCGAAGCCGATCTTCGACAGCTAATAGACCTGATCAGTGCCGCCAAACAGATGCCGTTGTCCAATTCGGCACTCATTCCGCGCGAAGAGGTTCTCGGGCTCTTGGACGACGCCTTGCGCGATTTGCCGGACGAGATCCGTGAGGCGCGCTGGGCGCTGCGTGACCGTGAAGAACTCATGGCCGCCGAGATGCATAAGGCTCAGCAGCTCATGGACCAGGTCCGCGCCGAGGCCGCGCGTATGGTCGACAAGACCGAGATCGTGCGCCAGTCGCGCTTAAAGGCCGATCAGATCATCGCCGAAGCCCAAGCCCAGGCGCGCCAGATGATCAACCAGTCCGAGGACTTCATCGACGGCAAGCTCGGCAACTTCGAGATCGTGCTCGAGCGGCTCTTAAAGACCACCCGTTCGGGGCGCGAGCGGTTGAGCTCCCAGGGTCTGCCGACCTCGCTGCTCGACACGCGCGCCACCGACGGCGACTTCTTGAGCCCCGAGCCGGCGCCGATGCCGCCCGAGGAGCCGTCGCCGGCCGATTCGTCCTTCTTCGACCAGGACGCCTTCTAGGGCCGTGTCCTCGCCGTATCTCGTCGCCATCTCGCAATTGGTGCGCAACAGCCCCGCCACGATGTCGGTCGCCTTTGACGCGCCCTTTGACGAACCCCGCGAGTTCGAGCCCCGCGGTGCGGGGGAGACCGACGTGGCCCCCGACGCCCCCGTGCGCGTGAATCTTCGACTCGAGAGTTTCAGTGGTGGACTGCGCGCCACGGGTACGGTAGCGGCGCCGTGGTTCGGGTTCTGTCGGCGGTGTTCCAAGCCCATCGAGGGCCAGGTCGAGGCGACGATTAACGAGCGTTTCGTACTCGAACGGGGACCCGAGGACGACCTGGCGTACCTCTACGAGCACGACGAGGTCGACCTCGCCCCGTTGGTGCACGACGCGGTCTTCCTCGAACTCCCGTTGGCGCCAGTCTGTCGCGACGACTGTCGGGGTTTATGCCCCTACTGTGGAATCGACCGGAACGAGGCGTCGTGCGACTGTCGCGCGCCGTCAGACTCGCGCTGGGCTACACTTGACGGACTTCGATTCGCGGACGAGTCCGACGAATCGAGCACCGAGTGACGGCTCGGCCGCTCAAAGCGAAAGAGATGATCGATGGCTGTACCCAAGAGGAAGACAAGTAAGGCCCGGACCCGGAGTCGCCGCGCGGCCAACTGGCGCCTCGAGCGCCCGGCACGCAGCGTGTGCCCGCAGTGCGCGACGGCCAAGTTGCCCCACATCGTGTGCCCCAACTGCGGTTGGTACAAGGGTCGAGTCGCCGTCGAGGTCAACTGAGTTGGCGCTGCCCATCGCACTGGACGCGATGGGCGGTGATTTCGCGCCGGCCGAGATAGTTGCCGGAGCGCGCCGCGCCGTTGACGAATTAGGGTTGCGCGTCACGTTGGTCGGCGTGCCGGACTTGCTCGGGGACCCGATGGGTCTCGAGGTAGTCGCCTGCAGCGAGGTCATCGCGATGGATGACGACCCCGCGGCGAGCGTGCGGACGAAGAAGGACTCGTCCCTGGTGCGTGCGGCCGAACTGGTGCGCGACGGCAAGGCGAGCGCGATGGTTTCGGCGGGTAACACGGGCGCCACGATGGCGTCGGCGTTGCTGCGCATGGGCCGTCTGCCCGGTGTCATCCGACCCTGCATCGCCATCCCCGTGCCCAATCCCGGTCACCACCCCTCGGTGCTCGTTGACGCCGGTGCGAACGCCGAGTGCACGCCTGAGATGCTGGTGCAGTTCGCCACGATGGGCGCGACGTTCGTCGCCGCCCATTTTGGCGTGAGCAATCCCTCGATTGGGCTGCTTTCGATCGGTGAGGAGTCCTCCAAGGGTACCCCGCTCGTCAAGGCGACCCACGAACTCCTTGCGACATCGGGACTGCGTTTCGCCGGCAACGTGGAGGGACGTGACCTGATCCCCTGCCCCGTGGACGTCGTGGTCACCGATGGTTTCACCGGCAATGTGGCGCTCAAGACCCTCGAGGGTGCCCTCAAGTTCGTGTTCTCGACGATGCTCTCGGTCTTTGGCACCAACGACGAGACCCGCGCGGCGGGCGATGCGCTGTTGCCCCACCTCATGCCGATCGTTGGGACGCTGACCCCGGAGAACCAGGGCGGCGCGATGCTGCTCGGACTGAACGGTATTTGTGTGATCAGCCACGGTTCCTCTAACGCGACGGCCATCATGAACGCGCTACGGGTTGCGGCCGAGATGGACAGTGCGCAGGTCGTGAACCGCCTGAGGACGGCGATTAGGCCTGATCCCGTCCAGTAACTCCGTGTGGGTCGTCGCGAGATAAGTAGTCTTAATCTCGAGGCAAAGGAGAGTCCATGACCGCGGACGTCGCACCACCACCGCTGGACCGTTCGGCCATCTTGCAACTCGTCCAACACGAGTTGGCTGAGATCCTCGAGAAGCAGCCCAGCGAGATTCCTGAGGACGCGGCCTTCGGTGACCTCGGTGCGGATTCATTGGCGCTGATCGAACTGGTCGAGGCGCTCGAGGAGCACCTGGCGGCCCAAGTCGCGGGCTTTCACATTGACGACGAGGACCTCGAGGGTCTGACGTCGGTCCATGACGCTGTCGAGTACGTGGCGGCAAAATTACAAGTGTCCTAACGGAGTCTGGCCAGTTGCCCTCATCGCGGGACACGCTGGCGCAGCGACTGGGGCTGCGCGCCGATAGCGCAGTCCTGCTCGTGGCGCTCACGCACTCGAGTTACGCCGCCGAACACGGGTGCACCTCCAACGAGCGCCTCGAATTCCTCGGTGACGCCGTCGTGGACCTGGCGATCGCCGACCTGATCGTGACCGAGTACCCAGCGCTCGACGAGGGCTCGGGCTCGCTCGTGCGTTCACGGGTCGTCAATGAGGAGGCCCTCGCTGAGGCGGCGACGCGTCTGGATCTGGCGCGTTACCTCCGTGTTGGTCGAGGGGAGATCAAGTCTCGAGGGCTCCAGCGACCGTCGATGCTCGCCGACGCCTTCGAGGCAGTCGTGGCCGCGATCTACCTGGAACTGGGCTATGACGCCGCGCGCGTCTTCGTGTGCGAGATCCTCGGGGCCGACGTGGCGATCGCCGCCCGCGACCCCGATGAGGTCGACCCGAAGACACGCCTGCGCCAGTGGGCCGAGGCGAGCGGGCTCGGGACGCCGACGTACAGCGTCAGCGCCAGCGGCCCCGCGCACGCGACCACCTTTGAGGCTGTGGTGACCGTTAACGGCGAAGCGCGCGGGGTCGGTCACGGCCGGTCCAAGAAGAGTGCTGAGTCCGAGGCCGCGCGAGCGGCGTGGGAGGGTCGAGGCGATGCCTGAACTACCCGAGGTCGAGACCGTGCGGGCCTCGCTCGCTCGAGACCTCATCGGCAAGAAGATCAAGTCCGCCACGGTCACCAATGGGCGAGTCGTGCGACGCCATAAGTCGGCCAAGGACTTTCGAACGCTCATCGAGGGTCGAACGGTGAAGTCGGCCGAGCGACTCGGCAAGTACCTCGTGTTCGCCCTGGACAATGGCCACCATCTCGTGGTGCACCTGGGTATGTCGGGTCAGCTGCTGCGCGCCAAGAGCCCGAAGATCCCCAAGCCCAAGCACACGCACGTCGATTTCACGCTCACGCCGGCCGGTGAGTTGCGATACGTCGACCCCCGCACGTTCGGTGAGCTCTTTGTCTCCGTGCCGCCCGAGGAGGGTGTGACCGTCGAGATCTCTAAGTTCGCGAGATTGGCGATGGGTGGTGACGGCCTCGGGGTACGTCGGCGTGTCCCCGAGTTGGCCCACCTCGGCATCGACCCCCTCGAGGACCAGATTGGCTGGGACCGCTTCGCGGCGATCCTGCGCAGCCGCACGACCCCGCTCAAGGTCGTGCTCACTGACCAGGACATCATCGCCGGGCTCGGCAACATCTACGCCGACGAGATCCTGTTCGCGGCCGGTCTGCGCTACGACCGACCCGCCGACTCGCTTTCCACCATCGAGATCCGTCGACTGCACCGGTCGATGACTGAGGTCCTGACCGAGGCCATCAAGTACGGGGGCTCGACGCTCGCCGACGAGCAGTTCGTCGACCCCGACGGCAAACCAGGGACCTATCAGAACTACCACCAGGTGTATGGCCGAGAGGGTCAGCCGTGCTTCCAGTGCCGTCGATTGATCGAACGGACCGTCGTGCGGAGCCGAGCCACCTTCTATTGTCCGAACTGTCAGGCGTAGGGCCGGGCGGGGCCGGCGAAGGTTGGTAGCGTCTACCCGTGTTTCTTAAGCGACTGACCATGAAGGGCTTCAAGTCCTTCGCTGACAACACGGTGCTCGAGTTCGAACCCGGGGTCACCGCGGTCGTGGGACCGAACGGTTCGGGTAAATCCAACGTCGTCGACGCTGTCACCTGGGTGCTCGGTGCACAGAGCACCCGGGCACTGCGCAGCGCCAAGATGGACGACGTCATCTTTGCCGGGACCGCTAACCGGGCGGCCCTCGGGCGAGCCGAGGTGTCGCTCACCTTGGATAACGCCTCCGGCCGCCTGCCCGTAGACGGTGCGGAAGTCACCATCTCGCGGACCCTCTTTCGAAACGGCGACTCAGAATACGCCATCAACGGCACCGTCTGTCGATTGCTCGACGTGCAGGAACTGCTCGGCGACTCCGGGGTGGGACGCCAACAGCACATGATCATCGGCCAGGGTCAACTCGACTCGATCCTGAACTCGAGCTCCGAGAACCGTCGGGCGGTGATCGAGGAGGCGGCCGGGGTATTGAAGCACCGTCGCCGCAAGGAGCGCGCCGAGCGTCGGCTGTCGCAGACTCAGGAGAACTTGGAGCGTCTGGGTGACCTCGTGCGCGAGGTGCGCCGCCAGATGCGTCCGCTCGAACGTCAGGCGGCGTCGGCACGCAGTTACGCCGACGTGGAGCGAGAGCTTCGAATGGCTCGCATGGCCCTCTTCGCCGACCGCCTCCAATCCTTCGATCGTCGCGGGGCCGAGGTGGAGGCCGGGCTAACCAACGCGACGCGCGACGAGGAGACGGTTCGTCGTGAACTCGTGGTTTTGGACGCCCAGGCCACAGCCACGGCAGCGGAGATGGCGAGTCGTCGCGAGGAGATGCTGGCATCGACCCTCGGGGCGCTGCAGGGGCTGGCCGAGCGCGCCCGCGGGACGAACTCGGTGATCCGCGAACGCGAGCGCGCCCTTCGGGTAGCCCTTGACGCTTCGGCCGACGAGAACGTGATCGCCACCCTCGAGGCCGACGCGGCACGACTCGACGCGGACCTCGTCGTGCTCGATCGCGAGGAGTCGGCGCTGCGACCAGAGCGTGACGCGCTCGATGAGCGCCGGCGGGTTTACGACGATCAGCGAACGGCCTTCGAGGAGACCTACGGCGGCGAATCCGGCGGCGTCGATGAGGCGATCCTTCGCGCCGCACGCGAGCGCGCGACCATGCTCGCGCGCACGATCGCGTCATTGGACGAGCGGCGCCGGCGTACCGCTGAACGTCGCGGGGAGACGGAGCGGGCTCAGAAAACGACGAGCGAACGCCTGGCGCAGTCCGACGCCGCCCTCGCCGACGCGCACGACGCCGCCTTGACCGCTCGCGCCGCGCACGAGCGCGCCGGCGCCGAGGCCGACGCCGCCGAACAGCGTCGAATTCGTGCCGAGGAAGAACTGCGCGAGGGCTCGGACGTTGCCGCGCGGACCCAGGCTCGCGCCGAAGCGCTCGCGCGAGCCCTCGAGGAGTTGTCGGGTTCGGGCGGGCGAGACCTTCTGGGCGATCTCGACGGTGTGCTCGGGTCGTTCCTCGACTTGGTGGACGTGGAATCGGGCGCCGAGCGAGCCGTCGAGTCGGCGGCGGGTGCGTCGGTTGGTGCGATGGTGGTTGACGGGCGCCGCTCGGCGCGAGCCGCCCTCGAGGTTCTTCGCCGCGCGGGTGGCGCGGGACTGGTACTCGCCGCGGGGGAGACCCACGTCGATGCACCGTCCACACCGGGTCGCGCCCGTCGCGTGCGCGATCTCGTGCGGCCTCGGGCCGGTGCGCCCGATCACGTCGCGGGCGTGCTCGACGCGCTCTTCGCACGCGCCTTCGTCGCGCCGGACTGGGAGACGGGTATCGATCTCGCGATCGCCCACCCGGACCTAGTGATCGTGACTGCGGACGGTGACCGGTTCGCGGCGTCGGGCTGGCGCGTGGCGTCGGGCCGCGCCGTGGTCACTCGCGCCGCCGTCGACGCCGCCGCCGACGCCGCGGCCGACGCCGCGACGGCCCTGCCCACCCTGCGTTCGGCGGCGAAGTTGGCCGCCGAGGCGGCGGTGAGCGCCCGTAAGTCGCTGACCGAGGCGACCGCCACCGCGAGCGCCGCCGAGGCCGCCGTGAACGCGCTCACCCGAGACATCGAGCGCGCCCACGAGCGACTCGCGGAGTACGCGACGGCTATCGAGGCCCTGTCGCACGAGTCCGCGGCACTCGAAGACGAGTGGTCCAAGCTCAACGATGAACGCGAGGCCGTCGAGGCGGGTATACCCGAGCTCGAGCGCGCCGTCGCTGACGCCGCCGAACGCCAGCGCGCCAGTGCCGCCGCGCAGCGAGCCCTGGAGGAAAGCCAACGCGCGCTCGACGGTGCCGCCTCGGCGCTCGCGCGTCGCGAGGCGGAGTTCGGGGAGCGTCGTCGACTCATCGCCGCGCGCCGTACCGAGATCGAACGGCGCCTGGCCGGACACGCCGCCGAACGCCAAGCCGCAACGGTACGGCGTGAGCGACTCGAGTTCGACCTAGGTGCGCTCAGCCGCCTCGCGGTGTTGGTCGAGCGCGCGAGCGCCGACGTGGCGACCGCCCAGGAGGCGATGGACTCGACGTATCGCGAGCAGCTCGAAGCCTCGCGCGCGAGTGCCGAACGCCTCGAGGCAATCCGACTCGCCCGCCAGGACCTGGATACGCGACTCTCGACGATGTTCGACGAGCGCCGTCGACTCGAGGTCGAGCAGGCCGAACTCGCGGTGAAGCGCACGACACTGCATGAGGCGATCCGACGAGACCTGGGCGTCGAACCCCACGAGGTCGAGCCGGTGGAGGCCATCGAGGTCCCCGAGGGCGCGACGCTGGAACAGCGCGTGGGCGAACTCGAGGCGCGCATCACATCCCTCGGACCGATCAATCCGCTCGCCCTCGAGGAGCTGAGCGCCCTCGAAGAGCGATACCAGGAGCTCGACGCCCAGGTGGCCGACGTGCGCGGCGCCCGTCGCGAGCTCCAAGAGGTCCTGCGCGCGCTCGACGAGGAGATCATGCAGACGTTCTCGATGGCCGTGGCCGACGTGAACGACCACTTCGCCAACCTGATCGGCATGCTGTTCCCCGGGGGACAGGGTCGCCTGCTCCTTACCGAACCCGACGACCCGCTCAACACCGGTGTCGAGATCGAGGTCCGCCCGATGGGGCGTAACGTCCGGCGCATCTCGCTGCTGTCGGGCGGGGAGCGCTCGATGGCCGCGCTGGCGTTCCTCTTCGCGGTGTTCCGCTCGCGGCCCTCACCCTTCTACATGATGGACGAGGTCGAGGCCGCCCTGGACGACGTCAACCTCCAACGATTCCTGAGTCTGGTCGACGAGTTCCGCGACGAGGCCCAGCTGTTGATCGTGACGCACCAGAAGCGCACGATGGAATCAGCCGACGCCCTCTACGGTGTCACCATGGTTCCCGGCGCGTCATCCAAGGTCGTCAGTCAGCGCGTCACCCGTGAGGTGGCGTCGTGATCGGCTCGGTCATGGTCCTTGCGTCAGTCGTCGTACTCGTCGCCATCGTCGTCGTACTCGCCGCGATCGCGCTGGCCGTGGCCCGCCGTGGTCGGCGCGCTCTCGCACCACCGAACGCCGCGCCGTTGCCCGACGTGCTCGTCACCGAGATCGCGCAACGGCCCGAACTGGACGAGGAGCCGACGTTGGGCTCACGACTCGGGGCGTCGCGGGGGGTTTTTGATCGCGTGCGCTCGCTCACGACGACCGGGGCGATCAGTGACGAACAGCTCGACATCGTCGAAGAGGTGCTGTTGCGCAGCGACGTCGGCGTCGCGACGACCGGGGCCGTACTCGAGGCGCTGCGCCGCGACGGCGCGCCGGAGGGTGTCGCGACGGCCGTGCGGCGGCTGCTGCGCGAATCACTGGTCGACCAGCGACACGTCACCACCACGGCCGAACCGGGACGGGTCGCCGTCTGGCTCTTCGTCGGGGTGAACGGCGTGGGTAAGACCACGACCATCGGCAAGCTGGCCCACCGCGAGGTCACCGCCGGCCGTCAGGTCGTGTTAGCCGCTGGGGACACGTTCCGGGCGGCCGCCGCGGAACAGCTCGCGACCTGGGGCGAGCGCACGGGTGCGGACGTGGTGCGCGCCGGTGAGGGTGCCGACCCCGGCTCGGTGATCCACGATGCGCTGGGGCGCGCCAGCGCGCGCGGCGCCGACCTCGTGCTCGCCGACACGGCGGGTCGACGGGCGAACAGCACCAACCTGCTCGACGAGCTCGCGAAGGTCCGTCGGGTCGCCGACCGCGCACCCGGCCAGGTCGTCGAGACCTTCATGGTGCTCGATGCGACCACCGGTCAGAACGCGCTGACCCAGGCGCGTGAGTTCCTCGCCGCCGCGTCGGTGACCGGGATCGTGCTCACCAAGCTCGACGGCACCGCCCGCGGTGGCATCGTCGTCGCGATCGAGCGAGAGCTCGCGATCCCGGTGAAGTTCGTCGGTGTCGGCGAGGGCGTCAACGACCTGATCCCCTTCGATCCCGACGAGTTCGTCGATTCGCTCGTGCGGGCCTGACGGTAGCCTGCAGTCCATGTTTGACGCACTCTCGGACCGACTCGAGCGCATCGGCGCGTCGCTGCGCTCACGTGGCCGCCTGAGCGAGGCCGACCTCGACGCGGCGCTCGTCGACGTGCGCTCGGCGCTGCTCGAGGCCGACGTCGAGTTGTCGGTGGTTCGCGCATTTCTCGCGGCGTTGCGCGAACGACTCGCGGGTCAGTCACTGAGCCAGAGCCTGAGCCCCGGCCAACAAGTCATCAAGGCGGTCCACGAGCAGCTCATCGAGGTGCTGGGCGGCTCGGCCCTGAAGGTGACCTACGCGTCTCGTCCGCCGACCGTCATTGTCCTCGCGGGTCTCCAGGGCGCCGGTAAGACCACGACCGCCGCCAAGCTCGCGGCCTGGTTCAAACAGCAGGGCCGCCAGCCGTATCTCATCGCGGCCGACCTCCAACGTCCCGCGGCCGTCGAGCAACTTCGGGTGCTTGGCGCACAGATCGGTGTCGACGTCTTTAGCGAGCCGTCGAGCCCGGTCGAGGTCGCGCGAGCTGGGGTGGCCGAGGCGGCACGGATCGGCCGCGACGTGGTGATCATCGACACCGCGGGTCGCCTGGCGATCGACCAGGCCCTGATGGACGAGGTCCGCGCGATCAGCGACGCGACGTCGCCCCACTACACGTTCCTCGTCATCGACGCGGTGACGGGTCAAGACGCCGTGCTGACCGCACGGTCGTTCCACGAGGTCCTCGAGCTGTCGGGCATCATCGTGACCAAGCTCGACTACGACGCGCGCGGGGGCGCGGTCTTAAGCGCACGCGGCGTGGTGGGTCGCCCGGTTGTCTTCGCGTCCACCGGCGAGAAGATGGGGGACTTCGACCTGTTCCACCCCGACCGCATGGCGTCGCGGATACTTGGGATGGGCGATGCCCTGTCACTGATCGAGCAGGCCGAGCGGACGATGGACGCCGACGTGGTCGCCGCCTCGGCCGGTCGGATGATGGACGGTTCGTTCACCTTGGACGACTTCCTCGCTCAACTGAACCAGGTGCGCAAGATGGGATCGCTCGGAGGCCTGATGCGACTCATGCCGGGCGTCACCAAGGAGATGCGAAATGCCGCGGCCAACGTCGACGACCGTGAGCTCGACAAGGTCGAAGCCATCATCCGTTCGATGACCCCGCGCGAGCGGCGTGAACCCGTGATCATCGATGGCTCACGGCGCTCGCGCATCGCGGCCGGCTCGGGTACGACCGTTAGCGCGGTCAACCAGTTGCTCAAGCAGTTCGGCGAGATGCGAAAGATGATGCGCCAGATGGGTGGCGCTAATCCGTCAATGCCACCCCAGATGGGCAAGCTCGCGGCTATGGCCGCCCGGCGCGGCGGTGACGCATTGCCCGCGGGCTTCGAGGCGCTCGGGGCCGGGATGCGTGCGGCCCCCCCCTCGACGGGCCCAAAGGGCAAGAAGAAGAAGGGTGGGAGGGTCACCCCCCCCAAACAACGCTAAACTAAGACGCTCGGGTACATCACCCAGTCCCGGTCGGGGCACAGTCTTGGAGGACGTTCGTCGTGGCAGTGAAACTTCGTTTGGTGCGGATGGGCAAGAAGAAGCAACCGACCTACCGCGTCGTGGCTTCGGACAGCCGTCGTGCGCGCTCGGGCGCCTTCCTCGAGATCGTCGGCACCTACCAGCCTCGCGGGCTGTCGGCCGCCAATGACGAGACCATCGTCTCGATTGACAATGAGCGGGCGGTGCACTGGCTTCGCCACGGTGCCCAGCCGACTGAGCGGGTCGCCAAGCTCCTGCGTCAGTGCGGCGCGCTCGACGCGTTCGAGGCGTCAAAGGCCGCACAGTGAGCGACCTCCACGACGACTACGTCGAGGGTGACGTCAACACCATCGACGAGGACGAGTTCACGCCCGACGCGAGCACCGCGTCGGCCGTGTTGCACTACATCGCATCGTCCCTCGCGGACGACCCCCAGGCCGTCGCCATCGACGTCTCCGAGCGTCACGGCAAGGTGGTGCTCTCGCTCAGCGTGGGCCCCGACGACATGGGTCGGATCATCGGTCGACGTGGCCGCACCGCCCAGGCCATCCGAGCGCTAGTCAGCGCCGCGGGTTCGCGCGACGGCGTGACGACGTCGGTGGACATCGTCGACTGACGTGTCCGACGAGCGCGTGCTCGAGGTCGGACGAATCATCAAGGCACATGGCCTTCGCGGACAACTACTCGTCGATTTCTGGACGGACCGGAGCGAACGCTGGGCGCCTGGCTCGACGCTCACCACCGACCGTGGACCGCTCACCGTGCGCGCCGCGGCTCGCCACCAGGACCGCTTCATCGTAACCTTCGAGGGTATTGATCGCCGTGAGGAGGCCGAACAGTGGCGCGGCACTGTGCTTCGTGCTCCGCGGATCGACGATGACGACGACGCCATCTGGATCGATGACCTCTACGGGGCAACCGTCTATGACGCGACGGGGACGGCGCGCGGGGTTGTTGTCGATGTGGAGGCCAACCCCGCGAGCGATCTACTCGTGCTCGACAGCGGCTCGCTGGTACCCCTCACCTTCGTCACCGCTCTCCAGGCCCACGTCCGAATCGACGTCGACGTGCCCGACGGTCTCTTCGAATGACGCTGCACGTCGACGTGCTCACGCTCTTTCCCGAGGCCATCACCGGCTACGCGTCGACCTCAGTGATCGGTCGGGCGGCCGAACGTGACCGGTGGCGCCTGCGGGTCTTTGATCTACGTGACCAGACCGACGACGTGCACCGCACGGTCGATGACACCCCCTACGGCGGTGGCGCCGGAATGGTCATGCGCGCTGAGCCGATACTTCGCACCGTCGAAGCGACGCCCGACCTGGCTCGACCGCTCATCGCGTTAACGCCGTCGGGGCGTGGCTTCACCCACACCGTCGCGCACGAACTGGCGGCGACCTCGGGGTTCTCGCTGCTGTGCGGCCGCTACGAAGGGATCGACCAGCGGGCCATCGACCTGGTGGTGGACGATGAGTTGTCGGTCGGTGACTTCGTGCTCGCCGGTGGGGAACTCGCGGCGCTGTGCGTGATCGAGGCGGTGGTGCGGTTGTTGCCGGGGGCACTTGGCAATGACGCCTCGAGCCTCGACGAATCTTTCGTCGACGACCTGCTCGAGTACCCGCAGTACACCAAACCCGCCGAGGTCCGGGGTCTGGCCGTGCCCGACGTGCTTCGATCGGGCGACCACGCGCGCATCGCACGCTGGCGCCGGGCGCAGGCGCTGGCGCGGACGCTCGCGCGGCGCCCCGACCTGATCCGCGCGCGCGGTGGGCTCAGTGACGAGGACCGGGCGGTGCTCACCGAGTTCGCCCTGGTGGAAGAGGACCGCGGATTCCGCTAGACTTTTACAGCCCGAGACCCGAAGGGGACGCTGATGAATCCGACTGAACTGATTGACCGCGACTCGTTGCGTGACGACATCCCGGCCTTCCGCGCCGGTGACACCCTCAAGGTCCACGTTCGGGTCGTGGAAGGTACCCGCGAGCGCGTTCAGGTCTTCCAGGGCGTCGTCATCCGTCGCCAGGGTTCGGGGCTGCACGAGACCTTCACGGTCCGCAAGATCAGCTTCGGCGTCGGTGTCGAGCGGACGTTCCCCGTCCATGCCCCCACGATCGCCAAGATTGAGGTCGAGACCTACGGTGACGTGCGTCGCGCCAAGTTGTACTACCTCCGTGATCTGCGCGGGAAGGCCGCCAAGATCAAGGAACGGCGCGTAACCGAGCGCGCGTAAGGCCCGCATGGGCGACGAAGAGCTCGACGACTACGAGTCGACCCTCGAACTGGCGTTGGTCCAGGAGTACAAGGCCGTGGTGGGGATGTTCCACTACGCCGTGGAGACCGACCGGCGCTTCTACCTCGCCAATGACGTCGCCGTCGAAGTACGCGCGACGACGCCGACGATGCTCGAGGTGACCCTGACCGACGCCTGGGTCTGGGACATGTACCGTGCCGCCCGGTTCGTTCCCTCAGTGCGAGTGCTCACGTTCCGCGACGTCAACATCGAGCGGCTCCCCAAGGAAGACCTCCAGCCCTGACATGGAGATGACCCACGTCGTGCTCGCGGTCACCGATCTGGTCCGACTGGACACGCGAGGTGGCGGACCCGTCGTGGCGTCGGTGCCCGACGGCGACGTCGTGGTGGCTCTGGGAGCCCGTGACCCGTCACTCGGGCCACTCGGCCCCTGGTTGGTCGTCGGCCAGGACTACCCGGCGTCAATGGCCGCTCGCGACATCGCGACGCTCAGCTGGCTCGGAGACTTCGATCACGTCGTGATCGACGGTGAGCGGGCGAGTGAGCAGGCCGCCGTGGTGCGCGCGATGCTGACCGACGACGAGGTGAACCTCGCGACCGACGTCTTGACGGTGCGCGGGGCGTACAACCGTCCGGCCCCGCCCCGGCCAATCACCGTCTGGTACACCGTGGATGGTCACCTCGGCGATGGCTCGACCGTGCTCTACGGCGTGCCGGTCGAGGCCACGGACACCGCGCGTCACTTCCACGATTAGCGGGGAAGTGACGACTACTCCGGCTGGGCGGCGATCCGGTCGGGGCGGATGCGCACCGTGACGCGGACCTCACCCTCGCGGCGATGCGGGTAGGTGTCCACGTCGAGATACTTCTTGGCGAGCCGGTCGATGACCTCGTCGGCGCCGTCGGTCGTAAAGCCGACCACGGTGCCGCGAAGCGCGATCGCGACGTAGGGGTTGTCCGGGTCAGTGAGTGACACCGCCACGCGGGGGTCCGACGCTAGATTGCGCGCCTTAGCCCGTCCGAGGGACGTGTTGATGATCACGTCGTCACCGTCGAGTTCGACCCACACGGGGGTCACGTTGGGGGATCCGTCGGGTGAGAGGCTCGCGACATGGGCGAGGACCCGCTTGGCGAAGATGGCGCGCGAGGCGTCGGTGAAGGTGTCGGTCACGGCACTCCTTTGGGTCGGTTGTTCCGACCCTAGTAGTTTTGTCGTTATGAACATCGGTGCGCACGTGCGCGGCGGCGGGACGCTGATCCCGTCGCTGGACGCTGGGGTGGCCATCGGTGCGACCTCGATCCAGGTCTTTGTCCAGAGCCCGCGGATGTGGAAACCGAGCCAGTACGCGCCAGCGGTCCTCGAGGCGTACCGCGAGGCCCAGCGCGACCACCCGAGCATCACCGATACGTTCTGTCACGCGACGTACCTCATCAACCTCGCGACCGCTGACCCCGAGCTCTACGAGAAGTCCGTCGCGGCACTCACCCACAACTTGCGCGTGGGACGCGCCATGGGCGCCTCAGGGGTCATTTTGCACGTCGGCAGCCACAAGGGCGCGGGCTTCGACGAGGTCGTGGACCAGGTCGTCGGCGCGTTCGCCCGGGCCATGGACGACGCGGGGGCGACCGATACGCGCTGCCCGATCCTGATCGAGAACGCCGCCGGCGCCGGGGGGACGGTCGGGCGCAGTCTTGAGGAGATTGAGGCCCTCCTCGAAGCCAGCGGCAACGACGAGCGACTCGGGATCTGCCTGGACACCCAGCACCTCTTCGCGAGCGGCGTCGACTACGCAACGCCGAGCGCCGCGCGCCGACTAATCCGAGACGTCGAGCAGCGCATCGGTGTTGAGCGGTTGCGCTGCCTGCACCTGAACGACTCCAAGACAGCCTTCGGCTCGAACCGTGACCGACACGCGAACATCGGCGAGGGCGAGATCGGCGAGGCGGGACTCGCCGCACTCGTCGGACACCCCAAGGTGCGCGAACTGCCGCTCCTGCTCGAGGTGCCGGGCGACGGCGACGGACCGCGCGGTGAGGACGTGGTCGCCGCGCGCGCGGTCGTCGAGCGCGGCGTCGCGCTCTATCGTCGAGGCGGGGCGAAATCGATGGAAACCAAGTAGGAGGAACGATGACCAACGTGCGGATCGAATCAGACACTATGGGCACGATTGAGGTGCCCGCTGAGCGATACTGGGGTGCCCAGACCGAGCGGAGCCTCCACCACTTCGCCATCAGCCACGAGACGATGCCCCCAGCGCTCATCCGGGCCTTTGGAATCTTGAAGCTCGCCTCGGCGCGGGTCAACCACGACCTGGGCAAACTCGACGCCGAGCGCGCCGAGCTCATTGAGCGCGCCGCCGGTGAGGTCATCGACGGATCGCTCGCGGGGGAGTTCCCACTGCGCATCTGGCAGACCGGGTCGGGCACCCAGACGAACATGAACGTCAACGAAGTGATCTCGAACCGCGCCATCGAGCTGGCCGGCGGCGAGCGCGGCTCGAAGGATCCCGTGCACCCCAACGACCACGTGAACATGTCCCAGTCGTCCAATGACACCTTCCCCACGGCGATGCACATCGCCGCCGTCATGGAGATCACGGGTCGGCTCGTCCCCTCGGTCGCTCGCCTGCGCGACGCGCTCGACGAGAAGGCGCGCGCCTACGAAGGGGTGACCAAGATCGGTCGGACCCACCTGATGGACGCCGTACCGCTCACACTCGGCCAGGAGTTCTCGGGGTACGTCGCCCAGCTCGACGCCGACCTAGAACGGCTGAACGCGGTCCTACCTGGGCTCTACGAACTCGCCGCCGGTGGCACCGCGGTGGGCACCGGACTGAACACGCACCCCGAGTTCGGTGAGCGGGTCGCCGCCGCCATCGCCGCGCTGACTGGCCAGCCGTTCGTGACCGCCCCGAACAAGTTCGCCGCGCTGGCCGCGCACGACGCGCTGGTCTTCGCGCACGGCGCCATCAAGACCCTGGCGGCGAGCCTCATCAAGGTGGCCGACGACCTGCGTTGGCTCGGCTCGGGTCCCCGGTCGGGACTCGGCGAGTTACGTCTGCCCGAGAACGAGCCCGGTAGCTCAATCATGCCCGGCAAGGTCAACCCGACCCAGTCCGAGGCCATGATCATGGTCGGGATACAGGTGTACGCGAACGACACCGCAGTCGCGATGGCCGACTCCCGGGGCAACCTCGAGCTCAACGTCGCCAAGCCCGTGATCATCCACAACTTCTGCAACTCGATCGATCTGCTGACCGACGCCTGTGACCGGTTCCGTGAGTTCTGCGTCGAGGGACTCGAGCCCGACTACGAGCAGATTGACCACCACCTGCGCAACAGCCTGATGCTGGTCACGGCCCTCAATCCGATCATCGGCTACGACAAGGCCGCCAAGGTCGCCAAGAAGGCCCACCACGAGCGCACGACGTTGCGCGAGGCCGCCCTCGCCCTCGGCTTCCTGTCGGCTGAGGAGTTCGACGCCGCCGTGGTACCCGAGGCCATGACTCACCCGTGAGGCCGCCGAGGCTGACGGACGACGAGGTGCGTGACTGGCTCGTCACGCATCCGTCGTGGCGGCTGGCCGAGGGCCACCTCGTGGCGGACTGGCATTTGCCCAGTCACCGGGAGGCCGCTCAGCTGGTCGTCGATCAGGTACCAATAGCCGATCGGCTCGATCACCACGCGGTCGTGACGCTCGTCTACCGTGACGTGCGCGTCGAACTGTGGACGCACGACCGCGACGGCCTGACCGAACTCGACCTCGCCTACGCCGACGCCCTCGACGAGCTAACCGGCCGGTCGGGGGCTTAATTAAAGACCTTTCGGTAATACACTGACACTCTGGTCATAACGAAAGACCGCAGTGCTTGAGGAATGAGAAGCACAGGCGGGTGTCCTCGCCGATACGCAGGAGCCCGTCATCGGCGAACACGGCCGCCTCTTCGACGGAGTCAGGACAGAGATTGGCCAGTTCGCGGTTCTTCAGGTTGCCCCAGACTTGTTCAACCGGATTGAGGTCTTGCCCGTAGGGCGGGAGTCGCTCGGTGACGAGCCAATGTCGTTGGGTCTTCAGATACGCCTTCATCTTCTTGCTGCGATGAGAGGTGA
>JAJYSP010000038.1 GCA_021793515.1 Actinomycetes bacterium | reverse complement strand
CGGATGGGGATCGAGGCCTCAAGGTCGTCGCGCGTGCACTCGTTCTCACAGGGCGCGTAGCAGGCGCGCCCGAGGGTGCCGACGAGCGGGGTCGCCTCGAGTACGAGCTGGAACGCCTCCTCGTACCGGCCGTTTCGGATGAGCGCGACGTACCCGTGTGCCTTGATTCCCGCCGGGCAGGTGTCGGTGCACGGTGAGGTGCCGGTGCGTTCGATGACCACTTTCTTCGGGACGGCCTGGGGGAAGGCGAGGAAGGCCGCGCGGCGCGGCACGAGGTCGGCGTTGAACTGGTCGGGCACAGCGACCGTGCAGACGGGTTCGCACTCCTGGCAGCCGGTGCAGGCGGCCGGGTCCACGTAGGTGGCGCGCTTCTTCACGGTGGCGAGGAATCGGCCGTTCTCGGTGCGTCGGATGCCGAGCACCGTGCTCGAGGAGGCCGTCGTGATGTTCGGGTGGTTGATGGTCGAGGACATTTTCGGACCCGAGATGCAGCTCGCGCAGTCGAGGGTCGGGAAGACCTTAGAGAGCAGGATCATTCGCCCGCCCACGCTCGGCTCCTTCTCGACGAGCAGGACCCGGTAGCCCATGTCACCGAGCTTGAGCGACGACTCCATCCCCCCGATGCCGCCCCCCACGACCAGTGCGTCGTAGTCCATTGCGCGTACCACCTCTCGTAATCGTTCGTTCGGGCGTTAGATGAACAGGTTGACGTTGGCCTCGTCGGCTTCACCGAGGTACGTGGCGACGCCGGCGAACTCCAGGCCGTCGATCAGCTCGTCGGCCCGCAGCCCCATGACGTCCATCGACATCGTGCAGGCGATCATCTTGATGTCCTGCTCCTTCGCGGTAGCGATCATCTCGTCGATGGACAGCACGTGGTTATGGCGCATCATGCGCTTCATGAGTACGGGCCCGGCGCCGGCGAAGTTCATGTGGGACATCGTGAGCTTCTCGGGCCCGCGCGGCATCATCGCCGCGAACATCCGCTGCAGGGGGGACTTGCCGGGGGTGGCCGGCTTTTGGTCGCGTCGCAGCGCGTTGAGCCCCCAGAAGGTGAAGAACATCGTGACGTCGTCGCCCATGGCGGCGGCCCCGTTGGCGATCACGAAGGCCGCGAGCACCTTGTCGAGGTCGCCGCTGAAGAGGATGATCGTCTTCTTGTCCGTTTGAGCCATGTCGGGCTCTCCTTTCAGGGGGTTAGGACGCGAGTACCCGCACTCGCCCGAGCGCGGTCATCTTCTCGGTGAACTCGCGCATGTGATTCACGAATGGCTCGGCACAGACCGAGCACAGGGCCGCCATCATCACCCGCTGGGGCTCGTAGCCGTTTGCACTCATCAACTCTTGGGCGCGCGTGGCGATGCGGGCGGTCCGGGCGTTGCAGTCGGGCAGGTAGGCGCACTCGTCGCCGTCGGCGCCGATGAAGACGCCGTCGAACCCGCTCTCAAAGGCGTGCAAGATCCAGGTGGGCTTGATCGCGCTCGAACAGGGGACCGTGACCGTGAAGACGGTCGAGGGGTAGTGGAGATGACGGCTGCCGGCGAGATCGATGCCGGGGTCCGAGATGTTGTTCGTCGAGAAGACGAGTATCCGGGGCCCGCTCGGCCCGTCGACGTCGGTGAGCCCCATCTCAGACCTTGCGCAAGAAGAGGCGAAGGTAGCCAGGCTCTTCGATGACCCCGAGGAACTCGTGGCCCATCTTCTTGCACCAAGCCGGCAGGTCCTTCAGGGTTCCTGAGTCCGTCGCCATGACCTCCATGACCGCACCGCTGGCGACACCCGGGATCCCCTTCTTCGCGGCCAGGATCGGACCGGGACAGGATGTCCCGCGAGCGTCAACGACCGCGGCCACGGTCACGTCTCGCAGTTCTTCCAGGGTGATTGTCATGTCGACTCCTTCGACTCGCAACTTCGTCTCGCAGGACCATCCGGTTCCCACTCGAACCCAGGCATAACACCGAGGGGTTACCTTGTGCAAAGAATCACAAACTATGTCATCCATAGGTTTAAAAATTAAATACCGGTCGTGGTATTAATTGGGCAAATGGGGATACGGGTGACGGGCATCGTGGAGGCGGGTAAAGGCGGTCGAGCGCCAACAAGGTGAGCACCTCGGCGTATCAGCGAATCGGTGGCCCGCTCACGTCACCCGACGGCGCGCACGACGGGTTTCAGACTCGGTCGCGCTCGCCGAGTAGCCAGAAGGGGACCGGTGCGTCAATCGACGCGAAACGGCTCGAGACTTTCCCGAAGCGCTCGTCGCGACCGGCCCAGGCGAGATAGGCGGCGGTCAGCTCATCACGACTTCGCGCCACGAAGTTCCACCACATCATGATCGGCTCGGGGAAGGGCACACCACCGAGCACGATCACGCGGGCTGGTTCGCGTACGTCGAGGCGCCACTCGTCCGCGCCGGGCGCGAAGTAGGCGAGCGAGCCGGGTTCGATGACCGTGCCACCGATGGAGATGGCGCCTCGCAGGACCACGACCCCGTACTCGTAGGTGGCGACGAGGGGCATCTCGGTGGGGCCGTGCAGATCGAGGTCGAGGCCGACGAGCGCGGTGTCGTGCCGCGCGGGACTGGTCGCGCCGAGTATGTCGCCGACGAGCACGGTCGCGTCACACGCACCGAGCTGCAGTCGTGGCAGTTCGGCGTAGTGCTCGAAGTCGTTGTCGAGGTGACGAGTCGCTTCGGGCTGGGCGATCCAGAGCTGGATACCCTCGAGGGTCCCACGGTAGGCGCCGGTCGGCTCCTCGGCGTGCGCGACGCCGAATCCGGCGGTCATGAGGTTCAGCTGTCCCGGTCGGATCAGTTGTTCGGTGCCCAGGCTGTCGCGGTGCAGGGCCTCACCCTCGATCAGCCAGGTGACGGTCGCGAGCCCCGTGTGCGGGTGCGGGCCGATATCGAGTCCCCGTTCCTCGGTCACGGCGGCGGGGCCCATGTGATCGGCGAAACACCACGCGCCCACGGTGCGGTGGGTCCGTTGGGGGAGGGCACGGCGTACTTCGATGGCCCCGACCAAGGCCTGGTGCGACGGGAGGACCTCGGGATTCAACCCAGGAAGTTCGTCTGCAGTGTCGGCCATATCGTCTCCCAAGCGGACCTTACTGCCCCAAAATGCCCCTTCGCCCCCAGTGACGTTGGGAGAAACGTCACTGGGGGCCGCGTTGAACCGGACCACGCCGCGATGAAGGGGCCTCGGTTCGCGGCGTGGTCCAGAGGGTCGCTAAATCTCCACCGCAGGGTCGATGACGCGATAGTGTCGCCAGCCCAAGATGGTGAGAACCAACATCAAGATGGCGAGAAAGAACATGGCGATCGCCGACCAGAGGGCGATGACGCCGAACATCCAGAAGGCGTAGGCGGTGAGCAGTGTCCCACGCAGGGTCTGACCTTGGAAGACGGTCTGGACGGTCTTCGCGAGTGCGGTGTTGGACGGGTCGGCGAGCGACTCGGCGCTCAACTGCGCGTAGGTCTTGCCGCCGGTCATCTCCTGGAGGTGTACGGCGATGAAGTGGTCAGCCCAGACTTCGGCCTCACGACCATTGATCAACTGCTGGCCGGCGTAGGGGGTCAGGTAGGGCTTGATCAACGGGTTTTGGAGCTCGGGTGAGTTCTTCGCTGGGAAGTAGATCTTCTGGGCAGCGAGCTGGCTGTGGACGGTCGAGTTCGCGAAGCTGTAGCCCCACATCAACAGTCCACCCGACACTAAGAGCACGACCGTGAGCAACGCGCCCACCAAAGTCAGCAACAGGTCCAACGTCTTACGTTTCATCTTCTACCCCTTCAGTTGTGGTACACAACCATTCTCACGGCTATATCGAACCGATCAGTAGGGGAAAAAGTCATTAGAGGCTAATCAAATACCTTCCATAGGTAAAGATGTAACAGCGTAGATTACAGGACATCCGTGGTGTTAAAAGAGGTACGAAGTCGCCATCGTTACTCGGGAAGCGCGAGCCCGATTCGAGCGAGATAGCCTACGCCCATGATGGCCGCCTCACAGCCGACGTCGGCGAGCGCGGCGACGTCATCGTCGTTGCGAACACCGCCCGCCGCGACGACCGCGAGGCCGCTCGCGCACGCGCGCGCGTAGAGCTCGAGGTCGGGTCCGCGCATCGTGCCGTCGCGGTCGATAGCGGTGACGTGCACGCGCGCGACCCCTGCGTCGACGCACCGTTCGAGTGCCCCGTCGATCCCGAGGCCACCGTCGGCGAGCCACCCGCGTACCGAGATGCGCGCGTCGCGCACGTCCAGGGCCACGACGAGCCGGTCCCCGAGCGCGTCGGCGAAGCGACCGAGGGCGTCGGGCGTCGCCCATGCGGCCGAGCCGACGATGACCCGCGCGGCACCGACGTCGATGGCCCCGCGCGCGGCGTCAATCGAGCGCAGTCCCCCCGAGACCTGCACGGGGACTGGCTCGGCCAGTGCGATGCATCGGCCCAGCAGGTCGAGCCGGGCGATACCGGTTCGAGCACCGTCGAGATCGACGACGTGGACCATGGGTGGGTCCGTCGCGACGACGCGCGACACGAAGTCCTCTAGCGGGTGGCGAAACAGCACACGGTCGTAGTCACCCTGGTCTAGGCGTACGGCGAAGTCACCGAGGAGGTCGACAGCGGGGATGAGTTGCATAGTAATGTTGTAGCAGGCTAGCATGATGACATGACAAGTGGCAAGGTGGTTCCGGCCGAGGCGCACGAGGAGACGGCGCGTCGCTTCGACGAGTTGGTCGACGCGTTCGTGCACCTGCGCGATCCCGACACGGTCGCGGCGTTCCTGCGCGATCTCTGCACGACGAATGAGCTCGACGCGATGGGCCAGCGGCTCCAGGTGGCCAAGCTGGTGGACGAGGGCCTGGCCTACCACGAGGTGTCGCGGCGAACCGGCGCGTCGACCGCGACGGTGACCCGGGTCGCGCACTGGCTGCGTTACGGCGAGGGTGGCTACCCCGTCGTGCTGCGACGGGGCCACCGATGAACCGCCGACTCACCCTGGCGCTGCCGAGTAAGGGCCGTCTGCGCGAGCCGTCCTGGACCCTGCTCGAGGCGAGCGGCGTCGACCCCCAGGAGCCGGGCGAGCGAGTCCTGCAGTCGCACTGTCGCAACGCCGACATCGACCTATTGTTCGTGCGCGCCGACGACGTGCCCGAGTACGTCCAAGACGGCGTCGTGGACTGCGGGATCACCGGACTTGACCTCATCGATGAGCGCCAGTGCAACGTCGAGGTCCTGCTGCGGCTGGGCTTTGGCAAGTGCTCGCTCCAAGCGGCCGTGCCCCTTGAGGACGACGCCGTCGGGATCGACGATCTGAAGGGTCGACGGATTGCAACCTCGCACCCTCGCATCACGTCCTCGATCCTCGCCGAGCGGGGGATCGACGCTGACGTCGTGCGCGTCGGTGGCGCGGTGGAGATCTCGCCGCGTCTCGGGCTCGCTGACGCGATAGTCGACCTCGTCTCGACGGGCAGCACGCTACGCACCAACGGTCTGCGCTCGATCGGCACACTGTTTGAATCCGAGGCCGTGTTGATTGGGCGACGGGGCTCGGAGGACCTCGTGGCGCGCAACGTACTCACGATGGTGCTGGGTAGCGTCACGAATGCCCGGGCCAATCGCTACCTACTCTGCAACGTGAACAAGGACCGTCTCGCGGAGCTGACCGCGCTGCTGCCGACCCAGGGATCGCCCACGGTCATGGACCTCGCGACTCCCGGCGTCGTTGCCGTGCACGCGCTCGTGCCGGCGGCCGACATCTGGTCGTTGCTGCCGAAACTAGAAGCCTGTGGCGCGAGTTCGATTCTTACGCTGCCCGTGGAACGGATGGTGCCGTGAGTCGTCCCGTCGTGACCAAGGAACAGTTCACCATCGAGCAGATCGTCGCGGACGTGCGCGAACGTGGTGACGCGGCCATCGTCGAGTGGTCCGCGCGCCTCGACGGCACCGAGGACGTCGAACCGCAACGCGCGCGGGCCTACGGCGACGTGCCCACGGCCGCGATCCTGAGCGCCGCGGAGTCCGTCGCGATTTGGCACCGGGCCCAACGACCGGTCGACGTGCAACTCGAGGTGTCACCCGGCGTGACCCTCGAGCGTCGATGGGTGCCGATGCGCTCGGTTGGGATCTACGTGCCGAGCGGGTTGGTCTCGTCGCTCATCATGACCGCCATCCCGGCTCGCGAGGCCGGCGTCGAGCGGATCGTCGTGTGTACCCCACCGCGAGGGGCCGCCGCCGTCGCGGCCGCGGCGGCTCTGCTCGGCCTCGACGAAGTGTGGGCTGTCGGGGGTGCCCAGGCGATCGCGGCCATGGCCTACGGGACGGCGTCGATCGCCGCCGTCGACAAGATCGTGGGCCCCGGGGGTGGTGCGGTCAACACCGCGAAGCTGCTCGTGAGCCGCGACGTCGCTATCGACCTGCCCGCGGGGCCGAGCGAGGTGGTCGTGGTTGCCGACGAGGGAGTCGACGAGGCGCTGATCCAGCAGGAGCTCGACGCGCAGATGGAGCACGGCCCCGATTCACGGGCCTTCGTCGTACGCGTCGGCGACGATATCGAGGCCGCCCTCGAGGCGGTCGAGGCCTATGCGGCCGAGCACGTGGCCCTGCTCGGTCCGCGCGCGGAGTCCCTCGCGGGGCGTATCCGCAACGCGGGTGCGGTCTTTGTTGGTCCCTTCGCGCCGGTGCCGGCCGGTGACTACGCGACGGGTGGCAACCACGTGCTGCCGACCGGTGGGTGGGCCCGTTCCACGGGCGGACTCGGACTGGAGACGTTCATGAAGGCGGTCACGATCCAACGCGTGAGCGAAGAGGGGTTGGCGCGCCTGGCGCCGACCATCGAGGCGCTCGCCGAACTCGAAGGGATGCCCATGCACAAGGCGACGGCACGACGATGACGAGGCCCCAACCACTCGAGGCCTACCAGTGGCCGCTCTCGAACGAACGTATCGCCGACGCGGTCGGCATCGACCCCCGGTCGATCATCCGATTCGACGGCAATGTCGCTCCAGCACCACCGGCGAGCGCGCGCCCGGCCGCGATCGCGGCGGCGCTCGCGGACGTGAACGAGTACGACCGGGGACGCTACGAGCCGCTGCGCGCGGCGATCGCGGCGCGTCACGGTCTTACGATCGACCAGGTCGCCCTCGGCGCCGGCAGCGATGAGTTCATCGTGCTCGTGGCGAGGGTCTTCGCCGCCGGTGGCACGATCGCGACGGTCCCGAAGACGTCATACTCGATGTACCGCTTCGCCGCCTCGATGGCGGGCGCGCGCATCATCGACGACCCGGCGACGGCCGACCTCGTGTTCGTCTGTCGGCCCAACAACCCGACCGGTGAACTGCCCGACGTGCCAACGGTGGCGGGTCAAGTGGTGATCGACGAGGCCTACGCCGACTACGCGGGCGTCGACGCGCTGGACCGGATCGACGAAGGCGCCATCGTCCTGCGCACGTTCTCCAAGGCGTTTGGACTCGCCGGCGCCCGGGTCGGCTACGCACTCGCGAGTCCCGAGCTCATCGCGGTCCTGTCGTCGCGACAGGCACCGCTGTCGGTGTCGTCACTCTCGGCCGCGCTGGCGATGGCGGCCCTCGCGAGCCCACCCGACGTCGGCCCCCAGATCGCCGAACGAGAACGCATGGCGGCCCGGCTCGCGGAGCTGGGCCTCACGCCGGTGCCTTCGTACACGAACTTCCTCTACGTGCCGATGGACGACCCCCAGCGCATCGTGGACGCGATGCTGCCCTACGGCATCGTGCTGCGGGCCTTTTCGGGCGGACTGCGCATCAGCGTGCGCGACGCGGTCGACGACGACCAACTGCTTGACGCGCTCGCCACCGAGCTGCTCGGTCGCGACGCGGTCGCGCCGGCCGTGCGCCACCGTCGAGCGACGGCCGAGACCCGGTTCGTGATCCGTCTGCGCGTGCCCGGTGAGGGTCGCGTCCTCGTCCAGTCGGGCGAGGGCTTCTATGACCACATGCTCCAGCAGCTCGCGTTCCACGCGGGAATGGACCTGCGCGTCGAGGGCGTGGGCGACCCCGAGACCGGTGACCACCACGCCGTCGAGGACATGATGCGGACCTTCGGCGAGGCCCTCGACCTCGCGCTCGGCGACCGACGCGGCCTCGCGCGCTACGGCGAGGCGCGGGTCCCGATGGACGAGGCACTCGCGCACGCCGTCGTGGACCTCTCGGGTCGCGCGACCGCGACCCTCGCGATCGACCCCGACCCCGGGATGGCCGCGCACGCGCTCGAGTCACTCGTCCAGACGGCGCGCATCACCCTGCACGTGACCGCGACGGGTACGAATGCCCACCACGTCGCCGAAGCAGCTTTCAAGGCCGTCGGGCGCGCGCTCGCCCAGGCGCTGGTGCGCGACGGGGGACTCGTCCGCTCCACGAAGGGCTCCCTGTGAGCGACGTCGTCATCGTCGACTACGGCGCCGGCAACACCCGATCGGTCCAGGCGACGCTCGGGCGCCTCGGTTACTCCAGCGTCGTGAGCGCGGATCCCGCACTCATCGCGGCGACCTGGTACGTCGTGTTGCCGGGTGTCGGTTCAGCCCGCAGCGCCATGGACCACCTCACCGAGACCGGCGCCGCTAACGCGATCACTCGTCGGGTGTCGTCGGGACTCCCGGTGCTCGGGATCTGCCTCGGGCTGCAGTTGGCGCTTGAGTCGAGTGAGGAGGATGGTGGCGTCGTCGGCCTCGGCATCGTGCCCGGGCGGGTCGTGCGTCTGAAGGACGAGCGGGTGCCGCGGCTTGGCTGGTCGATAGTCGACCCGTGGGGCGAGGCGTACTACTTCGCGCACTCCTTCGGCGCGGTCACCCCCGCCGCGGTGGCCACCGCCGAAGGGGTCACCGCCGCGGTGTCGCACGGTTCGTTCCTCGGCGTCCAGTTCCACCCCGAAAAGAGCGGGCCCGCGGGCCTCGCGTTCTTGGACCAGTGCCTCTCCCTCGTCTGATCCCCTGCCTCGATGTCGCCCACGGTCGCGTGGTCAAGGGCATCAACTTCGTCGGACTACGCGACGTGGGTGACCCCGTTGAGCTCGCCGTCCACTACAGCGCCGGCGGCGCCGACGAACTGGTCCTGCTCGACATCACGGCCACACCCGACGAGGCCGCGACGATGACCTCGGTCGTGCGCGCCGTGGCTGACGTCCTCGACATCCCCTTCACGGTCGGCGGTGGCGTGCGCACGGTCACTGACGCGTCGCGCATCATCGAGTCCGGCGCCGATCGGGTGTCACTCAACTCAGCCGCCGTCGCCTCACCCGAACTGATTCAGGCCATCGCCGACCGGTTCGGCTCCCAGGCGGTGGTCGTCGCCATTGACAGCGGCGGCGGCGTCGTGCACACCCACGGCGGGCGCACGCCGACGGCTCGTCGTACCGTCGAGTGGGCCCGCGAGGCGGCCGAACGCGGCGCGGGCGAGATCCTGCTCACCTCGATCGACCACGACGGCCGCCGCGAGGGCTTCGACCTCACACTCACGGCGGCGGTGCGCGCGGCGGTCTCGGTCCCAGTCATCGCCTCGGGCGGCGCGGGCGGCGCACAACACGTCGCCGACGCACTGGCGATCACCGACGCGGCGCTCATCGCGTCCATCGTCCACGAGGACCCCGCCGGCCTACCCGGCCTGCGAAAAGCCATCGAAGCGTGCGGTGTGAAACTACGCCCCTGGAAGGAGTGACGTGAGCGAACTACGAGCGGCCATCGTGCAGGATGACGACACCGGACGAGTGTTGATGCTCGGCTGGATGGACGACGAGGCACTCGCGCTGACCCGGTCCTCTGGATACGTGCACTTCTTCTCACGGTCGCGCCAGCGTCTGTGGAAGAAGGGTGAGAGCTCGGGAAACACCCTGCGTGTCGTCGAGGTCCTGCCGGACTGTGACGACGACGCACTGATCGTACGCGCCAGTCCCGACGGGCCGACCTGTCACGACGGGTCGACGTCGTGCTTCACGCCCTGGCTGTGGCGAACCATCTTGCGTCGCGAGGTCGCCGACGAGGCTGGCTCCTACGTCGCGGCGTCGTTGCGCGCCGGCGCGCCCTTCGCAGCTCGCAAAGTTGGCGAGGAGGCGGCCGAGGTGATCGTGGCCGCCCTGGGCGAATCGGACGAGCGCGTCGTGAGCGAGGCCGCGGACCTGTGGTTCCACCTTCTGCTGCTGTTGCGCAGTCGCGGACTGGACCCGGCCGACGTCGAGGACGAACTCCGGCGTCGCCAGCGCTGACAGGTCATGTTGAGCCGGTCGTGGGTGGCGTTACCCACTCGCGTCGACTCGCGGGAGCGTACCTCGAGCGCGTATGGACTGTGACCTCGCGGTGTTCGCGGTCGGCGGCTTCACACCAAGAGCACCGTGGCGGCGAGGCCGCCTGGTGCGTGGCACCGCGCCGGACATCCGGTGTTGACGTGACATCTGCGTGTGTCCTGTCTTGCACGATGAGACTGCCAGCGAAATCGGCCGTGGTTCCCCGGCCGACGCAAGGCGCAAGCCGGTGGGGGGCCATCTGCCGCGCTCGGTTAGTAAGGTTTTCTCATCGCACCGGTTCAGCCGGGGGACGCGTCAGGACTTGGTTCGGCGCGTCGTCGTGTTTTGTGATGAATCCGGGAAAGGTGAGTTCATGATCGCAGTGGTGACAGGATCGACGGGCGTGGTTGTGCTCGTCGGCGCGGTCTTCCTCGCGTGCGCCGTGGAGATGGTCGAGGCGCTCACCATCGTGCTCGCGGTCGGTCACACTCGTGGCTGGCGTTCAGCCTTCGAGGGGACCGCCGTGGCCCTGGTCGTTCTCGCCGCGCTCGTGGCCCTGTTCGGCCCGGCACTCGTGCGTGTGCCGCTCAGTGTGCTTCGACTCGTGGTGGGCGGGGTGCTACTCATCTTTGGCATGCAGTGGTTGCGCAAGGCGATACTGCGATCGAGCGGGCTCAAAGCCATGCACGACGAGGACGCAATCTATCGCGCCAAAGTGGCCGAGTTGGCCTCCGCCGGGGCGGCACAGCGTGACCGAATCGCCTTCGTCATGGCGTTCAAGGGCGTCTTCCTTGAGGGTCTGGAGGTCGTGATCACCGTGCTCACCCTCGGGACCTCGGCGCACCGACTGGGCCTCGCCTCGACCGTGGCCGCGATCGCAGTCGTGCTGGTCGGGATCGTGGGCGTGGTCGTGGCCAAGCAGCTGTCCAACGTCCCCGAGAACGCGATGAAGATGGGCGTCGGGGTGCTGCTCGTCAGTTACGGGACTTTCTGGACGGGCGAGGGACTGCGGGTGCGCTGGCCAGGCAATGACGTGATGCTCGTCGGGTTCGTGGCGCTCTACCTGGCGGTGACCTGGGTCCTCGTCGCGTACCTACGTCACGAACGGCGGACCCGGGAGGTAGCGGCGTGACGGGGGACCGACGACCACCGCTGGTGTGGCGATTAGTGAAGGGCTTCGGCCAGTTCTGGTGGGACTTCTTGATCGGGGACACGCCCGAGTTGTTCGTCGCGGCGCTCGTCACGATCGGCGTCGTCGCGGTGTTGAGTCACCTCTGGCACTTAAACGGCGTCGCGGCCCTCGCGCTCCCCGTGCTCGCGACGGCGGCTCTCGTGCTGTCGGTCCGTCGCGCGGTGCGAGGCGAGCGTCGGCGCTAACCGCGATGCCACGACCCCGGCGGCGGTGAAGCGAACCGTCGCCCCTCTAGAGATAGTGGGGCGGCACCTCGTGCTGGGCTCGGCGAAGCACGCGAATCTCCTCTTTTAGTCGGGCGACCTCCGCGCGCAGCGTCGCGATCTGGCGCTCTAACTCTTCACGAGATGCTTCGTCTGACACGATGTCACTCTGTCACACGCGCTCACGGTCGTCGCCGTCCGCCGCAGCGACCTTGGGCCGAAGTTCCCTGGTCAAGAGAGCCACTGCCGATTCACAGGTAATTCTCACCCATTGCCCAGGGAACTCCCCGGCAACGTCGATACGGTGAGTTTTACCTGATGGTCGGTGATGGACATTGATTGAACGGGTGGACAGGGCGGCGAGTCCCGTGAGTCGAGAGTACCTAGCGTTACCAGAACGGTCCAGTAAGCCCCGTGAGTTCGGACTCACCATGGCGATCGACAAAGGGTTGCCGCTGCACTACTTCGCCGACGTCGTCGCGGCCGCAAGTGACTACCTCGACTTCGTGAAGTTCGGGTGGGGCACGTCGGTCGTCGACCGTAATGTCCGCGACAAGATTGCCGTTTTGCGCAGTGAGGGCGTGGACTTCTATTTCGGCGGCACACTGTTCGAGAAGTACGTCCTCCAGAACCGCTTCGACGAGTTCCGCACCATGTGCCGCTTCTACGGGTGCACCTTCGTCGAGGTCTCTAACGGCACCATCGACCTCGACGACGCCGCCAAGGCCGACTACGTCGCTGAGCTGGCCAAGGACTTCTCGGTCATCTCCGAGGTTGGTTACAAGGATCAGGTGAAGTCCGAGAACATGGCGCCGCACAAGTGGATCGGCTACATCGGGGCGGACCTCGACGCCGGGGCCGTGCTCGTGACCTTAGAGACCCGCGAGAGCGGCCAGGGCGGAATCTGTCGACCCAACGGGGAGTTGCGCTTCGGGTTGATCGAGGAGATCCTCGCGAGCCCGATCAGCGTGGACCGGTTGTTGTTCGAGGCGCCCAACCTCGAGTTGCAGAGTTACTTCGTCACCCGGATTGGTCCCAACGTCAACCTGGGCAACGTCGCCACGACCGACATCATCGGCCTCGAGACGGTGCGACTCGGGCTGCGCAGCGAGACGCTCCTGTCCTTCGAGTCTGACATCGAACGGTCCTACCAGGAGCGACGGTGAGAGAGAGCCGCGACGTCTTCCACTTGGCGATTCCCGCCCACGACCTCGACGCGGCCGTCGCGTTCTACGTCACGTCGCTCGGGTGCAAACTGGCGCGTCGTTACGACGACCGCATTACGCTCGACTTCTTTGGCGACCAGCTCGTGTGTCACCACAGTGCGGCCGCGCCCGAGCCGGCCGATTCCGCTCGCTCGCTCTACCCACGGCACTTCGGCGTGACGTTTCGCAAGGGCGGTGACTTCGAGCGGCTGCACCGGCTCTGCCAACAACGTGACGTCCCCTTCTTCGCGCCGATGAGCGTTCGCTTCGAGGGGCGCGTCGAGGTCCATCGGACCTTCGTCGTCGAGGACCCCTCGGCGAACCTGATCGAGTTCAAGCACTACGCCGATCCGCGCATGATGTACTGACCTATCCGACGGGTCATGCATCGCCACATCGCCCGATCGGATCAGCGCGCTGGACTCGGCGGCTCGTCGTCCGCCACCTGCCGGGGCGGACGACGAGCCGCGATTCAACGAAGCGGGTCGCCGTGGACGTCAGTTGTCCACACGCTGGCGTTGTCCACTGGGTACCACGACGTCGTGGCGATCGGGGTCGCCGCGTGGGCCGCGCGGATGGCCCGCAGCGTCCCGCCGTGGGTGACCACGAGCACTCGTGCGCCAGCGAAGTCGAGACGAAGTTGGACGAGCCAACTCGAGGCGCGCTGGTAGAGGTCGTCGAGCGATTCGCCACCCGGTGGTCGCGCGTCGGCGTCGATCACCACCTCGCCGTCGAAGCCGGCGACCGACACCGGGAGGTCCGCGAAGAGCCCACCCTCGTAGGCACCGTAGGCGCGCTCGCGAAGAGTCGGCGTCGTCACGACCTCAAGCCCGCGTCCGCTCGCGATGATGTTCGCGGTGTGCTTTGCACGGCGCAAGTCGCTCGAGACGATGACGTCGAGGTCGTACGTGCGAAGGGACGACGCCGCCTCGTGGGCCTGGGCGACGCCGCGCTCGGTGAGTTGCGCGTCGTCACGGTGGCCCTGGACGAGGTGGTCGTGGTTCCAGGTGGTCTCCCCGTGGCGCACCAGTACGAGACTCGGCGGCGTCATCGTCGAGGGCATGACCTCGAGCGTACCGGTGGCTCGAGGGCACCAATCAGGTGTAACCGACCATCGTCGAGCGGGCCGTGCCGTGGTGCTCGACCGCCTCGGCGAGGTCACTGAGGAACTCCTCGACGTGGGCACCGTGGATCGGCGCGATCATCATCTGCACGCCCGAGGGGTTGTGCACGCGGTTGAGGTGCCAACCGCGTGCGTCCATGACGTCAGCAATAGCGAAGATGTCGTCGCGCGTCGAGGTGAAGGACAGCAGCGGGCCGATCGAGGCACCGAGGATCGACAGTCCGGGCAGCGCACTCACCCCGGCGCGGAACCGGCGCGTAGTTTCGAGCAGGTCCCGCATGATCTCGGTGTAGCCGTCCTCACCCAGGTAGTTGAGCAGTGCCCAGGATGCCGCGACTGGGCTCGCCGCTCGGGCGCCGGCGACTGAGGCGTTGCGATAGCGCCCGGGCGGCCACACGTCGTAGTCGAAGATCTGGTGGCTGAGCCAGTCGGCGTCGCGGTAGACGATCACCGACGCGCCCTTGGTCACGTAGCCGTACTTGTGAATGTCACAGGACATCTGGGTGACTCCGGGCAGGCGGAAGTCGTAGGGCGGGACGACGTGCCCGAGCCGTTCCATGAACGGCAGGACGAAGCTGCCGATGCAGGTGTCGGAGTGGAACGGGATCCCGAGCGCGAGGGCCCGGTTCGAGAGCTCCTCGATGGGGTCGATCACGCCGTGGGGGAAGCCGTAGGCCGAGCCCACGATCAAGACCGTGTTCTCATCGACCCGTTCGAAGAGGCCGTCGACGTCGGCGGTGAACCCGTCCGTGAGAGGAGTGGCGCGCGCTTCCAGGCCGAGGTAGTAGGCCGCCTTGGCGAAGGCGGGGTGGGCCGAGGAGGGAAAGACGATGTTGGGGTCGGTGATCCCGCGTTCGACGCGTCCGCGCTCGCGGCTGACCAAGACCGACAGCAAGATCGACTCGGTGCCGCCAGCGGAAAAGCCCGCCCCGGCGCTCGGTGGCGCATTGACGAGCGAGGAGACCATCTCGAGCACCTCAGCCTGCATGGTCCCGAGGCTGGGGAAGCGCGTGGGGTTAAGGGCGTTCTCGAATAGGTAGGCGTTGTTGGCCTCGGTGAGCACTCGGTCGACATCGGCCCGACCGGTCGGGTAGACGAGGTTGAAGGTGCGTCCGCGCTGCCAGTCGGCGTCGGCGGTCTTGCGCTCGAAGAGGTCAGCGAACACCGCCGCGGCGGACTGTCCCTGGGCGGGGAAAGGCCTGCGGGCGGGTTTCGTTGAATCAGTTCGATCGGTCCCAGTAGCCAACGCGCTCATATCATGCTCCGATTGTCGAGTGACGAGGTGTTGGCGAGGCGAACACCGCCGCCGACACGATTTCACGATAACCCCCTCCTCGGTTGGGGGCATCCGTGATGCGTACAGATCCAATCGACCGCGCCGAAACCGTTCGTAATCGCGATTGCACGTTGGTCGACTATCCCTTGGGCGCTAACTGAGAAAACTGTCGGTTAATCCACTTCATCAATGGCGAAGGAGGTTATTGATCAACGGTTTCGCGAGAAATCGTCAGTAATGTCTTCTTCCAATTCTGACCAGCACGAAAGTGGGGGATGGGTATGGCAGTCAGTGAAGTGGCACGCGAGGATTCTCGACTCTCCGCTCTCGGATACCGTCAAGAACTTTCGAGAGTGTTGTCGCTCTTCGATAACTTCTCGGTGGCGTTTAGCTATCTGAGTCCGATGGTGGGGATCTACTCGCTCTACGTGATCGGACTCGGCGCTGGAGGTCCTCGGTACATCTGGACCATCCCAATCGTCGTTGGCCTGATGACACTCGTCGCGCTGACCTTTGGTGAACTCGCGAGCGAGTACCCACTCTCCGGCGCGCTGTACCAGTACGGCAAGTACAACGTCGGGCCGCGCTACGGGTGGTTCGTTGGGTGGATCTACGGTTTCGCCCTACTCGCGACGGTGGCGTCCGTTGACTCCGGTGCCGTGAGTTACGTCACCGATCTCTCCAATATCTGGTTTAAGACGCACCTGAACCCCTCTGACCACGTGACGATCTTCATCGTCGCGGGCGCGATCATCGTGCTCTCAGCGCTGTTGAACTCAATTGGGGCCAAGATCATGGGCCGCGTCGCCCGCTTTGGTGTGTACGTCGAAACGATCGGTACCTTCGGTGTGTTCATCGCACTGGCCATCCACGGCTTTCACCAGGGTTTCGGATTCACGTTCACGACCCAAGGGGTCGAGCACGTGGCGCACAATCCTTTCGGCGTCAACTTCGCCGGTCACTGGTGGACCGGAGCCGCACTCGTCGCGGTCCTCGCCAACGTCTACATCTTCTTTGGTTTCGAATCCGCCGGCGACATATCCGAGGAAACCGTCGACGCACAACGCCAAGTCCCCAAGGCCATGCGCAATGCCCTGCTCTACGGTGGCATCGCGTCCTTCGTGCTCGTGCTCGGTCTCTTGCTCGCGACGCCCAAATCGGGCATCGGGTCCATCGTCAGTGGCGGGGTTCCCGTGATCCTGGCGGCGCTGCCAAGTTGGCTTCAGGACTTCTTCCTTGTCATGGTGATCATTGCCTTCTTTAGTTGCGGTACGGCCGTGCAGGGCGCCGGTGCGCGTGTCGCCTTTGCATTGGCCCGCGACGGCGCCGTGCCCGCGAGTTCACAGTTGAAGAAGGTGTCGGCGCGTCACAAGACGCCGACGAACGCGATCATCGTGGGCACGATCGTCCCGTTCGCGTTCTTGCTGTTGGTCTTGGTGAATCCGTCTCGGAACTACCACATCCTGTGGTTTGACTACCCGGCACACATCAACGCACTCTTCGCGCTGGTGTCCTTCGCGACCTCGGGCATCTACCTGTCCTTCTTCCTGACGGTCCTCGGCGCGCTGATCGCCCGACGACGCGGCTGGAAGCCAAGTGGTTCATTCACGCTCGGGCGTTGGGGGATCCCCGTGGCCCTCGGTGGTGCGGCCTATCTGTTCTTGATGTTGCTCAACATTGTGTGGCCGAGCTCGATCACGAGTGGTCGCGGCTTACTCTTCAACTACGGCTGGGTGACCCTGCTGGTGATGGTCGTGATTGTGGCCGCGGGTGCGCTGTACGAGGGCTTGGCCCGTCCCGACCGTTCCGTGTCGGAGCACCGAATCGAGGAGTGATCGAGAGCCCGGGACGCCGGTTGTCGGCGTCCCGGGCTCGTTGACGATCTTCCAAACAAGAATTGACTCGTTCGTTGGTCCTTTACCAACGAACCTCGTCGATCAGGGGAACAGGCCTCGGACCTCGGTCGCCTCGGCGATGCGCTCTACTCCGACGGCGATCGCCGTTTCGCGCAGGGTCACGTTTAGTTCCTGATGGCGCTTCCAAATGTGGTTGAAGGCGTCGCTCATGGTCTTCTCGAGGCGCTGCTGAAAGAGTTCCGGCTCCCACATGAACCCCTGGAGGTCCTGGGCCCACTCGAAGTAGGAGGCCACGACGCCACCGGCGTTCGCGAGGACGTCGGGGATGACCGGTACGTTGCGGCTGGCGAGGATCGCCGCGCCCTCGCCGGTCGTGGGACCGTTGGCGGCCTCGACCATGATCGAGGCGCTCATCGTCTCGGCGACCTGCTCGGTGATGACACCACCGAGTGCCGCGGGGATCGCGATGTCACTGGGCAGCGTGAACAGGTCCTCGGCGGGGATTGACTCACTGCCGGGGTAGCCGACCACCGTGCCGGCCTCGGCGAAGTGTGCCGCCAGGGTCGAGGGGTTGATCCCGTCGGGCACGTGGATCGCGCCGCGCACGTCGGCGATGCCGACGACCTTCATGCCGCGGTCGCTCAGCAGCTTCACCAGTGGGGCACCGACCTTGCCGTAGCCCTGGATGACGACGCGCTGTTCGTTGGCCATGCGGCCCATGCGCTGGAGCAACGCCGTGGTGACGATGGTCACGCCGAGCGACGTGGCCCCGGCGTGGCCGAGGCTGCCGCCGATCGAGAGCGGCTTGCCGGTGACGACGCCGGGCGTGTTGTGACCACGCAGCATCGAGACCGTATCCATGATCCAACTCATCACCTGGAAGTCGGTGTTGATGTCGGGGGCTGGGATGTCGCGGTCGGGTCCGATCATCGGCGCGATCGAGAAGGCGTAGCGGC
>JAJYSP010000037.1 GCA_021793515.1 Actinomycetes bacterium | reverse complement strand
ACTACCATATCTCAGACACCTTTTCGGGGATGGGGGGAAACAATTCTGCTGGTCGTACCTACTTTTTCGAATTCTCTTTGGACTTCGATCAGGCTCAAGAATCAGCTACGTCGGAAACTCCCGCTAGCTATTACCGTGGTGCAAGATTCGTCACTCGTCACTCGTCACTCGTCACGAGCGCCGAGGATGGGATTCAAGTCCGGGTCAATCGGATGCTCTGCAACCGACATTGACCGGGCAGTCGACGATCTTTTCATGATTAAAGTCTCTGCACTGCCTATGCAGATCAGACCCATGACCAGGATTGGATGGCGCACGAGTTTACTGGGTTGTGAAATTATGGACTCAATACGGCCGCGGCGAGAGAGGCAAAGCGATGCACGTTCCGGGTGCCGTTGCCGAAAGTCCTCCAAACTGGAGGCGTAGTGTGTCTTTTTTTGCATCAATGTCCGAAAACTTGCTTTTCCCTCGTCGTGTTGAAGACTCGCGGAGATGCGGCGCACACTGCCAAATCTTCGGATTCGTTCGTCGAGATCCCAGTCCTCCCCTCCAATTAAGCCGACGTCGAAGCCCCGCACTTCGATGAATTGTGACTTTCGATAACAACGCGCGGCTTGGAGCCACCAGGCATCTTGGTAGAACGAGCGTTCGAATCCGCGAACCCGAGCCCAGAAGCTCTCCCCGATGTCTACTTCGGGAATGACCAGTGCGGCGTCCGATTCGCGAAACGACGCGACACACTCCTCGAGAACCCCTGGCGTTAACCGCATGTCGGCATCGATGAAAACGACGTACTCGCCCGTCGCGGCTAATGCGCCAGCGTTTCGCTGCCGTGAACGGTTCGCTTGCCCCTGAATGACGGTCGCGCCGAAACCGTCGGCAATCGCCATCGTCGCATCGGTGCTGCCGCCATCACTGACGACGACATCGATCGGAGCGAGGCGCTGTGACTGAAGGCTGGCGAGACAGTTGGCGATGACCGAGGCAGAGTTGTACGTCGGAACTACAACGCTGATGGTGGTGGACATGGAGTCTCCTGGTATCGACGTCACTCTAAGTTCGCACCGACTCCCGGCTGCTGCCTGAACCACTCGATCGTTCGTGCGAGGCCGTCTCCTAGGGTGATCGTTGGCGACCACATCAAGGACGTCTTCGCCAGGCTGATGTCAGGCCGGCGCTTCGTCGGGTCATCCTGCGGGCTCTCGTGGAACGAAAGTGGTGACGTCGAATGGGTCAGTTCCTGCACGACGGTCGCGAACTCGAGCACCGTGACCTCACTGGGGTTGCCCAGGTTGACGGGACCGGTGAGCTCTTTCGCGTCGGCCATGGCGATCAAGCCGCGTACGAGGTCGTCGACGTAGCAGAAGCTCCGAGTCTGGGTTCCTTTCCCGTAAACGGTGAGGGGACGGTTCGAAAGCGCCTGCACGATGAAGTTCGAGACGACCCGTCCGTCCCCGGGCCGTAGGCGAGGGCCGTAGGTGTTGAAGATCCGCACGATGCCGACGTCGACCGATTCATAGCGACCGTAGGCCATGGTGATGGCCTCTGCGAACCGCTTCGCTTCGTCGTAGACGCTGCGTGGGCCGATGGGGTTGACGTTGCCCCAGTAACTTTCGCGCTGGGGGTGCTCGAGCGGCTCGCCGTACACTTCACTGGTCGAAGCGAGAATGAACCGTGCCCCCGTTGCTCGTGCGAGTGTGAGGCAGGCTTCGGTGCCCCTGCTGCCCACCGCCAGCGTCTCGAGAGGCATGCGCAGATACTCCGGTGGTGACGCCGGGCTCGCGAGGTGCAGAATCGCCTCGACCGGTCCATCGACCGGTACGCCGTTCGTGACGTCCGTCTGTACGAAGCTGAACCGTTCGTCGCTGAGGAGGTGGGCGATGTTGCCACCGTCTGAGGTTGACAAGTTATCGACGCACACGACTTCGTCACCACGCTGGACGAGTGTGTCACAGAGGTGGGAACCAAGGAACCCCGCGCCACCGGTTACGACCACGCGGCTCATCTCCGTGACCTACTCAACGGATGCCGATCCCCTCGTAGGTGAATTCACTCTTACGCACCGTTGACGCATCGAGGAGATTGCGCGCGTCGACCACCACGCGCCGCTCCATGACACTGCCAACCTTGTCGAAGTCGATCCAGCGGAATTCGTCCCATTCGGTCGCTACCACGACCGCCGCGGCGCCCGTGCACGCCGTGTAGGGGTCGCCAACAACGGTCAGTCCCTCGACATCGCTCCGTACCGTCGGGTCGTAGCCGACGACGTGGGCGCCGAGCTCGGCGAGCAGCGCCGCAATCTTCAAGGCGGGTGACTCGCGCAGGTCATCGGTGTTGGCCTTGAACGTCAAGCCCCACAGGGCGACCTTCTTGCCTGCGACGGACCCACCGGCGAGTCGTACGATCTTCTCGACGATTCTGCGGTGCTGGAGGTCGTTAATCGCCACGACCCCCTTCAGGAGCGCGAAGTCGTAGCCGGCGTCTTCGGCCATGCCGATCAGCGCGGCCACGTCCTTCGGGAAGCACGAGCCACCCCAGCCCGGCCCCGGTTTCAGGAATGATGAACCGACCCGCGGGTCGTACCCCATGCCGAGCGTCACTTGTCGCACGTCAGCGCCAACGGACTCACACAGCGCCGCGAGCGCGTTGACGAAACTCAACTTGGTGGCGAGAAACGCGTTCGACGCGTACTTGATGGTCTCTGCGGTCGCGGCATCGGTGACGACGATGGGAGCACCGAGCTTGACGTAAAGGTTCGAGAGTCGAATCGCCGCCTCTTCGTCATCGGCACCGATGACGACGCGGTCCGGATTCAAGAAGTCGTGAATCGCCGTCCCCTCGCGAAGGAATTCAGGGTTCGAGACGACCTGCACGTCTTGTCGTTGGAGCGCCTGGCGCACGACGTTGGCCGAGCCGATCGGTACCGTTGACTTGTTCACGACGACCGCGCCAACCTTGAGGTGCGGTCCGATCGACGAGGCAACTTCGATCACTCGGGACATGTCGGCCCGGCCATTGGGCCCCTCGGGCGTGGGCAGACAGAGGAAGACGAAATCGGCCTCCGCGACGGCAACATCGTTATCGGTCGTAAAGAGCAGGTCGCCACTGGCGAGATAACGCGTGACGAGTTCAGCGAGACCTTCCTCAACAATGGGCAATTCGCCACTGTTGATTGACCTCACGCGGTCCTCGTCCACGTCGCTGCCGATGACGCTATTCCCCAAATGGGCGAAGCAAGCGGCCGTAGTCAAACCGACATAACCAGCGCCAATAACGCAGATACGGTTCATTGCTTACCAATCTAGTAGATGAACATGGTTCGAATCCCTGACAAGCGAGCAACTGTCAGCTTATTGCGTGATACCTGTCATGTGATGAATTCAGTTGAAAGTGCAAAACACGAACCGCCACATGGTGCTGTCGGCGCCCGTGTGATTGCGTAGACGTTGTGTCGCACTCGGTGAGCAGTCAGCACTGCATCGTGGCAACCACAGTCGCAAGATCGACGAGATCCCCGGCGACCGGCGTCACGAGCGTTGGAAGACTTCGCTGATCGAAGGATTCGGCTCGGCCAAGCCATCGCTGACGACGAGAGTCGGGGCGATCACGTCGGCAAACACGGCGAAGCACACGTCGAGATGGGGCGCTGGCTCAGCGGCGGTCCGGCACCGGTAGGTCAAGAGACGGAAGTTGATGGTCGCCGAGTGGACGTGTGCCAAAAGTGCTGCCTCTTCGAGGAGTCCTCGAGCAGCGGCGACGCTGAGGCTGACGTCGACAGCGACACAGGTGCCCACCGGTGGGTCCCCACTGCCCGTAGCGGCGGTGGTCGGCGATCAGCACCCCCCGCCCGATGACGAGCACGCTGGCTAGGAGACAGACGTCGTGACGGCGGCTGGCATCGAGGATTGTCATCGCTTATGCCTACGCTGCTTCGCGGCCCGGCGGGTACCGGGGTAGCCGCGAGGAGCGCAGCCGATGAGTCCCACTCATCGGTGTGGCTCGCACGCACGATGGTATCGACGAGACCTCGTGCCGTATCGATCTACAGTTCAAGAACTACCGACCTAACCGCCGCACAATCACACGGGCGTGCCATCGAGCACACTCGAGTGTCAACCACCGGACGGTCAGTCCAATGACCTCGGTCCACGTCGTCTCGCTGCGCGGCGGTACGCAGACGAGTTGAGTTCAATGTGTCAACGACGCGACGTGGAGAGAATTCGACCACGTTGGCCATCACCGTGAAGAGCCATCGAAGGTATCGGGTTCAACGATGCACGATGAATCGTCGAAGCGAGATCGCACGACACGTGAAACTGTGCCACGCCATGTGCTTGGCGGATGCACGAACCAGACGGAGATATCGTCATCACAAAGCACGAGCCCCCTCTCAAGAGAGGGGGCTCGTGCTTCCTAGAAAGCGTCAGTACAGGTTATGCACTACGTGAATCACCGACGGGGGAGGATGCGGACCAAGTAGTTCACGCGGCAGATCTTCCCGTTCGGTTCACGGATGGTCAGCGTGTGCCATCCCGGCTTCGATCCACCGGGAACCGTGACGCGCACCACGAGGACCCGGCCATTGTCGTGGAGGACGCCAACCCGAGTGCCAGGCTCGTCACTCGTCACCTTCGGCTGAGCGTAGAAGCACCCACCGATGATCGCTCGTGACACGCCGCGACCGACAACCGCGAACCCGAGGAACCGCTTGGCGAACAAGTTGCAGTACTTCGGCTTCGGACCCGTCGTGGTCGTGGTCGTGGGAGCAACCGTTGTAGTGGTCGTGGACGTAGTCGACGTTGTGGTCGTGGTGCCACCACCGGCGCCACCACCACCGCCAGAACTGGTGAACGGCGCGATGGTCAGCGTGAGGTTCTTTGTCGCTGGTTGACCATTCCCGTCAGTCGCCGTGAAGGTGATTGTGAAGGTTCCTGACACCGTCGGTGTACCGGAGAGAGTTCCAGCGCTCGATAGCGAGAGCCCCGACGGGAGCACGGATGACGTCCACGTGAACGTGTTGGTGCCGCCAGTCGCGGTCAACGACGTCGGCGTGTACGACACGAACTGCATGCCACTGGGCAGACTCGAGGTCGTGATGGTAATCGGGCAGACCTGGTCGCCGTAGCCGTAGCTGAAGGTGCCGCCGTAACCGAAGCCGTAGCCGTAGGTTGTACCGGTGCCGTAACCGAAACCCGACTGCGTCGAGCCGTAGCCGTAACCACAGCCCGTGTAGTAGTCGGCCTGGGCGGGCTTGGCGCCGAAGAGGCTGAAGAACAGGCCAGAGAGGAGGAGCGCCCCCACGAGGAGCGGAATCACTCGTTGGCGATTAGTTCGTAACGTCCCGAATAGTCGTGTCGCCATGTGATCCTCCATTAGTCCACCGTCGCCGGTGGCTCGTGCTGACAGGACTCAGGCTACCAGTGACCCCCCGCGGTTGCAAATAAACGGGGCGACAATTCTCCGAGGTTGGCGCGGGAGTATCAACTGAATTCGAACCCGTAGGCGACGGGGAATGGCGTTGATTTACTCTAGAGCAGCGTTTCGAATTGCTAATTGGCTTCCCCCTTTTGATCAAGTAGAATGCAAGTTCGAAATGATGTTTACAATACTGATGTACTTTCCAGTATCACCGGCGAAGAACACGAGTGCTTTGAGTCCCTTGATGATGGATTGTCCACGTATCGACGGGGCTCAATGGTCGTAACGCCGGTGACGCGATGCCCTCGCACCAGTCGCGTCCCACCTGTCGCACCGCGCGGTCGATTCATCGTGCCTGATGAACGCCGCCTCCTGGTGCCGCGCCCCGGCTCAATCGCCGACACCGTGATCGGGGTAGTCACGCCCCCGATCCGCGGCTCGTCAACCCCCCTATTTAGAGGTCGTTGCCGGCGTAGGAGAGGTTGAAACTTTTGTTCACAAGCGGAAAGTCCGGCACGATCGTGTCGGCGAGCGCGACCGCGAGCGCCGGCCAGTTAAGGAACGAGGGATCGACGACCTTCAGTCGCGTTACCCGGCCCTCGACGATCTCGACCCGGTGCACGACCGGCCCACGCCAGCCCTCGACAACGCCGAGTCCCGCCCCCGACCCGTTCGCACTCGTTCGGTGGTAGGTGGAGGCACCCGGGGTCGCCGCGCGCACGACTGACAAGGACGCCGCGACCTCGTCGCGGCGCACGTGGTAGCGCGCGAGCACGTCACCACTGGTCGCCAGAATCGTCGGGGGAATCGCGACGCCTTCGATTGGGTGGTCACGGCGGGCGTCGAGGTCGAGGCCCGAGGCCCGAGCGACGAGCCCAACCACTCCGAGCTCGCACACCGCCTCACGTGAGAGGACCCCGGTGCCGGTGAAGCGGTCGACCACGATGGACTGCGCGAGCGTCATCGAGGTGAGCTCGGCGACGCGGGCCTCGATCTCGTCGAGTTCGGGTTGCGTCGGCGCGTCGAGTAACTGCGCACCACCGACGGTGACGATCCCGCGCAGGAGACGATGTCCGCTGAGCCGTTCGTTGAGTCGAAGGAGCGTTTCGCGCACGGTGAGGGCCTTCGCCTGAGCGAGGCCGAAGCCGACGTCGTTGGCTAACGCGCCGAGGTCATTCACGTGGTTGTAGAGCCGCTCGAGCTCCAGGGCGACGGCCCGTCGGGCCTCGACCTCGTGGTCGACCGCGATGCCGAGTGCGTCCTCGACCGCGCGCGTAAAGGCGAGCCCGTGGGCGACGGCACTGTCGCCCGAGATGCGTTCGGCGATGACGAGGACCTCGTCGATCGACTTACCCTCGACGAGTCGTTCGATCCCCTTGTGGGTGAACCAGAGCCGGGCCTTCATCTTGAGTATGGTCTCGCCGACGACCGAGAAGCGGAAGTGACCCGGTTCGATCAGTCCGGCGTGGACCGGACCGACGGGGATCTCGTATACGCCCGGGCCCTCGACGCTGATGAACGGGTAGCCACCCTCGTCGGGGTGCAGTACCGGGGCCGGGCCCGCGCCCTTTGCCATCGGGTGGTAACCCTCGGGCCAGTGGGCGTGGCGAACGAGCGCCCGACGCTGGGGGTGGCCGACGGGCTCGATACCGAAGAGGTCGAAGAGCTCACGCTCGAAGCGACTCGCGGGAAACGAGACACGGGCGAGTGAGACTCCGCGACGGGTCCGTTCGTCGAACTCGACGCGCAGCTCGACGCGGCGATTCGTTGGGGCGAGGAAGCTGTAGGTGACGCGCAGCCCGCGCTCGTCGTCAAAGCCCGCGACGAGCGCGAGGCGGTACCCGTCCGCAACGAGGGCCGTCGCCTCGGCGACGAGATCGCCGCTCGAAATGGTGCGAGTCTCGCCGATCACGCGACGACCTTCGCCGCGAGCGAGATGAGGTGGGCGAGTGGCCAGGCGACGATCCCGAACCAGACGGCTACGCCGAGGGCCACGCCGAGCGGTGCGCTAAAGGAGACCGGACTGGCCGTTGCAGTCTTGCTCGGGCCGAACAACACGGTGCGCGCGTGGGCGAGGATGGCGGCGAGGATGACCGCGAGCACGACGAGCACGATCGCGGCCACCCACCACAGGCCGGCCCCGGCCTCGGCGCGCAGCATGGTCAGTTCACTCACGAAGATCGAGAAGGGCGGGAGGCCGAGCAGACCGGCGAGTCCGAGGGCGAGGATGGCGCCGACGGCGGGGCGCCGGCTGAGGAGGCCCCGCAGGGCGTCGATTCGCGTCGTGCCGTCAAGGGCCAGGACCTCCCCGGCGTCGAGGAAGAGCACGCCCTTCACGAGGCCGTGACCCATGATGTGCAACAGCACCCCCGAGAGTGCGAGGGGACCACCGACCCCCGCCGCGACGGTCATCATCCCCATGTGCTCCATGGTCGAGTAGGCGAGCAGTCGCTTGAGGTCGCGTTGGGCGAGCAGCAGGGACGCGGCGACCAACAGTGTCGCGATACCGATGGTGAGGAGCAGCACCCGCGGGAAGGTCACCCCGAGCGCACCGACGGCGATCACGCGCAGGCGAAGGATCGCCGACAGCGCGACGCTGAGTAGGACCCCGGACATCAAGGCCGAGACCGGTGCGGGCGCCTGGCCGTGGGCGTCGGGGAGCCAGCTGAAGAGGGGGACCAGCCCGGCCTTGGTGCCATAGCCGAGCACGAGCAGCGTGAAGGCGAGGCGCACGACGGGTGCGTTCAGCATCGAGGCGTGCGCGGCGAGAGCCGTGAAGTCGAGTGGGTTCGCGATCCCGGCGTGCACGCCGGCGAGGTAGAGCACGACCGTGCCGAGGAAGGCCACCGCGATCCCGACCGAGCAGATGATGATGTACTTCCAGGACGCCTCGAGGGCGCTTTTCGTGCGGTGGTGACCGACGAGGAAGGTCGTCACGACCGTCGTCGCCTCGATGGCGACCCAGAGCACGCCGAGGTTGTTGGCGACCACGGCGAGGAGCATCGCCGCGATGAAGCCCTGGACGAGCGTCGAGTAGAGGGCGGCGTGACGAAGCGTGGAGTGGCCGTTTGCGACCTCGTCGGTGAGATAGGAAACGCTGCGAACCGTCGCGAGCAGCGAGACCGCCCCGATGACGATCACCATGAAGGCGGCGAGAGCGTCCACGCGCAGCACACCCGTGCCGACCGGTCCCGAGGACTCGACCCGCACGGCGAAAGCGACGCCGAGCACCAGTACGACGGCCGAGGACGTCGCCCCGAGCCAGGCGACCGCCGGGCGCCAGGGAGTAGCGACGGCGACGAGGCCGGCGACGACGGGTGCGAGGAAGAGCCAGTAGATCATCAGTCGTGCAGGCTCCGCAGTTGATCGAGGTCCGAGAACCCGGCCGCCGTCAGCCGCGCGAGTAGGACCCGCAGCACGACGACGCCAAAGAGCACGTCGAGTGACGAGCCGAGCTCGACGATGACTGGCACGCCACTCGTGACGAGAAAGGCGACGAGTGCTATCCCGTTGTCAACGAGCAAGAGCCCCACGACCTGGCTGAGCGCGCGACGTCGCGCGACCATGACGAAGAAACCAATGAGCACCGTCGCGAGCCCGAGTGGCACCAGTCGACCGGTCGGCCCGCCGACGAGCGCGACGATCGGGCGCGCGGCGATGAAGGCGGCGAGTGTGAGCAGACCCGCAACGACGAGCGACGCGGGGACGTTCACGAGTGGGTCGGATTCGCGCGCGCCCGGCGTGGCCGCGACCACGCGCACGAGCAGCCCCGGGATGACGACCGCCTTCACCGCGAGGACGAGCAACGCCACGGCGAAGAGGACCCGGTCGTGCTCGTGACCCGCGAGCAGGGCCGCGGTCACCGCGAGCGCGACGCCCTGGACGGCGAGGGCGAGGACGATCGAGCGCAGGCGGTGGCGCCAGAGCACGACGACGGCCCCCACCGTGACGACGACGGCGGCGCTCGCGAGGGCGTTGGCGAAGGTGGTCACCGCATCACCGCCCCGGTGACGACCCCGAGTAGGGCCAAGATGAAGCCACCCGCGAGCAGCTCGGGCAGGCGAAAGAGCCGGAGCTTCGCGGTCGTCACCTCATAGACCGCGACGATGGTCCCCACCAGGGCCACCTTCGCCGCGACCGCGACCAGCCCGAGGACGAGAGCGGCCGCGCCGGCGTTAGCCGCGACGCCGGCCGGGGCGACGAGGTTCACGAAGAGCCCCAGCCAGATCGCGAGGCGCATCGACTCACCGAGGGTCACGAGCGCGAGGTCCGGTCCGCTGTACTCGAGGATGAGCGCCTCGTAGATCATCGTGAGCTCGAGGTGGGTCGATGGGTTGTCGACGGGTAGCCGCCCGCTCTCAGCGAGGATCACGACGATGAACGAGGCGAGCGCGAGCAGGTGACTCGGACCGACGAGCACCGAGGCGTGGCGCGACCCGTCGGCGACGATCGCGACGAGGTTGGTCGAGTGCAGGGGGAGCGAGAGCGCGAGCACCGCGACGAGCAGGGCCGGCTCGACGAGGGCGCCGATGGTGAGGGCTCGACTCGCACCCATGCCGCCAAAGGCCGTGCCGGTGTCGAGTGCGGCCAGCGCGAGGGCGACCGACCCGACGAGCAGCACGAAGATCACCGCGATGAAGTCGGTCGAGGCAGCGAGGGGTGGCGTGAGTGCGATGAGGGGCGCGAGCGTGGCGACGGTGGCGGCGGTCGCAACCAGCACGAGCGGGGCGGCTGAGAAGATCCAGCTCGACTCGGTGGGCCGGGTGCGCTGCTTGTGGGCGAGCTTGGCGATGTCGCGCCAGGGCTGGGTGATGGGCGGGCCGTCTCGACCCTCGAGGCGGCTGCGCACGCGACGCATGAGGCCGAGTAGCAGCGGTCCGCCGACGACCACGAGCGCGAGTTGGACGGCGCCGACAGCGAACGTGGCGAGGTTCACGAGACCACCACCAGCGCCAGCACGAGCACGACGAAGCCGTAGGCGAGGTAGCGATGCACCGAGCCGTTCGCGATCCCGCGTGCACGCACCCCCCACCAGCGCGCGAGGGCGAGCACCGGACGAAAGAGGCGTCGCTCGACCACGTCGTCGTTCGCACTGACGTAGGCGACGCGCTCGATGTAGTAGCGACTCTCGACCGCGTGGCTGACGTCGAGGTCGTGCTGGGGGGCGAGCACGTCGTCAAAGACCCGTTGGAGTGGCTCGGCGAAGGACGTCGCCGTGTACTGCATGCGCGCACTGGTGAGCACCCGTCCCGACCCCCACGGCTCGAAGGACCGCAGTTTGGCGGCCCCAGCCGGGCCGCGGCTCTGTCGCAGCGCCGCGACGACGAGCGTGGCCGCGACCGCACCGAGGGCGAGCGCGAGCGGGTCGACCGCCCCGCGCAACGCCCCCAGGTGAAAGCCCGCGAGCGTCGCTGTCATCCCCGAGCGATTAGGGGCCACGGTCGCACTCGCGCGCGTGATCGCGCTGAGCGTCAGACCGGGCGCGACGCCAAAGACCACGCACGCGGTCGCGGTGATGCCCGGGCCAATGCGCATCGAGACCGGCACTTCACGGGCGTGGGCGGCCTGTTCGCTGCGGGCTCGCCCGAAGAAGCCGATCCCGACGGCCTTCACGAAGGCGACGATCGTGAGTCCACCGGTGAGGGCCAGCGCCGCGACGAAGACCGCGGTCGCGACGGTCGTCACGGGGTCAGCACCGGCGAGCCCGTGGACGAGACTCTGCACGACGAGCCACTCGGCGCTAAAGCCGTTCAGCGGCGGCAGCGCCGCGACCGAGAGCGCCCCGATCACGACTGCGACGCTCGTCACGGGCATCGTGCGCGCGAGACCGCCCAACTGGTCGAGGTTGCGCTCGTGGGTCGCGTACTGCACCGAGCCCGCCCCGAGGAAGAGAGTCGACTTGTAGAGCGCGTGGGCCGTTACGAGCACGAGTGACGCGATGAGCGCGAGGCTCGAGGCGGCCGGGTGCTTCGCGAAGAAGAACCCCGAGGCCGCGAGGCCGATGACGACGAGTCCCATGTTGTCACTCGTCGAGTAAGCGAGCAGCCGTTTCAGGTCGGTGCTGGTCGCGGCGTAGAGCGAGCCGTAGAGGGCCGAGATCACCCCGAAGAAGCCCGCGACGAGCCACCACCACGTTGGCCCGACCCCGAGCAGGGTGCGGGTGAGCACGATCCCGTAGATCCCGAGGTTGACCATGGCCCCCGAGAGCAGGGCGGAGGCCGGTGCGGGGGCCTCGGCGTGGGCGCGGGGCAACCAGACGTGGGCGGGCACGAGGCCGGCCTTGGCGGCAAAGCCAATGAAGAGGGCGAGAAAGACCGCGGCGCGCGTCGCGCCGGGCAGGTGGTGAGCGCTGGCCGCGATCGAGGCGAAGCTCGGGTCCTTCGCGTGCGCGCCGAGCACTACGAGCCCGAGGGTGATGAGTGCCGCCCCGCCCTGGGTCATCGCCCCGTACCACCACGCGGCCTGACGGGCCTCGTCGCGTAGGGCGTGGTCGTGGGCGACGAGCGCGAGTGACGTGAGGGCCATGATCTCCCAGAGCACGAGGAAGGTGACGATGTCCCCGGCCGCGGGCACGAGCAGGAGGCTCGTCACGAAGAGCGCGAAGGCGCAGGAAGCCCCGACCGAGCTCATGGCGTGGCGTCGGTACCCGACCCAGTGGATCGTCGCGGCGAACGCGACGACCGCGGTCGTGAGAGTGAAGAGCGCCCCGAGTGGGGTTAAGTCGATATGCAGCCCGGTGATGGGCAGCAGGCTCGTCGTGTGGCCAGCGAGCGGGTGATCGATCACGAGCACGTGGATGGCCACGATGGCGCCGACCACCTCGACCGCGACGAGGATCGTGGCGACGAGTTGGACCCGTCGCGCCCGTGGCGCGAAGGCGGCGAGCGCCGCGAGCACCCCGAGGCCGGCGAGGAGGGCGACGGCACTCACCGGTTGGTGAAACGCCGAAGTGCGGCGAGGATGTCGTCGGGGTGGGGCGGGCAGCCGGGGATCTCGAGGTCGACCGGTACGACGTCACGAACGGCGCCGGCGACGGCGTAGCCACCGGCGAAGACGCCACAGTTTCGCGCGCAGTCGCCGAGTGCGATCACGAGGCGCGGCTCGGGCATCGCGAGGTAGGTCCGCTCGAGGGGCGCGGCCATGTTGTGGGTCACCGGACCGGTCACGAGCAGGGCGTCGGCGTGACGTGGCGAGGCGACCAGTCGAGCCCCGATCCGCTCGGCGTCATAGACCGGTCCGAAAACTGACGTGATTTCCATCTCACAGCCGTTGCAACTCCCGGCGTCGACGTGGCGAAGCTGCAACGAGTGGCGAAGGGTCACCGCGGCGGCGACGGGGGCTGGCGCCACGGGCAGCCGTTCGCTTACGCGCCGTCGTCTCGTCCAGCTACCAAGAAGAGAGAGAATCATCAAGTATCCCGTTACGCTGCGCAGGCCTAAAGCCGTCGCGATAGAGCGATGGTAGCACCGAGGGTCAAGTGCGCTGATCGGCGCCGCGTTGGATGCGTGCCGATGCCTTTACTCACATCGTGCACAATTAAAGGTCAATTCGTCGACACGACGGCCAATTCGAGGACTTTCGATGGCATGCTGGTGACGGCCCCGCATTCGCGGAGTGTCCCAGTCGCACTGGGGTGGCCCTTCTCTAGCATGCCCTTGCGTGATAGGGCCACGTCCCGACCCTAGTTTGCGCGGATTGCTCGGTGGTGAATGATCGCCTTCGTCGCGCCGTAGCGAGTAGATCGGTGGGTTTGCGTCGCGCGGTGATGGCCGTATCGCCACGACGACCGTGCCAGGAGCCCTTTAAGAGTTGAGCGGGAGTTGCGTATCGCTAGACGAGTCCGTGAGTTTCATTTCCGACACTGGATTCATGAAGTTTCACACGCAAGGGCAGCGTTTTTCAGGTACGTGGTCGTTTCGAGCGGTCGTGCGTCGCACGGCGCTCGCCGTCGCCGTCGTGGCGTCGGGGGTGGGCACGTACGTGCTCGTTGTCGCCCCCGTCTCGAGCACGGCGGCCGTCCAGCCGACGACTCGCCTGAACCTCGCGAGCCAGTCCATCGTCGCAGCCTCGACGACGCCTCGGGCGATCTCGGCCATCCACGGGAACGGCGGCTTCTCCGTCAGGTTCGCGACGATGACGACGCCTCACCCGACGTCGACGTCGACTTCCACCATCGCGCCGTCACCGTCGACGACGGTGCGCTCGACCACCACCACGACGGCTGTGCCGGTGACGACACCCGCAGTCAAGTCCCACGCCGTCGCGCTGAAGCCGACGACGACGTCCGTAACGACACCCGCCACGACGCCAGTTCGTCACACGACGGCAACGCCAATCGTGCGCACGGTCGCGGTGCGTACCGTCACCCGTAGCGTCACACCACCCAAGCGCACAACCCCGGCCAAGCCCGTCGCGCCCAAGCCCGTCGCGCCCAAGCCGGCGGTCAAGTCCGCCGTCGCGATAGCCGCGGCGAAGCTCGCCGCGCACCTCAACCCAGCGGGCAACATCGCGCCGAGCCCGAACTTCCTCCAGGCGGGCCAGTGCACCCAGAATGGGTCGACCTGGTCGTGTGCGAACCCGTGTCTCACCTCGTCGATGACGTGGCCGGCCTTCGCGAATGACCCGAGCTGCACGAACTACATCCTTCAGGCGATCGACAATGCCCGCGCGATCGAGCACCTCGGGCCCATGACCCTGCCGAGCAACTGGTACAGCCTCACTACTGGTCAGCAGCTCTTCGTCGTGGCTGACCTCGAGCGCGTGGCGCGCGGGTTGCCGCCCTACCTCGGCATTAACGCGGCGCTGAGCGCGGCCGCTCAGCGCGCGGCCGCCACCAACCAGGACCCGACAGTCGCCGCGGGCTTCGCGATCGGTAACGACGTCCAGGGCTACCCCGCCATGGGGGGTGCCTGGTCGGGGGGATTCTCGGTGCTCGCCGCCGACTACATCTGGATGTACGCCGACGGCTGGGGCGGCAGCGCCTCGGCAACCTCGAACGTCGCCTGCACCTCCAGCCACGCGGCGGGCTGCTGGGCCCACCGTGACGAGCTGATTGGCTCGGACCCGGGCTTCAACCCCGGTGTCGGCCTGACTACGTCTACCTGTGAGGTTGGCGTGGGCTTTGCGATCGTGAACGGTTCAGGGTCCTTCGTCGACCTGATCGAAAAGCCCGCTTCGACGCCACCGGCCATGAACTTCACGTGGGCGAAGAACGTCGCGCCCTATTTATAGGGCCGGTATCGCAGCAACCGCTTCTGAGCGTCGGCACCGCAACAACCATCTGCGAAGGTCCGGCTCGAAGAAGCCGTGTCTGAGCGCGGATGCTTCGTAGACTCGGCGCGTGTGGTTTCGTGAACGGATAGCGGACTCCCCTCGTGCGACGGTTCGTCGCGGGGTGTCGGCTGCGGTAGAGCGATGAGTACCATCCTGCTCGTCGAGGACGATCCCGACGTCGTGACGATGCTCGAGCGGTTCCTCGTTGGCGAGGGCTACCAGGTCGTAACAACGAGCGACGGGGCCGCCACGCTCGCGGCGATAGCGGCCAACGAGCCAGACCTTGTGCTCTTGGACATTGTGCTCGGCGACGAGGACGGACGTGACATCCTGCGTGAGATGCGCTTCATCAGCGACGTGCCGACCATCTTTCTCACCGGGCGCGGCCTCGAATCTGAGCGTATCGCCGGGTTGAAGCTCGGTGCGGACGACTACATCGTGAAACCCTTCTCCCTCGGTGAGCTCTCGGCGCGTATCGAGTCGGTGCTGCGCCGGGCCGGCTCGAACGTCGTCGAGCGTGAGATCAGCGCCCCGACCTTGCGTTACGGCGACCTCTCGATCAACGAGCACACCTACGAGGTGACCCTGCGCGGTGAGCTGGTTGAGTTGACGAGCAAGGAGTTCGCGCTGCTCGCCTTCCTCGCGAAATCGCCGCGCCAGGTCTTCTCACGCCAGCAGCTGCTCGAGCACGTCTGGTCGTCCTCGAGTGAGTGGCAAAACGAGGCCACGGTCACCGAACACGTGCGTCGCCTTCGCGCAAAGATCGAGACCAACCCCGACCAGCCCCGGTGGATTACCACGATCCGCGGCGTCGGTTACCGGTTCGAGCCCGGCGACCACCACTAATTGTCTTACCTGTCTACCGACTGGCGCCGGCTCGTCTGACGAGTAGGCCGATCACCCGCTCGACGAACTGGCTCGGGCGGAAGGGCTTGGCAAGAAAGTCGCACGTCCGCGGACCCAGGCCCTCGACGATTGAGGGATCGGCCGTTCCCGAGACCAGCAGGATCGCCGGCGCCGATGGGCTGACGGGGACCCGCGTCGCGAGGTCCACCCCGGAGAGCGCCCCCATGACGACGTCACTCACGAGGAGGTCAACCGCGTCGTCGAGCAGGTGGAGGGCGGCCTCGCCCGAGGCTGCTTCAAGCACGTGATAACCGTTGCGGCGTAGCACCTGGACCATGAGTCGACGGAGCGCCTCGTCGTCTTCGGCGACGAGGACGGTCGCACCGTGGAAGGTGTTCGCGCTCGGTGTGGGGACGACCGGTGCCATAGCCGGCTCGACGTGGTCCGGTTCGTCGACGAGTGGCAGCGCGAGCTCGAACGTCGAACCGGCGCCGAGGCGCGACCGCGCGATAATGGAGCCGCCGCTCTCTTCCATGAGGCGCCGCGCGGCCGCGAGACCGAGTCCGGTGCCGGAAAAGGGGCCCTTCGTCGTGAAGAGGGGGTCGAAGCAGCGCGCGAGGGTGGCCTCGTCCATCCCGGTACCGGTGTCGGTGACTGTGAGAACGGCGTAGGTCCCGGAACGCTCGACGCGGTGTTCACCATCGAGTTCGCTGCCGTCGACGCGATTGAGACTGATGAGGAGCTCGCCCCCAGCGGGCATGGCGTCGCGAGCGTTGATGACGAGATTGAGTAGCGTCTGCTCGAACTGGTCGGCGTCGACGCGCACGAACGCTGGTTCGGTAGGAACCGACCAGGTGAGGCGGATCGCCTCACCGAGGATTCGCTCGATCACCTCGGCGTTGGATTCGAGCACCGTCGCCGGGTTGACGACGACGGGGTCGGGGTGTTGGGTGCGGCCGATCGTTTGGAGTTGACCAGTCAGGGCCGACGCGCGTCCACTGGTGGCGACGATGGCGGTTGCCGCCTCGCGCGCCGGACCCGCGGGAAGTTCTTCAACGAGGAGCTCCCCGTAGCCCGAGATGATCGTGAGCAAGTTGTTGAAGTCGTGCACCGCCGACCCGGCGACGAGGCCGCGGATCTCCATGGTGTGGGCGTGGCGGAGTTCTTCACGCATCTGACGTCGGTCAGTTATGTCATCGACGAGCGTGAGCGTTGTCGCGGGTGTGCCATCTCCGGTTTCCAGTCGTCGAGCCGATACCGAGAGGTCTCGGGGTCGCCCCCCGACCGTCACCGCGCGAAGCTCGCAGGCGCCCGGCAGTTCACCACTCGCAACCTCGGCCCAGAGGGGTCGCAGCTCGGCGAGGACCGCGGGGGGGAGCGGTGGCGTCTCGGCGTCATCGGTCGGTGCGGGCCAGGAGAAGATCGTCGCCGCGGATCGGTTCCACCAGCGAACGCGTTCGTCGTCGTCGACCTCGATGATGCCGACGGGGGCGCTGTCGACGAGCACGCGCCAGCGCGCCTCACTGGCGCGAATCGTCGCCGTGAGTTCGGCCGCGGTCATCGTGATGGCGGCCGTCTGGGCGAGCAGCGTCAGGATCTCCACGTCCTCGTCGTGAATGGGACTCGTGCGGTGGATGGCGAGTCGGCCGCGGGCGTTACCTGAGGGGTCACGCACGGTGGCGACGAGCCAACCCGCCTCGAACCAAGCCCCGTCACGGGTGTCGTCGCGGGGCACTGTTGCGAGGTCGACGGGATTCGTGCCACGGTCGGCGCGCAGCACGCGAGGTGGTGGACCGTCGTCGATCAGGACGGCGGTCTCGGCGTCGAAGAGCTCGCGGGCGCGCTCGACCGTCTCGGTCGCAAGTGCGTCGGCGCTCGTTGCCTGCAGCGAGATCGAGGCGTCGATGAGTGAGCGAAGGTGCTCGGCGACTCGGTTGGCAGCCGCGGTCGCGCGCTCGGTCTGGCGGCGCAGGTCGAGCCGTTCGATAGTGGTTGCCGCCCCCCACACCATCTCATCCGCGGCGGTCGACTCCATCGGGCCGAAACCGGGGGTGGCGCCGTCGCGCACGAATGCGACGCCTGCGACTACCTCGTCGTGGACCGAGAGAGGGATGACCAGACACCACGGAAGTCCCGTCGTGACGTCGGCCGGGTAGCGCTGCCGTCCTTCGGCGACAGCGAGTTCGACCACAGCGTGGAGGTCGGGCACTCGCTCGTCGAGACCTGTGTGATCGTGTTCTTTCGCTGACGCGCGTGCGAGTGTCCGGCTCCGACGGGGTCGCACCATTTCGACGACGCACCAGTCACAGAACCCGTCGAGCACGACGTCGGCGAGTGCGGCAAAGACGGTGTCGTAGTCCTCGTCGATGGTCGCGCCCGGTGGTTCGGCGTTGACCGTCGCGCGAACGACGCCGTAGCGCCGTGTTGCGTTGACGGCGCGCTCGATCGCCGCGTCGTCTTCACCGGCGCGACGGCGTCGAGGGTTATCAGGTAGATTTTCAGCACCGGACGAGACTTCTTGAGGTTCGTTGGGTGCAAAGCGATGCTCCGCCGATTCCACATCACTTGTGTCAGCCATGTGACCGGTCCTTGTTTGATCCCACTCATCAGGTACGTTCATTGCGAGGCTAGCCGCATCCTTTTGAGATGCACATTCCACCTCTCAATCTGGGCGGAATCCGTTGGCCGGTGACATTAGGTACATCATTATGGATCCGCGTGACCAGAGGTTTTGATAGAACGTTGACAAATATCCTTGATAAACAACAACATAACAATGAGAAAACTCTTATTTGACAATTTTCATGGCTTTCCCTAGGGTCGTGTGTGCAGGGGCTTGGGTTGAGTTGGCCTGATGGTCAGAAGGGTCGTACAAGTCATGTTCCGTCATCTATCAAGTCTGCGGGCATTGCGAACTGTTGTCGGCCTCCTTGTCGTCTCTGCCACTGCGGTTACGTCAATTGGCTTGACTGCGGCAAGTGGAAGCATTCTCCCAGGGTCTGGTGATGACTCGAGGGCGATGCAAGGTTCAAGTCAAAACGACGCCTCGAATGCGTGTGCGTCGATCGGTGGTTCGATCGCGTTCCACCTCGACGGACCGTTTAGCCCCAATAGCGTGGGCGAGACTCAAACCAACGGTCCAGCGAGTGCTTTAAACCCCATCTCATGGACCGTCAGTACCGAGTCCACTGACCCCTACTTCCCGAACGGCACATACTCCGGATCGACTCCTTTTCAGGACGTGAATTTCTCGTTCTACAACCCCTCACTTAACGTCATTGGCATTGTCGTGAAGGGTGGTACGGATTACAACCTTTATACGACGACGTCAAACGTCGCCGGCTCGTCTGGGCTTACGGGAAATTACATCTCGCCACTCGTAGGCAGCGGCAACATTTCGAATATAAGCGGTTTCTGGGTCTGTGCTGGTTCTCCGAATCTCGTCACCCCGAGCGTGGTCACGAGCGTCTACTCGGGCACGGCCCCCAACGGCACCCTGGTCGATCCGTCGACGCCGCTCAACTCGCCGGCCTCGGTCTATGACACCGTC